>NZ_JARUXV010000001.1:1319952-1402603 GCF_031450975.1 Caballeronia sp. LZ065
GAATCGTCGGCAGATCCGCCGGCTGCGTTTTCGGTTTGCGAGGCATAAATTCTCCTTGTGAGCATGTTATGCCTCAAACACGAAATTGCTGACAGGCCCGGGGCAGTGCTAGCAAACCGACGCGAATACGGGAAGTCCATAGAAGCCCTGGCGAACACAAGCAATCCAAGCGAAGCCCACGAGCGCCCCCCCCCTCGCTTTGCTATGCTGGCGCCTGAACCGCAAATCGCCTGAATGCGCTATCCGAACCATCCCAAAGCCGCGCCGGCAGGCATGAACCGCACCCACCCCCTCATAAAGAACCGCACCACAGGAGCGGATCGATGACGATTACCGGAACCCTCGCCGTGCCGCCGAACGAAGTCGAACTGACCGCCGTGCGCGCACAGGGCGCGGGCGGCCAGAACGTCAACAAGGTGTCGAGCGCGATTCACTTGCGCTTCGATATTCGCGCGTCATCGCTGCCGGAACACATCAAGGCGCGCCTGCTCGCGCTCTCCGACAGCCGCATCACGCGCGAAGGGGTCATCGTCATCAAGTCGCAGGAACATCGCACGCAGGACATGAACCGCGCGGCGGCGCTCGCCCGGCTCGACGAACTCATCCACAGCGTCAGCATCACGCGGCGCACACGCATCGCCACGAAGCCGACGCGCGGGTCGCAAGTCCGGCGCGTCGAAGGCAAGGTCAAGCGCGGCGCCATCAAGGCAGGCCGTGGACCCGTGCGCAGCGAATAAGATCGCCGAAGCTGCCCAGGCCCGTCTCAACCCCGTCTCAACCCCGTCTCAACCCAGGCGGCTGCCCAACGCGCGGACCCAGAAAGTATCGCTTCATCGTGTCTTTGCCGATCACACGGGCAAGCTCGGCAAAGACACAGTAGTTGCCGATCATCAGCACGAGCAGGATTTGCACCGCCCAGAACTGCGGCCAGTTGATCTGCCCGATCAATTCATGATGCGCGGCACTCAGGCTATGCGTCTCCTTCCAGAACTCGAACAGACGTTCGAGGTAATGCAGCAACCCCGCGACGATCGTATAGATGAGCGTCTTCCAGGCGGCGTTCCAGATCAAAGGCCGCTCCGGATAGCGATTGATGAACGGCAGCATGTTGGCGAGCAACACGGCCTTGCCGAGAATCAGCGATGCGACGATGACCGGGAACGAGGTCGGCAGCGAGATGCCGGTGCCCCTCACCATCAGCGCGCGGACGAGGATCACCCCATGCAGCAGCACGAAGAAAAAGAGGGTGGGCGGCACCATCTTGAGCATCTCGTGCTTGATTTCGGCGAACGACATTCCCATGGCGGCGGCTCCGTGCGCAAGGCGCGAAGGATGACGCGGACTCGCGCGCATCTCGGCGGCTCGCGCGTCACAGGAAAAGTCTGATTCACCGCGCGAGCTTGCGTCGCCTTCGCAACGGCAGGCGCCCGAGCGCGCCGGTGGCGAGCGCCGTGCCCGCGAGCACGATCCCGCAACCTGCGATCATCGCGAGCGAGACGGGTTCGCCGAGAAACCACGCGCCCCACAAGATGCCGAAGAGCGGAATGACGAAGGTCACGGTCATCGCGCGGGCGGGACCGGCGACGGCGACCAGATGAAAGTAGATGAAGTAGGCAATACCCGTGCAGCCGACGCCCAGCGCCAGCACCGCGCCCCAGGCCTGCGCGGACACCGGCGCGGCCGGCCAGGTGAGAAACGCGAGCGGCGCCAGCGTAACGGTGGCGCCGAGCATGCTGCCGGCGGCGTTGGTGAGCGCATCGACGTCCGTCAGATAGCGCTTGGCGAAGTTGCCCGCCACCCCGTAGAGCGCGGCCGCTGCCAGCGCCGCGGCTGCCGCGAGCAGGCCTTGCACCGGCACGGCAGGGGCGGCGGCGCCCGCCGCCGGTGCAATCTGGTTCCACACGAGCACCATCACGCCCGCAAAACCAATCGCCATGCCGATGGTGCGCACAGTCGTCAGGCGATCCCTGAGCCACAGGTACGCCACCAGCGCGCCCCATAAGGGCGTGGTCGCATTGATGACGGAGGTCGCGCCGGCCGAAAGCGTCAGCTCCGCATAGGCGAACAGGCAGAACGGCGCGGCCGAGTTGAGGATGCCGACGATCAGCAACGGCCACCCGCAACGGCGCAGCGTCGCCAGGGTGGCGTCGAGCGGGCGTCGTGCGAGCAGCATCGCCACGAGGAACAACGCGCCGATGCCGACTCGCAGTGCCATCAGCGGCGCGACGCCGAACTCGACGACCCCCACGCGGATGAACAGGAACGACGCGCCCCACAGGGCGGCGAGCACGATCAGTTGCAGCAGGTTGGCGAGGGACATGGCAGGGCGGACATCGGGAATGCAACGAAAGTCCGCGCATCCTAACACCGGCCCTTACCCGTTCGGACATCCTCCGGACGAGAGCGCAAGAACCGGTAGACGCCACTCCCACCGGCCCCCCGCCGTCAATGCGGCGGAATCATCCACGTCAGCACGTTCTGCTGCAGCCACACGAGCACGCCCAGCAGCACGGTGAGCAGGATCGAATGCCAGAAGGTGCGGGCGAACACGAGACCCTCACGTCCCTTGAGTTCGGTCGTGGCGACGCCCGTCGCGATGTTCTGCGGCGAGATCATCTTGCCCATCACGCCGCCCGACGAGTTGGTCGCCGCCATCAGCACCGGATTGAGATTGAGCTGGTTCGCCGCCACCACCTGCAGGTTACCGAACAGCGCATTGCCCGAGGTATCGCTGCCCGACAGGAAGACCGCGACCCAGCCGAGGAATGCCGAGACGAGCGGAAAGAACGCGCCCACCGACGCCACGCCGAGACCGAGCGTGTAGTTCATCCCGGAGTAGTTCATCAGGTAAGCCAGTCCGACAATGGTCGCCACCGTGAGGATCGCGATGCGCGTCTGCACCCACGTATCGCCGATCGCCGCGCCGAAGTCGCGCGCGGGCAGTTTCACCAGCAGCGCGGTGATGATCGCCGCCACCAGGATCGCCGTGCCGGTCGCGAGCGGCTGGAAGTCCCAGATGGCGCCATAGGGCTGGTTGTACAGCGTGATGAACACGGCCTTGTCGAGACCCGGCCAGGCAATCTTGACGTCGCCGATCAGGAAGATCTTCAGCACCGTCCACACGATCACCACCACCGACACGACAATCCACGGCACCCAGCCGTGACCGCCCGAGAGCGTCGCGCGCGTCTCGGACAGGCGGTCGACGTTGACGGCGAAGCGCTCGTCCGCAACCGGCTTCCACACGCGCAGGAAAGCGATCGTCAGGATCAGCGAGACGAGCGAGGACAGCACGTCGGTGAGTGCATAGCTGATGAAGTTGGAGGTCACGAACTGGGTCAGCGCGAAGCTGCCGCCCGAGACGAGCAGCACCGGCCAGATGCGCAGCATGTTGCGAAAGCCCGCATACACGCCGATCACGTAGAACGGCAGGAACAGCGCGAACAGCGGCAACTGGCGGCCGACCATTTTCGCGAGAGCGTCGGTGGGCAGATGCGTGACCGCGCCGAGCACCGTGATCGGCACGCCGAGCGCGCCGAAGGCGACCGGGGCGGTGTTGAATATCAGCGTGAAGGTGAGGGCTTCGAGCGTCGGGAAGCCGAGCAGGATCAGCAGCGAACTCGTGATGGCGATCGGCGTGCCGAAGCCGGAGATGCCTTCGAGCAGCGCGCCGAACGAGAAGCCGATCACGACGAGGACGATGCGCCGGTCGTTCGGCAGGTTGTCGACCATCCACAGGCGGAAGGCTTCGAAGCGCCCCGAGCGCTGGGCGATGTTGTACAGCAGGATGGCGGCGAACACGATCCACATGACCGGCCAGAGTGCGAAGACGGCGCCTGCCGCGATCGAATCGAGCGCGAGTCCGACCGGGAAGTGCCAGCCCGCGACCGCGATGATCAGCGCCAGCACGAGACCCGCGAGCGAGGCCTGCCAGGCGGGGCGGCGCGCCCAACCGAGCAGCACGAGCACGAGCAGGATGGGCAGCGCAGCGACGATGAACGATGCAAACAGCGAATGGGCGATCGGCGTGAGGATCTGATGGAACATCGCGTCTCCTGGCGGACATGAGCGGGAGCGGCGGGCTGGCTCGCCGCCGTGCGCGTCCCATCGATGCGAAAGCTGCGGGCGTCCGCGCTTCGGGCGCATCGGCGCGGCACCGAAGCCTTAAGCGGGCGCATAACGCGCTCACTAAGAATAGGGCGCGATCCGTTTGCGTCAAGGCGTGAATGCGTGCGCATTGTGGCGTTTCGGGCGCAGGCATGCCCGACACGTGGCCTGGCGCGCGCCGAACGACGCATGAACGGACGCCGCTGACGCCCGGGCGCTCAGCCCTCGGCGCCGCTCGGCACGGCTTCCTCGCGACGGGCGATGGGCGTCTGCCGGAAAACCCAGATGGTCAGCAAGCCGAGCGAAGCCAGCATCCAAAGCAGGAAAAACACGAAGGCCATCATGTCCGACTCCCGAGAACCGATGTTTCGCAACCTTGATCCGCGTTGCGCGACGGCAAATGAGGGACACGATTAGCCAGTTTCGTGCCATAGGTCTGGCGATATCCGCCAAGTCTTTGACGGAAAAGGAAAGTGGTCCAGCGCACGCAAGCCGCTTATGCGCTGATGCGAGTCAAGCGCGCGGAAAATGTTGCAGCTTTGTTACTCGTGAGCAAAGTCGATATCGCGTACCGGCACTCGCCGCGCCGGGACGCCCGGATCTAGTGGCCGTGTCCGCCGCCGCCACCGTGCCAGCCGCCGCCGCCGCCTTGCCATCCGTGCCCGTATCCGCCGCCGCCGTGCCAGCCATGGCCGTAGTAACCGCCGCCACGCCAGCCGCGGCCCCAACAGCAACCGCCGCCGCCCCAGTAGCCGAAGCTGAATGAAACCGGCGCGTAGCCGTACCCGTAATACCCGGGATAGCCGCCATAGGCGGGGTAATAAGGGTAGCCCGCATACGGATACGGGTAGGGATAGGTCTGGTAATAGTTCGGATCGGGGGCGCCGATCGCGTACTCGTACTGCGGCGGCAAGCTTGCCGAAGATGCGGTGGCAACTGTCGCGCCGGAGGCCGGGACGGTGAACTCGCGCTGCGTGTAGACAGGATTGACGACCGGGTAGGAAGGATAGGCCGGATAACCGTAGTAGCACCCGCCAAGAAGCGTTGCGGCTACCGTGGCCGCCAGTGCAGCCGACCTTCGGAGAACGAGACGAGCGAATTCCATGATGCTGCTCCTGACGGTGTGTAACGCCCGGTGTAGATCGATGATGAAGCGTTGCAGCCGGGCGGGTCCGTCATAAAGCAGCTTACTCGAACGGCGGCGCTGCGCTCGGCCAGCGGTCGGAGGAGAGAGGATTCGCGGGGCCGTTTGTGTCAGATCTGAAACGTGGCGACGAAACGACTGCGTTTCGCCGCCTTGCGCAGACCGGCTTACTTCCCGACCTGATTCCCGATGACGCCGCCGACGGCTGCGCCGCCGAGCGTCGAAAGTCCGCTGCCGCCGATGGCGGCGCCGCCCGCCGCGCCGACGCCTGCGCCGATCGCGGTATCCCGTTGACGCGTGCTCATGTCGCCGCAGGCTGTCAGGCCCCCGAGAAGCGCCACGACCGTTGCAGCGACGCCGATCTGTTTGATGTTTTTCATGTCGACTCTCCAATGCGATATTGAGTGAAGCGGCGGTGGTGCGGCTTCCAGGCATCTGCAGGGCCGCGCGGGTTCAGACCGCTTCATCGCTGGATCAGCAGGAAAAGTGCCTGATTCGTCAGGAGAGGCCCGGACGTTACAGGACAAGGCTCGCGCCCGGATGCACGAATCAAAACGGCCTGACGCACATCAGGCACGTCAGGCCGTTGTAGGCTACTGAAAGGCGTCGGGCATCAGGTCGGCTGATAAATCTCCGAACCCTTCTTCACAAATTCGATCGCCTTGGTTTCCATGCCTTTCGCCAGCGCTTCCTGTTCGCTGACGCCCTGTTTCGCCGCGAAGTCGCGCACGTCCTGCGTGATCTTCATCGAGCAGAAATGCGGGCCGCACATCGAGCAGAAGTGCGCGACCTTGGCCGAATCCTTCGGCAGAGTTTCATCGTGGAATTCGCGCGCCTTGTCCGGATCCAGGCCCAGGTTGAACTGGTCGTCCCAACGGAATTCGAAACGCGCCTTGGACAACGCGTTGTCGCGCACCTGCGCGCCCGGATGACCCTTGGCCAGATCGGCCGCGTGCGCCGCGAGCTTGTAGGTGATGATGCCTACCTTGACGTCGTCCTTGTTCGGCAAGCCGAGATGCTCCTTCGGCGTGACGTAGCACAGCATCGCCGTGCCGAACCAGCCGATCATCGCCGCGCCGATGCCCGACGTGATGTGGTCATAGCCCGGCGCGATGTCCGTCGTCAAGGGCCCGAGCGTGTAGAAGGGCGCCTCGTCGCACCATTGCAGCTGGAGATCCATGTTCTCCTTGATGAGCTGCATCGGCACGTGGCCCGGACCTTCGATCATCACCTGAACGTCGTGCTTCCACGCCACCTGCGTGAGTTCGCCGAGCGTCTTCAGTTCGCCGAGCTGGGCTTCGTCGTTGGCGTCGTAGATGGAGCCGGGACGCAGGCCGTCGCCGAGCGAGAACGAGACGTCGTACTGCTTCATGATTTCGCAGATGTCTTCGAAGTGCTCGTAGATGAAGCTCTCGCGATGATGCGCGAGACACCATTTCGCCATGATCGAGCCGCCGCGCGACACGATGCCCGTCATCCGGTTGGCGGTCAGCGGCACGTATTGCAGACGCACGCCGGCGTGGATCGTGAAATAGTCGACGCCCTGTTCCGCCTGCTCGATGAGCGTGTCGCGGAAGATTTCCCAGGTCAGGTCTTCCGCTCGGCCATTGACCTTTTCGAGCGCCTGGTAGATGGGCACCGTGCCGATCGGCACCGGCGAATTGCGGATGATCCACTCACGCGTTTCGTGGATGTGCTTGCCGGTGGAGAGGTCCATCACGGTGTCGCCGCCCCAGCGGATCGCCCAGGTCATCTTGTCGACTTCCTCGCCGATTGACGACGTCACCGCCGAATTGCCGATATTCGCGTTGATCTTCACGAGGAAATTGCGGCCGATGATCATCGGCTCGCTTTCCGGGTGATTGATGTTCGCCGGGATGATGGCGCGCCCGCGGGCCACTTCCTCGCGCACGAACTCGGGCGTGATCGCCTTCAGCGCGTCCTTGCCGAACGCCGCCGCGCCGAACGCCTGGCCCGGATGCTGGCGGCCCATCATGGCGGCCAGCTTCTCGCCGTTCGGGCCGCTCTGCTTCAGGCTCTCGAGGTATTCGGCGCGCCGCTGGTTTTCGCGGATCGCGATGTATTCCATCTCCGGCGTGATGATGCCGGCGCGCGCGTAGTGCATCTGCGAGACATTCTTGCCGGCGAGCGCACGGCGCGGCTGGCGATGCAGGCCGGGAAAACGCAGTTCGGCGGTCTTCGCGTCGGCGGCGCGCTCGCGGCCGAAGTCGCTGGAGAGGCCGGCGAGTGCTTCCGTGTCGCCGCGCTGTTCGATCCATGCGCCGCGCAGCGCGGGCAATCCCGAACGGATGTCGATCTTCGCATCCGGGTCCGTGTACGGGCCGGACGTGTCGTACACGTAGACCGGCGGATTCTTCTCGCCGCCGAAGCCGTCGGGGGTATCGGACTGGCTGATTTCGCGCATCGGCACGCGGATGTCGGGCGTCGAACCGGTGACGTAGACCTTGCGCGAGTTCGGCAGCGGCGCGATGGCGGCGGCGTCGACGACGGCGTTTTCGGACAGGAACTTGGGATTGGCATTCATGTGCTGTTTCTCCTTGTGACAGAAGTGAGCGCTCGCGCGCTTGCTTCCGTCCCATGCGAAGCAATAGGGACGATATTTTTTCAGCACGAGCGATGACGCTGCCCGGGCTGACTCAGGAGCTAGACAGGAGGAACGAGATGGAAAGGAACGGGCTCGGAAGAGGTGGCCGGATGCGGCAGGCCATGGAGCCCGAACGCTTCCCTGCGCTGGCATTATCCAGATCAGGTTCAAAGGGTATTTCTCACCCACGCCGCACGAAGCGGTTCGGCCCTGTCAGGCCGGCCAAACCGCGATGCGCAACGCAGGACCCCCGCGTTAGCAGCCGTGACATTACACCGCGGCGTGGCGTCTTGGCAACCATCGGCGAAATCCTTCGAACGGGCAGGGCGCTTACTGCATAATGGCGGGCGCCGCAAATTCCGGGTTTTCCCGGGGCGTTTGCGGACCTTCCTGCGTACTCCGTCTATCCCGCTTTTCCTCGTTCCGCCATGCCGTTGAGTCTGGTTTTCGCCGCAGCGCTTTCGCCGGTTTTTGTTTCATCGATCCGGCGCGCAGCCGTCGCGGAGTAACGCATGTCCGCGCTTCCGCCGCCGCGCCTGCCATTCAGTTTTCCCGATCGTTTTCCGTTCCGTGCGCCGCGCTCCTTCAAGGGGCAGGTCGTGCTTGCGCTGGCCGTCGTCTATCTCGTGTGGGGCTCGACGTATCTCGGCATTCATCTCGCGCTCGAATCGTTTCCGCCGCTGTTGCTCGGCGGCCTGCGCAACCTGTGCGCGGGTGTCGGGCTCTTCGCACTCGCCGTGCATCGCAAGGCCGTGTGGCCCAGTGCGCGCGAAGTGCGCAATGCGGCGATCGTCGGCACCTTGCTCGAGGGTCTGTCGAGCGGAATGATGGCCTACGGCATGGGCACCGTGGGCACCGGCACCGCCGCCGTGATGGTCGCCACCGTGCCGCTCTTTGCAACCCTCTTCACCGCGCTGTCGGGGCGGAGCGTCGCGCGCGGCGAATGGCTCGCGGTGGCGCTCGGGTTGATCGGCATCGTGTTGCTGAATCACGGCGATCCTTCGGCGAGTTCCACGGTCGGCACGCTCGCCATCCTGTGCGCCGCGATCTTCTGGGCAGGCGGCGCGCATCTGGCGGGCCGCCTGCCGCAGCCGACCGACCTGCTGATGTCCACGGCGCTGCAGATCGGGCTGGGCGGGCTCATTGCGACGGGCATCGCCTTCGCCGCCGGAGAACGCCTGACGCATGTCAGCCTCGGCGCGGGCGTCTCGTTCCTGTACCTGATGCTGATCGGTTCGATGGTCGCCTATGTCGCCTACAACTTCCTCATCCGCCATACCAGCACGATCGTCGCGACCAGTTGCCTGTATGTGAATCCGGTCGTGGCCGTGCTGCTCGGCGCGCTGCTGCTGGGTGAGATCGTCACGCGCTGGACGGTCATTGCCACCGTCGTGATCCTGCTGTCGGTCGGGCTGTCGTTCTGGTTCGATCACCGCCGGCGCGGGCTGCGCTGAACGCTTGCATTGTGTAAAAACCACCATTCCGTGCGGTACGACGCGTGAAGTCGGCAGCCGCACGCGCGTTCCTGCCCGGCTCTTCCGAACAATTCCTCTAACTAATCCCGAAGCCTTGTCACGCAAGGGCCCGCATCGCGTATGCGAGCCGCGCGCACCGACCCGGGGCATGGGCATTGCTCATTGCTGGCACCGGAATGCGCGGCCTGGCTTGCGCCGCCGAAACCGGCAAGGAAGGAAAACAGAAGGTCGGTCCGCGAGATGGAAGGGGTAGACATTTCGACGTTCGCGCGTATCGATCCGCATAACGAGGTGGTCGATTACAACAAGGAAGGTGGAATCATGAAGCTCATCCGCACCGCAGCCGCGCTCGCCGCCGTTGCCTCCGTGCTGTCCGCTTGCGGCGGCAGTTCGGACGATCTGGGCAAGGAGATCGGCGTCACACAGCCCCAGGTTCATTTCGTTCACGCGCTGCCTGGCGGGCCGAACGTCGACTTCTACGACAACGGCAAGATCCTCCAGCCGAACCTGGCCTACCCGACGGCAACCAACTTCGCGAACATCGACACGGGCCAGCACAACTTCTCCTACGCGGCCGTCAACACGACGACGCAACTCGCCACCGACACCAGCATCAACAACGCAGCGAAGGGTCACGAATACACGGTGATCGCGTTGCCGGACGCGGGCTTCCTGCCGTCGATCGCGGTGATCGACGATCCCTTCGACAAGGGTCTGCTTTCGGGCAGCGCACGGGTGCGGGCCTTCAACGCATCGACGAACGCGCCGAACCTGGACCTGTACCTGGTCGCGCCGAACGCGAGCATTGCCAACGTCAGCCCGACGATGGCCGGCGTGTCCTACAAGAACGCCGTGCCTGCAACGACGCAAGATTCGATCTACGTGTCGGGCGGGACTTATCAACTGATCGCGACGCTGCCGGGATCGAAGACGCCGGTCTACACGTCGGCTTCGTTCGATCTGGTCAACAACGCGGACTGGCTGATCACGACGCTTCCTTCCGGCAATGCGCTTTCGCAGCTGATTCCGGAGAAGATTCGTCTGCTGGTGGCGCAGGGCGGGAATACGCAGCAACCGGTGCGGGAGTTGCCGGATACGCAGTAAGTTAAACGGTTGGTTTGGATCAGGGAGAACCGGTCGCTTGCGGCCGGTTTTTCGTTGCGGGATAGAGAGCGCGTGGGACGCGTGGTCCGGGACGGACGCCCGGCACAGCAGGCAATCGATGAACTGGGCCTTACCGAGGATCAGGCGCCCGGATTCCGAGCCATGTTGCTCGACGAGTTAAACAAGCTGGAGGTCTACAACTGCGCGCGTTACCGGCTGATCATGGCGGCGACGCAGGCGTGGATCCACGCCGGCAGGCCACGCTGAGCGATACGCGCGTTCATCACGCAACAAAAAAAGTCCCGCCACACAAGGCGGCGGGACGACAGGGAACGACATTAACGCTATGCAGCGCGCCGAGGCAGGCGCCGCACTGCGGCGGCGCACCGTAGGTCTGGCGCTTACTTGTGTTCTTCGGCGGAATTGCTGATGGCCTGGCCGCCCTTCGAAATGTCCTGGCCGGCGCCCGAAACCGTGTTGCAACCTGCGAGCATCGCCGTGCCGGCGAGCAGAAAAAGTGCGATGAGTCGAGTCATGTGTATTCCCCTTGAAGTTGAAATGCGTGACAGGAATCGCAATCGCGCATCGTGTCGGGTGGAAAGGCGCCTGTCTGGCCAGCGGCAAATGATGCAAGGCAGATGCACCCAGCAATTTCAGCGCCCGACCTACCGGTAAAAACAATCATAAAAAAGGCGCAGCAGACCGGCTGTAGGCAGAGCCGGGATTCTCCTGTAGTCCCGTTCCGCATTTCGAGTGGGAATCGTCCTACACGAGCGGCGTCAGGCCGAGGGCCGGATCCACCTGTCCCGTCCTCCGCTCCCGCGGCATCGATACGCTGATCATCGTGCCTCGCGGACTCGCGCGTTCGATGTCGAAGCGCCCGCCGCGCGCCGACACGCGCTGACGCATGCCCACCAGCCCATGGGTCTGGGTACGCTTCAGATCTTGCGGCCGGATGCCGATGCCGTCGTCGCGGATCGCGAGCGACACCGTCTCGTCGTCGAGTGCGAGCGCAACGCGGATGCCGCTGGCATGCGCGTACTTGGCGGCATTGGTGAGGCTCTCCTGCGCGACACGGAACAGCGCGATCTCGACCGCTTCCCCGAGCTTCACATCCTCCTCGGGCAGAGCGAGTTCAAGACTCCAGCCATTGCGTTGCGCGGCTTCGTCGGCGAGCGAGCGTAGCGCGGTTACGAGCCCGAAGTTGGCCAGCACGGTCGGTCGCATGTCCTCGATGATGCGACGCTTCAGCGCAATGCCCTGGTCCAGATTGCCGAGTGCGCGCGTGAGCTTGTCGGCCATCGCGGGCTCGGCATCCCTGAGCTTGCCGCGGACCCAGGCCACGTCCATCTTGCTGGCCGTCAGGATCGAGCCGAGTTCGTCGTGCAGTTCGCGCGCGAGCTCGGTCTTTTCGTTCTCGCTGACGGATTGCAGATGCCAAGCCAGCGCTTCGAGCTGACGCGTGCGCGCGAAGACCAGTTGATCGAGTTCTTCCTGCTGCGTGATGAGCGCCTTCTGCACGCGCGCCTGCTTGTCGAGCTGGATGCCGAGATTGCGGAACAGGAGCAGGAACAACACGATATTGAGCGCGCAGAGCGCCCCGACGCACAGCGTGGAGATGCGCTGGTCGGCGCGGCTGGCATCGAGCGCGTGCTGCGCACGCTGATCTTCGTTAAGGCGCAGCAGGGCCAGCGCGGCATCGAGTGTCACGCTCGTGTCGGGCGGCGGCAGCGCGAGCGTGTTCGCGCGCGCGGTGGAATTGGTGGAAGGGATGGAATTGGTGGAAGGGGCGGCGTCCTGCGACTGAGCGGAGAAGCGCGCGCTGCCTTGGGCAATTTCATTGACGGCGGCACTGCGAACTTGCGCGAAGCTCGCGAGCGCGGTGTCGTCGCCGATGCGCCGGTAATACGCGTCGAGCGAGGCGAGGGTACGCTGCACGCGGCTCGCGGTATCCCGGAAATGCGTCTGGAAGACGGCGGCCGGATCGAGCGCGAAGCCGCGTTCGTCGCCGACGAGCGTGGCGATGTCGGCGGCCAGCGTCGACAGTTGCGCCGTCGCAGCCTTCGCGTCGAGCGCAGTCTCGTACTCGGCGGCGATGCGCATGCGTCCCGACTCCAGGATCACGAGCCCGCCCACTGTAATGACGATCGCCACGGTCATCGCCACGGCCCAGCTATAGCGGCGCATCCATTCATTGACACGCGCGGCGCGGCGCGCCAATCCGGCGGGGGCGGGCTTGTCGGGCGCATCGTGCGCGGCGGTGGCGAGCGGCGCCTTGTCTTCCAGAAGCTCGGACGGCAGGGCGGGCGGGACTTGGCTCATGGCGTGATCGAGAAAATCGTGGAGCGAAAAAAACGAAGATCGTTGAAAGCATGTGTCGGTGGATTCCCACAGCAAAAAAGGAGCCAGCCCGAGTGCGCGGCCCCGGCGCCGCGACTAGCATGGTCCGGTCATCACTCATACGGGGAACGATCATGCTGAAGTGGGCCTTGTTTTTCGCGATCGTGGCCGTGATTGCCGGTTTGCTCGGCTTCACGGGCGTCGCCGCCGGCGCTGCCGCCATCGCCAAGTTCATATTCGTGCTGTTCCTGATCCTCTGCGTCGTGTTCCTGGTGCTGGGGTTCGTCGTCACGAAAAAAGTCGTCGACTAGCGGCGCCTGTTCCTGACCCGCTGAACCCGATCACGCTGAACCCATTCATGGAGGAGGTCCCATGCTTCATTACGCAGCCGTCTTCTTCGTCATTGCGATCATCGCCGCCGTGTTCGGTTTCACGGGTATCGCGGCGGGTGCGGCGGAGATTGCCAAGATCCTGTTCTTCATTTTTCTGGTGGTGTTCGTCGTTACCTTGCTGCTCGGCGTCTTCCGGACCTGACGGCCGGCGCCCGCGCCGCGCCACAGCCCGTTTTCCGGCGGATTCGATAGAGCGGGCATGCAGCATGCATCGGCGTATGTGTTTGGATAGCAGGGCGCTATGCGGTCTCCGCAAAAACAGCCGTCCTGCTCCAGCCATCGACCCCTCAACTCATTCTCAGGAGCGAACCTCATGTCCAAATCGTCTGCTGTCAAAGCTGCGCCCCACACGTCGTCGGACCCGTTCGTGCTCGACCTGGACAAGATCCGCGCCGATGCGCGCCAGCACATGGACGATGGCCCTGTCACGGCAAGCTATGGCGCCGATCGCGAAACGGTGCTGAAGCTGCTGAACGATTCGCTGGCCACCGAGATCGTCTGCGTGCTGCGCTACAAGCGCCACTATTTCATGGCGAAGGGCATCCATTCGGAAGCCGTTGCGCAGGAGTTCCTCGAGCACGCAAACGAGGAACAGGAACACGCCGACACGCTCGCCGAGCGCATCGTGCAACTGGGTGGCGAGCCGAATTTCGCGCCCGATGGCCTGGCTTCGCGCTCGCATTCGCAGTACAGCGAAGGCAAGGATCTGATCGACATGATCCGCGAGAACCTGATTGCCGAACGGATCGCCATCGACACGTATCGCGAGATCATTCGCTATCTCGGCGACAAGGACGTCACGACGCGTCGTCTGTTCGAAGACATTCTCGCCGTCGAGGAAGAGCACGCCGACGACATGGCGGATCTGCTGGAAGGCCGCAACGGTTGATGCCGGCGATGGTCGTGCGCCGCGTCGGATGGCTTGTCCCGCGCGGTGTCCGGCGTCGTGCATGCGTACAATGAGCCTCCACCTTTACACAGAGCGTCCGGCAGCACGGATGGCGCGCATGATTCGAGTCCTGATAGCCGACGATCACGCAATCGTCCGCAGCGGTTTTCGCCAGTTCGTCGCGGACGAGCCCGACATGGAAGTCGCCGCCGAGGCCGCGAGCGGCGACGAGGCCATCGCGCTCGTACGCGCGCAAAGCTTCGATGTCGTCCTGCTCGACATCGCGATGCCCGACAAGAACGGCGTCGACACCTTGCGCGTCATCAAGCAGATCCGGCCGGAGCAGGGCGTGCTGATGCTGTCGGGCTATCCGGAGAGCCAGTACGCGATCAACCTGCTCAAGGCGGGCGCGAACGGTTACCTGAACAAGGATGCCGCGCCCGACGAGATCGTCCGGGCGATTCGCACGGTGGCGCGCGGGCATCGTTATCTGTCGGAGTACATCGCCGACGCGCTGGCCGACAAGCTCGACAAGCCCGCCGCGGAACGGCCGCACGAAGTGCTCTCGGAGCGCGAATTCCAGATCTTCTGCAAGCTCGCGGGCGGGCAGATTCCGACGGAAATCGCGCAGGAATTGCATCTCTCGGTCAAGACTGTGAGCACATACCGGGCGCGGGTGCTGGAAAAGATGCGGCTGGCAAACAATGCCGACCTCACGTATTACGCGATCAAGAACGGCCTCATCGAATAGCGGCGCTGCATTCAGGTTCAGGCGCCACGCAAAGGAATCGCGCGCCTCGCGCCCCGAGTGCGGCGCGTCTCAGCCGGAGGACGCCCGACGTGGGCAATCACATCACCACCGACGACCGGGCACGGCACGCAGCGCCGCATCAGACGCCGCTGGCCGTGTTGCTGATCGAGGATTCGCCGCTGATCCGCAGCAGTCTCACCGAGGCGATCGACGCGCTCGGACCGTGGCGCGTGGCCGCCTGCGCCGATGCGCCCGACGACGCCATCGCACTGCTGTCGGCGCGGCGCTTCGATGCGGTGATCGTCGACCTGCAACTGAAGCGCGGATCCGGCATCGACGTGCTCGCGTGGCTCGGGCAAGCCGGCGCGGGTTATCTGCGGGACGCGTTCGTCGCGGTGCTGACCAATCATGCGCTGCCCGCCTATCGCGAACGATGCCTTCAATACGGCGTGCATCGCTTCTTCGACAAGTCACTCGAATTCGATCGCGTGCTCGACGCGCTGCACGACTACGCGCGCGAACGCGGCTGAAGCGGTGCTCATTGCGGGCGCTGTTCCGCTTGACCTTCCGGCCTTTCCGTCTGCCCTTTCGGCATATCCGTCTGACCTTTTGGCGTCCCCGCCTGACCCTCCGGCGTGCGCGCACGCCTGCGCCAGTGACTCAGCCCCGCAAGCCCGGTGGCCGCGAGCCCGGCGAGGCAGACGCCGGTCCAGCCGAGCGTATGCCAGGCGAGCGACGCGAGCGCCGAACCCAGCGAGCCGCCGATGAAATACGCCACCATGTAGACGGTGTTGACGCGGCTGCGCGCGTCGGGCCTGAGCGCATAGATGCGTGACTGATTCGAGATCTGCGCGGCCTGCACGCCGACATCGAGCACGATCACGCCGATCACGAGCCCGCTGATGCTGCGTCCCGACAACGCGAACACGACGAACGACAGCGCGGTCAGCACGATGCACAGCGAGATCACGGCGCGCGGCCCGCGCCGGTCGGCCGACTTGCCCGCAAGCGGCGCGGCGAGCGCGCCCGCCGCGCCGACGATGCCGAACAGGCCGGCCGCCTGCGGCCCCATGCGGAACGGCTCGCCCGCCAGCAGCAGCGTGAGCACGGTCCAGAACATGCTGAACGCGGCGAACAGCGCGCCGCCCGTAAGCGCCGCTTCACGCAGCGCGGGGCTCTCGCGCGTCAGATGCCACATCGAGCCGAGCAGCTTGCTGTAGGAGAGCGTGGAGGTGGGGCGGCTGCGCGGCAGGCGCGCGATCACCACGCCCGCCAGCGCGACGCACGCGAACACCGACGCCCCGAACACCGCGCGCCAGCCGAAGTACTGCGCGACGAAGCCTGACACCGTGCGCGCCAGCAGAATGCCGAGCAAGAGGCCGCTCATCACGGTGCCGACCGCGTGGCCGCGTTCGGCGGCCGGCGCGAGTTCGGCGGCGAAGGGCACGGCCTGTTGAGCGATGGTCGACGCCACGCCGATCGCGAGGCTCGCGGCGATGAGCACGGCAAGCGTGCCCGCAAAGCACGCGGCCACGAGCGAGACGCCGAGCGCCGCGAGTTGCAGCAGGATCAGCAGACGCCGGTCGAAACGGTCGCCGAGCGGCGCGAGCACGAGCATGCCGAGCGCATAGCCGAGCTGGGTCGCGGCCGGCACCGCGCCGATCAGCCACGCGCTGTGCGGGAAGGTGGCGCGGAAGTCGTCGAGCAGCGGCTGGTTGAAATAGATGTTGGCGACCGAGACGCCGGCGATGGTCGCGAGCAGCCACAGCGTGGCGCGCGAATAGGGTGAATCGTGAGGATGCGGTGGCGAAGTCGACATGTCGGCGGGTGCGGGAAGCCAGCCGCCGATGATACTGAAGCCCCGCGCAGGCCGCTCGCCGCGGTTAGAACGGCTGCGGCCCGCCGCCCTGATCGACGCTCATGCAATGGGTGACGAGTCCCGTCTCCTTGCGCCAGAGATGCAGGCCGAAGGCGGGCGGCTCCATGACGAACGCCTCGGGCGCGCCGTGCCTCAGTTGCAGCGCGACCTGATGCGCCGTGGACGGCGCGCACCACGCGAGCGTGCCGCCGAAGCGCGCGCTGATCGCACGATGCACGTGACCGCACACGATGCGCTCCACGTTCGGATGGCGGCGCAGCAGCGCGTCGAGCGCGCGGCTGTCGTCGGGCGCGAGCCGGATCTCGTCTATGAACTCGATGCCGCAGGCAAACGGCGGATGATGCATGCCGATCAGCACGGGCCGCTCCGGGCACGCGTCGAGTTGTGCTTCGAGCCAGGCCAGCCGGGCGGGGCACAGCCGTCCGGAACCGTGGCCGGGATCCAGGGTATCGAGCGCGATCACGCGCACCTCGCCGACATCGAACGCGTAATGAATGAAGTCAGCGGGATCGGCCAGCGGCAGGCGGTCCATGAAGACGGCGCGCAGGGTGTCGCGCGCATCGTGATTGCCAGCCATCGGATACCACGGCATGGCCAGGCGGTCGAGCAGCGTGCGCAAGTGCCGGTATTCGTCGAGACCGCCCGCATCGACGAGATCGCCGGTGATGAGCACGGCATCGGGGCGCGGGTCGAGCGCATTCAGGGCGTCGATGGCGCGCACCAGACAGGCGGCCGTATCGACCTGGCCATAGGCGAGCGTGCCCGGCGGCGTGATGTGCAGATCGGTGATCTGGGCTAGCAGCATGGCTCGATCTCCTCGATGCGGCCGCGCGGTGGGGCGGGCGGCCGGGTCTCGCGGTGAGCTTACTCGGCGTCGGCGTCGTCGGCCGGCGGCTTGGGGGCGAGCTTCGCGGGCAACAGCCACTGGAAGCCCGTCATCGATTGCTCGCTGAAGGTGCATTCGGCCGCGGCGTACTTCGTGACCCTCTTGGCCTTGTCGGCAGCAGGCGGCGGGCTCCGCTCGTCGATGGTCGCATGCACGATCACCCGCGATCCATGATAGGCGGCGTTGGAGCCGGTGATCTTGAGCGGCGCGCTGGCGGCGTCGGGGTAATCCGCGATCATCTTCCCCTTGCAGGCTTCGACGTTCTTGTAATAAGACGTGCAGCCGGCGAGCGTGACGAGCGGAAGGGCGAGCAGCAACAGCAGCGAGGACATGCGATTCATCAATGAATCCGGTCGATGCCCGGCGCAGCCAGCGGCGTTCGGGCGTGATGAGAGTCGGGGCGGAGCTTTATAACATGTGCGCGGCCGTGCATTACTGTAGTGCATCGCGGCGGGGCGCGCCCCTGGCCGATCGGGCAGCTTGTCTTGTCGCGTGATGCGGTAGCACAATCGGCACGGCGTGCTTCCCTTTGCGTATCGGCGCGCTCGGACTGCGTGTCTAACGATGGAGACGATCGTCATGGAAAAAGACATCGAAGTGGGCGATTACTTGCTCGCCCTGCAGACCGTGCCGCGGTTGCGCCCGAGCGTTGACGGCGCGAACGCGAACGCCGACGCCGAAGCCGACGCCGACGCCGACGCGGCGCCGTCCGAAGGCTATGCGATCCGCGTGCGCGTTACGCGCCTCGACCGCCAACCGGTCCACGGCGGCCGCGTGGCCGACGAATCCGGCGAGATGACCGGCGACCACGGTCCGTTCGAGACCGTCGCCGAGGCCATTGCGCATGGCGAGGCCTGGGGCCGTCACTACGTGGCGCGCGTGCTGGGACATTCGGTGTAGGGAGGCGGGCGAAAGCGGGGTGCGCGTCCCCGCATGATGCGGGGTGCGCCTCCCGGGTGGTCCTCGCTAGACTGGCCTCGTCGTCCGGATGCCGGCCGGCATGACCGAGCTGCGGAGGCCGCCATGACGTCCCTGACCCTGCCCATGGCGCTGTATGTCACGCCGAACTACATTGCTTCGGTACGGCGCGGCAAGGCGCGCGAATCGTTCAGCGGGAAGGTGCGCTTCATCGGCGTGGAGGCGCTGCCATTCGATATCGAGCATCTGTGCGTGTTCGATCGCGATACGCCGATCGAAGCGCTGTTCGATGCCGTGCGGGACGCCGAGCGGCTGCTCGATGCCGTGTGAGATCGGCGGCATGTTTTACGTGCACGTTGGACTCGTTTCGCGCGCGCCACACACTGGGTAATAATTATTTGGCGGCTTCTTAATACCGATAATAAAATCCGCGCATCAAAAAAACCATGAGAACGACCGATGTTCGGGGCTGTACGCAGAGTAGTCGCCTGGAGAGGGACGGCGGTGATGTACCTGGCCGTTTTGTGGACCGTGTCGATGCTGCATGTTTTTACGGGATGGGCCGATAACGGCGATTTTGCGCGCACGTTCCGCTTTTTGATCGACAACCCGCTCGGCTGGAACACCGACATGCCGGACATCGGTACGGCGGCGTGGCAACAACGCTATTTCCACGTCTGGATGGACAACTGGCAGGTGTGCTCGCATCCTCCCTGCTTCGAGCGTCTGTATTCTTTCTCCACGCACAAGATCTGGATGATCGTCCAGCTTCTCAGTTCCATTGCGCTGACGGGGAGCGCGTCGGCGTATTCGGTGATCGCGGGTTCCGTACCCGGGCGTCTCGCCTATGCCGCGGCCTATACGGGGTTTTTCCTTGCGCTGCGGCGTCATGCGGGCCACCGCGCCGCATGGGCCTATCTCATCCTGATTACGCCGGTCGCGCTGTCTTCGTCGTTCATCGCGTTCCTGAATTCGTTCTTCGAAGAGCAGTCGATGATCATCGGCCTGCCGATGCTCGGCGCTTGCCTTCTGATCTTCCGCGCGCGCGGACGGCGTCGGGATGCGCTGGCCGCGTTCGGGCTGGGATGCTTCATCGCGCTGTCGAAGACGGCTTACTTCGCGTTGCCGCTGGTGCTCGCGCCCTTCATTGCGGGCGCGTTCGGAGCGCGCAAAACGGCGTGCGCGGCCGTGCTGGCGACGGTCATCGCGCTGTTGCCTTCGGTGTACGGACCCAATACCGACAGCAACAAATATCATGCGCTGTACTTCGGCATTCTCAGTGAGCTGAAGACTCACGACGGCATCGTCGTGGCGAAGATCGGCAACAAGCCGGTACTCGCCGCGTGCATCGGCAACCCGGGCTATGACGAGGCCGGCGTGCAATGCGTGCGCGATGCGCAGGCGACGTATCTGGACACGGTGCGCGTCGCGCTCGCGCATCCGGGCATTCTTCCGGCCATGGCGCGGTACGTGCTCGACAAGGGCAAGCAGACCCAGCTGCCCGGCCTCGGGATGAGCATGCCGAACGCGCCGAGTTTCGCGAACGCCCCGTTGTTCCGGCTTTGGTCACGCATGTATGCGCATCGGCTGAACGTGCTGATTTTGGGGTTGGCGCTTGTCGTGGCGTGGCGTGCGCAGGCGCGGAGAATCGGCGCGGTAGCGGCGACAGGCTTGTTTTTCGCGGCTTGGGGCGCGCTGCAATACGCGCTCGTGCTCGCGGACGGCTTCATGGAGGTCGAGAAGCATCTGATCGGGGCGAACTACTGTCTGTCTTTTGCGGGCGTGCTGTTCGCCGCTGCGCTGTGCGCGAGCACGGCGAGGGTCGCGGTGCGCGGAACGAAGGGCTGGCGGACGTGGCGTCGTTCGTCATCGGCGGGAATCGATGCGGGCGCTGGATGGGCGGCTACGCTGCCTGGAACGGCGGAGCGCGCGTATGACGCGGGATCGACTGTCGATGAGCGCGGCGCGACGGCGGCGCGAGTGAAGGAGAGCGTGAGCGCGTGAAGCGGGTGGCGTGCGCTCGAGCTGAATGTGCGATGCGGGTATGTGAGCGGGATCGGCATCCGGGGTTGTGCGGCGCGGGGAAACCCCGGCGCCCCGAGTGCTCCACTACCGGTATTCGTCAAGTTCGATCGTGCCTCCCATCGCTTCCATCATCTCGTGCGCAAACGGCGGAATGTCCGGAACCCGCGCGCCGGAATCGTTGCGCCAGTAGCACCACAGCGCGAGCGTTGCGCCTTGGGCTTCCAGGAATGCGCGCGCGTCCCTGCGCGGCAGCGACAGGCGGCTTTGAAGGAAAATCAGATGCGGCGCGAGAGAGTCGGACTTGGTACCGGGTCCGCTTGAAAACGCCCATAGACCTAGCTGTGCAGGGCGAGGACTCATTCGACCAGACGGCAGTTTGAATCGCTCTCCTTTCGTGGACGTGCGACTTGGCGTGACGCCGAAAAATGCTGTCCAGAACACGGGCAGCACGGTGGGGCCGGAGATAATCAGCGTCGCGTTAGCAAGGGCGTTCCGTATGTCCGCAGCGGTGTTTTCAGGGCGCATAGTTGTGGATGTTGTCATCGAGAATCTGCTTCTTGAATTCCACGCTCCCGTCGTCGTAGAAAATCACATTGTCATTCGGCCTTAGTCCGTTCGGTGGTTTGAAGACGTGCAGCATGGCGCCGAAGGTATCGCGTTCGTATCCGAGCATTCTGGCGCCGTGGTCTGGATTGTTCGTCTTGGCCGCCAGCTCCATCGCTTCTTCGCTGAGCGTGTGCGGCACGTACACGAATGGCTCTGTCTCGAGCGCTGTCGCAATCGTACCGTCAGGCAGCACGTCGCCTGGATTGGCCGCCATGATTGCGAAGAAGTGGTTGCGCGGCTTCGGCGGCCGTGCAGGAATCTCGAACGGTCGGACGCGGGCCACCGCCTCGGTTGCGCGCTGGAAGAGTGGCAGCGCCGCGACGGCTTCCCGTGACTTCGGCGCAGGCCGCGCATCGCCGCCGCCCCTTTGGATGAAAGTCGTCGTGCGCGCCGGACGGTCCGGAACGGTCACCAGCTCGCCTGTTTCAATCGCGCGCTTGGTCTTTCGAAGACGCTCTGCGTCCTCATCTCTCACGCCAATCAACTCGACCAGCTCGCTCAGCACGCGACGATCGTTCGACCAGGTCATCGAATCCGCGAGGAACATGCGCGCCTGTGCGGCGGCGCGCGCCTCATCATCGCTGTTCATGTAAAGCACGTCACGGCGGCGCTGCACGATGATCCCCGCGTTGAATACTTTGACTTCCTGACTCAAGCGTGTCTCCCTGCTGTGAGGGCGTATTAGTAGCATGGCGAAATATCGCGCCGCTCACCCGCATGGGCGAGGATCATGCAGCGCTCGCGCACTCTGGCGCGGCCGCCCGAAGTGGTACTTCGTGCACGATTACTCTCCGCCAGCGTCGGCCAGCTACCGGTCTTGTCGATCGGCGCCGCATTGCGTCAGGCAGTTTCGGTACGGGGTATGGGGCACTCATGAAGCCACACATCTCGAAGGTGCCTGCCAAAATGCCCGTGTGGATAACAAAAAACCCCGAGAGCGCTACGCTGTCGGGGTCTCTGGTCATCTTTGCGTCGCCTGAAATCTGCCTGGTACCGGGGACCGGACTTGAACCGGCAAGCCGTTAGGCGGCGGATTTTAAGTCCGCTATGTTTACCAATTTCATCACCCCGGCAGGGCGGACGCGATTCTACCATTGCGCATCCATCAGCCAAAACCCGCGCATGCGGTTCGACACGGGTTTCACCGTCACGCATAATCGGCGGCACTGTTCATGCAACCCGCACCTCACGATGAGCCCACGCCGCCTGAAAGACGCCGGCGTCGACGTCAGGAGAGCACCATGCGCATCGGCCTGATCTCCGATACCCACAACCTCTTGCGCCCCGCAGCGCTCGACGCACTGCGCGGCTGCGCGCACATCATCCATGCCGGCGACATCTGCCGGCGCGACGTGCTCGACAGCCTGACGGCGCTCGCGCCGCTGACCGTCGTGCGCGGCAACAACGACACGGGTGCGGACCTGGCCCATCTGCCGGAGCACGCGCACATCGAACTCGGCGGCGTGTCGATCCACGTCGTGCACGACATCGCCGACATACCGAAGCAGCTCGCGGGCATCGACGTGATCGTCACCGGACATTCGCACAAGCCGCTGATCGAGCGGCGCGCCGCCACGCTCTTTGTGAATCCCGGCAGCGCAGGACCGCGCCGCTTCAAGCTGCCGATCACACTGGCGCTGCTCGACATCGGCACCGGAACGCTCGACGCGCGCATCGTGACGCTTGCGCCATGAAAAAGCCGATGCGTGAAGCATCGGCCTTCGACCACTCATGCCACGACAACCGTGATCAGGCGCGCACCGTACCTTCCGGGAACGCGTCATCCATTTCGCCCGCTTCTCGATGACCGCGCAGGATTGCATGCGCTTCCGAGTGCGAGCCAACTGCCGGCGGCGAACCCTTCAACGGCTTCTTCGCCGATTCATGCAGCGCGATCACCGACACGATGCCGATCACCGACGCGCCCATCAGATAGTAAGCGGGCATCATCAGCATGCCGGTCTTGCCGACGAGCCATGCCGTGACGAGCGGCGTCGTGCCGCCGAACAGCGACACTGACACATTGAAGCCGATGGCAAGCGCGCCATAGCGGATCTTCGTCGGGAACAGCGCCGGCAGCGACGACGGCATCACGCCCGTGAACGTCGAGAGCAGCGCGCCGAGAATCATCATGCCCGTGAAGATCGAAGGAATCGTGCCCATGCGGATCAGCGTGAGCGCCGGGATCGACAGCAGCAGCAAACCGACGCAGCCCGCGAGCATCACCGGCTTGCGGCCCACGACATCGGAGAGGCGGCCGAACAGCAGCGTCAACGGCATCATCAGCACCATCACGACGAGCACGATGAACAGGCCATGCGTCTCGTTGAACTTGAGCGTCGCGGACAGATAGCTCGGCAGATATGACAGCGCCATGTAGTCGGTCACGTTGAAGATCAGCACGAGGCCCACGCATTGCAGCAGCGGGCGCCATTGCTGGACCAGGGTCTCGCGGAACTGCTGCTTGGTGGTCTCGTGCGAAACGGCTTCCGCTTTCTCGGCTTCACGCTGGAACGCCGGGGTCTCTTCCAGCTTCATCCGGATATACAGGCCGATCAGACCGAGCGGTCCCGCGATCATGAACGGAATGCGCCAGCCCCACGACAGCAGCGCGTGCTCCGACATCACCGCCGTCAGCACCGCCACGACACCGGCGCCGAGCACATAGCCCACCAGCGTGCCGAATTCGAGGAAGCTCGCCATGAAGCCGCGCTTCTTGTCCGGCGAGAACTCGGCG
This sequence comes from Caballeronia sp. LZ065, assembly GCF_031450975.1. NCBI lineage: Bacteria > Pseudomonadati > Pseudomonadota > Betaproteobacteria > Burkholderiales > Burkholderiaceae > Caballeronia > Caballeronia sp. LZ065. The sequence continues at coordinate 1,343,811 of NZ_JARUXV010000001.1, forward strand.
ATGAAGGTCGCCGCGCCGCCGTATTCGCCGCCCGTCGAGAAGCCCTGCACCAGGCGCGCGACCAGCAGCAGTACCGGCGCCAGCACGCCGATGCTGTCATAGCTCGGAATCAGGCCGATCGCGAACGTGCCGAGGGCCATCATGATCATCGTCATCGCGAGCACGCGCTTGCGGCCGATGCGGTCGCCGAGCGGGCCGAACACCATGCCGCCGATCGGCCGCACAAGGAACGCGGCCGCGAACGTGCCGAAGGTCGCAAGCAGCTGCGCAGCCGGGCTGCTCGACGGGAAGAACACCTTGCCGAGCGTCACGGCGATATAGCTGTACACGCCGAAGTCGAACCACTCCATCGCGTTACCGATGGCCATGGCGCCGACGGCACGCTTGAGCAGGGACTGGTCGACGATCGTGATGTCGTCGAGGGTGAGGTCGGATTTCTGGCTCGATGAATCGCTGGTGCGCCAAAGGCCCTCGTGATGGGAAGACATGTTTCGAAGACTCCGTATTCAATCCCGAACACGCCGAAGCGTGGCTTCGGGCGCGCCATCGAAGCATCGACGGCGCGAATTGCCGGGAGAGTGCAGTTTCGCGACGGCGCCGCCATGCAAGGCAGCGGAAAACGATCGCCAATGGCTCCGCGCAGCGTCGAATGAAGCGGACGCTGAAATTGAGGTAGCAAACGCGGTGCCGGTGTATCGCGGTGGGTCGCGAAATTGCACTCGGGTGTAACCAACGAGTTTGACGTGCGGACGGTCAACCCCGGCAGTCAGCCTGGGTTGCCGCGGGTGGGCCGCGACGTCGGCGAAAAAACAGCTTGAGACGAAAAAGGCCGGCGTGTTTTGCTGGACCATCGGGTCCATCTGGCAAAAGCAGCTTAAAAACCGACGCGCCTCTTTGTATGAAAAACAGTCACTACCGCGCCGAGTTCGACAGCTTTGATGCTGAACTACGTCGCGTGAATGATGGTGAATTGCTGTTGGTAAGAAGAAGATGATATCACGATGGCAGACGATCTGCAAACCGACCCGTCGAGCGGACACTCCGGGAGACGCTCAATCCCTTACCCCGTCTGGGATAGCGCCAGGTTAGGGCGATGCTTCACGGTGTACCGTCTGGATCAATCTTGCGGATTGCGCGGGCAATAAAAAACCGGCCTGCGGGCCGGTTTTCGTCGAACGGATGATGCGGCAGTTCAGCCTTGCGGCGGCACGTAGCCGGACGCGGTATCGGCGCCTTCGCCGAAGAAGTATTTCTCCGTCTGCTTGATCAGATACTGGCGCGCGCGCGGATCGGCCATGTTCAGGCGATTCTCGTTGATGAGCATCGTCTGCTGCTTGAGCCAGCCCTGCCAGGCTTCCTTCGAAACCGTTTCATAGATGCGCTTGCCGAGTTCGCCCGGCAGCGGCGGGAAATCCAGTCCTTCGGCTTCCTTGCCGAGCTTCGCGCATTGAATCATTCGGGCCATTGTGTCTTTCTCCTCTGTATCGGGGGGAGAGGCGCCGTCTCGCGCCTCTCGAAAACGGTTCTTCAAAGCTGTTTCATCAGCACGAGCGACTTGCGCTGCCAGTTGTAGAGGCGGCGGCGGTCTTCCGGCAGGTCGTCGACAGTGACCTTGACGAAGCCGCGCTTCAGGAACCAGTGCTCGGTGCGCGTCGTCAGCACGAAAATGCGCGTGAGACCGCGCGCGCGAGCGCGCTGCTCGATGCGTTTCAGGAGCCGTTCGCCGTCGCCGGAACCCTGCGCTTCGGGCGCGACCGTCAGGCAGGCCATCTCGCCGATGCGCTCCTGCGTATAGGGATACAGCGCCGCGCAGCCGAACAGCACGCCATCGTGCTCGATGACCGAAAAATGGTCGATGTCGCGTTCGATCTGGTGGCGGCCGCGGCGCACCAGCGTGCCGTCGGACTCGAGCGGCTCGATCAGCGTGAGAATGCCGCCGACGTCGTCCGGCGTGGCCTCGCGCAGGCTCTCGAGATTCTCGTACGAGATCATCGTGCCGACGCCGTCGTGCAGGAACAGTTCGAGCAGCACGCTGCCGTCGAGCGCGTACGGAATGATGTGACCCCGCGCCACGCCGCCACGGCAGGCGCGAATCGTATGCTTCAGGTAGAACGCGGTGTCGCCCTGCAATTCGCCGCTTTCCTGCAGGCGGTAGGCGTCGTCGAGCGACATTTCGCGCACCAGTTCGCCTTCCGCATCGGCGAGACCAGGGATCTCCGTGACGAAGATGATCTTGTCGGCGCGCAACGCGATGGCGGCGGCGGAGGCGACGTCTTCCATCGACAGGTTGAAGGCTTCGCCGGTGGGCGAGAAGCCGAGCGGGGAAAGCAGCACGAGCTTGTTGCTGGCGAGCGACTGGCGCACGGAATCGCCGTCGATCTTGCGCACGACGCCGGTGTGCTGGAAATCGACGCCGTCGAGAATGCCGACCGGCCGCGCCGTCACGAAGTTGCCCGACACGACGCTGATGTGCGCGTGCGCCATCGGCGTATTGGGCAGCCCCTGGCTGATTGCGGCCTCGATGTCGAGGCGCACTTCGCCGGCGGCTTCCTTGGCGGATTCGAGCGCGCGCGCGTCGGTGATGCGCAGGCCGTGCGAAAACGACGACTCGACGCCGTGCAGACTCAGCTGTTCGTCGAGCTGCGGGCGCGAGCCGTGCACCAGAACGACGTGGATGCCCATGGCGTGAAGCAGGCCGACGTCCTGCACGAGCGCATTCAGGCGTCCTTCCTGCACCAGTTCCCCGCCGAACGCCACGACGAACGTCTTGTTCCGGAACGCGTGGATATACGGCGCGACGGAGCGCATCCAGTCGACGAACTGGGCATGGGGATCGGGCGCTTCCGGCTCGGCCGCGGCCAGTGGCGATGCCGCTTGAGGAGTCATCGTGAGGTCGGTTTGAGAATTCATCCCGGGATTATAATGCGACGCTATGTCGAATGTTTCTCGTCCCTCGCGTCCCTCGCGTCCCGCGCGCCCTTCAAGTCTTGAGCAGGCAGACACGTCCCGGTCCGCCGACTCCTCCACCGATCCCCTGACGCAGTTGCGGCAACTGCGGGACAGTCTGCGGCGCGACGCGCAGGAAGCGCCCGAACCCTCCGGCGATGCCGCGACGCTGAGCAAGAAGGAACTGGCCGCACGGCGTTTCGCCGGCACGGCGGGCGCGCAGCCGCAAAAGGGAGCGGAGCGGGGAAGCGCGCCGCGTGAGGCGGCCGGCACGGGGGCACGGAAACCGGCGTCGGGGGTTGCGGGCGTTCGTGCACCGTTCACGCAGGATTCGCCGAAATCGCAAGGGGCGCAGGCGCCGCGTCAGTCGATGCAGGCGCAAACCGCGCCGACGTCACGACCCGCACATTCCGGAGAGGCTTCGCAGCGGCAGCCTGCGCCTGCGCAGGCTGAACGCGCAAGCGAACCGCAAGCGGCGCGGCCGTCGCGGCCCGGACGCGAGGAAGCGCAGCGCGATCGCGGCGAGCGCACGCCGCGCGCGCCGCAACCGCATGCATCACAGACCGGTCGGCCTGCTGGGACGAAGTCCGCTGCGCCGGGCGGCGAACGCCGGGGCGCGGCGTCTTCGACGGATGCCAGCCGGGTCAGTGAAGAGCGCCGCACGCGCCACGTGGGCGAAGGCGAAGGCGAAGGCGAAGGCGAAGGCGTTGAATCGCGAGAGGCGCGTCAAGCTCGCGAATCGCGCAGAGGCGCTGAACCACGTGAGTCGCGTCAAGCACACAAAGCCCACGAAACCGCCGACCCGCGCGACCCGCGCGACCCGCGCGACCCGCGTCAGACCCGCGAACCGCTCGAAACCGCCCGATCGCGCGAACCGCGACAAGCGCGCGAATTCCGCGTAGCCGCCGAACCACGCGAATCGCGCGAAGGCGCGGAAACACGCGAGTCGCGTCAAGCACACGAAGCCCGCGAAGCCGCCGAAACACGTGAGCCGCGTCAAGCTCGCGAATGGCGCGACGCCGCCGAACAGCGCGAACCACGTCAAGCACGCGGATCCCGCGAAGCTGCGGAATCGCGCGAGCCGAGTGAAGCTCGCGAAAGCGCCAAACCGCGTGAACCGCGTCAAACCCGCGAACCGCGCGAACCGCGCGAAGCCGCCGAACCGCGCGAGGCGCTTCAGGCTCACGAGCCACGCGAAGCCGCGGAGACGCGCGAACCCCCGGAGACGCGCGAACCCCCGGAGACGCGCGAACCCCGTCAGGCACGCGCGACGCGCGCAGCCGGCGATCCACGCGAACTCCGTCCCCCCCGGCCGCCACGCGTCATCACGCCCAACCCCGTCCCGCCCATCACTTTCCCGGAAGCCTTGCCCGTTTCCGGCCGGCGCGAGGAAATCGCCCGGGCGATCGCCGCACATCAGGTCGTGATCGTCAGCGGCGAAACCGGCTCCGGCAAGACCACGCAGTTGCCCAAGATCTGCCTCGCGCTCGGGCGCGGGCGGGGCGCGGGCGGCAGCGGCCTGATCGGTCATACGCAGCCGCGCCGGATCGCGGCATCCGCGACCGGACGGCGCATCGCCGAGGAACTGGGCACGCCGTTCGGCGAAGTGGTCGGCTACAAGGTGCGCTTCACGGACAATCTCGCGCCCGGCGCCTCCGTCAAGCTGATGACCGACGGCATCCTGCTCGCCGAGACCCAAACCGATCCGCTGCTCACGGCCTACGACACGATCATCATCGACGAGGCCCACGAGCGCAGTCTCAACATCGACTTCCTGCTCGGCTATCTGAAAGAGATCCTGCCGAAGCGCCCGGAACTGAAGCTGATCGTCACGTCCGCGACCATCGACGCCCAACGCTTCGCGCGCCACTTCGGCAGCGACGAGCACCCGGCGCCGGTGATCGAAGTCAGCGGCCGTCTGTATCCGGTGGAAGTGCGCTATCGGCCGATCGAGGAAGACAGCGTCGCGGTGAAGTCCGCGCAGGGCACCTTGCCCAAACGCGGCGAGCGCAACGACCGCAAGAGCGACCGCGACCTGATGGAAGCCATCGTCGATGCCGTCGATGAGCTTTGCCGCGTCGGTTCCGGCGACGTGCTCGTGTTCCTCCCCGGCGAGCGCGAAATCCGCGATGCCGCCGAGGCCTTGAGAAAGCATCATCCGCCGCACACCGAAATCCTGCCGCTGTTCGCACGGCTCTCGGCGCAGGAGCAGGAGCGGGTGTTCCGGCCGTCGAACGCGCGGCGCATCGTGCTCGCCACCAACGTCGCCGAAACCTCGCTGACGGTGCCGGGCATTCGCTATGTGGTCGATACCGGCATGGCGCGCGTGAAGCGCTATTCATATCGCAACAAGGTGGAGCAGTTGCAGATCGAGCCGGTGTCGCAGGCGGCGGCGAACCAGCGCGCCGGGCGGTGCGGCCGCGTCGCGGACGGCGTGTGCATCCGTCTCTACGACGAAGCCGACTTCCAGATGCGCCCGCGTTTCACCGATCCCGAGATCCTGCGCTCGTCGCTCGCGGCGGTCATTCTGCGGATGAAGTCGCTGCATCTGACCGCGATCGAAACCTTCCCGTTCATCGAGCCGCCGCCGGGACGCGCGATCGCCGACGGCTATCAGCTGCTGAACGAACTCGGCGCCGTCGATGACGACAACGCCCTCACGCCGCTCGGCCGCGAGCTCGCGCGTTTGCCGCTCGATCCGCGCGTCGGCCGCATGATCCTCGCCGCGCGCGATCACCACGCGCTGAAGGAGGTGCTGATCATCGCATCGGCGCTCTCGGTGCAGGATCCGCGCGACCGGCCCATCGAGGCGCAGGAACAGGCGGACCAGGCGCACCGCCAGTTCGTCGACGAGCGCTCCGAATTCCTGCAATGGACGCGCATCTGGAAGTGGTTCGAGGACGCGGTCGCGCACAAGAAGTCGAACCGTCAACTCACCGACGCCTGCCGTGCCGTCTTCCTGTCGCACCTGCGGCTGCGCGAATGGCGCGACGTGCACTCGCAACTGCTCACGGTCGTGCGCGAACACGGCTGGCGGCTGAACGAATCGGACGCCACCTTCGAACAAGTGCATCTGTCGCTGCTGACCGGCCTGCTCGGCAACGTCGGCCTGAAGGCCGACGATGAACCGCATTACCTCGGCGCGCGCGGCATCAAGTTCCATCTGTGGCCGGGCTCGGCGCTGCTAAAGAAAGCGGGGCGCTGGGTGATGGCGGGCGAACTCGTCGAGACGAGCCGGTTGTACGCGCGCACCATCGCGAAGATCGAGCCGGAATGGCTCGAAACCGTCGGCGGGCATCTGCTGAAGAAATCGCTCTCGGACGCGCACTGGGAAAAGAAGGCCGCGCAGGTCGTCGCGTTCGAGCGCGCGGTGCTGTATGGCCTGACGGTCTATGCGCGGCGGCGGGTGAGCTTCGGCCAGCAGGATCAGAAATACGCGCGCGAGCTGTTCATTCGCGGCGCGCTGGTCGAGGGCGAGTTCGACACGCGGCTGCCGTTCTTCGCGCACAACCGCAAGCTGGTGGCCGATATCGAGCAGCTCGAACACAAGTCGCGCCGCCAGGACGTGCTGGTCGACGACGAACTGATTTACGCCTTTTACGATGCGCTGCTACCGGAAGGCATGTGGACCGGCGCGGCCTTCGAGCGCTGGTATCGCGACGAGCAAAGGAAGCCAGGTAACGAAAAGCTGCTGTTCCTGTCGCGCGACGACCTGATGCGCCACGAGGCCGCCGGCGTCACCACCGACTTGTTCCCGAAGCGCATGACGATGTCCGGCATCGAGATGACGTTGACCTATCATTTCGAGCCGGGCGCGCCGCGCGACGGCGTCACGCTCGCGGTGCCGCTCTACGGCCTGAATCAGGTCGATGCGCGGCGCGTCGAGTGGCTCGTGCCGGGGATGATCAAGGAGAAGGCGCAACTGCTGCTGAAGTCGCTGCCGCAGAAGCTGCGCCGGCACGTCGTGCCGCTGCCGGACTATGCGGCGGGCTTCGCACAGCGGCATGCCGGACCTGCGTTCGGCGCGGGCGGGCTGGTCGAGTCGCTGATCGCGGATATCCGCGGAGAGACGCAGGTCGCTGTGAAGAGCGCGGACTTCAAGCTCGAGACGCTGCCGGCGCATCTGTTCATGAACTTCAAGGTCATCGACGAGCACGGCCGCCAGCTCGCGATGGGCCGCAATCTCGCGCAACTGCGCGCGGAACTCGGCGGCCAGGCGCAGCAGCAGTTCCAGAAGCTGACGTCGGCGGCGGCCAGCGAGGCGCTGGACGCGCTCTCCGGCGAATCCAGCGCGCCCGTGACGCCGGCGGCGGGCGTCGGCGCCGGCACCGCGCTGTACGAGAACCTGACCACCTGGAACTTCGGCAAGCTGCCCGAACTGCTGGAAATCCGCCGGCGCGGCCAGACGCTGTTCGGCTATCCGGCGCTGGTGGATCGCGCCACGCATTGCGATGTCGAAGTGTTCGATTCGCCCGAGGAAGCGGCGCGCATTCATCGCGCGGGATTGCGGCGGCTGTTCGCGTTGCAGCTGCGCGAGCCGATCCGCTATCTGGAGAAGAATCTGCCGGGTCTGCGCGAGATGTCGCTGCATTTCATGGCGCTCGGCACGGCGGATGAATTGAGCGACCAGATCGTCGGGACGGCGCTGGATCGCGCGTGTTTGCAAGACCCGCTGCCCGATGACGACGCCAGCTTCCACGCCCGCCGCGACGCCGCGAAAGGGCGTCTCACGCTGCTGGCGCAGGAGATCGCGCGCCTGGTCGGCACGATCCTGACCGAATACGCGGCGCTCCCGAAAAAGCTCGCGCAGGCGAAGCCGTTCGCGCAGGCTTACACCGACATCCAGGCGCAGCTGTCCGCGTTGATCGGCAAGCGTTTCGTGATCGACACGCCCTATGCGCAGCTTGCCCATTTCCCGCGTTATCTGAAGGCAATCGGTCTGCGCATCGACAAGCTCAAGGCCGAGCCCGCCCGCGACGCGCGCCAGTTCGCCGACTTGCAGCCGCTCGCGCAACACTACCAGCGCGCGGTGTCGCAGCGCGGCGGCGTCGCGGATGCGCGGCTCGCGGAATATCGCTGGCTGCTGGAGGAGTTGCGCGTGTCGCTGTTCGCGCAGGAGTTGCGCACGCCGATGCCCGTGTCCGTCAAGCGCCTGCACAAGGTCTGGGAGTCGATGCAACGCTGAGCCTGGCGCGCATTATTGCGCCGGGCGGGGCCGCTTATCTCGCAAAATGCCGCGTTCGGTCAACGTGCCGCCCGTGGCAAACGTTCTACAATGACGCCTGGTTTCCGAAGCCAATCTTTCATGCGCAATCTTTTCCGTTCTGGCCGCCCGTCCGGCCGCTTCCGCGCGGCCGCCGCGCGCGCAGTGTTCGCAACCGGCGCGGCGCTCGTCGCCACCGCCGCCTTCGCCAACAATGTCATCGTTCTGAATTCCGCCGAAGCCACGCTGAGTCTCATCGACGAGAACACGCGCCAGGTCGTCGGCACCGTGCCGACCGGCAAGGAACCGCACCATCTGATGGTGACGCCCGACAACACCTCGCTGATCGTCGCGAACTCGGTGTCGAACAACCTGATGTTCGTCGACCCGAAAACCGGCGCGTTCCAGCGCTGGGTGCAGGACATCGAGGATCCGTACCAGATCGGCTTCTCGCCGGACAAGAAGTGGTTCGTGTCGACAGGCCTGCGCCTCGACCGCCTCGACATCTATCACTTCGACGGCAAGAATCTCTCGATGGCGAAGCGCCTGCCGCTCGCGACCATGCCGAGCCACATCGCCTTCACGAAGGACAGCGCGACTGCGTTCATCTCGCTGCAGGTGTCCGGCGAGATCGCCGCCGTCGACCTGGCGACACAGACCGTCAAGTGGAAGATGAAGGTTGGCAAGGTGCCGGCCGGCGTCTGGCTCACGCCGGGCGACAAGTACCTGCTCGTCGGCATGACGGGCGCGGATTACGTGGCCGTGGTGGACTGGCGCAACCAGAAGGTCGTCAAGACCATCACGACGGGCAAGGGCGCGCACAACTTCCGTTCGATGGTGGACGGGAAGCACGTGCTCGTGTCGAACCGTGTGGCGAACACGATCAGCATCATCGATGAGGACGCGCTCACGAATGTCGGCGACATCACCGGACTCCTGCCCGGCCCGGACGACATGGAACTTTCCGCCGACAAGAAGTATCTCTGGGTGACGTTCCGCTTCGCGAAGCATGTCGGCGTGATCGATCTTGCGAGTCGTAAGCTGATCGAAACCATCAAGGTCGGCCGCTCGCCGCACGGCATCTACTTCTACAACCGCGCGCCCGTCACGGCGCCGAACGGGGCGTAGGCGTCGGAGTGAAAGGGCGCTTTGCCGCGCCCTGTACTACGATTGAGGAATGGCCCGCGGTATTGGGCCGCCGCCAGCACCACGGAGCATCATGTTTCATTCCATCGTTTCGCTGCTAGACACCTTTGTTTCGTCGCTGCAGACGCTGCTGTACGTCGACGTGGTCCAGCCGGTGCTGTTCAAGATCGGCATGATGGACTACGACGAGGACACCTACGATGCGCTGTACTGGGTGATCGTCGGCGTGCTGGAAGTGCTCGCGATGTATGCGGTCCTGCGTCCGCTCGAAGCCTTCCGTCCGGCGGAAAACTGGCAAGACCGCAAGGGCGTGCGCGTGGACGTGCTGTACACGTGGATCGTCAAGCTGGGCATCCTCAATCTGTTCTTCTTTTTTACCTTCCAGCCGATCTTCGATTCGCTGCAAAGCTGGCTGCGTCTCCACGGCATACCGAATCTCGAGATCGACAATCTGTGGCCCGGCGTCACCACGCAGCCGCTCGTCACCTTCGTCATCTATCTGCTGATCCTCGACTTCGCCGGCTACTGGTATCACCGGCTGGAGCATCGCATCGGCATCTGGTGGGAACTGCATGCGGTGCACCACAGCCAGCAGAAGATGTCGCTGTGGAGCGACGACCGCAACCATCTGCTCGACGATATCCTGCAGGCCAGCGTCTTCGCGCTGGTTGCGCTGGTGATCGGCGTGGAGCCGTCGCAGTTCGTCATGCTCGTCGCCATCACCAATTTCATGCAAAGCGTGCAGCACGCCAACATCCGCCTGCATTTCGGCTGGCTTGGCGAGCGCATCGTCGTCAGTCCGGCGTTTCATCGGCGTCATCATGCGATCGGCTTCGGGCACGAAGGCACCACCTACGGCTGCAACTTCGGCGTGCTGTTCTCCTTCTGGGACATCCTGTTCCGCTCGGCGTCGTTTGACCGCACGGTCGAGCCGACCGGCATCCGCGACCAGCTCGGCGCGCCGGGCGTGATCCCCGTACGTTACGGCGACGGCTTCTTCGAACAGCACTGGCTCGCGTTCAAGCGCATCGGCGCGCGGCTCTCGAACCGCCGCGCCCGCGCGTCCGATTCCGCAGCCGTCTGATCTCTGCCTCTTCCTTACCAGCGCCCGCACGCGGCGCTGGTTTATCCTGTTGTTTCCTCTTTTCCCTGACGATCACGCATGAATGACTTGCTGCGTTCGTTCGTGCGCGCGGTGGCGAACGTCTTACATCCGCGCATGCTGTGGCTCACGCTGATGCCCTTCGGCGTCGCGACGGTGGCGTGGGGCGGCCTGCTGTGGTTCTTCTGGCAGACGCTCACCGGCGCCGCCAACGGCTTGCTCGAAGGCTGGGCGCTCACTTCTGCGATGTACCGGCTGTTCGACGCGGTCGGCTTCTCGTCGCTGCATGCGGTGATTGCGCCGTTCCTGGTCGTCATCATGACGATTCCGCTGATCGTCGTGACGGTGCTGCTGCTGATCGCGACGCTCTCCATGCCGGGCGTCGTCAAGCTGCTCACGCGCCGGCCGCGCGGCCACTACGCGTCGCTGGAAGAACGGCGCGGCGGCTCGTGGTACGGCAGTCTCGGACATTCGGTGGTGACGACGGTAGTCTGTCTCGTGCTGCTGGCCGTCACGTTGCCGCTGTGGCTGATCCCGCCGTTCTTCGCGCTGATTCCGCCGCTGCTGTGGGGCTGGCTGACGTATCGCGTAATGACCTACGACGCGCTCGCGCTGCACGCGAGCGTCGAGGAACGCCGGGCGATCGTGCGGGACGGACGCTGGCCGTTGCTGGCGATCGGCATCGTGAGCGGCCTGTTCAGTTCCGTCCCGACGATGCTCTGGGCCTGGTCCGTCTGGCTGCTGCCGCTGTTCCCGGTGGTCGCGGTCGTGACGATCTGGGCGTATGCATTCATCCTGGTGTTCTCGGCGCTCTGGTTTGCGCACTACTGCCTGCATGCGCTGGAACGCCTGCGCGCCGGGGAGCCGCAGTATCCGGCGATCACGGTCGAGTCCCGTGAAGTTTTCATCAAGGAACAATGAGGCAATAAAGGGGAATCCCATGGGCATTGGCGTCATCATCATCGGCGATGCAATCCTGTCGGGCCGACGCACCGACAAGCATCTGCCGAAAATCATCGAACTGCTGGGCGCACGCGGGCTGTCGCTGGACTGGGCCGAATATGTCGGCGACGATCCGGCGCGCATCACGGCCACGCTCAAGCGCACTTTCGCGTCCAGCGACATCGTGTTCTCGACGGGCGGCATCGGCGCGACGCCTGACGATCACACCCGCCAGTGCGCGGCCGAAGCGCTCGGGCGTCCGCTCGAACTTCAGCCGGAGGCGGCGGAGCTGATCCGCGCGCGCATCCGCGACACCGCCGAACAGGCCGGCAAGCCGGTCGAGCTGGACTCGCCCGAGAACCTGCATCGCCTGAACATGGGCACGTTTCCGCAGGGCGCGGCCATCATCCCGAACAGCTACAACAAGATTCCGGGCTTTTCGGTCGGCGATCATCATTTCGTGCCGGGTTTTCCGGTCATGGCCTGGCCGATGATCGAATGGGTGCTCGATAACCGTTACGCCCATCTGCATCATGCGGTGCCGCATGTCGAGCGCTCGCTGCTGGTGTTCGGGCTGCCGGAGTCGCGCATCACGCCGCTGATGGTGGCGATCGAACGCGACTTCGAGGGCGTGCGCGCGTTCAGCCTGCCGAGCGTCGGCGATGCGGCGCGCGGCGCGCTGTACGCGCGGTCGCACATCGATCTGGGCGTGAAGGGCGATCCGCAGCAAGCGAACGCGGCGTTCGAGGCGCTGCGCGAGGGCGTGAAGGCGCTGGGCGGCGAGATCGTCGAAGTGCCGCCGGAGCAGGCGAAGTGACGGTGCTCGAAGTCATCGCGACGACCGTGGCCGACGCGCGCGCCGCCGAGCGCGGCGGCGCCGACCGTCTCGAACTGGTCACGGCAATGGGCGAGGGGGGCCTGACGCCCGGTATCGGGCTGGTCGAGGCGATCGTGGAAGCGGTGGCGATTCCAGTGAACGTGATGGTGCGGCCGCACAGCCGCTCGTTCGTCTACGATGCCGACGATATCGCGGTGATGCAGCGCGAGGCGCGCGCGATCGCGAGAACGGGTGCGCATGCGCTCGTGGTCGGGATGCTGCGGGCGGACGGCACCATCGACACGGAAGGGCTGACGCGCGTGGTGCAGGCGGCGGGAGCACTGCCGCTGACGTTTCACCGCGCATTCGACGAAGCACGCGACCTGTTCGCGGCCTTCGACACACTCTCGGCATTCGATACGGTTACAAGCGTGCTGACGTCGGGTGGCAAGGCCTCGGTGCTGGATGCCGCGGAGACGATCACGCGACTGGTCGGCATGGCGGCCGGATCGCACTGTACGGTGCTGGCGGGCGCGGGTCTCGGGGTGGAGACCGTCGCGCCTTTCGTGGCATCGACGGGCGTGCACGCCGTGCATCTGGGTTCCGGCGTGCGCGTCGGGGGACAGGCAATGGCGCCGGTCGATGAAGCCCGGGTCCGGCGTGCGCGGACGTTATTGGACGGGCTGGCTTCCTGAGCGCGACGCGGAGCGGTTGAATGGGCTGTGCGTTGCTTTACCCGATGCCCCGCGTCTTTGAATATGCGCCGAGGGATTTGGACACGAACACGTCACGCAACGCTCACAGGCTTGGCAAGCGACCGATGACGAATTCCTCCCGCGTAGCGAACTCGTCATGGTCCAGTCGAAACCTCGCGTCGCGCCCGGGCAGGGGCAAGCAAAGACCCTGGCTTCACCTGTTGTTCAAAGATGACGGTGTGTTCAAAAATTGCGATTCCCTCTGCTTTCGTGTTGCGCTTCCGTTCGGGCCGCTCGCACCCGAAGTGCCCGGTGCATCTCTACACGCGAAAAGTCGTTGCACTCAATCTCCCTGAAACGCCTTCAGATGAAAACAACGACTTTTCTGAAAAACTCAAGCCCCAATCCACGGCAGTCCCCGGAAGCACCATCCGCCCGACGTCTTCCGATGTCCGTTCGCATCCTTGTCGCCCTCGAAGCCTTCCAGCAGGTCATAGGCCTTCGCAAAGCCCTGTTTCTGCGCGGCCACGGCCGCGAGCTTGGAGCGCGCTGCGCTGCGGCACAGAAAAATCACTGTCGTATCCGGGGTGGCGACCTGTCGCAATTGTTCGATAAACTCAGCGTTCGGCACCGAGCCGGGGTAGCGGATCCATTCGATATGCGCGTACTGCGCGCCATCGATGGCCGGCCGGCCCACCCAATCGAGTTCGGCGCGAGTGCGGACATCGACGAGCCGCACGGCCGGATCAAGCTGTAGCAGTTCGAACGCCTCGGCGGGCGAGAAGGCGCCCGCGTAGGTCAGTTGGTTGTCGGCGGCGCGGCGTCCCGCCTGATCAAAGAGTTGTTGCAGCGTGCTCATGGCGTGTTGGTCTCCGGTCAAACGCAAACAATGATTCTAGCGAAGGTAACGGGGATGCCGGCCTCGTTGCGGAAAATGATTCACATTGGTGCATTCCTGCATCGATGCACCATGAACGATCATGTTTCAGATCGGTCATGCGGTTGCGCACCATGTGTGTGCGTGAACGATGGAGGGCGACTGCGAGTTCATCGTGAACCGCTCCGCCGTCTCACTAAAAATGCGCGCTGCTTCAGGCGCTTAGCGTAAAGTTGGTGCGCTTGGCACGGAAGCTGCTTTTTCATCCTCGATTGAATTGATGTACAGGATTGGTCGGGGCGGCGGAGCGATTCGCCGACTTTTGTTAATCAGGAGATAGGTAATGAGTAAATCCGTGGCCGACGTCATGCAACTCGTCAAGGACGAGGACGTCAAGTTCGTCGACTTCCGTTTCACCGACACGCGCGGCAAAGAACAACACGTTTCCGTGCCGGTCTCGGCATTCGACGAAGACAAATTTGAAAGCGGCCACGCTTTCGACGGTTCGTCCATCGCCGGCTGGAAGGGCATCGAGGCGTCGGACATGCTGCTCGTGCCGGACGCGGACACCGCCTTCATCGACCCGTTCTTCGAAGAATCGACGCTCGTGCTGAGCTGCGACGTCGTCGAGCCCGCCGACGGCAAGGGCTACGAGCGCGACCCGCGTTCGCTCGCAAAGCGCGCGGAAGCCTATCTCAAGAACTCGGGCCTGGGCGACACCGCCTACTTCGGTCCGGAGCCGGAATTCTTCATCTTCGATAGCGTCCAGTGGAACACGGACCAGTCGGGCACCTTCGTCAAGATCGGCTCGGAAGAAGCGCCGTGGTCGTCGGCCAAGGAATTCGAAGGCGGCAACACCGGCCACCGTCCGGGCACCAAGGGCGGCTACTTCCCGGTCGCGCCGGTCGACACGTTCCAGGACATCCGCTCGGAAATGTGTCTGCTGCTCGAGCAGATCGGCATTCCGGTCGAAGTGCACCACCACGAAGTGGCGGGCCAGGGCCAGAACGAAATCGGCACCAAGTTCTCGACGCTCGTGCAGCGCGCGGACTGGCTGCAGCAGATGAAGTACATCATCCACAACGTCGCGCACACCTACGGCAAGACGGCGACGTTCATGCCGAAGCCCATCGTCGGCGACAACGGTTCGGGCATGCACGTTCACCAGTCCATCTGGAAGGACGGTCAGAACCTGTTCGCGGGCAACGGCTATGCCGGTCTGTCGGAATTCGCGCTGTTCTACATCGGCGGCATCATCAAGCACGCCCGCGCGCTGAATGCGATCACGAACCCGGGTACGAACTCGTACAAGCGTCTCGTGCCGCACTTCGAAGCGCCGGTCAAGCTGGCTTACTCGGCTCGCAACCGTTCGGCATCGATCCGTATTCCGCACGTGAGCAACCCGAAGGGCCGCCGTATCGAAACGCGCTTCCCGGATCCGCTCGCGAATCCGTACCTGTGCTTCTCGGCGCTGATGATGGCGGGTCTTGACGGCGTACAGAACAAGATTCATCCGGGCGAAGCCGCGGACAAGAATCTGTACGACCTGCCGCCGGAAGAAGACAAGAAGATCCCGACCGTGTGTTCGGGCCTCGACCAGGCACTCGACGCACTCGACGCGGATCGCGAATTCCTGACGCGCGGCGGCGTGTTCACGGATTCGATGCTCGACGCATACATCGAACTGAAGACGAACGAGCTGCAGCGTTATCGTCAGGCGGTGCATCCGATCGAGTTCGAGATGTACTACTCGCTGTAAGCATGACGGCGGCGCGCTTCTTTCCTGTTAGTCCGGCGAAGCGCGCGGCACATGCGAAGCGGTGACACAAAGGGACGGCGCGCCGTCCCTTTTTTCATCGCTGCGGTTTCCTGAAATCCAACAACAAGATCGGTTTCACGAACGGCCTTAATCATTGCCCGATGGTGCTCAAGAATCTGATCAAGGCGCGCCGTGGCCACGCCGACGCGCTCTCCGACGACGCCCAGCTCGCCAGCAGCGGTTTGCTGGCCGGTTTCGAGGCGCTCCCGACGACCGTGCTCGTGCTGGACATGCGTCACGTGCGCATCGCGTACGCGAACCCTTCGGCGGAAGCGATGCTGGAGATGTCGCGCAAGCAGCTGACGCAGATGAACTGGACCGAGCTGTTCGCGAACGCCGATGAGCTCGCGGGCACGATCACGTCGATCGCCGAGAACCGTTTCAATGCCACGCGTCTCGACGCCGTGCTCGACCGTCCGAACCGCGAGCCGGTGCATGTGCATGCGATCGTCGGTTATCTCGAAGCGGCCAGCGACTACGTGCTGCTCGAATTGTTTGAAAACGAGCGCCACCTGCGTACCGATCGCGAAGAGCGTATCCACGACCTGACCGCGGTCAACAAGCAGCTGATCCGCAACCTGGCGCACGAGATCAAGAATCCGCTCGGCGGCATCCGGGGCGCGGCGCAGTTGCTCGAGTTCGAACTGGGCGCGCTCGAACGCGACGAACTGCGCGAATACACGCAGGTCATCATCAAGGAATCAGACCGGTTGCAGACGCTGGTCGATCGCCTGCTGGAGCCGCACCGGCATCCGCATATCGTGGGCGACGTGAACATCCACGAAGTATGCGAGCGCGTGCGCGCGGTGATCCTCGCCGAGTTCCCGCGCGGACTCACGATCGAACGCGACTACGACGTCAGCGTGCCCGACCTGCGCGGCGACAAGGAGCAACTGATCCAGGCGTTGCTCAACATCGTGCGCAATGCGGCCGAGGCGTTGCGCGAACGCATTTCACAAGGCGATGCGAAGATCGAATTGCGTACACGCATCGCGCGCAAGGTGACGATCGGCAAAAAGCTGCACAAACTGGCACTGGACTTGCATATCACTGACAACGGTCCTGGAATCCCCAGCGAGATTCGCGACCGGATCTTCTTCCCGCTCGTGTCGGGCAGGGAAGACGGCAGCGGCCTGGGACTCACGCTCGCGCAATCGTTCGTGCAGCAGCACGACGGGTTGATCGAAGTGGAGAGCAAACCGGGCTGCACCGAGTTCATCATCCTGTTGCCATTCGGGAGCTGAAATCGGGTTGATGATCGACATCAAGCGACATCACGCGCCATCAAGTCACAGGCCGTCATCCCTATAGGCCGCGTCCGCATCACGCTTTGAAGCCGCACCGTTTCGACGGGCTCACACCGAACCATACGAAGACTTCTCGCCGAACGATATGAAGCCGATCTGGATAGTAGACGACGACCAATCCATCCGCTGGGTGCTGGAAAAAGCGCTGGCCCGCGAGAATTTCGCGACGCGCAGTTTCTCCGGCGTGCGCGACGCGCTCGCCGCGCTCGAACAGGACAGCCCCCAGGTGCTCGTGTCCGACATCCGCATGCCGGGTGGTTCGGGGCTCGAATTGTTGCAGACCGTGCGCGACCGGCTGCCGGGCTTGCCGGTCATCATCATGACGGCATTCTCGGACCTCGACAGCGCCGTGGCCGCCTTCCAGGGCGGCGCCTTCGAATATCTCGCCAAGCCGTTCGACGTGGACAAGGCGGTCGAGTTGATTCGCCGCGCGGTGGACGAAAGCATGCGCGGCGAAGCGGCCTATGACGAACGCGTGACGGAAACGCCCGAGATGCTCGGCCAGGCGCCCGCGATGCAGGACATGTTCCGCGCGATCGGCCGGCTGTCGCATTCGGCGGCGACTGTGCTCATCACGGGCGAATCAGGCACCGGAAAGGAGCTTGTCGCGCGCGCCTTGCACCGACATAGCCCACGCGCGAGCGGGCCGTTCATCGCGCTGAACACAGCGGCGATTCCGAAGGATCTGCTGGAATCCGAACTGTTCGGCCATGAGCGCGGCGCGTTCACGGGCGCGCAGGCGATGCGCCAGGGTCGTTTTGAACAGGCCGAGAACGGCACCTTGTTTCTCGACGAAATCGGCGACATGCCGTTCGACTTGCAGACGCGACTGTTGCGCGTGCTGTCGGACGGGCAGTTTTATCGCGTGGGCGGGCACAACCCGTTGAAGGCCAACGTGCGCGTGATCGCGGCGACGCACCAGAATCTCGATGCGCGCGTGCGGCAGGGCTTGTTCCGCGAGGACTTGTACCACCGGCTGAACGTGATCCGGCTGCGGCTGCCGGCGTTGCGCGAACGCAGCGAGGACATTCCCTTGCTCGCGCGGCATTTTCTGCAGAAGAGCGCGCGTGACCTGGGCGTGGAGCCGAAGCGCGTGTCGGACGAGGCGTTGGCGTATCTCGCGTCGCTGCCGTTTCCCGGCAACGTGCGTCAGCTTGAAAACCTGTGCAACTGGCTCACGGTGATGGCGCCCGCGCAGGTGATCGAGCAGAAGGATCTGCCGCCGGATCTCACGCCGAGTCAGGATTATGCGGCCGAAGCCATCGCGGTCTCGACTGACGGCGCGGTGGCCGCGGCGCCCCTCATGCAGAACGGCGCGGGCGCGCCGGCCGCTGCGGCGGCGCTGGCGGCCGGGGTGGCGGCGGGTGTGTGGGAGAACGGCTTGCGCACCGAAGTCGCGCGGCTGTTGCGTGAAAATTCCGCCGACGTGATGGACGAACTCGCGCGGCGTTTCGAGGCCGCCGTGATTCGCGAGGCGCTCGACTTCACGCGTGGCCGCAAGGTGGAAGCGGCCGAACGCCTGGGCATCGGGCGCAATACGATCACACGCAAGATCCAGGAACTGCACCTGGACGCGTGATGTCGATGCCCGCGAGACGGGATCAGCCGAGCGTCGCGATCACGGGCGCGTGGTCCGACGGCTGGTCCCACTTGCGCGGCGCCTTGTCGACTTCGCACGCGGTGCAGGTCGCGGCCAGCTCCTTCGACAACAGAATGTGGTCGATGCGCAGCCCCGCGTTGCGCCGGAACGCCATCATCCGGTAGTCCCACCACGTGAAGAGCTTGTCCGCCTGTTCGAACTGGCGGAAGGCATCGGTGAGGCCGAGTTCGAGCAGTTGCGCGAAGTGTGCGCGTTCTTCCGGCGACACCAGATTCTGGCCTTCCCAGGCTTTCGGGTCGTGCACGTCGCGGTCGTCGGGGGCGATGTTGTAGTCGCCGAGGAGCGCGAGCTTCGGGTGCCGGGCCAGGTCTTCGCGCAGCCATTCGCGCAGCGCGTCGAGCCAGCGCATCTTGTAGGCGAACTTCTCGGTGCCGGGCGCCTGGCCGTTCGGGAAATAGGCCGAGATGATGCGCACGCCGTTGATGGTCGCGGCGATCACGCGCTGCTGCAAATCCTCGAAGCCGGGAATGTTGCGCACGACGCTGATCTCGTCCACGTCGAAGTTCGCCTCGGCGCGCACGAGGATGCCGACGCCGTTATAGGTCTTCTGTCCCGCGAACCAGCTTTTGTAGCCGGCGGCTTCGAGCTCCGCGCGCGGAAACTTCTCGTCGGGCATTTTCAGTTCCTGCAGGCACAGCACGTCGACGCCCGATTGCGCGAGCCAGTCGATGACGTGCTGCTGGCGGACTTTGAGGGAGTTGACGTTCCAGGTAGCTATCTTCACGAGTGATCTCAGGTTCGCCCGGCGCCATGGCCGGTGTCCAAAAAGCGGTGTGACACAGCCCGGCATTCTACGAAATTATTCAAACCTGCCGCGATAAACGCGCCTTGCACTGCGCAGTCCGAGCGCTGCGTTGCGCTTTCCGACGCCATGCAGCGCGGTCGCTTCACGATGCTGCATGCCAAGGCCACATTTCACTCCACGCGGGCGATTCTTGCCCCGCACGGGCGGGAAGTTCCTCCTGAACTCGCTGATACTGGCTCCGCATTGCCGGACTCGCGGCAATGCCGCTCGATGAGGCAAACCAAACCCGATCGAGCAAGCGAAATAGTTGGCGATCCTACTGACCCGGGCGAACGCGATCAACCGTCGCAAGGACGGTTCGCACCCGTCTTCCACACTCACGCGCATCCTTGTTCAAATGAATCCGATCGACCTCATCGAAGAAACCATTGGCCTTGAAGGCGGCTATTCGAATCATCCCGACGACGCGGGCGGTGAAACCATGTGGGGCATCACCGAAACGACCGCTCGCGCGTACGGCTATACCGGCCCGATGGACGAGATGCCGCGCGACACGGCCATCGACATCTACCTCCAATGCTATTGGGAGGAACCGCGCTTCGACGAGGTGAACGCAATCGACGAGGACATCGCCGGCAAGCTGTTCGACATTGGCGTCAACATGGGGCCCGCCACCGGCGTCCGGTTCCTGCAACGCGCGCTCAACGTGCTGAACGACCAGGCGTCCTCCTACGACGATATCTCCGCTGACGGACTCATCGGCCCGATGACGCTCTCCGCGATGCAGTCCTTCATTGATCAGCGCGGCGACGACGGACGGCGCGTGTTGCTCGGCATGATCGCCGCCCAGCAGTCGGTGCGGTATGTGGAGATCGCGGAGGACGATCCGTCGCAGGAGAGCTTCGAGTACGGCTGGCAGTTGAACCGGGCATTCAGCATCGCGGGGTAGGCGCGCAATACAGAGCGCGTCGACCGCGACGTTTACGCGATTTTTATACGCCGCCTCGCACTCTTGTCGCGCCCTTTACGCGGCTTTCCCTAATCTCCCCTTGTCGTGATCGGACTGATCGGACTGATCGGACCGATCGCACTGATCGAACAAGGGGAGAACCACACAATGGACCTGTTTTACCTCGCCGGCATCGTCCTGTTCCTCGGACTCTGCATGGCGCTCGCGAGCGGCTGCGAGCAGTTGCGCCGCCATCCGCCGGGAGGCCGCCCATGAACGGCTGGATGATCGCGCTGGCCTCGGCCGCCACGCTGCTGCTGCTCGTCTATCTCGTGTACGCGCTGTTGCGCGCGGAGGAGCTCGAATGAACGCCAGCAGTCTCATGCAGACGGCACTGTTCATCGCCGTGCTGATCGCGCTTGCAGTGCCGCTCGGGCGTTATATGTCGAGCGTGTTCGAGGGCACGTCGCTTGTCGTGCGCAGAATCGGTGCGCCTGTCGAGCAACTGCTTTACCGTCTCGCGGGCGTCGATTCCGAAGCGGAAATGTCGTGGAAGCACTATGCGCTCGCCGTGCTGCTCTTCAACGGGCTGGGCGCGCTGGTGCTGTACGCGATCCTGCGTCTGCAAGCAGTGCTGCCGCTCAATCCGCAGGGCATGGCCGGCATGACGCCCGATGCCGCCTTCAACACCGCCGTCAGCTTCGTCGCCAACACCAACTGGCAGGACTACGGCGGCGAGAGCACGCTCGGCTATCTCGCGCAGATGCTGGGCCTGACCGTGCAGAACTTCCTCTCGGCGGCAACCGGCATCGCGGTGGTGATTGCGCTGGTGCGCGGCTTCAAGCGTCATGGCGCGCAGACCATCGGCAACTTCTGGGTCGATCTGACGCGCGCGACGCTCTACGTGCTGATGCCGCTCGCCGTGCTGTTCGCGCTGGTGTTCGTGAGCCAGGGTGTGATCCAGAACTTCAGGCCGTATGCCGACGTGCCCACGCTCCAGGTCACGACGTATCAGGCGCCGCGCCTCGACGCCCAAGGCAACGCGATGAAGGATGCGCAGGGCAAGCCCGAGATGCTCGACCAGCAAGCCCGCACGCAGACGCTGGCGATGGGTCCGGTGGCCTCGCAGGAAGCGATCAAGATGCTCGGCACCAATGGCGGCGGTTTCTTCAACGCCAATTCGGCGCATCCGTACGAGAACCCGACGCCGTTCTCCAACTTCCTCCAGATGCTCGCGATCCTGCTGATCCCGGCCGCGCTGTGCGTGGCCTTCGGGCGCATGGTCGGCGACGGACGCCAGGGTCACGCAGTGCTTGCGGCGATGACCATCGCGCTCGCGGTGGCCTGCGTCGGCGAGATCTCGGCGGAGCAGGCGGGCAATCCGCTCGTCACGAAGCTGCATGTGGACGCTCAGGCTTCGGCGGTGCAGCCGGGCGGCAACATGGAGGGCAAGGAGACGCGCCTCGGCATTGCGCAATCCGGCCTCTTCACCGTGGTGACCACAGCCGCCTCATGCGGCGCCGTGAACACCATGCACGACTCGCTGACGCCGCTCGGCGGTCTCGTGCCGATGCTGCTGATCCAGCTCGGCGAGGTGATCTTCGGCGGCGTCGGTTCGGGTCTCTACGGCATGCTCGCGTTCGCGCTGCTGGCGGTGTTCGTCGCGGGGCTGATGATCGGCCGCACGCCCGAATACATCGGCAAGAAGATCGAGGCCTTCGACATGAAGATGGTCTCCATCGTGATCCTGCTCACGCCGATGCTGGTCCTGGCGGGCACCTCGGTGGCCGTGCTGGCCTCGGCGGGCAAGGCGGGGATCGCCAACCCGGGCACGCACGGCTTCTCCGAGATCCTCTACGCGTTCAGCTCGGCCGCCAACAACAACGGCAGCGCGTTCGCGGGACTGTCGGTCAACACGCCGTTCTACAACCAGATGCTCGCCGTCGCGATGTGGTTCGGCCGCTTCGGCACCATCGTGCCGATCCTGGCGATCGCCGGCTCTTTGGCGGCAAAGAAGCGTCTCGCCGCCAACGCCGGCACCTTGCCGACCCACGGGCCGCTGTTCGTCGTGTTGCTGCTCGGCACGCTGCTGCTGGTCGGCGCGCTCACCTACGTTCCCGCGCTCGCGCTGGGCCCGGTGGTCGAGCATCTCGCCATGATCGCTGGACAATGATTTCGAGGACTGCATGAATCACGAAAAACAACCGTCCGCGCATCTCCCTGGCAATCTCGGCCAGGCGCGCACGGCGGCACGCTCGATGTTCGATCCGGCGCTCGTCCGCCCCGCGGTCGTCGATGCCTTCAGGAAGCTCGCGCCGCGCACGCAGTTGCGCAATCCGGTGATGTTCTGCGTCTACGTGGGCAGCGTGCTCGCGACCATCCTGTGGGTCGCCGCGCTCGCCGGTCAGGCCGAGGCGCCCGCCGGCTTCATCCTGGCCATTGCACTGTGGCTGTGGTTCACGGTGCTGTTCGCGAACTTCGCCGAAGCGCTGGCCGAAGGCCGCTCGAAGGCGCAGGCGGCTGCGCTGCGCCAGGCCAAGCACAACGTGATGGCGAAGAAGCTCAACGAGCCGCATCCGAAGTCGCCGATCCGCATCACCACGTCCACCGACCTGCGCCGCGACGACGTCGTGCTCGTCGAGGCCGGCGATGTGATTCCCGCCGACGGCGAAGTGATCGACGGCGTCGCGTCCGTCGACGAATCCGCCATCACCGGCGAATCCGCGCCGGTGATCCGCGAGTCGGGCGGCGATTTCTCGTCGGTGACGGGCGGCACGCGGGTGCTGTCGGACTGGATCGTGGTGCGGGTCTCGGTGAACCCGGGCGAGGCGTTTCTGGACCGCATGATCGCGATGGTCGAAGGCGCGAAGCGGCGCAAGACGCCGAACGAAATCGCGCTGACCATTTTGCTGGTCGCGTTGACGCTCGTGCTGCTGTTCGCGACCGCCACGCTGCTGCCGTTCTCGATGTTCGCGGTCGAGGCGGCGGGGCAGGGGCAGGTGGTGACGATCACGGTGCTGGTCGCGCTGCTCGTCTGTCTGATTCCGACGACCATCGGCGGGCTGCTGTCCGCCATCGGCGTGGCTGGCAAGAGCCGCATGATGCAGGCGAACGTGATCGCGACCTCGGGGCGCGCGGTGGAAGCGGCGGGCGACGTCGACGTGCTGCTGCTCGACAAGACCGGCACGATCACGCTGGGCAACCGGCAGGCGTCGTCGTTCAGCGCGGCGCCCGGCATCGACGAACGCGATCTGGCCGATGCCGCGCAACTCGCCTCGCTCGCGGACGAAACGCCCGAGGGCCGCAGCATCGTCGTGCTGGCGAAGCAGCGTTTCGATATCCGCGCGCGCGACATGGCGACCCTGCACGCGAACTTCCTGTCGTTCAGCGCGCAGACGCGCATGAGCGGCGTCGATTTGCCCAATCGCGAGATTCGCAAGGGCGCAGCGACGGCGCTGAAACAGTACGTCGAAACGCGCGGCGGGCGCTTTCCGCAGGAAGTGCAGCACGCCGTTGACGAGATCGCGCGGCGCGGCGGCACGCCGCTCGTGGTGGCGGAGTGTGTGAACGGCAAAGCGCGCGCGCTTGGCGTGATCGAGTTGAAGGATATCGTCAAGGGCGGCATTCGCGAGCGCTTCGCGGAGTTGCGCAAGATGGGCATCAAGACCGTGATGGTGACGGGCGACAACCGGCTCACGGCGGCGGCGATCGCGGCCGAAGCGGGCGTCGACGACTTTCTCGCCGAAGCGACGCCCGAAGCCAAGCTCACGATCATTCGCGAGCATCAGGCGCAAGGCCGGCTCGTCGCGATGACCGGCGACGGCACCAACGACGCCCCCGCGCTCGCGCAGGCCGACGTCGCCGTGGCGATGAACACCGGCACGCAGGCGGCGAAGGAAGCCGGCAACATGGTCGATCTCGATTCGAATCCGACCAAGCTGATCGAGATCGTCGAGATCGGCAAGCAGATGCTGATGACGCGCGGCTCGCTGACCACCTTCTCCATCGCCAACGATGTCGCCAAGTACTTCGCGATCATTCCGGCCGCGTTCGCGACGACCTATCCGCAATTGCGTGTGCTGGACGTGATGCATCTGGCGTCGCCGTCGTCGGCGATCTTGTCGGCGGTGATCTTCAACGCGCTGATCATCGTGTTCCTGATTCCGCTCGCGCTGAAGGGCGTGAAGTATCGCGCGCTCGGTGCGGCCGCGCTGCTGCGGCGCAATCTGCTCGTGTACGGGCTGGGCGGCATCGTGTTGCCGTTTCCGTTCATCAAGCTGATCGACATGGCGATCACTGCGCTCGGCTGGCACTGAGCCATTCATTTCAAAGGCAGAATCATGACGAAAACTTCATTGCGTCCGATGCTCGTGCTGTTCGTCGCGCTGACGGTGCTGACCGGCGTGCTCTATCCGCTCGCGGTCACGGCGATCGGCCAGGCCGTGTTTCCGCATCAGGCCAACGGCAGTCTGATCGAGCGCGACGGCAAGGTCGTTGGCTCGGCGCTGATCGGCCAGCAGTTCGATGCGCCGCGCTATTTCTGGGGGCGTCTCTCGGCCACGACGCCGAATCCGTACAACGCGGGCAGTTCGAGCGGGTCCAATCTCGGGCCGACCAACCCCGCGCTCGTCGACGAGGTCAAGGCGCGCATCGCTGCGCTGCAGGCCGCCGATCCGAACAATCATGAAGCGGTTCCCGTGGACCTGGTGACGTCGTCCGCGAGCGGACTCGATC
This sequence comes from Caballeronia sp. LZ065, assembly GCF_031450975.1. Lineage (NCBI taxonomy): Bacteria > Pseudomonadati > Pseudomonadota > Betaproteobacteria > Burkholderiales > Burkholderiaceae > Caballeronia > Caballeronia sp. LZ065. The sequence goes on from NZ_JARUXV010000001.1 coordinate 1,368,753, forward strand.
CAGAGATCAGTCCGGCCGCCGCGGCGTATCAGGTAGCACGCGTGGCCCGCGCGCGCGGTCTGCCGGTTGAACGGGTCGAGGTGATGGTGGCGCAGGCCACGTCCGGACGTCAGTTCGGCTTGCTCGGGGAGCCCAGGGTGAATGTGCTTAAATTGAACCTTGCGCTCGACAAGCAATAAGAACGGAACCTCGACCCAGCGCGCCCGCCCACCCGAAGCAGCACATGCCCCGCCCAACCCCAGACGAGCTTCTCGACAAACTTCACCGCGAGGAAGAAAAGCGCCAGCGCGGCCGGCTGAAGATCTTCTTCGGCGCGTCCGCGGGCGTCGGCAAGACCTTCGCGATGCTGCAGGCCGCGCGCCGGCGTCGCGACGAAGGCGGCGAGGTGCTGGTCGGCGTGGTCGAGACGCATGGGCGCAAGGAAACGCTGGCGCTCGCACACGGGCTGGACACCTTGCCGCCCGCGCAGATCGACTATCGCGGCCGCGTGCTCGCCGAGTTCGATCTCGACGCCGCGCTGCGCCGCAAGCCGCAACTGATTCTCGTCGACGAACTGGCGCACGCCAACGTGCAGGGCGCGCGCCACGTGAAGCGCTGGCAGGACGTGCAGGCGTTGCTGGACGCGGGCATCGACGTCTACACGACCGTCAACGTGCAGCATCTCGAAAGCCTGAACGACATCGTCGGCCGGATTACCGGCATCCGGGTCCGCGAGACGATCCCCGACCGCATCTTCGATCTCGCCGATGAAGTCACGCTCGTCGATCTGCCGCCCGAAGAACTGCTCGACCGCCTGCGCGACGGCAAGGTCTACGTGCCGCAGCAGGCCGCGCACGCGGTGCGCAACTTCTTCCGCAAGGGCAATCTGATCGCACTGCGGGAGCTGGCCTTGCGCCGCACCGCCGACCGCGTCGATGCCCAGATGCGCGAGTACCGTGCCGACCAGTCCATCGAGCCCATCTGGCGGGCGCGCGAGCGGCTGATCGCGTGCGTCGGGCCCGGGCCGGAAAGCGCGACGCTGGTGCGCGCGGCGGCGCGTCTTGCCGCGGCGCTGAAGGCGGACTGGCTTGCCGTGTATGTCGAAACCCCGAAGCTGCAGCGTCTCTCCGACGAACGCCGCACGCGCACGCTCGACGCGCTCAAGCTCGCAGCCGAACTTGGCGCGGAAACGGTCACGCTCGATGGCGCCGATGCCGCCGCGACGCTCATCGACTACGCGCGGCTGCGCAATGTCTCGAAGCTGGTCGCGGGGGCATCGGCGGCGCGCGGCTGGCGGCGGCTCTTCGATGCCCCGGTGAGCGAGCGCATCGTCCAGCGCGGTTCGGACATCGACGTGACGCTGGTCGCGACCGGCGCGCGCGACGAACCGGGCGGCACGCAGGCGCCGCGTCCGGGCGCGCTCGCCGCATGGCGCGACGGCGCGCACTCGCCGCCGCGCGCGTATGGCATCGCGCTGGCGATCGGCGCGGGCATCACGCTGGTGGCGGACCTGCTCGCCGCGCGTCAGTTCGCGATCACCAATCTCGTGATGCTCTATCTGCTCGGCGTGGTCTTCACGGCGGTGCGGCTCGGGCGCGGGCCGGGCGTGATGCTGTCGTTTCTTTCGGTCGCCGCTGTCGATTTCTTTTTCGTGCCGCCGCAACTGTCATTCTCGGTTACGGACACGCAGTATCTGCTGACCTTCGGCGTGATGCTGCTGACCTCGCTCACCATCAGCCATCTCACGTCGAGCCTCAGGCGTCAGGCGCGCATCGCGTCGCTGCGCGAACGCCGGACCGGCGCCATGTACGCGATGACCAAGGAGCTCGGCGCGGCGCTGATGACCGGGCAGATTGTCGGGATCGGCGTGCGGCATGTCGCCGAGGTCTTCCAGGCGAAAGCCGCGATTCTCCTGCCCGACGCGGCGGACAAGGTGCGCCGGAACGTGGGCGAGGAGGGCGGCATCGGGCTGGACGAAACGGCCCTCGATGCCGATGTCGCGCAATGGGTCTACGACCAGCAGCGGCCGGCGGGCCACGGCACGGACACCTTGCCCGCGAGCCGCGCGCTGTACCTGCCGCTGAAGGCGCCGATGCGCACGCGCGGCGTGCTCGCGCTCGTCACCGGGCGCGAAGGCGAGTTTGCCGTGCCCGAGCAGCGCCGCATGATCGAGACCTTCGCGGCGCAGATCGCGCTGGCGCTCGAACGGGTGCATTACGTCGAGATCGCACAGGATGCGCTCGTCAACATGGAATCGGAGCGGCTGCGCAACTCGCTGCTGTCGGCGATCTCGCACGACTTGCGCACGCCGCTTACGTCGATCGTCGGCTTCGCGTCCGTGCTGGAGGAGCAGGCGCGCGAGGCGGGCGGCGGCAACCCGGAAACCTCGCGCGAACTGGTGCAGGCGATCCACGAGGAAGCGCTGCGCATGAGCGGGCTGGTGGTCAACCTGCTTGACATGGCGCGGCTGCAAGCCGGGTCGGTGCGGCTGAACCGGCAGTGGTCGATGCTGGAGGAAACGGTTGGCGCGGCGCTCGCCGCCTCGCGTCGCGTGCTCGCGGGCCGGAGGATACACACGGACGTGCCAGCGGACCTGCCCTTGCTCGAACTCGACGCGGTGCTGATGGAACGGCTCTTCGCCAATCTGCTGGAGAACGCGGCGAAGTACACGCCGGCGGGTACGCCAGTGGGCATCGGCGCCGAGCGGGTCGAGGCGGAAGATGCAGATGAAAGCCATGCGCGTGTCGTGCGCGTGCATCTCGACGACGAAGGCCCGGGCGTGCCCGAGGCGCTGCGGGCGCGTCTGTTCGACAAGTTCACGCGCGGCGAGAAGGAATCGGCGCAAGCGGGAATCGGGCTGGGTCTCGCGATCTGCCGCGCGATCGTCGAGGCGCACGGCGGGAAGATCGGCGTCGAGAATCGACGGGACGGCAAAGGCCGCGTGCGCGGCGCGCGCTTCTGGTTCACGCTGCCGGTGAGCGACGCCGCACCGCGCGACGTGCCCGATGACCTGCCGCCCGGCGAGCACACCGCGCGGGAAGCATAGGGCTCGCTCCGGCCGCGCTTTATGATGTGCCCTCGACCCACGAAAGAAGAGCGGCCATGAGCGAATCCCAACCCACGTTGAGCGGCATGCGCGTCCAGCTCCGGCCTTTGCGACGCGAAGACCGCGCCGCGTTGCTGGCGGCCGCCGCCGACGGCGAACTGTGGAATCTGCGGGTGACGGTCGTGCCGAACGAGGACACCATCGACCGCATGATCGACACCGTGTTCGCGGACCGCGACGCCGGCACGGTCATGCCCTTCGTGATCGTGCGGCGGGAGGATGGACGCGTTGTCGGCAGCACGCGCTTCTGGAAGATCGACCGCGTCAACCGCAAGTGCGAAATCGGCAGCACGTGGCTGGCGGCATCGGCGCAGCGCACCGGCATCAATATCGAGGCGAAGCTGCTGATGCTCACGCACGCGTTCGAGGTCATGCAGTGCGTGCGGGTGCAGTTCACGACCGACGAACTCAACGAGAAATCCCGCGCTGCGATTCTCGGCATCGGCGCGCAGCAGGAAGGCATCGTGCGTCACGAACGCATCATGCCGGATGGCCGCAAGCGCAATTCGGTGCGCTTTTCGATCATCGACGACGAATGGCCCGATGTGAAGACCATGCTCGAAGCGAGGCTCAGGCGTCCGGCGTAGCGGCGGGTTTCAGGGCCTTGCTGCGCGTCTTCATGAACGCGACGAAGCCGCGCGTGACCGCGTCGTCGCGTTCCTTCGCCCACGCGAGGCCGATGCGCCAGCGCGCGGGCTTGTCGCGCAAGGGGAGCACGCGCGCATCGCGCAACAGATATTGCGCCCGCGACGGCAGGAACGCCGCGCCCACGCCGCCCGCCACGGACGCCAGCACGGTCTGGATATCGTCGGCTTCCTGAATCACGCGCGGCACGAAGCGATGTTCCGCACACCAGCGCTCGATCTGCCCGGCAAGGCCCGGTCCCCGCGCGCGCGCCAATACGATGAAACCGGGTTCGTTCAGTTCGTCCAGTTGCGCGGGCAGCCGCGTGTGGCGGGACTGCCCGGGAAGGGCGAGCGCGAGCGTTTCATCGAGCACGGGGAACGCCGCAAGACCCGCTTCGGCCGGGATGCGCATGAAACCGGCATCGAGCTTGCCCGTGAGGAGGCGGCGCGTCTGCTCGTGCGACGAAAGATCGTGCAGCGTGATGCGCAGGCCCGGATGCAGCGCGCCGAACTCGGCGATGAGCCGGGGCACGTGCGTGAGCGTCGAGAGGCACAGTCCGACGCGCAGGAAGCCGCGCGCGCCGCTCGCGGCTTCGCGGGCGCGTGCGAGCACGGCGTCGGCGTCGCGTATCAGCGTGGCGGCGTCCGCCATGAATGCCGCGCCGAATGAGGTCAGTTCGGCGCCGTGACGGCCGCGCTCGAAGAGGCGCGCGCCGAGGCTCGCTTCCAGCGCCGCGACCTGCTTGCTGAGCGCCGGCTGGCTCAGATGCAGCGCCTGCGCGGCGCGGCCAAAATGGCGCAGTTCAGCGATGGTGAGAAATGCCCTGAGCAGCCTGAGGTCCATGGCTTCGATTCCAAACGGTGATCGAATCGATCAAAAGATTCATTTTACTTATCGATGCGCGAGCGTTTCAATGAGGCCGTTCTTACGTTCCCGTCGAGGTGTCGTGTGGAAGCTGCTTCGTTGTGCGTCGCTGTCGTGCCGTTTGAAGCGCAAGCGGACGAATCCGCACGCAACGCCGCGCGGGTGGCGTGTGCGCTAGCGGATGTCGCGACGCGCGGCGTCCAGCTCGCTCTGTTTCCGCAGTGGAGCATCAGCGGCCCGCACGGCGCGACGCTCGCCGAGTCCGTCGACGGCCCATCGCTCGACACGGTCGCCATGGCGGTCGATGCAAGCGGCGTCGCGGCCGGCGTCGGCTGGCTGGAACGCGGTGGCGACGGCCGGCTTTACGACGCCTATGCGCTGTGCTTTCCGGGCGGCATGCGCGTGCGTCATCGGAGACTGAACGTGACGCAGCGCGCGCTGCATGGCGGTCACCGCTTCACCGTCAGCGATACGCCGTTCGGGATGCGCGTCGGCATTCTCATTGGCGACGACAACGACATTGTCGAGAACGTGCGGATGACGGCGCTGCTCGGTGCGACGCTGCTCGTCGCGCCGATGAACGATGTCGCACCGGCGCATGCCACGCTTGCCGCGCGCGCCGCCGACAACGGCCTGTATATCGCCTGCGCGCATCCGGCGGCGCGTGAGGCGCGGATCGTCGGACCGGATGGCCGCATGCTCGCGCGCCGCCTGCAGCGCACGGACGGGCCGATCATCGCGTGCGTGCAACCGGCACAGGCGGCCGCGAGCGCCGGACGCAAGGCGTTTGCGGCACGCCGCCCGGAACTCTATGAAGCGCTCGCGCGGCAGAGCCAGTCGTATCCGCTCGCGCAGGAACCCGAGCGCGCGATGCCGCGCGGTTCGCTGCCGATCAGCTTCGCGGTGGTCGCGCGCAACCGCGTGCCGCGATAGGACCCTCCAGCGGCACTCCGGCAACATCCGCAGCGCATTTCTGTCCCGCTACAATCGGGCCAGACGCTGGACACATGGCCCGGGACTGACGGAGGTTTCGCACATGGATTTGATCATTCGCCGCGCGGCGCTCGCAGGAGCGCGCGAACTCGTCGATATCGGCATGGATGCCGGGCGCATCGCCGCCATCGAGCCGCATCTCTCCGCCGCCGCGCGTGAGGAAATCGATGCCAACGGCGCGCTCGTCACGCCGCCTTTCGTCGATGCGCATTTCCACATGGACGCCACGCTGTCCTATGGCCTGCCGCGCGTGAATGCGTCGGGCACGCTGCTCGAAGGCATCGCGCTGTGGGGCGAACTGAAGCCCGACCTGACGCAGGAAGCGCTCGTCGAACGGGCGCTGCAATATTGCGACTGGGCCGTGGCGCGCGGGCTGCTCGCCATCCGCTCGCACGTGGACGTATGCGATCCGCGCCTGCTGGCGGTCGAGGCGCTGCTCGAAGTGAAGCGGCGCGTGAAGCCCTATCTCGATCTGCAACTCGTCGCGTTTCCGCAGGACGGCGTGTTGCGCAGCGCCGGCGCATTCGACAACCTGAAACGTGCGATCGCGCTGGGTGTCGATGTGGTCGGCGGCATTCCGCATTTCGAGCGCACGATGGACGACGGCGCGGCATCGGTGAAGCTGCTGTGCGAATTCGCGGCCGAACAGGGCTTGCGCGTGGACATGCATTGCGACGAATCGGACGATCCTCTGTCGCGCCATATCGAAACCCTGGTCGCGGAGACGCACCGGCTCGGCTTGCAGGGACGTGTGACGGGTTCGCATCTGACCTCGATGCACTCGATGGACAACTACTACGTGAGCAAGCTTATTCCGCTGATGCGCGAATCCGGCGTGGCCGCGATTGCCAATCCGCTCATCAACATCACGCTCCAGGGCCGCGCCGATACCTATCCGAAGCGGCGCGGCATGACGCGCGTGCCCGAGTTGATGGCGGCGGGCGTCACGGTTGCCTTCGGCCACGACTGCGTGATGGATCCGTGGTACAGCCTCGGCTCGGGCGACATGCTCGAAGTCGCGCACATGGGGCTGCACGTCGCGCAGATGACGGGTGTCGAGGCAATGCGCGCCTGTTTCGATGCGGTCACGATCAATCCGGCGCGCATCCTCGGGCTGGAGGGCTATGGCATCGAAGTGGGCTGTTACGCGGACTGCGTGGTGCTCGATGCGCGCGATCCGATCGAGGCCATCCGCTTGCGCGCGGCCCGCACGGCGGTGGTGAGAAGAGGCAAGGTCGTGAGCCGCAGTCCCGCCGTGCGCGCGACGCTGGCGCTGGAAGGCCGGCCCGCTGAAGTGGACTTTCGCATCCGTCGATAAAAAACGCCGGCATCCGCGGGATGCCGGCGTCCTTGATCGTGCCGGTCAGTGTGCTCAGTGGACCGCCTGTCCCGACATGCCGTTATGCCGCAGCAAGGCGTCGATGTCCGGCTCGCGGCCGCGGAATGCCTTGAACGATTCCATCGCCGGGCGGCTGCCGCCCACTTCCAGAATCTCCCGGCGATAGCGCATGCCGGTCTGTCCGTCCAGCACCGAACCGCTGCCGAGCTTCGCGGCTTCCTCGAACGCGGCGTATGCGTCGGCGGACAGCACTTCGGCCCACTTGTAGCTGTAGTAGCCGGCCGCGTAACCCCCGGCGAAGATATGGCTGAAGGTGTTCGGCCAGCGCGAGAACGGCGCCTGCGGAATGACGTGGAACTGCTCGTTGATCGCGCGCGCGAGGTCGTTGACGTTCTGCGTGCCGTTGGCCGGATCGTAGGACGTGTGCAGCACCATGTCGAACATCGAGAAGACGATCTGGCGCAGCGTGCCCAGCCCGCTCTGGAAGTTCTTCGCGGCGAGCATCTTGTCGAAGAGTTCGCGTGGCAGCGGCGCGCCGGATTCCACGTGGGCGGACATGTCGGTGAGCACGTCCCACTCCCAGCAGAAGTTCTCCATGAATTGCGACGGCAGTTCGACCGCATCCCACTCGACGCCATTGATGCCCGACACGCCCAGTTCGTCGATGCGTGTCAGCATGTGATGCAGGCCGTGACCGAACTCGTGGAACAGCGTGATGACTTCGTCGTGCGTGAAGCAGGCGGGCTTGCCGCCCACCGGCGCCGAGAAGTTGCAGGTGAGATACGCCACCGGCGTCTGCACGCCGCCCTGGACGCGCTTGTGACGCGAGCGGGCGTCGTCCATCCAGGCGCCGCCGCGTTTGCCTTCGCGCGCGTAAAGATCCAGATAGAACTGCGCGACCAGCGTGCCGTCCGCATTCTCGACTCTGAAGAAGCGCACGTCCGGGTTCCACACGGCCGCTTCGTCACGACGGATCGACACGTTGAAGAGTGTTTCAGTGACCTTGAACAGGCCCTTCAGCACGGCTTCCTGCGGGAAGTATTGCTTGACCTCGTTCTCCGAGAACGAGTAACGCTTCTGACGCAGCTTCTCGGCCGCATACGCGACGTCCCACGGCTGCAGTTCAGGCATGCCGAGTTCGGTCGCGGCGAACGCGCGCAATTCCATCCAGTCGTTTTCGGCGTAGGGCCGCGCACGGGTGGCGAGGTCTTCGAGGAACGCGATGACCTGCGCGGGCGATTCGGCCATCTTCGGCGCCAGCGACACTTCCGCGAAGTTCTGGTAGCCGAGCGTCTTCGCTTCTTCGTCGCGCAGTGCCAGGTTCTCGACGATGTTCGCCGTGTTGTCCCATTCGGCCTTGCCGCCGCCGTAGGTCGCACCGAGTTCGGATGCGCGCGTGACGTAGGCGCGGTACATCGCTTCGCGCATCGGGCGATGGTCGGCGTATTGCAGCACCGGGAAGTACGACGGGAAATGCAGCGTGAATTTCCAGCCGTCCTTGCTGTCGCGCTGGGCCGCCTCGCGCGCGCCTTCGACCACGTCATCCGGCAGGCCGGCGAGGTCGCTTTCCTGCGTGACGACATACGAGTAGGCGTTGGTGGCGTCGAGCACGTGATCGGAGAACGCCTTCGAGAGCGCCGCCTGTTCTTCCTGCAATTGCGCGAAGCGCGGCTTGCGGTCTTCGGGCAGCTCGGCGCCGGACAGACGGAAGTCGCGCAGCGAGTTGTTGAGGATTTTCTGGCGCTCGGCGCTCAGGCCCGCGAATTCCGGACCGGCGGCGATGGCCTTGTACTTCTCGTACAGCGCGAGATTCTGGCCGACGCTCGCGGAAAATTCGGTTACGCGCGGCAGGTTTTCAGCATGCGCGGCGCGCAGTTCCGGGGTGTCGGCGACGGCGTTCAGATGGCCGATGACGCCCCACGCACGCGACAGCTTTTCCGATTCCAGTTCGACCGCCTCGACGACGTCTGTCCAGGTGGCGGGCGTCTCGGGTGCGGCGGCGCGATCCACGGCGCTTCGGGCCGCTGCCAGCAGCACATCCAGCGCGGGCGTGACGTGTTCAGGGCGGATCTCGCCGAAACGCGGAAGATCGGAAAAATCGAGCAGCGGATTGGCCGCTGCCGGGGTGGACGTGGTGTCGCTCATGGCTCTCCCGTTCTGGTGTTGGCTGAAGCCCCGGCGGGACAGCGCGCCCCGCGCCGGGTTCTCTCAAGGATTATTGGGGCGGGCGGCGCAAATTCCAATCGATAGTTTTTTCAGGATGCGCGATTGTTTCAAACCCGGTTTCAACCTCGCGCCGCGCGTTCCGCTGCTTCGATGGTGTTGACGAGCAGCATCGTGATGGTCATCGGGCCGACGCCGCCCGGCACCGGCGTGATGTAGCCCGCCACTTCCTTAACCTGGGCGAAATCGACGTCGCCGCACAGCTTGCCTTCGTCATTGCGGTTCATGCCGACGTCGATCACCGTCGCGCCCGGTTTCACCATGTCGGCGGTCAGGATATTGCGACGGCCGACCGCGGCGACGATCACGTCGGCCTCGCGCGTGTGCCTGGCGAGATCGCGCGTCTTGCTGTGACAAATGGTGACGGTGGCGCCCGCTTCGAGCAGCAGCAGGGCCATTGGCTTGCCGACGATGTTCGAACGGCCGATCACGACCGCGTTCGCGCCCGTCAGGTCGATGCCATGTGCCTCAAACATCTTCATCACGCCGTAGGGCGTGCACGGTCGGAACAGCGGCTTGCCAGTCATCAACGCGCCCGCGTTCGCGACGTGGAAGCCGTCGACGTCCTTTTCCGGGGCAATCGCTTCGATGACCTTGTGGCTGTCGATATGCGACGGCAGCGGCAGTTGCACGAGGATGCCGTGGATGGCTGCATCGGCATTGAGTTTGGCGATGTGCGCGAGCAGTTCGGCTTCGGTGAGCGTGGCGGGGAAGCGGTCCATCACCGAATGCAGGCCGTTGTCGTGGCACGCCTTCACCTTGTTGCGCACATAGACCTCGCTCGCGGGATTGTCGCCGACCAGCACGACGGCGAGGCCCGGCTGGTGGCCGCGGGCGGAGAGGGCGGCGGCGCGCCGGGCGACTTCGGCGCGAAGGGTCTTGGAGAGGGCGTTGCCGTCGATGAGTTGGGCGGTCATGGTGAATCGGTGTGGAGTTGAGCGAGGGGGCAGTGCGAAGAATCGAGTCGGGCCGGGTGGCGGATGCGGCGCCGCCTTTCAGGCCGAAGTATACCGTGCCTCGATGGGGCGGGTAACGGAGCGCTGAATTCTTGCGATTTTTAATGCGCTTTCAGCAGTGATTTGAAATGTTTTGTTTCCGTCGGTCTTTGCGCTCATTCGGTTATTTCAGACGATCACGAGTCTGATAGTGTATTGACAGCGATTATTAAAGAACAGCCCTAGCGCATGCGCGCCTGGAGTCATTGGGCGAGCATCCGGATTTTAAGGCTGTCAATGATCTTCGTTTTTCCTCTTGTTTGTGACACGCCAATGATCTCCGGAGTAAAGCAATGACGAGAATGACGCTCTCGGGCGAAACCAGCACATCCAGAAAAACCCGATCTTCAGTTTCTCAAACGATCACGTTCAATGTTGCTGACGTCGACGAAGAGGAGTTGGATGAAGACGAGCCATTGATGGGCGCGGTTCCGGCGGGCAAAGTCTCGGGCTTAAATAAAAACACCGCCCCGGGTCTGGCTTCACGTTCCGCGTCATGGATGAAATCCAATGCATTCAATATGGCAGGAATGACTCAAAACCTGTCCAGACGCTTGGTGTCATTGCTGGTTTCTCCGTCCGGCTCATACTCGGCACTGAAGCCTTTCGTCACCACGGATTTTGCGATTCTGACGTATTTGTGCACCGGAAACTCGCAGTGTGCCGGAGTGATGGAGCGAGGCCTCGACATGATAATCGAGGATGAAGCGAAAAAATTTTCCGAGGATTGCCGAAAAGTAAAACAGGAGACGGTGGAGCTTTTCGTCAAACTGCGCGACGATCCAAAGCTCGCGGCCAACATCCTGCCCATGCTCACCTTCGAATGGACGGGGCAACGCCTCAAGACGTTTGCGGAACATTGGCTGATTGCCAACTCCGCCATCGTGTTTGGCACTGACGCCCCGGTGTTTCTTGCTGGAAATCTGAGAAGTTACCGATATTTGTCACATGGGCTTCATCTCGTCAGGCAAGCGGCGAATGGCAATCGTCTGGATGCGCTCCTGCCTCTCATCGGCAATGTGATATCCGATCAGCTAATTCAGCGATTCACTTTCCAGCGGTCCGATGATCCTGAGCCTGATATTCTCCAGTTCACGACGTTTATGCTTGGCTGGTCATTGGCATATCGTTACCTGGCGAAGCATTCATCGCTGGAAAATGTCAAATGGCGAAGCGGCTTCAGAGCGCTGCAAGCGCGCATCCATGCACTGCATAATCTTTATTCAAGATCGATGATGCAGCTTCTGATCGCTCCCTTCACCGTGCCTGTTGCGCAACCAAAGTCCTTTGGCCTGACGGAAAAACAGTATTTTGTCAGTCTTGGTTTCAAGAAACTCCTGAAGAGCGGAGCGTCGAGGCCTGAGTCACTCACATCTGCTGTTATTGCACGCTTTCCGGAGGATGTGCTCGACGACATGTGCGGCGCACTGCATGAGGCAGGTCTATGGGACAGTGAACTGCTGGAGTTTGTGGACGTGTGCCAGGAAAGCATCGAACCGCATTCCAGGCGCATTGACCCTCTGGCATTCGCTGAGGCGGAACGCGATGCTGCGGCTTCGGATCCATTTGACAAGCCGGTTGGATCGCCGGCACCCAGTAACCTCGCGTCGAGCGCGGCCGTGATGGCCGCGGCCGCTGTGCCACTCCTGGCCGGGCGGGAACAATTGCAGATTGACCTCCCCCTCGATGGCTTGCCCGTTCGTCGAAACCTGGGTCGCTATTCTTTTATTGTCGGGGGCTTGATTGCTGCCGGGGTGGCGATAGGTTACCTCGGGTTGGCGATCAACTATTTTGTCGACACCGCGAGGCGCAATAGGCGCGTGTCAGCAGTCAATGAGGCACGGGAGCACGAAAGCGCAGAAGAATTAGCAAGCATGCTTGAAGACGACGCTGTCTTTGATCGGTTCGCGAACGAGACAGGCGAGATCATTCACAGCGAGCTTCTCGCAATGGGGTTGATCGAAGCCGGTGTGCTCGTCGAATCGGAAGGTATCGAAGACGCGCCGACAAACAGAACAAAGCGTGATTTGACTGATGCGCTCGTTCCACCCCTTCCTCCCTCCCTCTATTCTCCTTCTCCGCTTCAAAGCGAAGACGCCATCATTCCACAAGCGAGGATTTTGAATGTCAGCGCTATTCTTCCGAATTTTTCTCGGGCACCGGAGAAGCAGGAGTTCGTACAGCGGGTTTTGTTGGACCTCGATCCGGAGGAGTTCTGGCAAGCGCTCGAGACCCCGGCCGACCTGCGCATCGATCAAGACCTTGAATTGTCATATGCCGGCATAAGGGAGGCCGAACAACTCCATCTAGACGATCCGGCTTGCAGCGGCGATCCGGTGCGCATTGCTCGGGAGACTTTTGGAAAGCCGATCGAATCCATGTTGAGTCCCGCCAGATTGGTGAATCGCGATGAGTCCGAGGTACGGGGCGAAATCGCGAAACTGCTTGTTGCCGGGCGAGCTTATCTGACGCTGTGCGAGTCGGCTTCATTGTCAAAGCAGTATTACAGCATTCGCTTGCCGGAACCGACGATTCCGGCCGAACTGTTCGTGCCCGATCCCGATGCCGCGCTGGCACACTGGTCTGGAGTATTGAAACCAGGCCATCCCATATCCGCGGCGATCTTCCTTCTGACCAGCCGATTCAAAAAGGATGCGCAGCACATTTATAGTAACTTGACGGCGCGGCGGATCGATATAGCCGAAATCGAGCGGATTTTTAATTCGCTCCGGTCGGAGCTGACCACTGAAAGCGGACATCGTGAAACGGACGCCAGGCAGATCGCGCAGATTGCCCTGTATATTCTTCCGTCGTTCGAGAGGCGCACGCTCGAGTACTTCAGGGTGATGAATCAGGTGCTTGAGGATGCGCCGGGAATTCGCCCTGTCAACCCCGAATATGACCTTTACGAAGCGCAGGTCTATGGCGTCAGATATGCAATTGCACGAACGATGCCTCAACTGCTTCCGGTCTTCCAGCGTGCCCCTAAAGAGATGGTGCTTCTGCAGGCTGATTTTCTTGGCGACAAGATCTACAAGCAGGTCCAGGATTTCGCACAGGCCATGTTTTATGCGCAGTTGAATGGAGGTGGGTGGTCCCAGGCGCTGGATATGTCGATTCAACCGGAAAGACTGGTCGACGAATTCACCAAGGCGCTTGGCAAATCGGATTACCTACAAAGGATGAACCATCATGCTCTTGAGGGACTGAAAGCACTTAAGCAATTCAAAAAGGAGGAGGACGTCGGAAAAGGGCCGGTAAAGCGTAAGGAATACTACGAGCAATTCAATGGCTGGCTCGACCGATATTTGGTAGGTGCGTCCAGGGCGCTGACCGTGACGCGGTTCGACAGCATCAATGCATCACCGTTCTGGATCCACGATCCGTCCAGTGTGACTTACCGAGTCAATATTGTGATGAGTCAGAGGAGTACGAGAGCGTTCGGACGAGGATCGTATGACAAAAAGACCAAGACTCTCTATTGGTCCAGTCTGTCAAACGACAGCTACATGATCATCGAGACAGATAACACAATTCCGGAGGCGAGAGTAGTGAGCCGGAACGGAACGCAATGTAGTAAGGCGCTTTTCGCACAGTTCTTCGAAAGGAAGGAGAAATATGAATTCCTGGACTGGTTCGGTGTTCGAACACCGGAAAAAAAACAAGTGGCTGATTGTATCGAGCAGTTGTTCAAGGTGTCTCACATTGAATGGAACAAGGATATTGCCGATCTGGAGATCAGCACAGAGAAAACCGGGACTCAGGTCATCCAGCAACTCGATACCCTTGCAATAGAGCAGTTGCACATCTTCGTCACCAATCTGAAAGAGTCGATGCGGGCTAAATATTGGTACACCGCGATCAATGGCGCGCTTCCCTTCTATGACCTTGGGGTCCGTTTGAGCGAGGATCGTTACTACCGTCCCGACGCCGTTCGGATTACCGAGGAGGTCATCAACCTTGTTCTTCTGGTGGGTGATCCGGCAGTGGAGGCCGGAAAGGCGCTCGGAGTCGCAGCGAAGTGGGGATATCGCAGCATCCTCGAGGGCTACTTTGCCAAGGAGGCGATAGGTCAGATTGCTGTGCGCTTTGGGGAAGAAGCCGTACCGATTGTGACGGATGGCTTGATCAACGCCGGACAGCAACTCTCGAACGGCATCGTGATTGGCTTGCTGATGCCTCCGTTAGGGCCCTTGGCGATTCCATTGCAAATCTATGGATTGGTCAGTTTGGGGCGAAGGATATACCAGGCAGCAAGATCTTTCCGATTCTTCGAACCCGTTTCTCGCAGCGGCGCGCCATCACCCTTCACGGCGCAACTGGCGAAAACTGGTTACGTGAAGTTCGTCAAGGAGTGGCCGATGCCATGGGACGCGCCCGAGTTGACGCTCCATGAATACGAGGTAACGCCGCTGGGCGCGTCTGCGCTCAGATTACGTGGCGGCGATGGTCCTGGCGAAGTCATTCTTGCAGGGTCGTGGACTGAGTCCTTGAACGCTGTATCGGATTTCAGTGTGAGCCTGGCGGACGCGGGGCTGCCGGAAATGGAAAGCCAACCTGCCTGGCTTGAACAGAGCACAGAGCGCGGAGGAAAGCTTTTACAGGTCCTCGATGGGACGGACGCAATCGGTCAATCGGACGATTCAAACGCTTTGCTCACCACAACCGTGTTGAAGTTCGATCCCGCAGAAGACGGCTTCGTTCATGCAACGGTTGACTTGTCGAGGCTGGACGTGGCCGACTCAATCGTGCTCGACGCGCGGATCGGCGGGCGACAGCTTCTCTTGACGGGAATATCGGAGGACGGCCGTCGTCTTGAGATCTTTTATTTCAGTCGTTTCGACATCGAACCATGGAGTCTGAACTATGCGGAGGCGATATTGGGCGCGTGGAACACCCAACATCCGAGTCAAGCGTTGAACCCGTCAATGCACGAACCGTCGCCGCATCAGCTCATCGCGTCGATGCGGCTGACCGAATCGAATCTGATCTTCGGAAATCGCTGGAATGGAAGGCAGTTCGACTGGATGACCGCGACGTCTGACGCTCCGGCCTGGCAGCAGGTCCTGTTGAGGGCCGGTTCGTCGTTTGACGCGCAATCCGGTCAGTACGTCAACACCCGAATCGACTGCCGGATGACCGCGCTCAGGATTAACGAGGTTGTCAAGGTACGCACGTCCACCTCTCAGGTTCGAGAGCGTTCCAGAGAACGCATCAAGGCGCTGGCCGGTGTAGCGGAACAAGGCGCTGTTTTCTATGCTGACGAGATGGCGATGATGGTCGACGTCATGCGTGATGTGAAGCTTGCGAACTCTCCGAAGGCTTCGATCGACGTGGTCACGAACGCAATGAAAGACAAGTTCGGCGCGAATGAAGTCGTGGTCGAGCCACTGATACTGTCGACGAAGGTGGGAAGAGCAACGAGACGAATGCTTCTGTTTCGAATCCGCCAGAATGGTCGTGTATTCATGGCGGGCTGGGCGGGTGTATCGATCCGCGAACCTTTCTGCCTTGCGGAACAGTCGTGGTTCGAGGAAGCGCGAAGGGAAAGCGAAGGCACAACATCGGTTCTCGCGAAGGTGGACAGTCAGGATTGGACCAAGACCTTTAGCAGTTCGATCGAGGAACTGTTGCAGAGCGCTGACGCACAGGTGATATCCATCGATGCGACGGCACTCGAATTCGGTGAGTCAGCGAGGCTGAAAACCGGCATCGAGCCCATTGAGAAGAGCGCTGAAATCAACTTGCGTGTCGAGCAAAGCATCGACGAGATCGACGCAATGGTGGAGGGTTACCTGAACGATCGCGCGCCGTCGGATTTCATCAAGAAGCTCGACGATCTTCGTGATCAGATTCAACCCCATGCAGTACGCGTCACCACAGTGGTTCGTCTGGCCTACGACGCAAAGGCAATGCAAGCACCGTCATGTTCGGCGGCGCTGCATGTCACCTTGAGGAATGGCGCTGATTTCGTCGTGCCTGGTCAACCGGCAGTCAAACCGATCGTCTTTTCGAGCGTCAAGGACTGGGCAAGCCGTGGTGCAGACCTGGTGTTGACGTATGAAGAAGATGCTCCCGTCGGAAGCTTCTCGAGGGTCTTGACTGAGAAGAGCGCCGGTAGAAAATTTTTCGAGGGCGCGTTCTGGAAGCGTGCGGGTGAAAGCTACGAAGTCCAATCCTTCAATCCGAAGCTGACACGTTATCTGACCGACCAGCTTGACCAGAGCCGCGCGGAAAAAAATTTCCCGTGGCGCGACGTGCTCAATTCTGGCATTCGGCCGCAGTCCTGGTTTGAATCTCGGGCTTACCGGGTACAGCAGCTGAACGACCGTATCTCCAGCTACGCGAACGCGTCGCCTCCGGAGCAATTCGGCGCTTCCACATCGAAAACGGGCGCCACAGGCTCAGAAGAGAATCGGATTGCGGCATCCCCGGCTTCGAGCGTCGAGCGGTATGCGGTGAAAATACAGTTATTGCTTGAGTTGAACCTTCAACCTCGGGTGCAGGAAATACAGCCTGATGGAAGCTTGGCTGACAGAGAAGATATCATCGTCAGGCGCCTTCCATCTTTTGATCTGTTCACCGACCTGAACGAAGCATCGAGGATGCTTCAGGACTTCAAAGAGGTTTATCAGGATATTAAAAGACACGCCGAGAGCTTCGAAGGGGAAATTGGCCGGGAAGTCTTTCAATTGGCGGATCAAGAGATATTCAACCTCGATGTCCTCGCACATTCGCTTGAAGCGAAGTTGCCGGACCTGGAAATTTATGCCGTGGGCACACGTTCTCCTGCGTCCTTGGACGCTGCAAAGGAGAACCTGTTCGGTTTCGCCATTCTGAGCCAGCCTGCCGGGAAGAACGTAATAGTGAACAACGCACTTGTTGTTCATCCATTCGTGGCCATTCGAGAGCATCCGTCATTCTTGTTGCATTATCAAACGTCGAAAGGTCTCGATTTTTTCAGGAAAATTCAGCCTTTCGCTTTGCGAGGCGTTGCGAGCAAGCTGGTCGCGGATGCGATTTACGCGTCGAGCCGGAACAGCAAGGCAAAGCGGGTAGTTTTTGAAGTTACGGACGGTGAATTGCGCTCCAGAGCGAAATCGCTCAGGTTCGAAAGGATATCGAAAGATGAATTCGACAACATCAGCACGAGTGGTGAAAGGTTCGCCTCGCCCGCCAAGCAAGATCCGGAGTTTGCGGTCCACCCCGCATCACGAGTCTGGACGTCGTCGTCGTTTACAAAGGAAGCTGAGCCTGCGCTTGTCGCGCATGTGGCGGCTCGTCAATATGACAACGAACTGATCTCGCGTAACTTCATCTATGGCGTCGGCGCATTCGACTTTGTCAATTTGAGCGGTCGATCCGAACAGACCCTCGCGCTCCTGAATGGGATGTCGACGGAAAACTACATCAAGCGCGTGCTAGGCGTGTTGCAGGGCAGCAAGTCAATTCAATCGCCCCACAAAAACGGTTTCAAAACGTACACTTTTCCTGCCGGATATGAACCAGACATCGCAGTTGGCGACCTGTTGCAAAATCATGGAATAATGGACTTTGCAAACTCGCGGGCAAGCTCATTGCCGGTGCGGGGCAAGGTGGAGATTCGCTATATGCTGAATCACGCCAATTTCGCCAATCTCCGGACATTCCCAGGTGACGGCCCCGCTTTCAGTTTGCCGGGAGACCTGTTCCGGGTGGTTGCTCTTGAGAGAGTGAGTAGAAAAGATGGCGGCGTCACGTTCAATATTACGCTTGATCCGGACGACAGTTCGACAAAGGTATGGGCGAAGTCTGTGACTGGAGAAGCCATCCAGATGGAAGATTCCATAGAGCCGGTCGCCACTTTCGCCGCGGGGCGCTTCGACATCGAGACACGAAGAAAAGTCATGAAGGCATTGAGCTTGATCGGCGAGAAAGACCCTGAGTTGCGCGATTATCGTGACCGGCCGGATTCGAAATGCGAAGTTGCAGCCGAACGCTTCTTGAAGCTTTACAAAGATGGGTTTTCATCGATCCTCGAGCAGCTAAAGGGGCCCGACGAACTGGCTTTAAGGGATGTAATACTCATGCTGGCGAGCGACAGTTCAATTACGTTTCGGTACATGCAGATGGGATCGAGGCCGGTACACGTCGAGGATTTTAAACTGCAGGCGAATCATTTTGTGGTTATCCTCGAATTTCCTAATCACGCTGATCCTTCTGCACCCATCAAGGTGGCGGTGGATTATACCGCGCAGCAATTCAGCGGCAGGTTCAAACTGGACGAACCCATTATCGAATACGAGGATAGTTGGGCAAGAAGATACCGGAACGGAGCTAAACGAAAGAAAGGCGATGAATTGATCGTCTTTAATGATTTCCCGAACCTTTCGCGGGCAAAGTCGGCTGGACAAGCGATTCGCAGCGATCGTCGGCCCACGCTCGAGCATGGTTCGCGACTGACCGCGCCTGGCTGGTATTCGAACATTCCGTTCAAGATTACCGTGCCCCCGGCCAGCAAAGGACCGAGATCTGAAATTCGCGAGAGCTATCTTACATCGCTCGAAATGATCGAGAAACTTTCCAATGATCCAGTGGCTTCGCAGCTGCTGTATCACGATGCTTACGAAGCACGCGCGACTGAGAGAAAGCTGGATGATATCCTGGTTTCTTCGTATCGCGAGGGCGTTGCACTTGGAGGATCTCTCAAACCGGACGTGAGTCTGCGAGAGATCAATATAAAGCGGCCTGTGTGCGGAGCATTTGCCAATAATTTCCTGAAATGGGCAGCTGAAAGCTTTTTTCCGGTGGTGCCAGTTGGAAGGGGCGCAATCGAGCAATTCGATTCAAGCGAATTCCTACAGAAAGTCAAAAGCCTGCCCGCAGGAAAAGATCACGTCTTCGTGATCAATATAGGCAACCTTGGGTACAAGTTCATATTCGTGTTTCCTCCTGATCTGCTCGTCGACGAAAAGCCGGCGGGCGTTATTCTGCAATCGGATCTGGGTGACGGCGTTTTGCCTGAACTGCGTATTGACGATTGGATAGGTAGCGGCAGCGCGCTGAGAAAAGTGACGATTGAGGACATCGATCGATTGATGAATATTCAAGGGCCGGACTTAAGTCCGGAAGATATTCTTTTGATTTCCAGAACGCTTTCGGAATCGAACCCGTATCGCCTGAAAAAGTTGGAAATCAGGACGGGTAAGCCGGCGAGCTTCAGCGTGCAACAATTCAACCCAGGGAATCTGGTTCGGAATCTGCAGTTCCTGGCGCCCAAGCAGGCGGAAACGGTCGGTAATGAAGCGTCCAACAAGATCGATCAAGCGTGGTCTACTGGCGAGCAATTGCCAAAAGGCGGAAGACTTATCAGCAGAAAGGAATGGCTCGATTGCTACACCAGCGAGAATCCGGAGGCGTTCATCAAGCCGCTAGGAAGTACGCCCCTGTATATTCAAGAAGGGCATCGTTTCTACCGCGTGATGTATAGCGAATCGCACGCACTGTTTCTGGTCAACCCTTCAGCCGTCAGCGCAGAAACGGCATTCTATAAGCTGTTCAGCATGAAGAAGGAATGGCAAGTGATAAAAGACAGGAGCGTTTGGATCGATGACGATTTCTGACCCTGATCAGCGGCCCAGCTTTCGGCGAGGTCTGGGCCGCCTGTGCAGTCCAGACCAGTGCCAATGATCGCGGCTCCCTTACCGCGCGACCGGCCGCCAGGATGCACCGGGACCGGCAAGCGAGACCTTCGAGGCAAGCTCGGCCGACTTCGCTCCGAGGTCCTTTTCGAAGAGCTGCCCGTCCTGCTTCACGAGGAAACTCATCACCCCGGTCTGTCCATATCGGGCCGGAGTAGCGATCAGTCCCGTGCCACCGCCTTGAGCCGTCAGGATGCGGTAGTGGTAGCCGTAGTAGCCGTCTGCCGCGCTCGGTTTGTTGGGCATCTCCGCGGCGAGCGGGCCGAGCGGGCTTTCCGGTTCGCCCGGCGCCGTTGCCCAGTACAGGCCGTCGTGCTTGCCCGGCGTGCTGACGAAGCGGTCCGCGTAGCGTCCTTGCTGGTCGTGGAACTCCTTCTGCGCGGCGACATAGGCGAGCGCAACCTGCATCGCCGAACGTTCATTGCGGCCGATGCGCCGCGTCAGCACTTCATCGCGCGCGGCGGGCATGTCGAAGCGCCAGCCGTTCGCCACCTTCACGAGCGGGATCGGCAGCGTCCAGCCGCTGGTGCCGACTTCGATGTGGGCGGCGGGGCGGCCGTCGAGCGGCTGCGGGTCGTCGACGATGCGATGCTGCTGCGCCCACGCGCCGAGATAGGCGTAGATATCCTGTTCGCCGATGCTGTCGGTGGGAACGTAGTGCGCATGGTCCTTGCCGAGGACTTTCGAGAGCGCGCGTTCGTCATTGCTCGCGATGGCGTCAGTGAGCGCCTGGGCCGCGGCCTCGGTGCTTGGATAGACCGCTTGCGAGGCGGCTTGAGCGTGCGCCGTCGTCGCGCTGAATGCGAATGAGGCGAACGACGCGGCGAGTATCGCGCCAAGCACGGCTTTTTTCGAGAAGGCGAGAGTGTGGTTAGGGGTCATTTCAGGCTCCTTGATCGGGCGTTCGTCGCGTGCGCGGCGTGTAGGCATGGATGGGGTCATCAACGGCGATGGAAGCCGCCGCCATGTAATCCGCCGCCGCCGAAGCCGCCTGGATGTTGTATGCCGCCGCCGCCACCCAGCCCGCCGCCTTCGTGCTGAATCCCGCCACCGCCGCCGCCGAGACCGCCGCCCTGGCGTTGCATGCCGCCGCCTCCAGGACCATTACTCGGGCGCTGCACGCCGCCGCCGTTCGCGCCGGGCCGGCTTTGCGTCCGGTTCGCGTACGACTGCCGGCTTGCCTGCCCGCGCTGGACGTCCTGCCGCGCAGCATTGCCGTCGCCCGCGCCGCGCAGCGCATTGTCGCGGTTGACGCTTTGCGCGCGCTGCTGAAGGTCGCTGCGGTTGAGCGCGTTCTGACCGCCGCCCTGGCGAATGCTCTGCGCGCGCTGGCTGGCTGTCTGATTGAGGTTCTGCCCGGTGCGCTGCTGCAACGTCTGCGCGGCTTGCGCGCGGGCGTCCTCGCGGCCGCGGAACTGGCCGGAATTCGCGCCGAGGTTGGCGTTATTGAAGCCGTTTTGCCGGCCGCCGAGGTTGTTGCGGTTGAACTGCGGATCGTCGCGATTCCAGCGCACGTTGTTGCTGTTCGCATTGATGCGGTTGTTCACGTTGATGTTGTTGTAGCGGTTCACGTTGACGTTGACGTCGCCGCGATTCCAGTCGCAGTTGCCCCACAGCGAGTTGGCGACCGCGATGCCCGCGCCGAAGGCGAGCCCCGATACGAAGCCGGTCGCGATGGCGTAGCCGGGCGGCGGAGGCACATAGACCGGTGGATAGGCCGGATAGGGCCACGCACCGTAGACGACCGTCGGGTTATAGGTCGGCACGTAGACCACTTGCGGATTGGCCGGCACGATTTCGATTTTGGTCGTGCTGGTCGTGCTGGTGGTGCTCGGCGCCTGCTGGACCTTGACGGTCTGCTGCTCGTTGCTCTTCAGGTTGCCGGCGCCTTGCGCCGCGCGCCGCAGACGCTGCACGGAGTCCATCACGTCGCTGGGCTGCGCGATGAACGCATTGCCGAGCTGCGTGGTCCAGTCGATCTTGGACGCCAGGGTCGCCAGCGCCTGCGGGAACGCCACGAGCGATTGCACGCTCGGATCCCATGGCTGCGACTGCACGGCGCGGACGGCGTCGTCGCCCTTGAGGTTCGTGTTGGCCTTCGCCCACGCATCGGCGTCAGTTACTTGCGCGGGATAGGTCGACGCCATCAGCACCTGGGCGAGCAGCGCATCGGGATAGAGCGCCACCGGTGCGGTCAATGCGTCGAGCTGCTGGTTGGAGAGCTTCTGCGTGGGGTTTGCCGCGGCGGGCTGTGGAGCCATCTGAGCCGGCACCTGAGCCTGCGCGTAGTACGGATGCAGATACTGGACCGCGACGGGCACGGCGACCAGCGCCGCACTCAGCGCCACGATGCGCACTGTGCGCTTGCGCGATGGCGAGCCTTTCGCTGGCGGAGGGGAAGGATTGCGTTCCACGATCAGGTCCTCCGGTGCGCGATGACCGCCGCGCGTGTGCGACGCGTCGGGCCGGACGCAGCGCGCCCATGCCTGCTGCGCTGGGCAGGTGAGAGAAAGGGAAAGGGGAGGCGCTCGGCATCGAGCCAGTCGGCTGCAATGCCAAACGTTTGCTGGTCGAGCCAGGACGCGAGAGACGTCTTGTCGCGCATGACGTTGTCCGGTAGTTAAGGCCCGCAGACGTTACGGTCGGGCCCCAAGGTGTGTCAACGTGATTGAGGAAATATCACGTTTCACTGTTACGAACAACGTAATTCGGACCGGAGAAAAAGGGAGCGTGGAGGCGCCGGAACCGACGCACCATGGCAACGCGGCCGGCATCTCGATGCCGGCCGCGCGTGGAGCAGGAGGGCGCTTACTGCTGCGGCTTGTTGGAGAGCGCGAGGCGCAGCAGGTCGGCGACCGTATTCACGGAGAGCTTCTCCATGATGTTCGCGCGATGCGCCTCGACGGTCTTGATGCTGATGCCGAGATCGTCGGCGATCTGCTTGTTGAGCCGACCGGCGATGATGCGTTCCAGCACCTGATGCTCGCGCGCCGTCAGCTTGCCCAGCCGCTCGGCGGCGGCGCGCTGCTGCTGCACGCTGGTGCTCTCATTGCGCGCCTTCTCGAGCATGCGCTCGACCAGCTTGCGCAGTTCGGCTTCGTCGAAAGGCTTCTCGATGAAATCCATCGCGCCTTTTTTCATGGTCGAGACGGCCATCGGCACGTCGCCGTGACCTGTCACGAAAATGATCGGCAGCAGCGAGTTCTCGGCGATCAGCTTTTCCTGCAACTCGAGCCCCGTCATGCCGGCCATCCGCACGTCGAGGATCAGGCATGAGATCGCGCCGGAATGGGCGACTGGCAGGTACACGTCGAGGAAGGACTCGGCGCTCGAAAAGCACTGCACGCGATAGCCGTTTGCCTCGAGCAGCCAGCGCAAGGAATCGCGCACCGCTTCGTCATCATCCACGACGAAGACGGTTTCCTGAGTGGTGACTGTGCTCATAGTTCTCCCGTAACGGTTTGTTGTCTCGTATGTTCATCGTCGGCGGAGCCGTCCGTGGCCGAACCGTCCACCTGGCCGATCGGCAGGCTGCAGTGAAAGGTCGCGCCGGTCACGTGACCGTCCGCCTCGACGTTGTTGACCACCCAAAGTCTGCCGCGATGCGATTCGATGATCGAACGGCAGATGTTCAGCCCCATGCCCATACCGTCGGACTTGGTGCTGTAAAACGGTTCGAACAGGCGCTCGGCGGTGGCTTCGTCCACGCCCGGGCCCTGATCGACCACGCTGATGCAGACAAAGCCGCCGTCCATGCGCTGCACGATGACGCGGATCACCGGATCGATGGCATGTGGTTTCGCATCATGCATCGCTTCCGCTGCGTTTTTCAACAGGTTCACCAACACTTGTTCGATCAAAACCGGATCCACGTAGATCACCGGCATGCGCGAGCGGATTTCCGTGACGATGCGGATCTTGCGCTTGCGCGCCTCGATCTCGGCGAGACCCACCGCGTCCGCGACGATATCCGCCACGCGCGCAGCCTGGCGTTTCGGTTCCGAGCGCTTCACGAACTCGCGGATGCGCTTGATGATCATGCCTGCGCGCACCGCCTGCTGGGCGGTTTTTTCGAGCGCCGGCAACAGCGTTTCCTGCGTCATGCGGCCGGATTTGACCAACGCGACGCAACCCGAGCAGTAATTGTTGATGGCGGCGAGCGGCTGGTTCAGTTCATGGGCGAGCGAGGACGCCATTTCGCCCATCGTCATCAGGCGGCTCGTGAACTGGAGTTTTTCCTCTTGCTGGTGCGCGAGTTCCTGCGCCTGCTTGCGCTGCGTGATGTCTGTTGCGATCTGCATCTGCGCGAGATGGCCGTCGACCCACTGGATGTACTGGCGGCGCACCTCGAACCATTTCTGGATGCCCTCGACGTAGACTTCCTGCGCGTCCGCCGAACTTTCGGTGAGCGCGGTGGCGGGCAGGCCGGCGAAGGTATCGACCATGTCGATGGTGTCCGACGAACTCTGCGAGGTGCCGTCGAACGCGGCGCCGGCGAGCTCCAGATGGCCGTCCGGCCGAATGCCGAACAGATGCCGGTAATAGCGGTTCGCAAACAGCAGTTCGGCTTCGTCGGCGGCGAGCACGGAGACGGCGGCGTCGAGGCTTTCGAGCACCGTGGTGAAGCGTTCGTGCGCGGCGGCGAGTTCCTCGCGGGCGCGCTTCGGTTCGGTGATGTCGGTCATCGACGACATCCAGCCGGTCTGGCGCCCCGAGCTGTCGATCAGCGGCGAGACGTAGAGGCGCGCGTGAAAGAACGAGCCGTCCTTGCGGCGCACGCGCAGCTCGAAGCCGGACGAGGGCGCCTTGCCGCGCAGGGTCATGTCGAGCTGGCGCTGCATTTCCGGATAGGCGTCGCGCGGCCAGTAGGGGAACGGCGCGTTCTTGCCGACCAGATCGCTTTCGTCCCAGCCCGTCATGCGGCAGAACGCGGGGTTCACGTGCGTGATGCGGCCGTGCATGTCGAGCACGCGCATCCCGATGAGCACGGAGTTTTCCATCGCGCGGCGGAAGAAGGCCTCGGCGTAGAGCGCCTGCTGCGCCTCGAAACGCTGGCGGGTGTGCTTCCACAGACTCCACAGGCTCCACAGCACGAAGCACGACAGCCCGGCGACGAGCCACACCAGCGTGTTGTTGGTGAAGTTGGTGAGTTGCGGATACGAATAGACGCGCACCGACAAGCCCTGACCCGGCGGATCGAGCGGCAGGTCGTAGAACATGTCGCGCGGCAGGCGCGGGCGGCTCGACGTGGTCGCGAGCTCGCGGTTGTTCAGATCGGTGATGGAGATCTTGTACTTCGCCGACAGTTCGCTCGGAATGTCGTGCTTCAGGATGCCTTCGATCGAGAACACCGCGGCGATGGAGCCGAGGAACTCGCGGTCGCGGAACACTGGCGTCTGCAGCGTGATATAGCCGTTGCCGAGATCGTCGTACAGCAGCGGCGAGTAGACTTGGCGGCGCGTATTGCGGGCTTCGTCGAAGGCGGCCTGCACGGCCTCGTCCATCTGCGTGTCGTTGGGCTTGGCCAGGCGGGAACCGAGCAGGGGCAGCGGCGTATTGGGCCAGCGCGGCTTGTGCTCGCTGGTATACCAGTTCATGTAGAGGATCTCGGGATGCCCCTGCATGATGTCGGTGGACGCGGTCTGGAAGTTCTGCGGGTCGCCGTGACCGCCGGCGATGTCGCGCGCGAGCGCCTGGATCTGTTCCTGCGCGCCTGTCATCGACAGGCGGATCTGCTGCTGGGCCCACGCCACATTGCGATACAGCGTGTCTTCCTGCTGTTGCTGTTCGCGCCGGTTGAGACTCCACAGGATCAGACTCATCACGACCAGAAAGACCAGGATCGAGATGAGCGGCGTGAGTAAATAGGAGTTCGACCACCACGGGCCGTGGTGCCAGCGGGTGGGCGACGAGTCAGACGGCTTGCGCCCGCCCTTCGCCGAGCGTTTGATCAGCCGTTCGGTCAACATGCGTGCGATTGTAACGCAGCACCTGATTGTTAATTGGCGTAAAAAGACAGGTAAGACCGCGCAAACGCGGCAAAAGGAGGAGAAACCTCTGATAAAAAAACCTTACCGGACGGTGCATTGCAGCATTTTTTCGTATTATGAGATCAGCTCTCATGATTTGAAAAATTCCTTGCATCTTGATCTAGACCCTCTTTAGAATTGCCGGCACGCGGCCGGGCCCCCTTTTTTTCGGGCGTGCGCCAGTGGTTCAAGAGTGTTCCTCACATCAGGAGACGAGCATGTCCGCTGTACCCGACGAAGTTCTCAAATATGTCGCCAACGCCAAGGACGACGATCCCCAGGAAACCGCCGAATGGCTCGACGCCCTCGACGGCGTGATTTCCGCGGTCGGCCCTGATCGCGCGCATTACCTGATCGAGAAACAAATCGAATTCGCTCGCGTGCATGGCGAGCATCTGCCGTTCTCGGCGAACACGCCGTACATCAACACGATCCCCGTCGCCTCGCAGTCGAAGATTCCGGGCGACCAGGACGTCGAACACCGGATTCGCTCGTACACGCGCTGGAACGCCATCGCCATGGTGCTGCGCGCGGGCAAGGACACCAACGTCGGCGGCCACATCGCCTCGTTCGCGTCGGCCGCGACGCTCTATGACGTCGGCTTCAACCACTTCTGGCATGCGCCGTCGAAAGACCACGGCGGCGACCTCGTGTTCGTGCAGGGCCACTCGTCGCCGGGCGTGTACTCGCGCGCGTTCCTGCTCGGCCGCCTGACCGAGAAGCAGCTCAACAACTTCCGCCAGGAAGTGGGCGGCGAGGGCATCTCGTCGTATCCGCATCCGTGGCTGATGCCGGACTTCTGGCAGTTCCCGACCGTGTCGATGGGCCTCGGCCCGATCATGGCCATTTATCAGGCGCGCTTCATGAAGTACATGGCGGCGCGCGGCATCGCGAAGACCGAAGGACGCAAGGTCTGGGCATTCCTCGGCGACGGCGAGACGGACGAGCCGGAATCGCTCGGCGCGATCGGCATGGCCGGCCGCGAGCGTCTCGACAACCTCGTGTTCGTCATCAACTGCAACCTGCAGCGTCTGGACGGCCCGGTGCGCGGCAACGGCAAGATCATCCAGGAACTCGAAAGCGAGTTCCGCGGCGCCGGCTGGAACGTCATCAAGGTGATCTGGGGCAGCCGCTGGGATGCGCTGTTCGCACGCGACAAGACGGGCGCGCTGATGCGCCGCATGATGGACGTCGTCGATGGCGAATACCAGACCTACAAATCGGAGTCGGGTGCGTTCGTGCGCGAGCACTTCTTCAACACGCCGGAACTGAAGGCGCTGGTGTCCGACTGGTCCGATGAAGACATCTGGAACCTGAACCGCGGCGGCCACGATCCGCACAAGATCTACGCAGCCTTCGACGCGGCCACCAGGACGAAGGGCGCGCCGACCGTCATTCTCGCCAAGACCATCAAGGGCTATGGCATGGGCGAGCACGGCCAGGCGATGAACATCACGCACCAGCAGAAGAAGCTGCCGATCGACACGCTGAAGAAATTCCGCGATCAGTTCCGCCTGCCGCTGACCGACGAACAGATCGCCGACGTGCCGTACCTCACGTTCGAGGAAGGTTCGAAGGAACTGGAATACATGCGCCAGAAGCGCATGGACCTGGGCGGCTATCTGCCGGCGCGCCGCGAGAAGGCGGAATCGCTGCCGGTGCCGGCGCTCAGCGCGTTCGAGCCGCTGCTCAAGGGCACGGGCGCTGGCCGCGAAATCTCCACGACGATGGCGTTCGTGCGCGTGCTCAACATCCTGTTGAAGGACAAGGCCATCGGCAAGCGCATTGTGCCGATCGTCCCGGACGAGTCGCGTACCTTCGGCATGGAAGGTCTGTTCCGCCAGATCGGCATCTGGAATCAGGACGGCCAGAAGTACATTCCGGAAGACTCCGACCAGCTGATGTTCTACCGGGAATCGGAGACCGGCCAGATCCTGCAGGAAGGCATCAACGAAGCAGGGGGCATGTGTGACTGGATCGCAGCCGCGACGTCGTACTCGACGCACGGCGAGATCATGATCCCGTTCTACATCTTCTATTCGATGTTCGGCTTCCAGCGCATCGGCGACCTGGCCTGGGCCGCGGGCGACATGCGTTCGCGCGGCTTCCTGCTGGGCGGCACCGCGGGCCGCACGACGCTCAACGGCGAAGGCCTGCAGCACGAAGACGGCCACTCGCTGCTGTGGGCGGCGTCCGTCCCGAACTGCGTGAGCTACGACCCGACCTTCGGCTACGAACTCGCGGTCATCATGCAGGACGGCCTGCGCCGCATGGTCGCGGATCAGGAAGACGTGTACTACTACATCACGGTGATGAACGAGAACTACGAGCACCCGGCGATTCCGCAAGGTGACGCCGTGGCCGCCGACATCATCAAGGGCATGTACGCGTTCAGCAAGTCCGACGCGCCGGCCAAGGCGCACGTCCAGCTGATGGGCGCGGGCACGATCTTCAATGAAGTGATCGCCGCAGCCGAGCTGCTGAAGAACGACTGGGGCGTGTCCGCCGACCTGTGGAGCGTGCCGAGCTTCACCGAACTGGCCCGCGAAGGCCAGGCCATCGAGCGCTACAACCTGCTGCATCCGGCGGAAGAGAAGCGCGTGCCGCACGTCACGAAGCTGCTGACGGGCGCGAAGGGTCCGGTGATTGCATCGACCGACTACATCCGGGCGCTGACGGACCAGATCCGCGCGTTCGTGCCGCAGAAGTTCGTGGTGCTCGGCACCGACGGCTACGGCCGTTCGGACACGCGCGAGGCGCTGCGCCACTTCTTCGAAGTCGACCGCTACTGGGTCACGCTGGCGGCGCTCAACGCGCTCGCCGACGAAGGCACGATCGAGCGCAAGGTCGTCGGCGAGGCGATCAAGAAGTACAACCTCGACCCGTCCAAACCCAACCCGATGACCGTCTAAAGGCATCGCCCCCGTGCGTTGTGACGTGGCCTCTCTCCGAAGCGGAGCGAGGCCGCGTGCAACCAGGAGACACTAATAATGAGTCAAGCGATCGAAGTCAAAGTGCCGGACATCGGCGATTTCAAGGACATTCCGGTGATCGAGGTGCTGGTCAAGCCGGGTGACACCGTCGAGGCCGAGCAGTCGCTCGTCACGCTCGAGTCCGACAAGGCGACGATGGACGTGCCCAGTTCCGCTGCCGGCACCGTGAAGGAAGTGAAGGTCAAGGTCGGCGACAACGTGTCGGAAGGCACGCTGATCGTCGTGCTGGAAGGCGGCGCGGCTGAAGCGCCGAAGAAGGAAGAAGCGAAGCAGGAAGCGGCCACCGCGCCGGCGCCCGCGGCCGCCGCTTCGGGCGGCGGCGTGGTCGAAGTGAAGGTGCCGGACATCGGCGACTTCAAGGACATTCCGGTCATCGAGATCGCGGTCAAGGTCGGCGACACGGTCGAGAAAGAGCAGTCGCTCGTCACGCTCGAATCCGACAAGGCCACGATGGATGTGCCGTCGCCTGCTGCGGGCACCGTCAAGGAACTGAAGGTCAAGATCGGCGACAACGTGTCGGAAGGCACGCTGATCCTCGTGCTCGAAGGCGGTGCGGGTGCATCGGCAGCGCCGGCAGCATCGGCCGCCGCTCCCGCTCCGGCCGCGAAGACCGAAGCGGCGCCGGACGCGCCGGCCAAGCCGGCTCCGACGAAGGAAGCGCCGTCCGCGCTGGCGCAGGCGCCCGTGATGCCGGCCGGCGACGGCACGCGTTCGTCGAGCCATGCATCGCCTTCGGTGCGCAGGTTCGCGCGCGAACTCGGCGTCGACGTGGCGCGCGTGCGCGGCACGGGTCCGAAGGGCCGCATCACGCAGCAGGACATCACGAGCTTCGTGAAGGGCGTGATGTCGGGTCAGGGCGCGGCGCCCGCAGCGGCGGCTCCGGCCGGCGGCGGTGGCGGCGAACTCGGTCTGCTGCCGTGGCCGAAGGTCGATTTCGCGAAGTTCGGCCCGGTCGATCCGAAGCCGCTGTCGCGCATCAAGAAAATCTCGGGCGCGAACCTGCACCGCAACTGGGTCATGATTCCGCACGTCACGAACAACGACGAAGCGGACATCACCGAGCTCGAAGAACTGCGCGTGAAGCTCAACAAGGAGAACGAGAAGGCCGGCGTGAAGTTCACGATGCTGGCGTTCGTCATCAAGGCGGTGGTGTCCGCGCTGAAGAAGTTCCCGACCTTCAACGCCAGCCTCGACGGCGACAACCTCGTCTTCAAGCAGTACTACAACGTCGGTTTCGCGGCCGATACGCCGAACGGCCTTGTCGTTCCGGTGATCCGCGACGCCGACAAGAAGGGCCTCGTCGACATCGCGAAGGAAATGGCGGACCTGTCGAAGGCGGCGCGCGACGGCAAGCTCAAGCCCGACCAGATGCAGGGCGGCTGCTTCTCGATCTCGTCGCTGGGCGGCATCGGCGGAACGAACTTCACGCCGATCATCAACGCGCCCGAAGTCGCGATCCTCGGTCTGTCGCGCGGTCAGATGAAGCCCGTGTGGGACGGCAAGCAGTTCGTGCCGCGCCTCACGCTGCCGCTGTCGCTGTCGTATGACCATCGCGTCATTGACGGCGCCGAGGCCGCGCGCTTCAACGCGTATCTGTCGGCGATTCTGGGCGATTTCCGTCGCGTCATTCTTTGATCGTTGCTTTGATCGTTTGATAGGGGCCGCGTCCGGACCTGCGGGTCCGGGTACGCGGCCGGCCGACGGGGACCGGCAATGTCCGGTCCAACCGCTCTTTTCTTAGGGGACACCATGAGTCTCGTCGAACTAAAAGTACCCGACATCGGCGACTTCTCCGATGTCGATGTCATCGAAATCCATATTCAGGCCGGCGACCGCATCGAGAAGGAACAGGGCGTGATCACGCTCGAAACCGACAAGGCCACGATGGAAGTGCCCGCCGACGCGGCAGGCACCATCAAGGAAGTGAAGGTCAAGCAGGGCGACAAGGTGTCGCAGGGCACGGTCATCGCGATGATCGAGACCGAAGGCGCGGCAGCTGCGCCGGCCGCCGCGCCGGCGGCTCCCGCTGCGTCCGCTCCGGCTGCGGCTCCCGGTGGCGCCGTGCAGGAGGTGAAGGTGCCGGATATCGGCGACTTCAAGGATATTCCGGTCATCGAAGTGCACGTGAAGCCGGGCGACACGGTCGAGAAGGAACAATCGCTCGTCACGCTCGAATCCGACAAGGCCACGATGGACGTGCCTTCGCCCGCTGCGGGGACGGTCAAGGAAGTGAAGGTCAAGGTCGGCGACAACGTGTCGGAAGGCACGCTGGTCCTGACGCTGGAAGGCGGCGCAGCCGCAGCGCCCGCGCCTTCGAAGGCGGCTCCCGCTGCTGCCCCGGCCGCACCTTCGGCGCCCGCGCCGCAGGCCGGTTCCTATTCCGGCGCCGCCGATGTCGAATGCGACATGCTCGTGCTCGGCGCCGGTCCCGGTGGCTACTCGGCGGCGTTCCGCGCGGCCGACCTCGGCATGAAGACCGTGCTCGTCGAGCGTTATTCGACGCTCGGCGGCGTGTGCCTGAACGTCGGCTGCATTCCGTCGAAGGCGCTGCTGCACACGGCGCTCGTCATCGACGAAGCCGCCGAACTCGCGGCGCACGGCATCAGTTTCGGCGAGCCGAAGGTCGACCTCGACAAGCTGCGCGGCTTCAAGGAAGGCGTCGTCAAGAAGCTGACCGGCGGCCTCGCCGGCATGGCGAAGGCGCGCAAGGTCCAGGTGGTGACGGGCGTCGGCAACTTCGTCGATCCGAACCACATGGAAGTGAACGGTCCCGACGGCAAGAAGGTCGTCAAGTTCAAGCAGGCGATCATCGCGGCCGGTTCGCAGTCCGTGAAGCTGCCGTTCTTCCCGGATGATCCGCGGGTCGTCGACTCGACCGGCGCGCTCGAACTGCGTCAGCTGCCCAAGCGCATGCTCGTGGTGGGCGGCGGCATCATCGGCCTGGAAATGGCCACGGTGTATTCGACGCTCGGCGCCGATATCGACGTCGTAGAAATGCTCGACGGCCTGATGCAGGGCGCGGACCGCGATCTCGTGAAGGTCTGGGAGAAATTCAACGCCAAGCGCTTCACGAACGTCATGCTGAAGACGAAGACCACGAAGGCCGAAGCGAAGGAAGACGGCATCTACGTGAGCTTCGAGGGCGAGAAGGCGCCAGCCGAGCCGCAACGCTACGACCTCGTGCTGCTCGCGGTGGGCCGTAGCCCGAACGGCGGCAAGATCGGCGCGGACAAGGCGGGCGTGGCGGTGACGGAGCGCGGCTTCATCAACGTCGACAAGCAGATGCGCACCAACGTGCCGCACATCTTCGCGATCGGCGACCTGGTCGGCCAGCCGATGCTCGCGCACAAGGCCGTGCATGAAGGGCACGTCGCGGCGGAAGCGGCGCACGGCGAGAAGGCGTACTTCGATGCGCTGCAGATTCCGTCGGTGGCCTATACCGATCCGGAAGTGGCCTGGGCCGGCAAGACGGAAGAGCAGTGCAAGGCGGAAGGCATCAAGTTCGGCAAAGCCGTGTTCCCGTGGGCCGCTTCGGGCCGCGCGATCGCCAATGGCCGCGACGAAGGCTTCACCAAGCTGATCTTCGATGAGGAAACGCATCGGGTGATCGGCGGCGGGATTGTCGGTCTGAATGCGGGCGATCTGATCAGCGAAGTGTGTCTCGCGATCGAGATGGGCGCAGATGCCACCGATATCGGCAAGACGATCCATCCGCATCCGACGCTCGGCGAATCCGTCGGGATGGCTGCGGAGCTGTACGAGGGCGTCTGCACGGACTTGCCGCCGCAACGCAAGAAGTAAGTTCTCTTCGCGTTCAACACGCGCAAAAAAGGCGCGCTCCTGTGAAGGAGCGCGCCTTTTTCATATGCGCCGCGTCATATGCGCCGCGTCATGTTCGCCAAGCGAGCAATAAAAAACCCGGCACAGTGGCCGGGTTTTCCTGGTGCGTCGTCAGCCAGCCGGGCGACGCCCGGCAGCAAACTCAGGCAACCGACTTCTTGGCGACGCGCGAAGCTTGCTCGGTCGCTTGCGTAGCGGCCTTCGTGGCGGCCGTGGCGGCTGCGTTGAAGTTGCTTTCAGCGATCTCGACGGCTTGCTTCGTTGCCTTGTGAACCGTTTCGTACGTGGTGTTGGCGGCGGTGATGGCCGACTTCATCACGGCGACAGCCGTTTCCGAACCAGCGGGTGCGTTCTTCGCGACGTTGTCGACGAGCGTTTGCACCTTGCGGTTTTGCTCTTCGTATTGCACTTCCGCGACGCGGGCGAATTCAGCTTGCGTGGCCGAGGCAATTTCATACAGGTGACGGCCATACGACAGTACCTTTTCCGCGACCGGCTGCGTCAGGCTGGCTTGCAGCGCGAGCAGTTCCTGTGCGTCCTTCACCGACAGCGCGCGTTGCGCGTTTTCCTGGCTTTCGGCCAGCGTGGACTTCACGACTTGCAGATTCAGTTCAACCAGCTTTTCGACGCCTTCGAACGCCTTGTTCGTCAGACCGAACAGCGTGTCGAAGTTGGCTTTCTGGGCAGCGGCGATTTGCTCGGGGGTCAACAGTGTCATCTCAGGCTCCTGATGGCCGACCCATCAAACGCGGGTCGTGGTTTGGGTAGATCCGGCGACAACGATTGCCGGTTCAGTGCAACTGCGATTGGTGCGTCGCAACATGAAAGCCATTTTAGTGATATCCCGAACGATGTCAAGCTCTTTTTGTGCATCGCACAAACAGGATAAAACTCAGTTTAAACAGAGACTTACAAGTAGCGTTCGGGCGCTTGGAAAGTCCGTTAAAACCCTTGTGCACCCGCTCTGGGATCGCGCGGGCAGGCGTTTCAGCGGGAGCGGAATGCTGATGAAATCACGCTTCGATGAAGTTTTGATGTTTCGCTTTGATGGCCCGGCGTATCGGGTTTAGGCGGGAGGACTTGCGGCGGGAGGGCTTGCGGCAGGAGGGCTTGCGGCAGGAGGGCTTGCGGCAGGAGGGCTTGCGGCAGGAGGGTTTGCGGCAGGAGGGTTTGCGGCGAGAGG
>NZ_JARUXV010000001.1:1402703-1408998 GCF_031450975.1 Caballeronia sp. LZ065
GCTTGCGGCGAGAGGGCTTGCGGCGAGAGGGCTTGCGGCGAGAGGGCTTGCGGCGAGAGGGCTTGCGGCGAGAGGGCTTGCGGCGAGAGGGCTTGCGGCGAGAGGGCTTGCGGCAGCGCGGACCGCGCGCGGCTTCAGAAGTTCGTCTTACTTTTTAACCTCACCGCGTACACCAAAATCGTGAAGAAACGTTAACATCTCGGCTGCTCGACCCGCAGTGCGCTGTCCGCCGCATTCTCGACACCCATCCCCGCTTCAAAAAATTTCGTTGTCACTGACGCGTTGTTAAGCGTTTGACTAAAGTCACGGAAAGTATTGCCGATAGTGCGCTGGTCACATGTAGTTAAGGCGCGCTCTCGCAGCAATTGTTCTGCCGGAATGATCGTTTTTTCCGATCGGGATGCGTTTCATGATCGATAATACGCAATCACGGCTTACAACTCGGTTTAACGAGCACCGATAAGTGCTTAATATTGCTTAAATTTCGTAGCTTCACTACACTTGGCGGTACCCTCCAGCCGCCCAACAGAACACTAATGAAAACCGAAATGTTTTCGTCGTTGAAGGTGGTGCATGGCGTCGCAGTGCGATCCGCGCTGTCGCTCGCCGTCTCCATCGCAGTAGCGACGTCCTTCGCAGCGGCTCCGGCTGAAGCCCTTGCAAAGACTGCAACCGCCACTAAAACCGTCAAAAAAACCGCCCAATCCGCCACCAAGGCCGCCAAGCCCGCCCGTGCCGCGAAGACCGCGCTGAAATCGCCCAAGCCAGTGAAGGCCGCCAAGGTCGCCGCCGCGAACGACGATGACGACGCGCCGCGCGCGTCACGCAAGCGCCGTGTCGCGTATCACATGGAGCCGCACGCCCGGCGCGGCGCGGTCCACGCGGTGGCGTTCCAGCCGCGTTCGCCTTCGGTGGGACAGGCATTCGGCC
This sequence comes from Caballeronia sp. LZ065, assembly GCF_031450975.1. NCBI lineage: Bacteria > Pseudomonadati > Pseudomonadota > Betaproteobacteria > Burkholderiales > Burkholderiaceae > Caballeronia > Caballeronia sp. LZ065. Next base: position 1,403,634 of record NZ_JARUXV010000001.1, read on the forward strand.
TGCATGACACGCCCGACAGCCTCGCGCTGCGTTCGAGCGTCGCTTATGTGATCGACCAGAACACCTCCGAAACGCTCTTCGACAAGAATTCGCGCGCCGTCGTGCCGATCGCATCGATCACCAAGCTGATGACGGCCATGGTCGTGCTCGACTCGCACGCGCCGCTTACCGAGGACATCTCCGTCACCGACGAAGATCGCGATTACGAGAAGTTCACCGGCTCGCGTCTCTCGGTCGGTTCGATGCTGAATCGCGAGGACATGCTGCACATCGCGCTGATGGCATCGGAAAACCGCGCGGCAGCCGCGTTGTCGCGTTATTACGCGGGTGGACGTCCGGCCTTCATCGCCGCGATGAACGCGAAGGCGAAGTCGCTCGGCATGAGCGATACCCACTTCGAGAATTCCACCGGCCTCACCAGCCAGAACGTGTCGAGCGCGCGTGACCTCGCCAAGATGGTCAACGCCGCGTATCAGTACCCGCTGATCCGCAAGTTCTCGACCGACCGCAGCTACGACGTCTTCACCGGCAAGCGCAATCTCGCCTACAACAGCACGAATGCGTTGATCCGCAACGCGTCGTGGGACATCGGATTGCAGAAGACCGGCTTCATCAACGAAGCGGGCGAGTGCCTGGTGATGCAGGCAACCGTTCACGGCCGCCCGGTCGTGATGGTGCTGCTCGATTCCTACGGCAAGTATTCGCGTTTCGCCGATGCCGGCCGTCTGCGTTCGTATCTCGACACGCTCGGTGAACCGCACATCATGAGCGCCGACATGGGCGGCGGCGCGAATCCTTAAGCTCAGCGCATCGGCCGGGCTTCCAAAGCAAAACGGGATTCGTCGAAAGACGAATCCCGTTTTCTATTCACACACGAAAGACGGCTCAACGATGCGCGTGCGTGGCGTGCTGCGCCTCCGCGGCGGCCTGCTCCGGGTGATAGCCGAGCGAGCGTGAAATCTCCAGCGCCGTATGGCTCAGTTGCTTGAGCCACGCGTCCTGCAGCCGGTCGGCAGGCGCCGACAGCGACAACCCCGCAACCAGCCGCCCGGTATCGTCATAGATGCCCGCTGCGATGCAGCGCACACCCAGTTCGAGTTCCTCGTTGTCGCGCGCGCAGGACTGCTGGCGCACCAGCAGCAGTTCGCGTTCGAGCTTGGCGAGATCGGTGATGCTGTTCTGCGTGTGTCCCGACAGCCCGGTGCGCGTCGCGTAGGCGCGCACGCGCGTGGCTTCGTCGGCGGCGAGGAACAGCTTGCCCACCGACGTGAGATGCAGCGGCGCCCGCCCGCCGATTGCCCGCACCACCTGCATGCCCGAGCGCTCCGAGTAGGCGCGCTCGATATAGACGATCTCGTCGCCCTGGCGCACCGACAAATTGACCGTCTGGCCCGTCTGGCGATGCAGCTCGCGCATCGGCGGCATCGCGGCCTCGCGTACGGAAAGGCGCGCTTTCACCAGATTGCCGAGTTCGAGCAGGCGCATGCCCAGCCGGTACGTGCCGGGATCCGAGCGGTCGACGAGCCGGCACAGCACCATGTCATTAAGAATGCGGTGCGCGGTGGACGGATGCAGCTCGGTGCTCTGCGACAGTTCTTTGAGACTGACGGGATCGGTGTGATCGGCGAGTGCGTCGAGCAGACGCATCATGCGTTCGATCACCTGAATGGAGGTTTTGGAATCCGGGTTCGTATCGCTCATCGTGAAAAATCGGTTGATGCGTCAAACAGCGGAAATGCGATTGTATCTCGTATCGTGAAAAGGCAAGCAGGCCATTTGCCTCGGGCGCATCGGCCGCGTGCTCCGAAAGCCGTGAGCGGGCCGGCGCGGCGGTGTTTTCACGGATAATTGCCGGGCGTTCACATCACTCTACAAAACAGGAAACGCCCCCATGCGAGTCGGATTATTCGTGACATGTCTCGTCGACATGATGCGCCCCGAGATCGGCTTCTCCGCGATCAAGCTGATCGAGCGCGCGGGCTTCGAAGTCGTCGTGCCGCCGGCGCAGACCTGCTGTGGCCAGCCTGCCTACAATTCCGGCGACCGCCCGCTCGCCCGCGACTTGGCCGAAAAGACCCTGCGCGAATTCGAGCAATTCGATTATGTCGTGGTGCCGTCGGGTTCCTGCGGCGGCATGATCCGCGCCCATTACGGCGATCTGTTCCGCGACGATCCCCAATTGATGAGCCGCTTCGCCCGGCTTCAGCCGCGTGTGTTCGAACTTACCGATTTCCTCGTGACGGTCGCCGGTGCGCAAATGGAACCTGCGGGCTTCGAAGGCACGGCGACCTATCACGATTCCTGCTCCGGCTTGCGGGAACTCGGCGTAAAGACCCAGCCGCGTGAGCTTTTGTCGCAGGCCGGCGTGGCCGTGACGGAGATGACGGCCTGCGAGCATTGCTGCGGTTTCGGCGGCACCTTCGCGGTGAAGTACGGCGACATCTCGACGGCGATCGTCGATGAAAAGTGCGCCAACATCCGGGCGAGCGGGGCGGATGCGGTCGTGCTGGGCGATCTCGGCTGCATGCTGAATATCGAGGGCCGGCTGCGCCGCACCGGCGACACCACGACACGCGTGCTGCACATCGCGCAGGTGCTTGCCGGCGACGCGCCGGCCGGCGTCTGACAACAGCGGACGGAGCACTCCCCATGCAAGTTCAGACGATGCAGTTCAAGGCGCGCGTCGGCAGCAAGCTCGCGGACGAACGCCTGCAACAGAACCTCAAGAAGCTGTCGACGAAGTTCGTCACCGGGCGCGCGAACGCGGTGCGCGACATCGACTTCGAGGCGACGCGCGCGGCGCTGAAGGAACGGCGCAACCGGGCGCTGGAGAACCTCGATGTCTGGCTCGAGACCTTCGAGCGCGAGGCAAGCCGGCGCGGCGCAACCGTGCTGTACGCCGAATCGACGCAGGACGCCGCGCGGCTGGTGGCGGAGATCGCGCGCAAGCACGACGTGAAGAAGGTCATCAAGACCAAATCGATGGTGTCGGAAGAGATGCAGCTCAATCGCGTGCTGGGCGAGATGGGCGTGCAGTCGATCGAAACGGATCTCGGCGAATACATTCTGCAGATCAACGGTAACGAGCCGCCGAGTCACATCATCGCGCCGGTCGTGCACAAGGATAAGGACGAGATCGCCGACCTCTTCGCGAAGACGCACCACAAGCCGCGCCTGACCGACATCCCCGAGATGACGCGCGAGGCGCGCGAGGTGCTGCGGCCGCATTTCATGTCGGCGGACATGGGCGTGACCGGCGGCAATTTTCTGATCGCGGAAACGGGTTCGGTGGCGGTCGTCACGAACGAGGGTAACGAAGGCATGTGTACCGTGATGCCGCGTGTGCACGTCGCGGTGACGGGCATCGAGAAGGTGCTGCCGACACTCGAGGATCTCGCGACCGCCATGCGCCTGCTGCCGCGCTCGGCGACCGGACAGACGGTGTCGAACTATTTCTCGCTGCTGACCGGCCCGCGCGCCCCGGATGACACCGATGGTCCCGAGCATATGTACTTCGTGCTCGTCGACGGCGGGCGCACCGGGCTGATCGGCGGCGAGTTCCAGGAGATGCTGCGCTGCATCCGCTGCGGGGCGTGCATGAACCATTGTCCGGTGTATCAGAAGATCGGCGGACATGCGTACGGCTGGGTGTATCCCGGGCCGATGGGGTCGGTGCTGACGCCGGCCTATGTAGGCATCGACCGCGCGCTGGACCTTCCGCAGGCCGCCACGCTATGCGGGGAGTGCAACAGCGTGTGTCCGGTGGGGATTCCACTGTCGGATCTGCTGCGCAAGCTGCGCGAGAAACAGATGGAGCGGCGGTTGCGGCCCTGGAACGAGCGCGCCGGGCTCGCGGTGTGGGGCTATCTCGCGAAGCATCCGACCGCCTACGCGCTGTTCACGAAACTCGCGGTGCGCGTGCTGGAGCGCATGGGCGGCAAGGGCCGGTCGATTGCACGCCTGCCGCTGGGCGCTGGCTGGACCGCGACGCGCGACATGCCTGCGCCTGTCGGCCGGACCTTCCGGGAGTTGTACAAGGCGCAACGGTCGCATCTGGGCTGAGCGCTGCAACCTGACGCTGCAATGAAAGACGGCGCCCGACTCGTCGTCGGGCGCCGTCTTTTTGGGTAGCTGGAGAGGCGGACTCAGTTGCCGATCGGCCCGCTGTGCCAGCGGCCGCCATTGCCGCCGCCGCCATTACCGCCACCGCCATTACCGCCACCCCCACGATTGCCGCCCTGGTTGCCGCCCGGATTCGACGGCGGCGGTGCGGCTTGGGGCCGCATCGGCGGGCCGCCGACTGCCCGCGGCAACGCCCCGCCGTTGGCCTGGGGCGGCGGACCGCCCGGCGGGCGTCCGCCACCGGCTTGTGGAGGCGGACCGCCGTGGCCGCCGCCGGCCTGCGGCGGAGGACCACCGTATCCACGGTTCGGCGGCGGCCGGTTGTTCCATCCGCCGGGCGGCGGACGGCGCCAGCCGGGGCCGTCGTCCCAATAGCGGCCCGGACCCGGGCCGCCATAGTAATACCCGCCGCCTACGACCACGCCCGGCTGCACGACAGGCGGGCCACCGTAATAACCGTCATAGCCGGGCGTGTCGTACACGGTTGCGGGATAGCCGCCGGCCGGATAACCGCCGCCGTAATATCCCCCGGCATCGGGATACGCCGCGCAACCGCCAAGCAGCGCGGCGGACGAGGCGAACAAAAGACCAGCGACTGCGGATTTCATGATCTTGGAATAATTCGTTGGAGCGTTACTTATTAAGACACGCGCAGCCTTCCGATGTCCCGACAACTTTGTAAGCCTTTATGACGGCGACTGGCCGCGTGACGCTGCGTTTGCAGTCGCATCGTCGTGGCAGCCTTGTTGCCCTGGCTGCAACAAAGCTTTGCTTTTCAATACCTTTTTAAGATTCTCGCATTTCCGTAACATTTCGACTGTCGACAAGTGGGCGTTGGCTCCGCTGCGACATCGAATCGAGGTAGTCCACATGAGAAAGACAATATTGACTTACTGGCCCGTCGCAATGCTGCTGCCTATTGCGCTGGCCTTTTGCATGCAGGCGGGCAGCAACGGCGCGGCCGGCGTGCGCCAGGAACAGACCGACGTCGCGAGCGTGAGCGCCGAACTGGCGCGGGCGATTTCATACGGTTTCGTCGACGCGGACGATGCCGTCACCGTGCCGGCTGCCCCGCGCACGCTGTAGCGCGCGATCGAGCAGCGCGAAAAAAATGGCGCCCTCGCGTTACACGCAGGGCGCCATTTCTTCGTGCGGCCGCCCGGGCGGGCGGCCGGCCACCAAACAGAGGTTCTTAAAGGCGGGCGCGTATAAACAAAAACGCGCCCACCACAAGGAATACACC
>NZ_JARUXV010000001.1:1409008-1535943 GCF_031450975.1 Caballeronia sp. LZ065
GCTGCCGCGCGCGACGGCGCCGGGCTAAAAAAATGGCGCCCCCGCGTTCCCCGCTGGCCGCATTTACTTCGGCCGGCCGCCCGGGCGGCCGGACGTCCACGAAACAGTCTTACTTCAGCACGGCGGCCACGGCGGTCGCGACGGCATCGAGATTGCGCGTGTTCAGCGCGGCCACGCAGATGCGGCCGGTGCTGACGGCATAGATGCCGAACTCTTCGCGCAGGCGGTCGACTTGCGCGGACGTCAGGCCCGAGTACGAGAACATGCCGCGCTGCTGATTGACGAACGAGAAGTCGCGGTCGACGCCGCTCGCCTTCAGGCGCTCGACGAGACCGTTACGCATTGCGCGGATGCGGTCGCGCATTTCGCCCAGTTCCTGTTCCCAGGTCGCGCGCAGTTCCGGCGACGCCAGCACGGCCGCGACGATCGAGCCGCCGTGCGTGGGCGGGTTCGAGTAGTTGGTGCGGATCACGCGCTTCAGTTGCGAGAGCACGCGCGCCGACTCTTCCCTGCTGGTCGTGATGATCGACAGCGCCCCGACGCGCTCGCCATACAGCGAGAACGACTTCGAGAACGACGACGACACGAACACATTCAGTTCGGAGGCTGCAAACAGACGCACGGCGGCCGAGTCGGCCTCGATGTTCTCCGCGAAGCCCTGATACGCCATGTCGAGGAAGGGCACCAGCTCGCGCGCCTTCACGACCTCGACGATCTGCTTCCACTGCGCGTCCGAGAGGTCCACGCCCGTCGGGTTGTGGCAGCACGCGTGCAGCACGACCACGGTGCCCGCCGCGTAGCTGTTCAGCGCGGCCAGCATGGCGTCGAAATTCACGCCGTGCGTGGCGGCTTCGTAGTACGGGTAGTTGACGACGTCGAAGCCGGCGCCTTCGAACAGCGCGCGATGGTTTTCCCAGCTCGGATCGCTGATCGCGACCTTGGCGTTCGGGTTCAGGCGCTTCAGGAAGTCCGCGCCGATCTTCAGCGCGCCCGTGCCGCCCAGCGCCTGCGCCGTGACGACGCGGCCCGCGGCGATCAGCGGCGAGTTCTGGCCGAGCAGCAGCGCCTGCACGGCGGCGTCATAGGCGGCGATGCCGTCGATCGGCAGATAACCGCGCGGCAGGGCGGCATCGACGCGTGCTTTTTCGGCTTCGCGCACGGCGCGCAGCAGCGGAATCTTGCCTTCCTCGTTGGTGTAGACACCGACGCCCAGATTGACTTTGGTGGCGCGCGTGTCGGCGTTGAAGGCTTCGTTGAGGCCCAGGATGGGGTCGCGGGGAGCGAGTTCGACGGCAGAGAAAAGAGACATGATCTATCGGCAGTGAGAAAAAGACGGTGCGGCGGAGTGGCGCCCGAAAGGCAGCGAGCGCGAAACTGGCGCGAAGCCAGCCCGGAACGGGGACAATGCCCGCGTGGCGTCTTCGGCGGTCCCTGCAGCGCGGCATGCTGCGCCGCTGTGAGAAATGTCCGTTGCCCGCCGTCGAGCACAGTCGCACATTGTAGCGAATCCGGCCCGGCTTTTTCGCCGTCGCCTGGCCGACAGCCTGTGTTTTTCGTGACAGGTCATTTAGACCGATGCCGCGCATGCCGTCAAAAAGGGCCGCAAGAAGGGCGCTTGAGATCGGCTGTGCGGGCCCAATCTGCTTCGGACCCAAGCGCCGCGCCGTGCGTCCCGACCGCCGCGCGCTCCCATCCGCCGGGCCGCGCGTGTTTTCGGCAGCCGCTAGAATAAGTGTTTGCTCCGGCGACGACGCATCGAATCTCCATGTCCGACACTCTCATCGACTCTCCCGAAGCACTGGACGAATCGAAGTTCGTCACTTTCGACGGCTCGCCGTTCCAGCTCTATCAGCCGTATCAGCCCGCGGGCGACCAGCCTGATGCCATCGCCAAGCTCGTCGAAGGCATCGAGGACGGCCTCTCGTTCCAGACGCTGCTCGGCGTGACCGGTTCCGGCAAAACCTTCACGATGGCCAACGTGATCGCCCGCATGGGCCGTCCGGCTATCGTGTTCGCGCCGAACAAGACGCTCGCCGCGCAGCTCTACGCCGAGTTCCGCGAATTCTTCCCGCGCAATGCCGTCGAGTACTTCGTCTCGTACTACGACTACTACCAGCCGGAAGCGTACGTGCCGCAGCGTGACCTGTTCATCGAGAAGGATTCGTCGATCAACGACCACATCGAGCAGATGCGGCTCTCCGCCACCAAGAGCCTGCTCGAACGGCGCGACGTGGTGATCGTGGCCACCGTGTCGGCGATCTACGGTATCGGCAATCCGTCCGAATACCATCGCATGATCCTGACGCTGCGCACCGGCGACAAGCTCGGCCAGCGCGACATCATCGCGCGCCTGATCGCGATGCAGTACACGCGCAACGAAGCCGATTTCTCGCGCGGCACCTTCCGCGTGCGCGGCGACACCATCGACATCTTTCCAGCGGAGCACGCGGAAATGGCCGTGCGCGTGGAACTGTTCGACGATGAAGTCGAAGCGATGCATCTGTTCGATCCGCTCACCGGCCGCGTGCGCAACAAGATTCCGCGCTTCACTGTGTATCCGTCGTCGCACTACGTGACGCCGCGCGACACCGTGATGCGCGCCGTCGAAGCCATCAAGAACGAACTGCGCGAGCGGCTCGAATTCTTCTATGACCAAGGCAAGCTGGTCGAGGCGCAGCGGCTGGAACAGCGCACCCGCTTCGACCTGGAGATGCTGCAGGAACTCGGCTTCTGCAAGGGCATCGAGAACTACTCGCGGCACTTCTCCGGCGCGATGCCCGGCGAACCGCCGCCGACGCTCGTCGACTACCTGCCGCCCGATGCGCTCATGCTGCTCGACGAATCGCACGTGCTGATCGGGCAGTTGAACGGCATGTACAACGGCGACCGCGCGCGCAAGGAGAATCTTGTCGACTACGGTTTCCGGCTGCCGTGCGCGCTCGACAACCGTCCGCTCAAGTTCAACGAGTTCGAGCGCAAGATGCGCCAGGCGGTGTTCGTTTCAGCCACGCCTGCCGATTACGAAAAGAGCAAGGCCGGGCAGGTGGCCGAGCAGCTGGTGCGCCCGACCGGTCTGGTCGATCCGCAAATCGAAGTGCGTCCCGCGCGTTCGCAGGTGGACGACGTGCTCTCCGAGATCAACGCGCGCGTCGCCGTGCACGAACGCGTGCTCGTCACCACGCTCACCAAGCGCATGGCCGAGCAACTGACCGAGTTCCTCGCCGATCACGGCGTGAAGGTGCGTTACCTGCACAGCGACATCGACACGGTGGAGCGCGTGGAAATCATCCGCGATCTGCGCCTCGGCACCTTCGACGTGCTGGTCGGCATCAACCTGCTGCGCGAAGGGCTGGACATTCCGGAAGTGTCGCTCGTCGCGATTCTCGACGCCGACAAGGAAGGTTTCCTGCGCGCCGAGCGCTCGCTGATCCAGACCATCGGCCGGGCGGCGCGCAATGTGAACGGCAAGGCGATTCTCTACGGCGACAACATGACGGACTCGATGAAGCGCGCCATCGACGAAACCGAGCGCCGCCGCGCCAAGCAGATCGCGCACAACCTGGCGATGGGCATCACGCCGCGCGGCGTGGAGAAACGCATCAAGGACATCATCGACGGCGTCTATAACGCCGACGATGCCCGCGCCGAACTGAAGGAAGCGCAGGCGCGCGCGAAGTTCGAGGACATGTCCGAGAAGCAGATTGCCAAGGAAATCAAGCGGCTCGAAAAGCAGATGATGGACCACGCCAAGAATCTCGAATTCGAGAAGGCGGCGCAGACCCGCGACCAATTGTCCCTTCTGCGGCAGCGCGTGTTCGGCGCGAATGTAGGCGACCATGTCGCCGGAACCGGCGATAAGTAAGGCTTATGTAAGTGATTTTCAAAGCTTAATTCAAAAGGCGCGGCGGCCCTGCGGGTCAGCCGCGTTTTTTTTGCGCGTCGCAAGCCCCGTCGATGCGGCGAAAAGCCTTGTCGGTACTGGGTTTGTAAGCCCGCTCAAATTGTTCCGGGTGTCGAACGATGCTAAACTTGGCAAACTTTGAGAATGGTTCGTATTAACGTTCACAAGTTGTGCTAGGGCTGCTCAGCGTGGACGTCGATTCGCCCATCTCCGGCAGAAACTTTCCATCCGTCCGGCGCATCGTTTCCGGATGTCCGGCTTGCCTTTCAGGCAGCAGGCGCGCGTGGCGCCCGCGCCGGTCGATAACAACAAGGAGTATCTATGGGTTCAACGTTGATGCGCGGCCTCGTGGCCGCCGCGGGCATTACGGCAATGATGGCGGCGTCGGCCGCGGAATATCCGATTGGCAAGCAGCATATCGAGGGCGGCATGGAAACGGGCGCCGTGTACCTCCAGCCGATCACGATGGCGCCGGAAGGCATGATGCGCAAGGCGTCGGATTCGGATATTCACCTCGAGGCGGACATCCACGCGGTCAAGAACAACCCGACCGGTTTCGCCGAAGGCGACTGGATGCCCTACCTCAACGTGACCTATGAGCTCAGCAAGGTGGGCACGACCCAGACCGTCAAGGGCGACCTGATGGCGATGGTCGCGAACGACGGCCCGCACTACGGCGACAACGTGAAGCTCTTCGGTCCGGGCAAGTACCACCTGAAGCTGCACATCGCGCCGCCGACGGAAACCGGCCACATGGCGTTCGGCCGTCACACGGACAAGGAAACCGGCGTGGGTCCGTGGTTCAAGCCGTTCACGATCGAATACGACTTCCCGTTCGCGGGCATCGGCAAGAAGGGCGGTTACTGATCGTCCGTGGCGCCCGGCATCCCGGACCGGGCGCGTACTTAATCAGGAAGTTCGCATGAAACTGACAAGCCAGATGGCGGCGATCGCGATGTCGCTGTGCGCCGCCGCTGCCGGGATGAACATGGCGCACGCCGTCGATCTGCCCACGTTCAAGCTCGAAATGAACGACGGCAAGCTGAATCCGGCGCGTATTGAAGTGCCGGCGGGGCAGCGTATCAAGATCGAGGTGCACAACATCGGCAAGGGCGCGGCCGAGTTCGAGAGCGTGCAGTTGCGCAAGGAAAAGGTGCTCGCGCCGGGCGCGGATTCGTTCGTCGTGATCGCGCCGCTGGATCCGGGCGAATACAAGTTTTTCGACGACTTTCATCAAAGCGCGCAGGGCGTGATCGTCGCCAAGTAATGGACGTGTCGCGCGCGAATGCATCGAGCGCGACCGGTTGAAGTGGAATGGCTGGAGGTTTGGGTTATGGGGCAGGTACTTTTTATTGTATGGCGTGAGAGCGTCGAGGCATTGCTCGTCGTCGGCATTCTGTACGCGTGGCTGAAGAACGGCGACCATCAGGCGCGCCGCGGCCTGCCTTATCTGTGGGCCGGCGTGGTCATCGGCCTGCTTGCGGCGGTGGCGCTGGGCGCCGCGCTGATCGGCTTCACCGAAGTGCTGTCGGGCGACGCGCAGGATTACTTCCAGACCGCGATGGTCCTGGTGGCGTGCGTGCTGATCGTGCAGATGGTGCTGTGGATGAAGCGCCACGGCCGCACGCTGAAGCGCGACATGGAGTCGTCGCTGCAGAAGAGCACGCAGGACGGACACTGGTGGAGCATCGCGCTGTTGGTCGCACTGGCCATTGCGCGCGAAGGTAGCGAGACGGCTGTGTTTCTGTATGGCGTCGGCTTCGGTCAGTCGGGGCACGTCGCCGCGTCACAATACGTGGCCATCATCCTGGGCTTCGGTCTTGCGTTGCTGACCTTCTACGTGCTGCAGCTCGGCGGCAAGATCTTCTCCTGGCGCGCCTTCTTCCGCGTCACTGAAATCATGCTGCTGTTCCTCGCGGCGGGTCTGTTCGAGACCGGAGTGGACAAGCTGATCGACATGGAAGTGCTGCCGGTCATCGTCAACCAGGTGTGGAACACCTCCGCGATCCTCGACGATTCCAGCACCTTCGGCTCGCTGGTCGCTACACTGACGGGCTATCGCGCGCATCCGGCCGGCATGAACCTGGTCGCGTACGCGGTGTACTGGATTGTCATTTATCTTCTGCTGCGCCGTTCGAATCATCAGATGGCGCAAAAACAAAAGGCGGCAAGCCGTCCAGCATGAGTTCTGTAATGCCCCAACCCGGTCGGCTCCAGCAAGCCGGCCAATGGATGCAACGTCACGGCAGCGCGATCCGCATGATTCAGTGGGTCGTGGTTGCCGTGTACGCGCTTCTGATCATCGTTCCCGCCGTGATGCCGCTGCCCGATGGCTCCGCGCATCTGTGGAACAACCTGACGCTCGCCGCACAATTCGTGTTCTGGGGCATCTGGTGGCCGTTCGTGCTGCTGTCGATGGTGATGCTCGGACGCGTCTGGTGCGGCGTGCTGTGTCCCGAAGGCGCACTCACCGAATTCGCGAGCCGCTTTGGCCGCGGCTGGGCCATTCCGCGCTGGATGCGCTGGGGCGGCTGGCCGTTCGTCGCGTTCGGCCTGACGACGATCTACGGCCAGATGGTCAGCGTCTATCAATATCCGAAGGCCGTGCTGCTGGTGCTCGGCGGCTCGACCGTCGGGGCGATGATCATCGGCGTGCTGTATGGCCGCGAGAAGCGCGTGTGGTGCAAGTACCTGTGTCCGGTGAACGGCGTGTTCACGCTGCTCGCACGGCTCGCACCGTTCCACTTCAAGGTCAGCGAGGACGCGTGGCGCCGCTCGTACAAGCAGGGCGAGCATGGCCATCGCGTGATTCCGATCAACTGCGCGCCGCTCGTGCCCTTGCGCAACATGAAAGGCGCCGCCGATTGCCACATGTGCGGCCGCTGCAGCGGTCATCGTGATGCCATTGCGCTCACGTGGCGCTCGCCGGCCGACGAAGTCGTGAAGCTCGGCGACAAGGCCGCGAACCCGTGGGACACGGCGCTCATTCTGTATGGGCTGCTGGGCATCGCAATCGGCGCGTTTCATTGGACCGTCAGCACGTGGTTCGTCGATCTGAAGCAGTTCTTCGCCGGCTGGTTGATCGACCACAATATTCTCTGGCCGCTCGACACCACCGCGCCGTGGTTCCTGTTCACGCATTACCCCGAGCAGAACGACGTCTTCTCCTGGCTCGACGGCACGATGGTGATCGGCTATATCGTCGTGACGGGGCTCGTATACGGCACCGTGCTGCTCGCGCTGCTCGCGGCGGGCGCGCGCATGCTCGGCAAGATGAGCGCGACGCGCCTGCATCACCTGACGCTCGCGCTGATTCCGCTGGCGGGCTGCGGCGTGTTCCTGGGCTTGTCGGCGACAACGGTATCGCTGCTGCGCGCCGAGCATCTGCCGCTCTGGTGGGTGACGGATCTGCGCCTCACGTTGCTGTTCATCGCGAATGCATGGAGCGCGTGGCTCGCGTGGCGCGTGACGGGGCGCTATGCCACGACGCTTGTTCCGCGCGTCCTCGCGATGGTATGGTTTGTCGCTGCGCTGGCCGTAGCGGACAGCGCGTGGTACCTGATGTTCTGGGGCTTCAGCCGATAAACCGTCCACGCCGTGACCGACGGCCGCGAGAACGCACGTGAGAACCAAACCCGTACTGACCGACGACGACATCAAGTCCATGGCCGCCGCCGCCGAGGCGCACGCGCAGGCTCACCACTGGAACGTGACCATTGCGATCGTCGACGATGGCGGGCATCTGCTGCATCTGCATCGGCTGGAAGGAGCGGGGGCGAGCACTGTCGAGATGGCGACGGGCAAGGCCCGCACCGCCGTGCTCGGCCGTCGTGAGACGAAGGTCTACGAAGACACCATCAAGCAGGGCCGCACGGCCTTTCTCAGCGCGCCGATGACCGCGATGCTCGAAGGCGGCGTGCCGATCTTCGTGGGCACGGACATCGTGGGCGCGGTGGGCGTATCGGGCGTGAAGTCGGAGCAGGATGCGCAGATCGCCAAGGCGGGCATCGCTGCGCTGGGTATCGAGAACGTCTGACGTTTTTCACGAAAGACAAAACGGCACGCCTTCGGGAAGAAGGGCGTGCCGTTCGATGGATCATCATTGCGCTGGCCTGATCGAGTGGACCATCACGCAAACGCGCGGGAACCAAAAAAAGCGGCTTCGCTTGCTATCGACGACTGGCTGGTGTTTGCACGAAGGGGTCTAAATTCTCGCGTGCAAGTCGTCCTCGCTGGCTAAGGCCAAACACCTCTTGGAGAGGTGGTCCCCACAATACACAGTGCTACTGCTGTTCTTTCGGCTACTTCGTCAGGATCAGCTTGCCCAGACGAGTTGCGCGCAACTGGTAGGTCTCCCCGTTATGCAGGATGCTGACATGACTGCGTCCCTGCAACAGCGCTTCGCTTTTCAGCGACCGCTCGCCCGGGCTTTCCGCGGCGTGGGCGACGTGAACGGTAGTCACGGTGGTCGCTCTCGGGCGGGTAATCGCGGCGTCGCGAACAGCCGGGCGGCGCAGCCTGAGCGTGGAAGATCGCAGCGGGTCGGTCATGTCGGAAGAGTGCGGTCGTTGATTCGATGGGTCTATAGTAAATGATAACTATTCCTATTTGCAAATAGACTTTCTGATCGAAGCGCAATTTCCGATAGCCAGGCTCGATGCAGCGGCGAAGCATTCGCCGCCGCGTCTCGACGAAGCTTAGTGCAGCGGTTTGTCGTCGTTCCGGCCGTGCGCGAACTGGCGGATCAGATGCACGGTGTCGATGTCCGACTCGCGATACGCCGACTTCACGATTTCCTGCGTTTGCCGTTCGTCGGGCGTCGGGTTGGCTTGCTCCGGCAGCGTCGTGCTGTAGGTGAAGCGCAAGAAGAGCTGTTGCGCGTCAGGCTCCTCGATCGCCATCGTCAGCGAGCCGCCCACGTATTCGGCTGTCGGCAGGATGTCGTAGCGCACGCTGGACTGCGGGTGGAGCGTCACGCGATCGCGCACAACGGCCTGGCCGTAGTGCAGCTCGCGCTCCATGCTGTCGCCGTCGCGCGAGAGGATGTCGCAGCGGTCCAGTCCCAGCACGAACAACTGCGGCTGCTCGGCGCGCAGGACGAGACCTTCCCACAATTGCTCGCGTGTCAGCGACTGGACGAGCGGATTCTGCGGATCGTTGATCTGGATGAGATGTTCGAAATTCAAAACGACGTTTCCTTGAACGTTCAGTGTGCCCGCGACGCGTTACGGCGCCAGTGCGGAATCGATGTTGATCGGACCGGACAGAACCTTGTGAATGGGGCACGCATTGGCAATTTGCAAGAGACGTTCCCGCTGTTCCTCGCTGAGCGGGCCCGTCAGCGCGATCCGGCGATCGATACGCGTGCCCGCCGCGGTGCTCTCTATCGACAGTTCCACATGCACTGCCTCGAGCGGCCATTCCTTGCGCTTCGCGTACATCTTCAGCGTGATCGACGTGCAGGCGCCGAGGCTGCCGAGCAAGAGCGAGTGCGGGTCCGGACCCGTGTCGCCGCCGCCGAGGCCGATGGGTTCGTCGGCGTTCCAGTCGTGCGAGCCGTCCGCGAGGCGGACGTGGAAATCGGTAGCGCCGATGTCGGCGGTCACGACGGGGTGAGCCATCCGCTGCTCCTCGGGTGTTTCGGTAAAGTGAAATTGCGCCAAAGAAAACGGCGCGGAACGAACGGCCATTGTGACGCAATGCGTCCGTTCATGCCGCGCCGGAGTCGCTGAAAATCAGCGCCCTTGCATGTTCACCGCTGAATGATCAATGCGCGATCGCGCCCATCCGGCCCGCCTGATAATCGATCACGGCCTGGCGGATCTCCTCCTCGGTGTTCATCACGAACGGACCGTAGCGCACGACTGGCTCCTTGAGCGGCACACCGCCGATCAGCAGCAGTTCCACGGGCTCGTCGCCGGCGGCGAGCGAGACCGTATCGCTGTCGTCGCGGAAAATCACCATCTGCTGGGCGCGCACCGGCTGGCTCTGCGGGCCGTACAGCGCCGTGCCCGACAGCGGATACGCGAACACGCGGAACTCGCGCGGCACGTTCAGCGAGATCGTCGCGCCCGGCTGCAGCGAGACGTGCTGGTACAGGATCGGCGTGCGCGTTTCGATCGCCGCCTTCACACCAAGCGCCTCGCCGGCGATGACCTTCACGCGGACCTTGCCGTCCTCGCTCGTCGCGACCGGAATGCGCGCCGACGGAATCTCCTGGTAATGCGGCGCGACCATCTTGTCGCGCCGCGGCAGGTTCACCCACAGTTGCAGGCCATGCACACGCCCGCCTCGCTGGGTGAAGGCCTCGGCGGGAATCTCGCTGTGCACGACGCCCGCGCCGGCGGTCATCCATTGCACGTCGCCGGGCAGCAGCGTGCCGGAATGACCCGCCGAGTCCTTGTGGCCGAACTCGCCTTCGAGCATGTACGTGACGGTCTCGAAGCCGCGATGCGGATGATCCGGCGCGCCCTTGGCTTCGCCGGGCGCGTAATCGACGGGGCCCATTTCGTCGAGCAGCAGGAACGGGTCGAAGTCCATCAAAAGACGGGTCGGAAACGGGCGATGCACGACGAACCCGCCGCCTTCGACGGTGCGGGTCGCTGGAATGATGCGTTCGATGCTGCGGCTGACGGTCATGATGTCTCGCTTCGTGAATCCAGCGTTCAAAGGGGAATAGCGATATTTTTGAAACACAGAGCTATTATATGGGCCGCATTTCGCGTAAAAAGCCGCCTCGGCGCAATGGATTGTCCCGCTGGCGATAACGAACCACAGCAACGCGCCTTATCGAGTTTTCCGATCGACCATGAAAGTTGACTCGCACGACCTGAACGATCTGATGTATTTCTCGCATGTCGTCGAGCACGGCGGTTTCTCCGCGGCGGAACGCGTGCTCGGCATTTCGAAGTCGCGGCTGTCGCGCCGCGTCTCGGAACTCGAAGCCTCGCTCGGCGTGCGCTTGCTGCAGCGCTCCACGCGCAAGCTGGCGCTGACGGAGGCGGGCCAGCTGTTCTACCAGCATTGCCAGGCGATGCTGGCCGAAGCGCAGGCGGCGGTGAATGTCGTGCAGAGCCTGCGCGATTCGCCGCGCGGCACGGTGCGCGTGAGCGTGCCAGTGACCATCGCGCAGACGTTTCTGTCCGCCGTGATGCCGGACTTCATGCATCGCTTTCCGGAAGTGCGGGTCGTGCTGCGCGTGACGAATCGCGTGGTGGACCTGTTCGAAGATGCGATCGACGTCGCGTTGCGCGTGCGCTCCGAGCCGCCGGCGAGTTCGAATGTGGTCGCGCGGCCGCTTTGGCGCACGGAGCAGATGCTGGTGGCGGCGCCGTCGCTGTTGAAGTCGAACGCCCCGCCGATGACGCCCGCCGAACTCGCGCAATACGACACGCTCGACACGCCCTCCGCGGACGGCCGCCATGTCTACCGGCTGATCGCGCCGGACGGCACGCGTCACGAGTTCGAGCACGAGCCGCGTCTGGTGACGGCAGACCTGTCGATGATCCGCGAGGCCGTGATGCGCGGCGTCGGCATCGCTGCGCTACCCGAGATGATGTACGGCGCGCCGCTGCGCACGGGGCAACTGTCGCCGGTCATGCCGGGCTGGACCTTTCCGTCGCCGCAACTTTACGCGGTGTTTTTGTCGCGACAAGGCATGGTCCCTGCAGTGCGCGCGTTCGTCGATTTTCTGGTTGAGTCGATCGGCAGCGGACAGCACTTCCCTGGAGAATGTCCTGTTCATGAACGGCCGGAACGAGAAACAGTTTGAACGCAATTGCGTGCGTCATTGATTTGAGGCGGGGCAGTGCGGGTGAGCGATGGTCAGATTCAATTGATGCCTGCAAGAGGCGGCAGTATATTGAAACCTCTTTCGCTAAGGAGCTCCTATGCGAAAACTCACGGCTGCTCTGATAGTTAGCCTGATAGGGTTGATTGCACTGTCCGTGTCGACCACGGCTGCTGCATGTGACGGGACTTCTGGTTCTGGCTATACGAACCCAAAGTGACCGCCTCGCCCGAATGCGCCGAGCGCGCACAAAAAAAGGCCTTCATCTGACGATGAAGGCCTTTTACTTTGCAGCGTCCGAAAGTTCGAAAGGGCGCGCTTGCGTTACTTGCCGGTCTTCTGCTCGGTGACGAAGCCGATCTTGGTCAGCCCGCCCGCCTGCGCCGCCGACATCAGATCCGCCACTTTCTCGTACGCAACCTTGCGGTCCGCGCGCAACTGGATTTCCGGCTGCGGCGTCTGCAGCGCCGCCTGCGCGATGCGCGCGTTGAGCGTCGCTTCGTCGACCGGCTGCTCGTCCCACAGCGTGGTGCCGTCGGCCTGAATCGCGATGTTCACGTGCGCGGGCTTCTCGTCCTGCGGCTGGCTGCTTGCATGCGGCAGGTCGATCTTCACCGCGTGATGCATCGCGGGAATCGTCACCAGGAAGATGATCAGCAAAACCAGCATGACGTCGACGAGCGGCGTCATGTTGATCTCGCTCATCATGCCGTCATCTTCATCGCCGGCAAAGGGGCTCATGGCCATGATGCGAACCTCCCGGACTTACGACGCGCGCGTCGCGAGACGCAGGCTGTCGGACGTGGCGTTCGTCGCGCGCTTGGTCGACGAGAGCTTCGTGCCCGTGACGAAGAACGCGTGCAGGCCGTGCGCAAAGCGGTTCAGCTTCGTGACGATGCCCTTGTTCGCGCGCGTCAGGGCGTTGTAGCCCAGCACCGCGGGAATCGCGACGAACAGGCCGAACGCGGTCATGATGAGCGATTCGCCGACCGGGCCCGCGACCTGATCGATCGACGTCTGGCCGGTCGCGCCGATGGTCAGCAGCGCGTGATAGATCCCCCACACCGTGCCGAACAGGCCGACGAACGGCGAAGTGGAACCGATGGACGCGAGCACCGCGAGGCCCGACTGCATGCGGCCGACGCCTTCATCCATCACGTCCTTCAGGCAGCGCGTGATCCAGTCCGACACGTCCATGCGGTCGTGCAGATGCGGTTGCGTCTGGTGATGATGTTCCGCCGCTTCCTGGCCGGCGAGGGCGAGGGCGAGGAACGGGTTGTCGGCCGGGCTCGACGACTGGCTGCCGAGCTTCTTGATGCCGTCGTTGAAATCGTCGGAGTGCCAGAAGGCCTGTTCGGCGTTCTTGGTCAGGCGCTTCAGGCGCACGACATTCCATGCCTTCACGATGATGACGGTCCACGACAGCACCGACATGATGACCAGCGCGAGCGCGATGCCTCGCGTCACGAAGTCGCCTTGCGCCCAGACGTGCGCGATCCCGTAGTTTTGCATTGCTTTTTCCTTGTATCTAAAAAAACTGGTCAGTCGCTGAGACTGAATACGAATGGCACGGTGGCGGTAGCGCGGATCGCTTCGCCATTTTCCTTGTACGGGCTGCACGCGCTGCTGCGTACTGCCGCGAGCGCGGCGTCATCCAGCCGCGACGAGCCGCTGCTTTTCTGCAGCGTGATGTTCTCGATCTTTCCCGACACGCCGACCGTCAGCCGCACGGTCGC
The DNA here is from genome assembly GCF_031450975.1 of Caballeronia sp. LZ065. Lineage (NCBI taxonomy): Bacteria > Pseudomonadati > Pseudomonadota > Betaproteobacteria > Burkholderiales > Burkholderiaceae > Caballeronia > Caballeronia sp. LZ065. The sequence continues at coordinate 1,422,435 of NZ_JARUXV010000001.1, forward strand.
CGTGCCGGTTTCGCCGCGGCGCTTGGCCATGGCCGGGTAATCCGGCTGGGCGATATTGCAGCTCAGCCGCGCGACGTTTTTCGGCGCGGCGAGATCCATGCTCGGCTTGCCGATGGCGGGCGCGGTGGGCGGCGGGGTCGGTTGCGCTGGCGCGGGCGGGGTGGGATCCGGTGCGGGAGCGGCGATCTGCGACGGCGCCTCGGTGACGGGCATCGGCGTGGGCTTCGGCTCGATCCTCGGCTTGACCTTGGGCTTGGGCAGCGGCTTCGGGACGGGCTTCGGAAGCGGCTTGGGCGGCGGCGGCGTTTCGACCGCGACCGGCTGCGGCGCGGGCTGCGGCGTCTCGCTGATGAGCTGCGCGGTGATCGACTTGGCTTCGATGGGTCGCGGCGGCGGCTCGTTGTGCATCGTCATCGCGACGCCGAGCAGGACTGCATGAAGCACGACGACAGCGGCGCACGCGGCAATCACGCGCGGACTGGCGCTCGATGCCGGCGCCGTCTGGAAAGCGGCGGGAGTGGTGGTCGGGGACTGCATTCTTATTGGCTACTTTGAGTGCTGCTTGTGGTGCAGTGTGAATGGATGCCGATCATGCCGCGGATTCGTTTCAGCTTGAAGTCCAGCAACGGTGCGGATCCGGCGCAACGGGGAAACGTACAACCAGGCGACGTCATTTTCGAAAGATCAGCAATGAAATAAACAGGGTGGCCACGAAACCGATCAGCAATTCCATCGTTCCCTCCAGGGGTGGGGTTGCTCGGGGAGGTGCTTGGCTAGCTGGAAGGGACCGGATGTTCGAGGGTAACCTGGCTTGCTGGAGGCGGTCCGGAAACCGGACCGCGAGACTGAAACAATGATCCTGCAGGCGCCGCCCCAGAGGCGCGACGCCGAAACCTGCGGCCGACTTCAGGCCGCCTTGCGCTCGTAAAACGTCAGCGGCGCCACATGCTCGCGCGCCTCGACGCCACACCGCGAGGCGCACACGCCGCTCTGTGCCATCACGTCGCGAACGCTCTCCTCGCACTTGCCGCAGCACATTGCCACGCCGAGTTCAAACTGGAGTTCGTCGAAGGTGTCCACACCCTCGGCGATGGATGCTCGGATCTTGCGGTCGGACACTGATTTGCAGACACAGACAATCATGATCGTTCGCGATAGCTTGCGTTAATGCGAATTATTATCATTCTACTTGCGCATCAATGCAAGCGGGCCTCTGTGTTTTTTGTAACAGAGCAGGCAAGTTAGCAGATTTGTTGCTAGCAGCCAGAGCTGGCGCGGCAAAGCGCGCGCCGGAAACCATACGGCGGGCGAGAAACCCTCACGCGATGTCGGGTTCGGCAAGCCGTGGGAGGCCGGAGGGGATGCTGACATGCTCGACGGGCGCGTCGAGCCTGAGGAGGGCGGCGGCGAGCTGGCGCTGAGATTCGCCGTCCGCCGTCGAGTAGAAGCGTGGCAAAAGATCAGCCGATCCAGCGTCCGAGCGGTGCGCGTGGGTATCGAGCAGACGTTCGAGCTGCCGGGCGATAGCCACGCTTGTGTCCACGATGTGCAGGCGCTCGCCCGCAATCGCGCGGATGGCGCCGTCCAGAAAAGGGTAGTGCGTGCAGCCGAGCACGAGCGTGTCGGCGCCGGCGTCCAGTATGGGGGACAGATAGCTTTCGAGCAACGCCATGAGCGCGGGCGACGACGTGTCGCCACGCTCCACCGCCTGCACCAGGCCATGCCCCGCCTGGCAGATGAAGCGGCAGTCGCCGGCGTAGCGGTCGAGCAGCGACTGGAACCGCGCCGAACGCAGCGTAACGGCCGTGGCCAGCACGCCGACGACGCGCGAGCGGGACACGCTCGCCGCGGGCTTTACGCCCGGCTCCACGCCGACCAGTGGAATGGACAGGCTCTCGCGCACCAGCGCGATGGATTGCGCGGTCGCGGTATTGCAGGCGACCACGAGCGCTTTCGCGCCCTGCGACACGAGCCATTCGCCGATGGCCAGCGTGCGTTCGCCGATGAACGCGTCGGTTTTTTCGCCGTAGGGCGCGTGCAGCGAGTCGGCGACGTAGATCAGATGCTCGTGCGGCAGGATGGCGCGCACGGCGCGCAGCACGGACAGCCCGCCCAGGCCGGAATCGAAAATGCCGACCGGCGCGCTCGCGTCCAGCGTGGCGCGTGAGGGCAGGTTGAGCGGGGATACTGCGCTGACGGGCATCGTGATGAACGTTTTACTCGTGATCGCCCATCATGGTTTGCTGGTAGTTCTGGATGCCGACCTTGTCGATCAGGTCCAGCTGCGTTTCCAACCAGTCGATGTGCTCTTCCGTGTCGTGCAGGATCTTTTCGAAGATCTCGCGCGAGACGAAGTCGCGCACGGATTCGCAATACGCGATGGCTTCCTTGCAGGTGGTTTGCGAAATCTGCTCGACCTTCAGGTCGCACTCGAGGATTTCCTTGGTTTCCTCGCCGATCAGCAGCTTGTGCAGGTCCTGCAGGTTCGGCAGTCCGTCGAGCATGAAGACGCGCTGGATGAGCCAGTCGGCGTGCTTCATTTCGCCGATCGATTCGTCGTACTCGTGCTTGTTGAGCTTTTCGAGGCCCCAATGCTGATACATCCGGGCGTGCAGGAAGTATTGATTGATCGCGGTCAGTTCGTTCTTCAACTGCGAGTTCAGATATTCGATGACTTTCGCGTCGCCTTGCATGGCTTGGAATCCTGTCTGTGATGTGGGGTTGTGGGAAAGATAAACCTTAGGCGTGACAAAGCCAAGGTTGAGTAGAAAATTTTTTTTCCAGACCGAACTGAGAATGAAAACCCTTCTCGATCAGTGCGGTGTCAAAGAAAAGAGCCGGGCGCGTGCCCGGCTCTTTCGCTGACTGATTGCCTGTCAGCTGACCACTGCGACAGGCAACCGTCGATCGACCTCAGACCGTGGCGACCGGAATCTTGCCGATCTTCGCTTGCCATTCGGCCGGCCCGGTCTTGTGGACCGACGTGCCGTTCGAATCGACCGCCACTGTCACCGGCATGTCCTGCACGTCGAACTCGTAGATGGCTTCCATGCCGAGGTCTTCGAACGCGAGCACCTTCGCCTCGCGAATTGCCTTGGACACGAGATACGCCGCGCCGCCGACTGCCATCAGGTACGCCGCCTTGTGCTTCTTGATCGACTCGATGGCGACCGGGCCGCGCTCGGCCTTGCCGATCATCGAGATCAGGCCGGTTTGTGCCAGCATCGTCTCGGTGAACTTGTCCATGCGCGTGGCCGTGGTCGGGCCTGCCGGGCCGACGGCTTCGTCGCGCACCGGATCGACCGGGCCCACGTAATAGATCACGCGGTTCGTGAAGTCGACCGGCAGCTTTTCACCGGCGGCCAGCATGTCGGCGATGCGCTTGTGGGCGGCGTCGCGTCCCGTGAGCATCTTGCCCGACAGCAGCAGCGTCTGGCCGGGCTTCCACGAGGCCACTTCCTCCGGCGTCAGCGTGTTCAAATCGACGCGCTGACTCGTCTCGGTGTTCGGCTGCCACGTCACGTCGGGCCACGCGTCGAGGGGCGGCGCTTCGAGCTTCGCGGCGCCGCTGCCGTCGAGCGTGAAGTGCGCGTGACGGGTCGCGGCGCAGTTCGGGATGATCGCGACGGGCTTCGAGGCCGCATGCGTCGGCGCGGCCATGATCTTCACGTCGAGCACGGTGGCGAGGCCGCCGAGACCCTGCGCGCCGATGCCGAGCGCATTCACCTTCTCATGCAACTCGACGCGCAGTTCCTCGATCCAGTCCTTCGGGCCGCGCGCGATGACATCCTGGATGTCGATGGGGTCCATCAGCGATTCCTTCGCCATGACCATCGCCTTCTCCGCGGTCCCGCCGATGCCGATCCCGAGCATGCCCGGCGGGCACCAGCCGGCGCCCATGGTCGGCACGGTCTTGATGATCCAGTCGACGATGGAATCGGACGGATTCAGCATCGCGAACTTCGACTTGTTCTCCGAGCCGCCGCCCTTGGCCGCGACCTGCACGTCGACCTTGTCGCCCGGCACGATCTCGTAGTGGATCACGGCCGGCGTGTTGTCCCTGGTGTTCTTGCGGCCGCCTTCGGGCGGCGAGACGATGGACGCGCGCAGCACGTTGTCCGGGTTCAGGTAACCGCGGCGCACGCCTTCGTTGATCATGTCGGTGACGGACATCGTCGCACCGTCCCAACGCACGTCCATGCCCACCTTCACGAACACCGTCACGATGCCGGTGTCCTGGCAGATCGGGCGCTTCCCTTCGGCGCACATGCGGCTGTTGGTGAGGATCTGCGCGATGGCGTCCTTCGCCGCCGGGCTTTCTTCCAGCTCGTAGGCGCGGCCGAGCGCCTGGATGTAGTCCAGCGGATGGTAGTAGCTGATGTACTGGAGGGAATCCGCAACGCTCTGGATCAGGTCTTCCTGTTTGATGACGGTCATGGCTCGAGGCTCTGGGGGGACGAAATTTTTTCTGGTGTGCGTTCAGGCGACGCTTCAGTTGACGCTCAGTCTGTTGCGCTGCGCGGCGGCGAGAAGGACTCGTCGTGAAAGTGCCGCGGATGCGTGTGCGTGGTCAGCTTGTCGACATACGCCATGATGAGCGCGGACAGCAGGAAGGCCATGTGGATGATCACTTGCCACAGCACGGTATGGAAGGTGTGCTGGTCCGGGTTGATGAAGGTCTTGAGCAGATGGATGGACGAGATGCTGATGAGCGCCATCGAGAGCTTGACCTTCAGCACGCCGGCGTTGACGTGGTCGAGCCATTCGGGTTCGTCGGGATGGCCCTCGACGCCCAGCCGCGACACGAAGGTCTCGTAGCCGCCGACGATCACCATGATGAGCAGGTTCGAGATCATCACCACGTCGATCAGGCCGAGCACGACGAGCATGATGTTGGTTTCGTCGAGCGTCATGGCGTGCGTGACGAGATGCCAGACTTCCTTCAGGAAGAGCACGACATACACGCCTTGCGCGACGATCAACCCGAGATAGAGCGGCACCTGCAACCAGCGGCTCATGAAGATGATTCTGGGGAGCGCCTTCATCGCGCCGGGCCGAGCGGAAGCGGGAGTGGGCTTGGGAGCGGACATGGGCGGCTTTTCAGTCGATGCGAAACGGACGGAGAGAACGGCGGCTGAACCCGAAAGCAATGCGCCGGCGAAACGGGGATTCGAGCACGTTCGCGGTCAGGGAAAGCCCGGTATTGTAGCGCGTCGGCGTGACAGTCTGCGGGAACGTTGCGGTGCGTGCGCGGCGGGCGACGCAAGAGGGTGCGCGGCCGAAACCCGGGTTTAGATCAAAAGAATCGCACGCCGCGCCGGGCCCGATACCTCACCGGGGGTCAGTTCAGTTACGATTGCGGAGCGCATGTCCGGGCCGCGCTCACTTCGCACTTACTTGGCGCTGACTTGGCGTATACCCCGTGCTCGTTGGCCGATACACGTAAGAAGCGGGTAAGTTGAGCGGCTTATCTTGAAGTCGATGCGGCATGCCCGCGGCCCCACGAGACGCCGCGGCAAGCGCCCGCGCCGCCTGGCGCGGGCCATCGCAACGGACGGACGCGCGCGCCATGACGGCGGCTCCGGCCACAAGAACGGAGACAGGATCCGGTCCGGAAACGCCGCGCGTTTCCGCTGACGGATCCCACAACATGCGGCACCCGCAGCCCATTCAGCGATGCGGGTGCCGGCGGATTTTGGAAACACCATCAGAGAGGTTGTCGATGTCTGCGATCGAATCAGTTCTTCACGAAAAACGCGTATTCCCGCCGTCGGCCAAGGCAACGACGGGCGCGGCCATTGCCGGGATGGACGCGTATCAGGCGCTCGTCGCCCAGGCGGAGAAGGATTACGAAGGTTTCTGGGCCGGCCTCGCACGCGAGACGCTCGCCTGGCACAAGCCGTTCACGAAGGTGCTGGATGAAACGAAGGCGCCGTTCTATACGTGGTTCGAAGACGGCGAACTCAATGCGTCGTACAACTGTCTCGACCGCCATGTCGAAGCGGGCCGCGGCCATGACAACGCGATCATCTTCGAAGCCGACGACGGCGCCGTCACTCACATCACCTATCAGGACCTGCTCGAGCGCGTGTGCCGTCTCGCGAACGCGCTCAAGAAGCGCGGCGTGAAGAAGGGCGACCGCGTCGTCATCTATCTACCGATGTCGGTGGAAGGCGTGGTCGCGATGCAGGCGTGCGCGCGCATCGGCGCTACGCATTCGGTGGTGTTCGGCGGCTTCTCGTCGAAGTCGCTCAACGAGCGTCTCGTCGATGTCGGCGCGGTCGCGCTCATCACGGCGGACGAACAGATGCGCGGCGGCAAGGCGCTGCCGCTCAAGAGCATCGCCGACGAAGCGCTGGCCGCGGGCGGCTGCGAGAAGGTCAAGGACGTGATCGTGTATCGCCGCACCGGCGGCAAGGTCGCGTGGACCGAAGGGCGTGACGCGTGGCTGCACGAGATCGTCGAGAACGAGCCGGCGCACTGCGAGCCGGAGTGGGTGGGCGCGGAACATCCGCTGTTCATTCTCTATACGTCGGGCTCGACGGGCAAGCCGAAGGGCGTGCAGCACAGCACGGCGGGCCTGTTGCTGTGGGCCGCGCAGACCATGAAGTGGACCTTCGACATGAAGCCGGACGATGTCTTCTGGTGCACGGCCGACATCGGCTGGATCACCGGGCATAGCTATATCGCGTATGGGCCGCTGGCCATCGGCGCGACCCAGGTGATGTTCGAGGGCGTGCCCACTTATCCGCACGCGGGACGGTTCTGGGAAATGATCGGCCGCCACAAGGTCACGATCTTCTACACGGCGCCGACCGCGATTCGCTCGCTGATCAAGGTGTCGGAGGCGGACGCGAAGGTGCATCCGAAGAGCTTCGACCTGTCCACGCTGCGCATCCTCGGCACGGTCGGCGAGCCGATCAATCCGGAAGCATGGGTCTGGTATCACGAGAACGTCGGGCGCGGGCAATGTCCGATCGTCGATACGTGGTGGCAGACCGAGACCGGCGGCCACATGATCACGCCGCTGCCGGGCGCGACGCCCCTGGTGCCCGGTTCGTGCACGCTGCCGCTGCCGGGCATCATGGCCGCGGTGGTCGATGAAACCGGTCAGGACGTGCCGAACGGGCAGGGCGGCATCCTGGTCGTGAAGCGGCCGTGGCCGTCGATGCTGCGCAACGTCTGGGGCGACCCGAAGCGTTATCAGACCAGCTACTTCCCCGAGGAACTCGGCGGCAAGCTGTATCTGGCCGGCGACGGCGCGGTACGCGACAAGACCACCGGTTATTTCACGATCATGGGCCGCATCGACGACGTGTTGAACGTGTCGGGCCACCGTCTGGGCACGATGGAGATCGAGTCGGCGCTGGTCGCGAATCCGCTGGTCGCGGAAGCGGCGGTCGTCGGCCGTCCGGACGACACGACGGGCGAAGCCGTGGTGGCGTTCGTCGTGCTGAAGCGCGCGCGTCCTGAAGGCGACGAAGCGAAGCAGATCGCGACCGAGTTGCGCAACTGGGTCGGCAAGGAGATTGGCCCGATCGCAAAGCCGAAGGACATTCGCTTCGGCGAGAACCTGCCGAAGACGCGTTCCGGGAAGATCATGCGGCGCCTCTTGCGCTCGCTCGCGAAGGGCGAGGAGATCACGCAGGACGTCTCGACGCTCGAAAACCCCGCCATCCTCGACCAGCTCGGCGAAGCACGCTGATGCATTCAGGTTCGCGACTGCGCACTGAGCGGCGCGGTCGATCCTGATTGCCGATGCCATGCGGTTTTGTTAAAAAGCCGCATGGCCACCCCTCCCGCCGATTCCTCCAGCCAGCCGCCCGCTTCCCCGCCGCCCGTCTCGGCCGCGATGGCGCGCGCGCATCGCACGTACTGGCGCTTCAACCTCGCACTCATTGCCGTGCTGATGACGATCGGCTTCGTCGTCTCGTTCGGTCTGCCGCTGGTGGCGCAACGCGTCGATCACATGCGCGTCGCGGGCTTTCCGTTGCCGTTCTATTTCGGCGCGCAGGGCGCGATCCTGGTGTATGTGGGCTTGATCGTCGTCTATATCGTGCTGATGCAGCTTGCCGATGCGCGCCTGCTGCGCGTCGCCCGCGCGGAACAGGGCGAGGCCGCATGAAGCTCACGAACCGGCTGATCCTCTACTACGCGCTCTATACGCTCGGCTTCCTGCTGTTCATCTTCCTGATGGAGCGCATCGAGCGCACGACGGGACCGGGCACGTGGATCGGCTACGTGTTCCTGTTCGTGCCGATCGCGGTCTATGCGGTGATTGGCTTGTTATCGCGCACCTCGGACCTGGTCGAATACTACGTGGCCGGGCGTCGCGTGCCGTCAGCGTTCAACGGCATGGCGACGGCGGCGGACTGGCTGTCGGCGGCTTCGTTCATCGGCCTCGCGGGCTCCATCTATGCGAGCGGCTACGACGGCCTCGCCTACGTGATGGGCTGGACGGGCGGCTACTGCCTCGTCGCGTTCCTGCTTGCACCGTATGTGCGCAAGCTCGCCCGCTACACGATTCCCGACTTTCTCGGCACGCGTTTCTCGAGCAACCTGGTGCGCGCGCTGGCGGCCGTCGCGGCGATTCTCTGTTCGTTCGTGTACCTCGTCGCGCAGATCCAGGGCATCGGGCTGATTGCTTCGCGCTTTATCGGCATCGAGTTTTCGATCGGCATCTTCTGCGGGCTTGCGGGCATTCTGGTGTGCTCGTTTCTCGGCGGCATGCGCGCCGTGACGTGGACGCAGGTAGCGCAGTACATCATCCTCATCAGCGCGATGCTGATTCCCGTGTCGATGATCGCGCATCGAGAAGGTCTCGGCTGGTTTCCGCAACTGAACTATGGTCGCGTGATGGAGCGGGTCGAGTCGCTCGAGCGGGCGGTGGCCGTGTCGCCCGACGAAGCGCGTGTGCGTGCCGATTTCCAGCGGCAGGCGGCGCGGGTGCAGGAGCGCATCGACGCGTTGCCGCAGTCGTTTCATGTCGAGCATGCGCGGCTGACGGCGGAGATTGCCGAGTTGCGTCGGCATAACGGGCCGCTGCGCGAGATCAACGAGCGGGAACGGGAGCTGGCGGCTTTTCCGCGCGACCCCGCCGATGCGCAGGTCAAGTGGACGCGCGAGCGCGATGCGCTGAGCGAACGCGTGGCCGCTCCGGTGCCGATGGCCGAAGCCTTCGCGCCGGGGTCGGCCGGCGACGAGAGCCCGCGCGTGCACAAGGTGAACTTCCTGGCGTTGCTGCTGTGTCTTTCGATCGGCACGGCGAGCCTGCCGCACATTCTCACGCGCTACAACACGACGACCTCGGTGGCGTCGGCGCGGCGCTCGGTCGGCTGGACGCTATTCTTCGTCGCGCTGTTCTACCTGACCGTGCCGGTGCTCGCCGTGCTGATCAAGCACGAGATCCTGACGGGATTGGTGGGGCATCGGTTCGCGGATCTGCCGCAATGGGTCACGCAGTGGCGGCGCGTGGAACCGTATCTGATCCGGATCAGCGACGTGAACGGCGACGGCATCGTGCGCTGGGCGGGCATCCAGATGCAGCCCGACATGGTGGTGCTGGCGGCGCCGGAAATTGCCGGGCTGCCGTATGTGATCTCGGGGCTGATTGCGGCGGGGGCGCTGGCGGCCGCGCTCTCGACGGCCGATGGACTGCTGCTGACCATCGCCAATGCGCTCTCGCACGATGTCTATTACTGCATGGTGGATCGGGGGGCGAGCAGTCAGCGGCGCGTGACCATCTCGAAGATCCTGCTGCTGGGCGTGGCGCTGCTCGCGTCGTATGTGGCATCGCTGAATACGGGCAACATCCTGTTCCTGGTGGGCGCGGCGTTTTCACTGGCGGCGTCGAGCCTGTTCCCGGCGCTCGTGCTCGGCGTGTTCTGGAAGCGCACGACGCAGCGCGGGGTCGTCGCCGGGATGATCGCGGGGCTGGTGGTGTGCGTGTACTACATTGTGTCGACGTATCCGTTCTTCGTGCAGCTCACCGGGTTCGCGGGGGCGCGCTGGTTGGGCATCGAACCGATCAGTTCGGGTGTGTTCGGCGTGCCGGCGGGGTTCGCGGTGGCGATTGCGGTGAGTCTGCTGGATCGCAAGCCGGACGCCTATACGCGCGCACTGGTGGATTACATTCGCCATCCGTAGGGGCTGGCGCAGTGGCGGGAACTTGGTATAATCGCGGACTTCCGGAGAGATGGATGAGTGGTTTAAGTCGCACGCCTGGAAAGCGTGTATAGGGTAAAACCTATCGGGGGTTCGAATCCCCCTCTCTCCGCCAGGACAGAATGTAAAGCCGTTGATCCGTAAAGGATCAGCGGCTTTTTCGTTTTTGTCCCCCCCAGCAGTCAGGCGCGACAATGGAAACGCGACGGGCCTGAGCGGGCCTCGCCCGCGCGACGCATCACCTCGACGCGCCCAGACCGCCTCACACGTTGCCCGCTTGCGCGCCTGCACGTAGCGCGCGCTTGAGCACGTCCACCACTTCCTCCTGGTTCGCGCGCGTGAGCCCGACCCACAGCGGCAGCCGGATCAGCCGGCCGGCGAGGGCGTCGGTGACGTCGAGCTCACCCGCCGCTCGGCCGACGGCCATGCCCGCGCGCGACGAATGCAGCGGAATATAGTGAAACACCGCGCCGATGCCCGCCTGTTTTAACGTATCCAGCACGACCTGCCGATTCACGTGCGGCGCGACGAGGACGTAGTACATGTGGGCGTTGTGCGCGCAGTGCTCGGGAATGACCGGTCTGCGCAGCCAGCCCTCGGTTTCGAGGTCGGCGAGCAGCGCATGATAGTAAGTCCAGCTTTCGAGCCGCTCATCGGTGATGCGCCCGGCCTGTTCCAGTTGCGCCCACAGGAAAGCGGCGATCAGCTCGCCCGGCAAAAACGACGAGCCGATGTCCTGCCACGTGTACTTGTCCACCTCGCCGCGAAAATAGCGGCTCCGGTCGGTGCCTTTCTCGCGAATGATCTCCGCCTGCGCGGCGAACTCGGGCGCATTCACGAGCAGCGCGCCGCCTTCGCCGGAAATGACGTTCTTCGTTTCGTGAAAGCTGTACGCGCCGAGATCGCCGATACTGCCCAGCGCGCGGCCCTTGTACGTCGAGGTCACGCCTTGCGCGGCATCTTCGATGACGAGCAGACCGTGCCGCTTCGCGATGTCCGTGATCGCATCCATCTCGCACGACACGCCCGCATAATGCACGGGCACGATCGCGCGGGTCTTCGGCGTGATCGCGGCCTCGATGCGGGTTTCGTCGAGATTGAGCGTGTCGGGGCGAATGTCGACGAACACTGGCACGCCGCCGCGCAATGCGAATGCGTTGGCCGTCGATACGAACGTGTAGGACGGCATGATGATTTCGTCGCCGGGCTTGATCGCGGCGAGCAGCGCGGTCATTTCGAGCGCGGCGGTGCACGAGTGCGTGAGCAGCGCGCGGCGCGCGCCCGTGTGCTGTTCGAGCCACGCGTGGCAGCGCTTGGTGAACATGCCGTCGCCGGCCAGATGCAGATTGCCGTGCGCCTCGGCGATATAGCCGAGTTCCTGGCCGGTCATGTACGGCTTGTTGAACGGAATATGAATCGTCATAGTTTTCTTGCGATCACGAGTCGGGAGCCGCCCACGGGAAAGTTGAGACCTGCACGGATCAGCCCTGTCTCGACGGCCAGTATGTTTTCAAAGAGTCGATTCAGCCACGACGGCATGCTCAGTTCCGCGCCCTCGTCTGCAGCCTGCTTCTTGCCTTTTTTCGACAGACGCGCCGCCATCATGGCGGGCAGCAGAAACGAAACGAACGACGTGCTGCGCACGATCTCGAAGCCCGCGTCGCGCAGCTTCGCGTGCAGATCGCTCGCGGCGTAGCGGCGCACGTGGCACGCGTATTCATCGGTGGCGCTCCAGAGCCACGCATGCTGCGGCACCGTGAGCAGCAGCGTGCCGCGCGGCGCGAGCGCATTGCGCGCCTGCTGCAGAACGAGTTCATCTTCCTTGATGTGCTCCAGCACGTCGAACATGCCGATGGCGTCGAACTCTTCGACGAAGGGGATATCGCGCGCATCCATTTGAATGAAGCGCGCGGCGTTTTGCCGTGAAGCCGCAAACGCGAGTCCCGCCGAGAAGATTTCGCTGCCGGACAGATTCACGCGCGGAAACGCCTGCGCGATCGCCGCGAGCACATAACCCGTGCCGCAGCCGACTTCAAGAAACGAAGCGAAGCCGGGGCAATATCGGCGCAGCGACCATAGGATGAGCCGATTCCGCGCGCGGAACCAGAAGCTGTCCGATTCGAGCGCGGCGAGTTCGGCGAAATGCGTGGCGCGGAAGCCTTCGCTGGCATCGCTCAACGCGGGCGCGTAGGCGGGAAGCGCGTCGCGCGTGGGCGGCGTCCAGCGGCAACGGGTGCAGGCGTCGGACGCTGCCGGAAACAGATGCTGGCAGGCGAGGCATCGTTTCATCGGTGCTTCTCCTGCAAGGCGGCGGGCTGCATGAAAACGAGCAGCTTGAGCATGACGAACAGAAAGGCCGCCACCACGAAGATGGCGATGAACTGGATCACGCGCGGCGAGTAATGCAGGTGATCGACGAACACCAGCAGCAGGCCGAGATTGAGCAGATAGCCGAGCCCATATGCGCACGCGTAGCGCAGGCCCGGCCCCAGCAGGTTGCCGCGATCCTTGAAGGTCCAGTTGCGGTTCGCCCAGAAACCGGACGCGATGCCCGCGAGATACAGGAACGTCATCGTCAGTTTGGGCTCGGCGCCATGCGTGGTCGCGAGCACGAAGATCAGATAGCCGGCGAGGTTGATCGTCAGGCCGACCAGACCGTAACGAAGCAGTTGTCCGAATGCGTTGCGCAAGCCGTGTGTCATCAGCGTTTTCGAGGTGGCGGGCATCGTGGATTCATGCATCGGCGACGACGACGCCCACGTCCGCGTCCAGTGCGCGAATGCGCTTCGCGGGGCTGCCGTAGTAGAGCGAGAGATCGGCCGTATCGTGCGTGATGAGCGACTGCGCGCCAATCAGCGTGTCATCGCCGATGCGCCGCCCTTGCAGCACGACCGACGAAAAGCCGATGAAATTGCGCTCGCCGAGCGACACGCCGCCGCCGAGCGTCGTATTGGCCGCGATGAAGTTATGGTGGCCGATGACCGTATCGTGGCAAATAGTGGCGTTGGACCACAGCACGTTGTTCGATCCGATTACCACGCCCGGTTCCACGACGACGCCGGGCATCACGATATTGTTCTCGCCCATGACCACGTCCTTCGCCACATAGGCCGACGACGCGACGATATTCGTCATCGCATGACCGCTTTGCCTGATCCGCTGATACGCCGCTTGCCGCGCGCGCATGTTGCGGTAGCCGACGGCGACGAATACCGACACCTCATTCGCGGGAAAGCGCCGCACGGCTTCCTGCCATTCGATAACGGGCAGCGAAGCGAATTCGTCCTCGGTCAGGTATTCGCGATCGACGGCAAACGCATGCACTTTCTGACCCATGTCCTGTTCCGCGTAGTAGCGCGCCAGCCGGGCCAGACTGGTTGCCCCGAATATGATCAAGTCATTCATTGCGCTTCATCCTGCGTGATCTCGCTGCGGTGCTTCGCGATCGGCCTGATAGATCTTTCTCACGATCGAATTGGGTCGCGCCTTGACTTCGAGATAGATCTTCGACACGTAAATGCCGACGACGCCAAGCGAAAAGATGATGATACCGCCGATCAAAAATAGCCCCGCCATCAACGACGTCCATCCCTGGAATACGCGGCCCATGAAGAGCTTTTGCATCAGCAGATAAACGATGACAAGCGTCGCGCCGGCCGAAAACAACAGCCCCACATAGAAGATCATGATGAGCGGCTTGCTGCTGAACGACGTGATGGCTTCCACGGCCATCGAGAGGCGCTTGCGGAAGGTATACGACGACATGCCGTCGAAGGTCTTCGTCGCGACGATGCGCTTCTGCCTGAAGCCCGCGTCGACCCAGACGGCAGGCAGGAAGATCTCGGTCTCGTGATAGTCGAGCAACGCGTCCACATAGTTGCGCTTCATCAGGCGCGCGATGATGTCGCGATCGGATAGCCTGACGCTCGAAAACGCGTTGAAGAGCTTGTAGAACAGATCGCTCGCCGTGCCCTTGAAACGCGGCATGGTCTTCTGGGTGAGCTGGCCGACGATCACATCGGTCTCGGGGTCCTCGTTCATGGCGTGCCAGAAGCGCCCGAGGTTTTCCGGCAGCTCTTCCAGGTCCACGTCGATGATGAAAACCCGCTCGCCGACGGCATGCCGGATGCCGCACATGAGCGCGCGATGCTGACCGAAGTTGCGCGCGAGATCCAGCACCTTCACGCGCGAGTCGCGCTCGCACACCGAGCGCGCCACGTGCAGCGAATCGTCTGGCGAACCGTCGTTCACGAAAATGATCTCGAAGGCCTGTGTGAGCTTTTCCGCGTCCGCCGCGATGCGACGGTGAAATTCTTCGATGTATCGCGAAGACCGGTACAACGTAGTGACGATCGAGATATCCATGATCAGGCTTGCTTCATATAGGTTTTATAGTGCGGGCCAGTATTGAGGAGCAGGTCGAGAACCGTCACGCCGTGCTCGAAAGGCGCGTGCAATTGTGGGTACTCGGGATAGCCGTCATAACTCATCCATTCCACGCCGACGCCCGCCGCTGCGAACAGGGCTTCGTCCAGATAGTTTTTCGCAGCGGGCCCTGACAGATAGACCTGTGCGTCCGCTTGACAGCACACGCTGACAAGACGCGCGACGCGGTCGCCGCTGAGATCGTAGTCGCGCGACGAGGTGATGTTCGTTGTGACGCCGAGCAAGTTGCAGATCGTGCGGATGAACAGCAGATTGATCTCGCTCAGCCATTCAAGCTGTCCCGCCTGCCGATAAAGCGCTTCGAGGACGTCCGCATACTGTGCGAAGTAGGGCGCGCGCGCATAGTTGTTCGCGATGGCCTTCCAATGCTTGACCGCCCATCGCCCGTTGAGCACGCGCGTTTCGCTGATCTTCTGATCGAGCCGTTCCTGCTGAACGGGAATCGTGATCCACTCGCCGCCGTTGCGCGTCTTGATGCGGTTACGGTTGCGCCAGTCGTTCTTCGTGAATTGCACTTCGTCGTAGATCACGAATTCGTCGACGGCGGCGATCATGTCGAAATAACCCTTCCACGGGATGTAGTTGGATTGCAGTATGGCGACTTTCTTCATGGCGGTGATTGAACGGCGCGTCGCGCTCAGGGCGTGCTGGGCAGCACATGGTAGACGAACAGTCCCGCGTTCCTGTGTGACGCATGTTCGCCTCGAGGGTCTGATTTCATCGGTTGCTCGCGCGGCACGACATACCACGTCACGTGCGCATCGCGCAGCAGGCGTTGCGCCTGGTCGAGTGTCTCGGCGCGATCGATCGATTGAATCATCGCGATGCGCTCCTTCGCCATGCGCGTCTTGATGCCGCCGAGCGTCAACTGGAAAGCGGTGCGCGACAGATACGCGGGAAGGTCGGTGAGGCTCGTCAGCACGGTGGCGGAATCGAGGATGAGCTGATTCGAGTCCGGGCCGCCAATCGCGAAGGTATCGCCGACCACGCTGTGGCGCCGGATGTGCTGCGCGGCGTCGACCAGGTCACGATTCACCGGCACCTCGTAGAAAGTTTCTCCGCCGCCTGACGATGGTTTCGCAGGATTGAAGCCGGACGCGCTCACGGCGCATCCCAGCGCGATCAGCACGAATGCGATCGATTGCGCGCGCAGTGGCAGCGTGCGGCCGCTGTGCGTCTCGCTTGTGAACAGTCGCGCGAGCAGGCACACGGCATAGACGCCGAAAACCGGGTACAGCAGCACGAAGTGCCGCTGCTTGTACTCCGACGAATCGCCGTTGTACGCGACGGGCGCGAACACGATCAGCAGCAGGTAGCACGCGAGCATCAGCAACGGCAAGGCGTCGCGGATGTGGAATGCGTGGCGTCGCGCGAGGAGGGCGCCGGCGGCCGCATAGACCGGCAGGAAGACGCCGAGCGGTGCCACGGTCAGCATCGCGAGTCCGATGATCGAGGTTGCCACGCGGCCGTACTGGCTCAACAGATGCGCGTAAGTCGCGGCGAGTGCCGGTGTGGCGAACTGCTTCAGCATGAGGTCGAGGAACTGCGGCGTTTGCGAGAAGTTGAGCCAGATGTCGCGCATGTGCGTATTGAACGCGAGCAGGGCTGCGACCGCGGCGAGCGTCAGCACGACGATCACGATGAAGCGCGCGCGCAGTCTCGGCCATGCGGTGAATGTGATCAGCGCGAAGAGGGCGGGCGCTTGCAGCAGAAACATATGCGCGCGGAACATGATGAGGCTGAACGTCATGCCCATCGCCAACAACGGCCATCGCCACGACGCATTGCGTGGTCGCGCGCTCGTCCAGCGCACGGCGAGCGCCAGCGCCACGAGCCCGATGCCCGTCGCATAGCCCGATCCCGGCGCGGCGAACAGCAGCCAGTGAAATCCGTAGAACCAGCTCTTCAACCAGTAATGCGATGCATCGGGCAGGCACATGACCAGCAAAGCCGCGAACATGCCGATGCGCCGGCCGCCGAGTTCCGTCGCGAACACGTAGAGGCCCAGCACGCCGACGAGCAATCCGATGGGCAGCAGCGCGGCGGTCGCAAGTCCGAGCGCGGGCGTGCCGGCAAGCGGCAAAAGCGCGGCTGCCAGCATGAAGAAGCCGTAGTGATAAAACGCGCGCGGCGAACCGGACATCCCGATATCGCTTGGACCGATGGCGAGCGGATCGCCAAACTTGGCGACCACGCCCGCGTGGATGAAGTAATCGCTCGAGGCGGGAAGGGTTCCGGTTTCAATCAGATGAGGAAGCGCGCCCGCCGCATGGCGACAAAACCAGCACACCAGCGCCGCAAGCGTGAGCGTGACGACGACATCGGTCCAGTCGGCTTCGGATGCCGCTGATACAGGAGTCTGCATGCGCCCGCGTTTGAAGAACCCGCATGCCGCGACCGCGGTGCCGACCACGACGAAAGCCGTCGCCGCCGTGACATTCGCGAACCAGACGACAGGAAGTATGGCAAGACTGACCAGCATGACGCCGGTGCAAAACGCGGCGGGCAAGCGCGCGCTCAGCGAACCGGCATGCGCGGCTTCCAGCACGAGTTCGCCGGCCTGTACGAGCACGAGCGCGCCGACGAACGAAGCAAGCGCCGCAGCAACGCCTGCGGAACCGCCCGCCTGATGCAGCAAGACCAGCGTGAACAGGGCAATGCCCGCGCAAAACACGGCGCGCTGACTCACGCTGCGGGACGTCGCGAAAGGAAGACGCCGGTCGGTGCCGCGGCGCTCGCGCGTCGCGGGTCTCTGCGAATTCTTGCCGGATGAGGCCATGTTGTCGGGAAGCTTCGCTGTCATCGTCTGGCAACGGCAGTGGAGTGCCTTTGTTATGGAAAGTGCGACTACGTGCCGGGCATCGTCCGAGGCTGGCGATGAGCGAAAGACATGACGTCTGGTTTGGAACGATCGGCGGATCGAATGGCAGTCCCGCTCATTCAGTCAGAAGCAATACCGTATCCGGCTCAGTTTTTCGGGTTAAGAAATTATACCCGCCGGGTTATCGGGACTTTGCGATGCGGCCAGCGCATCAACGCTCTACGCGCTCGAAACGGTAAGCGTGTTCGCACATGCTTTGCGCATCGCTTCAGACTCGGCGGCGTGTACCAAGTCTTTTCAGGTCATCGAATGGCGTTTGCCGGATGTCGTTCCGGCGAGTGCCTCGCGCAGCGTTGCCGGCATGCATCGCTCAAGCGCGTTGTTGAGTGATGGTCGGAACGATCTTGACGCAAGAAAGTGCGCGCGTCATCGGGTGGTGCTTGAATCCTCGCACTGACAGGATATCTTCGTGATCCTGGCAAAACCCAAGTGAGGTCTCACAGGAAGTCAGCGCATTAGGGCAGACTCTCTCTCTCCGCCAGAACAAATATCAGATTCCGCATGGTCATCGGCCATGCGGAACTTTTGTTTTTGCGGCTGCTTTGTCTGGGCGGCTGTTCGTTCCAAAGCCCACGCAAACATGCGTGTATGCATGTCGAAACCGAAGGGCAAGCCGAGCAGCGGCGTCAATGCAAAAGGATCGATGCGGCTCAGCCGTTCGACGGCCTGCCGGTCTTGACCGTCTCGAGCGCCTTGATCGCTGCGATCAACCGTTTCTCGGGCGCTGCCTCGAGCATCGCGATTGCGGCGCGCAGCAGTTCGCTCTTCTTCACGCGCACACCGCTTTTCTGGCACTTCTCCTTTAGCGCGGCGATCTTCGCATACTCCGACTTCGGCATCGTGAAACTGTCGCGTACGACTTTTTCTTTTTTCACGCGCTTCGGTCTTGCTTCGGTCTTCGGCGGAGCCTTCACCGCGTTCTGCTTTGCTTCCGCTTCAACAGCGGGGGTCTGCTTCGGCGCCGTTGCCGAGGTCTTCCTGGCGGCAGTCTTCCTGGCGGTTTTCACCGATGCGGCCTGCGCCACCGGCTTCTTGCTGGCTTTGAGCTTGTTCGAGGTTTCCGGAGCCGTTGCTGGCTTGGCTTCGGCGGTCGTGCCATCGACGGCTTCCACCTTTGCTTTTGCCTGTGTCTTGCCGCCGGCGCTCTTCGGAAAGTGGAAGGCTTTCTTGGTGGGCGCCTTGGTTTGCAGTGTGCTCATCCGTTCTCTCCTGTTCGTGTGGAGAAAACAGTATATACGGTTTAAACCCGCGGTTTTGAGCGAAGCATCATCAAGCGCGAGGCAAACGATCGGCTCCGGCGAACTTGACGTCTTGACGGCTGTTGTCGCGTGGCATCGCGTGCATCATCGACGCCACGCGCATGTTTCGCTCATTGCTTGATGGTGCCGGTCGATTGCGACTTGCTCGCAGGCGCGTCGGACGACATGCCGTGTTCGCGTTGCTGCATCAGTGTTCCGCTTTCCGATGTGCCCGAAGGTACGCCGCCGCGTAATGCATCGCCCGTGTGAGGCATCGGCACGGACTCGTGCTTGCCGGGTTGCATCGGCTGAGGCTTTTGCATGAGTTGATCGCGCGACATGTCCTGGGCGAAGGCCGTTGCGCTGCAGAGCGCGAGCAGGGCGCCGCCGATGACGAGAGTGGCTTTCATGACCGTCTCCTTGAAAGTCGACGCGGATGCGTCGCTTACGGAAATGTCAGCATCGACCATGCCGCGCCGGCGGACAATGCTTGCCTTCCGGACGCGTTCGAACAATCATCATATTCATTGGGTATCCAAACGATCATGCGCCGATGACTGAGCTCGATTCGTACGAAGTAAGGTTTTGTGCATCGCGTAGAATGCGTGGTTCGAGCAGCTAAGCGATTCGTTTGGCATACTCCGCGCCAAGCCGTGAAACATAGGTGCTGAGGCCACGCCCGCTCAGGGCCAGACGTTTCATTGCTTCCACGTGTGTACGTCCGGGCACGTGATAGTCATACAAATAAGTCCCACCGCTGACGAAGCGCACCATGATGCCGGTACGCAGGATGTCGAATGCGTCGACACCCGAGTTTCCGGCAAGGTTTAGATAGGTTTGCATGTGAATCAGGGCATTCCCTCGCGCAAACGATTGCGTACCGGGTGCCCCATCTCAAGTTTCGTCAGCACGGACCGTAATAGGTACCATGAACAAAGACCAACTCCCTTTCATCGATTCGGACGACCCGCACTTCCAGCACGCACGCGCGTTGAGTCTCTCGGTAGGCGCAATCCGCCGGGCGCAAGGGAAGAGCAATCCGAACGACTTCGACGTCGGCACGCTCGAGTGGCATCTCGCCATCGAAGACTTTGCGTCCGATGTGCTCCGCGCCCTCACCGACGAGACGGAAGGCACCAACATGCAGGTCGGCGAACGGCCGCGTGACTGATCGCGGCGACCGGTGAATGCTGTCGGATTGCTCCGCTAGAGCTTGACTCCACCCGCTTCGGGCGCATCGACGCCCTCGGGCGGAATGGCCCCCGACGGGCTCACGTCTCTCGCACGATCAGTCGCCCAGTACGGCTCGCGCCCGTAGTGCTGATGTACGGTGCTGGCCCATACGTGATCGGCCATCGACGGCCACGCGTCCTTGTCGAAACCTGGTGAATTCCGGACCTGTTCAGCCGTTGCATCGAGGCGGAAGCAGCGGTTGTCCGTATCGAGCGTGAGCGCGCTCCATGGAATGGCGAGCAATTTATTGCCGATTCCAAGAAATCCCCCGCTCGACAGCACCGCATACGCAATGTGCCCGTTGCTCACGTCGAGCATGATGTCCTTCAGCGAGCCGACGTCGTGGCCATCGCTGCTGATCACCGAATTGCCATCGAGCGTACTGGCCGCCATCACATCCGGTCCCGGTCCCGCAGCGGTTGCCGCGCCCTTGCCGACGATCTTCGCGCCGCCGGAAGACGATCCCATCAAATCATTCATGTTCTGCTCCTTGGCTCAATTGCGGACAGACCTCCCGCGTCTTCTGGACTGCGCGCGACGGTCCTGCATTGAATCAGCAACGGCCGTACCCATACGGACGGGCGCCGCACGGCCACGCCGCACCGGTCTGCTAAGCTCGGCGTTCGCTCATTTTGCCCGGGTCTCATGATCGATTTCGAGGAACTGCTGGCCGTTGCTTACAAACGGGAACGCATGCAAAGCCGCAGGCTCGCCCGGGGCGCGGCCATCAGCGAACATGCGGCGCTGTTCAGGACGCTGACCAAGGCCGCTGCCGGACAGACCGTGCAAGCGCTCGTCGAAGCGCGCCGTGCGGCCCAGCGCAAGGATGAAGCAGCGCGAGGATTGCGCGAGAGGCGTCGCGCCGAACGGTCGATCGCCGCGCAGCAGCGCGAGCCCGAGTCCGTCGCAGCGGGATGGCGCGCGTGGTTCGACGGCTCGGCGCTGCCGAATCCGGGCCGGCTCGGGATCGGCGGGGTCTTGGTCGGGCCCTGCGGCCGAACGGTGGAGATCAGCGCCGCCTGCGGCCATGGCGACAGCAGCGTAGCGGAATATCGTGCCCTTATCGCGGTGCTCGAAGCTG
This sequence comes from Caballeronia sp. LZ065, assembly GCF_031450975.1. NCBI lineage: Bacteria > Pseudomonadati > Pseudomonadota > Betaproteobacteria > Burkholderiales > Burkholderiaceae > Caballeronia > Caballeronia sp. LZ065. Next base: position 1,443,478 of record NZ_JARUXV010000001.1, read on the forward strand.
CGCTGCGCGAGCGGGCGCAAGGCGTCGTGATTCATGGCGACAGCCGCGTCGTGATCGATGACGTGAACGGGCCTGAACACGCGGGCAGTCGCACGCTTGCGGCTCACGCGCAACATGCGCGCGCGCTCATCGCGCAACTCGGCGATGCGCGCATCCAGTGGCTTCCCCGTGCCCGCAACCAGCGCGCGGACGCGCTTTCGCGCGCCGCGCTCGAACTGCCGTCCGCGGCGGGCGCGGCGGCCTGAGAGGGCGCTTCCGCCGTCAGGGCAACTCGCGGACATCGGCGGTCGGGTGACTGCCGAACGTATCGCTCAGGAGATGTTCCACGAGCTTGCGCGCCGATTCTTCCGGCGTCGCGAGCTGGCCGTCGCGTTTCAGTGCGTCGAAGCGTTCCCGCAGCGGAAAACGGTCGAGACCGATGCCGCGGATCTCCGCCTGCATGTCGGTATCGACGACGCCCGGCGCCACGCTGCAGATGCGCACCGACGGGTTGCCGTCCAGCACGACCGCACGGGCGTGCTGATCGAGCGCGGCCTTGGTTGCGCAGTAGATGCTCCATCCGGGATAGGCATTGCGAGCGGCGCCGCTCGACACATGGACGATGCGCGTTTCCGGCGCCTGCGCGCCGGATCGCGCGGCCGATTCGCCGACGGCCGCCGCAAGCATCAAAGGCGCCGCGACGTTCACGCTCACCGCGCGCGCCACTTGCGCGGGCGCCTGGGCGGCGAGGGCGCCGACCGGCGCGAGCACGCCGGCATTGTTCACGAGCAGCACCTGTTGCGCGCCGTTCATGAAGCGGAGCAACGTGTCGCCCGCGAGCCAGTCGGCGAGCGCGGACAAATCGGCGAGATCCAGTTCGATCTGGCTCAGCGCTTCGGGATAGCGGGCGCCAAGCCCGGCATGGGCGGTGCGCGAGAGGCCAAGCACCTCGATATCCTGGGCCAGCAGTTGCGCGGCGATCGCGGCGCCGAGTCCGCGTGTATGGCCCGTGAGGATGGCGCGAGTCGGGTAGGGCATGGTGGCTTTGACGAGTGGGCTAGTAAGGGGAAGGCGTGTCGATTCTAGCGGCAAGCCGGAGGCGACGTCGGCTAGGCTCAAGCGCGGCGAATCGGCAAGACAAAAAAAGCCGCAGAACGACTGTTCGTTGGTTCCAGGACACAGATGCAAGTGCGTCGGAATTTTTTCTGACAAGCCTCTTCACAAAACTGACAATCTTTCTCAAACGGAGAAACAACGGAGACTGTCATGCCGACCCGACCAAGCGCTCCCCCTGGTGTGTCGTTGTACTCCGAAGCAGACGTTCCATTCACTCCATCCGCGCCGGTCGCGGCCGTGCGGGCGTTGTCCATCGCGGCGGCCTTGCTTGGCGCGCCCTGTGGCGCCTGGGCGCAGAGTTCGGTGCAACTGTATGGCGAACTCGACACAGGGCTGGCCTGGACCAACAACGTCGGCGGTCATTCGCAGTACCGGCTGACTACCGGCACCATCGACGGCAGCTACTGGGGCCTGCAGGGCTCCGAAGACCTGGGCGGAGGCGCCCGGGCGATCTTCCGTCTCGAACGCGGCTTGTCGGTGGCCACCGGCGAAGGCCTCAACGACCATCCGATCTACGTCGGCATCGGCTCGGACCGGCTCGGCACGGTGACCCTCGGACGCCAGTACGATTCCATCCACGATTATTTCCAGACCTTCACGCTGACCGGCAACATCGGCGGCACGGCCTTCGCGCATGTGCTCGACAACGACAACGCCAACAATTCGTTCCTGGCATCGAATTCGGTCAAGTACACGAGCGCCACCTACGGCGGTTTCAGCTTCGGCGGCCTGTATGCGTTTTCCAATGAAGCGGGAGCGTTCTCGGACAACCGCGCGTACAGCGTCGGCGCGAATTATTCGCTCGGTTCCTTCAATGCCGGCGCGGCCTATCTGCACAACAATGGCCGCGGCAACACGACGACCGGCGCCTACGAAGCCCTCACGCTGCCCGGCACGACGCAGGGCAGCGTCTTCACCGCCAACGTGCAGCAGCAGAACACCTTCGGCGTCGGCATGAGTTACGAGCTGCGCGAATTCACGCTGAGCGGGGCGTTCTCGCGCGCGATCAATTCCGGCGTCATCGATGCCGACAGCGGCGATCTGGCGCCGTCGCTCGGTCTCAACAACTACGAGATCAACGGCATCTACAAGCTGACGCCGGCCATCATGCTGGCCGGCATGTACGTCTACACGAATGGCGGCGGCGCGCACTGGCACGAAGGCGCGCTGCAGGTCGACTATCTGCTCTCCAAGCGCACGGACGTCTATCTCGAGTCGATCTATCAACGCGCTTCCTCGAACGCACCGGCGGTGATCAACACCAACGATCCATCCAGCGGACGCAATCAGTTGATGATCGGCACGGGCATCCGGCATCGTTTCTGACGCTTTCGCGGGCAGAACGCGCGTGCTAGCTTGACGGTTTCTGTCCGTCCGTCTCGCAGGTGTCCCATGTCGCTGCAAAGCTACTTCATCTTCTTGCCCGCGTGCTTCGCGATCAACATGGCCTTTGGGCCGAACAATGTATTGTCGCTGTCGAACGGCGCCCGCGATGGTGTGCGCACGTCGGTGCGGGCGTCGTTCGGACGGCTCGTTGCTTTTGCGATCATGATCGCCATCGCCGGACTGGGGCTCGGTGCGCTGTTGCTGGCGTCGCAGACGCTGTTCACGGCGATCAAGTTCGCGGGAGCCGGCTATCTCGTGTGGATCGGCGTGAAGCTGATCCGCTCGGGACCGGCGCTGATCGTGACGGAGCCCGGAACTGACTCGGGTACCGCCAGCATCGCGCGGCTGACAAAGCAGGAGTTCTGGGTGGCCGCGGGCAATCCGAAGGCCATTCTGGTGTTCACCGCCTTCTTCCCGCAGTTCGTCGACCGAAGCGCCTACGCAACCAGCTTCGCCATCCTCGGCGCCACCTTCCTCTTGCTCGAACTCGTGGCCATTGTCATTTACGCGCTGCTGGGGGCGCGGCTCGGCTCGATGTCGCGGGGCGCGCGCGGCTTCGTGTGGTTCAACCGGATCAGCGGTGCGCTGATGATCGGCTTTGGCGTCATGCTGGCCTTCGTTCGCCGGCCGGCCGCCTGATTATGTTTTTTTATTGCAATTGCAATTCCCTGATTATCACTTCTGGTTATTGGGAATAAGCGCAGATTTATGCGACAGGGCTATTACCGAGTGACCGTGTGCACAAACCACCGGAAAATCCGGCACTCGTCAGTCGCAATAAGCTTGCGATTGGCTTCAATCAACTGACGCGCCCGAAAGCGATTCTTTTGAGTGTGTCGAGAGCCGAGAACATCGTCGTCCGATAAATTCGTAAAACGATGTGACAATGGACGGTCGATGAATAATCCCTCTCGACACGTGCGGCGCGCCTGCGCTGCACGCTGCTCACGCATCAATCCCCGAAATTGTCCGTTTCACCCTTTGCGGATTGTCATTGTTCCAGAGACGGCTACTATCTGTGATCCGTAATAATCACGGCTTCTGCTTTTACGCTGAATTGTATGTCGCGCATTCATGATCGCCGTGAAAGCCGGATTCATGCCTTGCCGTGCTTTCTGCCGAAGAAGGCGTATCTCATCTGGCTGTTTCAACTGCCGCTGTTCGGAGGATTTCCCTGCTCATGATTAACTCATCGCCCGGTATGTCGCAGACACGCTCTTTCACCACCGTTTCCCTGATCGAGATGTGGGAGCGTTTTGGCTATTACGGCATGGCCGCGTTGCTCGTGCTGTTCATGATCGACAAGATCGGTTTCGCCGACGATCACGCCAACCTGACCTGGGGTGCCTTCACTGCGCTGGTGTTCTCCGCGCCGTCGATCGGCGGCTGGATCGGCGACAAGGTGCTCGGCGCGCGCCGCACGATGATCGCGGGCGCCATCGTGCTCGCGGGCGGCTATCTGATGCTGGCGCTGCCGGTGGACACGCTCGGCTTCATGTACGCGTCGCTTGGCGTGATCGTGGTCGGCAACGGTTTGTTCAAGTCGAACGCGGCGAACCTGGTGCGCCGCATCTACGAGGGCGACGATGCGCGCATCGACAGCGCGTTCACCCTCTACTACATGGCGGTCAATATCGGCTCGACGTTCTCGATGCTCGCCACACCGTGGATCAAGGATCATTGGGGCTGGCACGCGGCATTCGCCGTGTGTTGCGGCGGCATGCTGCTCGGCCTGCTGAATTTCGCGCTGCTGCGCCGGTCGCTCGCACACGTCGGCTCGGCGCCGGACGACGAACCGCTGCGCGGGTCGCGCGTGTTCGCGGTAATCGCGGGATCGTTTGCGGTGGCGGCGTCGACGGTCTTCATCCTGCAGCACAAGGAAGTCGCGGTGGCCTGCGTGTATGCGGCGGGCGTCGCGATCCTGGCGATCTTCGGTTTCATGCTCAAGACCTGCGACCGCAGCGAGCGCGCCGGCCTGATCGCCGCGCTGATCCTGACGCTCCAGGTGATCCTGTTCTTCGTCTTCTACCAGCAGATGTCGACGTCGCTTACGCTGTTCGCGCTGCGCAACGTCGACCCGGCGTTCTCGATCGGCGGGATTGAATTGTTCACGTGGAGCGCGGCCCAGTTTCAGGCGCTCAACCCGATCTGGATCATGGTGCTGAGCCCGCTGCTCGCCGTCGTGTACGCGCGTCAGGCCCGGCGCGGGCGCGACATGCCGGTGGCGGCGAAGTACGCATTGGGCTTCGTGGTCGTGGCCATCGGCTTCTTCGTGTTCGGCCTGAGCGGGCGCTATGCGGTGGAAGGGCGCGTTTCGTCGTGGTTCATGGTGGCCGGCTACGGGCTGTACTCGTTCGGGGAACTGCTGGTTTCGGGCCTGGGACTCGCGATGATCGCCCGGTACGTGCCGGCGCGCATGGGCGGCTTCATGATGGGCGCGTTTTTCGTCGCGACGGGCGTGTCGCAGTATCTCGGCAGCGTCGTCGCGAACTTCGCACGTATGCCCGCCGGTAATCTCGATGCGGCGCAGTCGCTGCCGCTGTACACGCATTTGTTTCTCGGACTGGGCTGGCTGGCGGCGGGTGGGGCGGTTATGGCCATTGCGCTGCTGCCCTTGCTGGGCAAGCTTTCGAAGGCGCATCAGCGGGCCGCGCAGGCGACAGGGAAGCAGGCAGCAAGCCGACACGAATCGGTCGAGTCCGCGGCAGTGACACTGAATGCAAAGAGCGTTTGACTCTGATTCCCGGTTCAGTCTATAATTTAATTCTTTCAGACGCGGGGTGGAGCAGTCTGGCAGCTCGTCGGGCTCATAACCCGAAGGTCGTAGGTTCAAATCCTACCCCCGCAACCAAGTCATCAAGCAAAGAGCCCGGTTAAGCCGGGCTCTTTGCTTTTGTGCGTCTATATCTGCGTAGCGCCTTTCTTTTCGGCCAAGTTGCTTCTCGCGCCGCTTCCGCGCGTGGACACGCTTTCTCTCGAAAATCCCCACCCCCGGAAACACGAAAAGCCTGCATGAGCATTCACTCATGCAGGCTTTGAGCAATCTTGCCGATTCTCACCGACCGGGGCGCACCAGACTGTGCGTCACTCCGCGAGCTTTCGTGCGACCTTCTCCGCGCGAAACCGCGACCCGATCGAACTCAGGCGACGATGCCGAACTAATGTGATCCGATGCGGGCAGGGCCCCGCAATCGATCAATAGAACTTCTTCGGCAGTTGTGCGCGGCGGATCTGCTTGCGCAGGCGAGCGACAGCAGCAGCTTTCTTGCGCTTGCGCTCGGTGGTGGGCTTTTCATAAGCCATGCGCGACTTGAGTTCCTGAATCAGGCCCGTACGCTCGACGGTACGGCGGAAGCGGCGCATTGCGACGTCAAACGGTTCGTTTTCTTTCAGCAGAACTTTAGTCATTGAAATCTCGGTTGATCTGGCCCTGCCAGAATTTTGGGCAAAGCGCAATTGTACACTTTTTGAGAGCCACTCTGCACGCCCTTTGCAGGGATGGGTCCTGCGCCGGCTCCGGGAATCCAATCGTAGATCGTTGATTCAAGACGACAATACCGACAAACCCGGGTCAGAAGCCGCGCGGGCGCACGGGGCGCGTGTGGGCGATGGCTTCACGCGTGTCGGGCTGATCGATCGTCACGTTTCCGCGCGCCAGGGCCACACATGGCAGGATCCAGCCCTGCGCCTGTTCTTCCCTGGTCAGCCCCGGCCAGTCGACGCGATACGACACCACGCCGTCGACGAGCCGGCACATGCATGCGCGGCACGTGCCGTTGCGGCAGGAGCGCGGCAGCGACAAGCCTGCGCGCAGCGCGGCTTCGAGCAGGCTCTCACCGTCCCTGACGGCGATGAAGTGTCCATCCGGCTCGATGACGAGGGCACAGGTGCCGGGCTCCCTGGCGGACTGCGTCACGACCGCACCTCGATGCCCGCGCGGCCGCTCGTCAAATCGCGCAGTTCGAGCGCCGCCGGTTCACGCGCTGCGGCGGCCATGCGCACGACGAGACGCACCGTCATTCCATACGCGCTCTCGATCAGTTCCGCTTCATGCTGCTCGATCCAGCGACGCACGCGCGCTTCGTCGGCGTAGTCGAGCTCGATGCCGATCAGCCCGCGCTCGATCCGTTCCACGCGCTCGGCCTGCTGCATCGCGGTGGCGATCGCGTCGGTGTAGGCGCGCACGAGGCCGCCCGCGCCCAGCTTGATGCCGCCGTAGTACCGCACGACCGCCGCCAGCACGCCGTCCACCTCGTGATGACGCAGCACTTCCAGAATCGGGCGGCCAGCCGTGCCGGAGGGTTCGCCGTCGTCGGACATGCCGGACTGACCGCCGGCGAGCAGCGCCCAGCAGACATGCGTCGCGCCTGGATGCGCGGCCCGCAGGACGTCGAGTTCGTGCATGGCCGCGTCGCGATTGGCCACGGGAATGGCGCACGCGATGAAGCGGCTCTTGCGGATGTCGATTTCCGCGCTGACGGAGGAGGCGAGGGTGTAAGTCGGCAAGGCTGGAATCGCGCGGGACGTAAAGCTCGAATCTTAGCTGCTGTGCGCGGGCGGTCGCGCGGCGGCCTCACGAACCGGACTGAGCGCGCGCTGCATCAGCACGGTATCGACCCATTGGCCGTGCTTGAAGCCGACCTGGCGCAGCACGCCCGCATGCTCGAAGCCGAGCCGCACGTGCAGCGCGATGGAACCGGCATTGCCGCTGTGGCCGATCACCGCGATCATCTGGCGCCACGGCCCGCGTTCGCAACGTTCGATGAGCGCCTCCAGCAGCGCCCGACCGATGCCGCGCCCATGAAAGCCATCGGCGACATAGACCGAATCCTCGACGGTATGCCGGTACGCCGAGCGCGGCCGATAAGCCGACGCGCAGGCATAACCCGCGATCACGTCGTCGACTTCGGCGACCAGATACGGCAAGCCGGCGGCCGAAATCGCCGCATGGCGCGCGCGCAGGTCGTCGGCGGACGGCGGCACTTCCTCGAAAGTGGCAAGCGCGTGCTCGACGTAATGGGCATAGATCCGGGCAATGCCGTCGAAGTCGGCGGACGCGGCGTCGCGCACGAGCGGGATGGAGGAGGAGTCTCGGGCCATGGCGGGAACGGCGCAACGATCAGCGCAAAAAAAGAGAAATTCGCAGCGGCGATTCTCGCATGGCATGACAGCGGCAAAAAAAGGGCCGGGGAGCCGTGCGGAAGCCCACCAAAAAGGTGTGCTTTCGGGTAAAGAAATCGTTGAATGCGGCCGGGCGCGCCCCCTACACTAAGTCGTTTGTCCGGGACTGCGCGGTGACGGCATGCGAAGCGCCGGTTCACTGTCGTCGGGGAACGAGAAAACGCGCGCGATCAGCCTGCCTCGCGCCGCGGACCATAACACGCAATGAACAACTCTCAACGTGGGGCGCTGGCGGCGCTCCTGATCGTCATCGTGGTGATTGCGGCGCTGGCGCCGGCGGGAATCGGTTTTTTGTTCGCCCAGCGCAGCCAGCGGCTCGGGGAAACCGAGCGTCTCAACCTGTTCGCCGATGCCGCGCTGCGGCGCGCCGAGGATCTCACCCAGCATCTCTCGGGCGCGCTCGGCGAGATCGGGCAGGTGTCGGCGGCGCCGTGCTCGCGGCCGTATCTGACCGAGTTGCGGCGCATCGCGCTCGCGCATGCGCAGGTGCGCGACGCCGGCGCCTATGACCAGAACGGCCGCTGGCAATGTTCCTCGCTGCTGGGCGCGGTGTCGGTGGGTGCGCTCGACGGCGTCACCGGCGGTCTCATGCTGCCGCCGCCGGACTGGCGGTCGCGCGACGGCCTGCTCGCCTGGTACGGCCTTGCCCGGCTGCCGGGCGGGAAGGCGTCGCTCGTCATGGGGCGCAACGGCTTCTACATCGCCGCCGATCCCGCGCTCTACGTGGATAGCCACGACGCGCCTGCCGGGCCGGTGGACGGCGTCGCGGTCATCAATACGGAAGTGAGCCGCGTGATCGCGAGCGCCCCCGCCGCCGATGCCGCCGCCACCGCCGCCGTCCTCGCCGTGTACCGGACCAAGCCGCCCGTGCGCGACTGTTCGCCTTACGTGGTGCGGCGCTCGGCCTCGATGCCGCTGGCGGTCGTCGTCAGCGCGCCGCATCAGCCGTGGCGCCAGCGCGTGCGCACGCTGCCGTGGGGCTGGCTGCTGGGCGGCGTGACGGCGGGCTTGCTGGTGGCGGGCTGGGCGGCGTATTTCATTCTCCGCAGGCTCTCGCCGCGCGGCCAGCTGAGCGACGCCGTGCGGCGCCACCAGTTCATCGTCGCCTATCAGCCGATCGTCGAACTCGCGACGCGCCGCTGTGTCGGGGCGGAGGCGCTGGTGCGCTGGAAGTATCACGACCGGATCGTGCGGCCGGACGATTTCATCCCGCTCGCGGAAAATCGCGGGCTGATCCAGGCCATCACGGACCAGGTGCTCGATACCGTGCTGCTCGAACTCGGCGACTTTCTCCGGCGCTATCGCGAGTACTACGTGTCGGTGAATCTCTCCGCGCCCGACCTGACCACCCATCGTTTCCTCGACGTGCTCGGTCCGGCGATCGCGCGGCAGGGCGTGCGGCCGGGGCAGATCCGCATCGAGGCGACCGAGCGCGGCTTTCTCGACGCCGAGGCCGCCAAGGACGTCATCAGCGCGTTCCGTCATGCGGGGCACGCGGTCTATCTCGACGATTTCGGCACTGGCTATTCGAGCCTGTCGCATCTGCAGAATTTCCGCGTCGACGGACTGAAGATCGACAAGTCCTTCGTCGATACGGTCGGCCAGGACGCGGCGTCGAGCAGCGTGGCATCGCACATCGTGGACATGGCGGCGACGCTGGACGTGCAGGTGATCGCCGAGGGCATCGAGCGCGAGGAGCAGGCCGCCTATCTGCATGCGCGCGGCGCGCAGTTCGGGCAGGGCTGGCTGTTTTCGCCGCCGCTGACCGCGGCGGAATTCATCCGCTACGCGGGCCGCACGCGGGGCGCTTGATCGCGGGCAAAACGGCCTTATTTAGGGAGCTTCCTGAAGTGCAACTCCCTACGACGAGGCCCGACCATGACCGCGAACACCGTCATCACCGATCAAGCCGCCACCGCTTTCCTGCGCGACGTGCGTCATCCGCTGCTCGCGCTTCATCGCAGCGTGCTCGCGCATCTGCGCGCGCGGCACGAGGCCGAGTTCGGCGCGGTGTCGCCGGGCGAGTTCCTGCAGATCGTGATCAATGGTTCGGCGTATCGCTGGCTTGCGCCGTTCTCGACGCTGATCGCCGCCATCGACGATGTCCTCGACGACAGCGAGGCCACGCCCGAAACGCGCATCGCGCATGCGAAGGCCGTGCTCGGCATGTTCCGGGCCGGTACGCGCGATCCGGCCTTCGCGGAACAGTTCCTGCCCTTGCTGCAGGACAGCCCGGAAATAGCGGTGGCCAACGGTGAAGTGGCGCAGCATCTGCGCGCCCTGGTCGGCAAGTAAGCGTGCGCCGCGCGCCGCCCTCTATCGGAAATGCGACCTGAAAAGCGCATTTTTCGTCGTTGGCGGCGCTGCGGGTTTTCCTGTCTGTCGCCGTGACGCCATGCGTCTTGACGGGGTCGTCAAGCCGCCATCCGCCGGGCGCGCGGCATGTTGCGTCGCAGCACGCGACTGACGGTCGCCTTGAGCAATCGAAGCCGTCCTGAGAGCATCGCCGCCATTCCATTCAACGAAGGAGGCGGCTCGTGATCCTGCATGGTTTCGGTCCGCTCCTGTGGGCGGGCGCAAAGGAGACACTGGCGCTCGCGCTGCTCTCCCTGACAGTGGCGGTGCTGCTCGGCCTCGCCGGCGCGGCGGCAAAACTTTCGCGCCATGCGCCAGTACGCGGCATCGCGACCGCCTACACGACGCTGATCCGCGCGGTGCCGGACCTCGTGCTGATGCTGCTGCTGTTCTACGGCATCCAGATCGCGCTGAACCATCTGACCGATGCACTGGGCTGGGACCAGCTCGACATCGATCCCTTCACGGCCGGCGTCGTGACGCTCGGCTTCATCTACGGCGCGTATTTCGCGGAGACTTTCCGCGGCGCCTTTCTCGCCGTGCCGCGCGGCCAGCTGGAGGCGGGCAGCGCCTACGGCATGAACGGCCTGCGCGTGTTCGGCCGGATCCTGTTTCCGCAGATGATGCGCTTCGCGTTGCCGGGTATCGGCAACAACTGGCAGGTACTGGTGAAAGCGACGGCGCTGGTGTCGATCATCGGTCTCGCGGACATCGTCAAGGCGGCGCAGGATGCCGGCAAGAGCACCTTCAAGACGTTTTTCTTCATCCTGGTCGCGGCGCTGATCTATCTCGCGATCACGAGCGCGTCGAACCTCGTTCTGACGCTGCTCGAGCGGCGCTACTCGACCGGCGTGCGCCACGCCGAACTCTGAACCCGCCGATCCCATCCGCGAGCGCCACGCCATGATCCAGATCTTCGCCGAATACTGGCGCCCCTTCCTGTATTCCGACGGACTGCGCGCGTCGGGCCTCGTCGTGACGCTGTGGCTGCTGGCGGCGTCGCTGGCATTGGGCTTCTGCGCGGCGGTACCGTTCGCGTGTGCGCGCGTGTCGCGCAAGCGCTGGCTGGCGACGCCGGTGCGCCTCTACACCTTCGTGTTTCGCGGCACGCCGCTCTACGTGCAACTGCTCCTGCTCTACACCGGCATGTACAGCCTGGAGTTCGTGCGCACGCAATCGCTGCTGGAGGCGTTCTTCCGCAGCGGCTTCAATTGCGCGATTCTCGCGTTCGCGCTCAACACCTGCGCCTACACGACCGAGATCTTCGCCGGTGCGATCCGCGCGATTCCACACGCTGAAGTCGAGGCCGCGCGGGCCTACGGCATGAGCACGTTCACGATGTACCGGCGGGTGATCCTGCCGTCCGCGCTGCGCCGCGCGCTGCCGCTGTACAGCAACGAAGTGATCCTGATGCTGCATGCGACGACGGTCGCCTTCACCGCGACCGTGCCGGACATCCTGAAGGTCGCGCGCGATGCCAATTCCGCGACGTATCAGTCATTCGAATCGTTCGGAGTGGCAGCACTGCTCTACGTGGCGATTTCGTTCGCGCTGGTGGCGGCGTTCCGGCACGCGGAGCGGCGCTGGCTCGCGTATCTGCGGCCGGCGGGCGCGGTGCGGACGCGCCGTGCATGAGCCACCTCATCAGCCCGGAGCGAGCGGTAGAATCCGATCCCATGCATCCCACCCTGTCATCACTCGAGGAGAACGCGTTGGAGCCCACCGTCAAGGACGTTGCGACCAAGCTCGTCGCCGAGGACATTCACAAGCGCTACGGCGACAACGAAGTGCTGAAGGGCGTCTCGCTCGCGGCGAAAGCCGGCGACGTGATCAGCATCATCGGCGCGAGCGGCTCGGGCAAGAGCACGTTCCTGCGCTGCATCAACTTTCTCGAACGACCGAACGCGGGACGCATCATCGTCGATGGCGAGCCGGTGCGCACCAAAGCCGACAAGGGTGGCAATCTCGACGTCGCGGATCACAAGCAGTTGCAGCGCGTGCGCACCAAGCTCGCGATGGTGTTCCAGCACTTCAACCTGTGGTCGCACATGACGGCCATCGAGAACGTGATGGAAGCGCCGATCCACGTGCTCGGCGTGTCGAAGAAGGACGCGGAGGAACGCGCGCGTGAATATCTGGAGAAGGTGGGACTGCCGCCGCGTGTCGAGAAACAATATCCGTCGCACTTGTCGGGCGGGCAGCAGCAGCGGGTTGCGATAGCACGCGCGCTCGCGATGCATCCCGATGTCATGCTGTTCGACGAACCCACGTCCGCGCTGGATCCGGAACTCGTCGGCGAAGTGCTGAAGGTGATGCAGCGGCTCGCGGAAGAGGGCCGCACGATGATCGTCGTCACGCACGAAATGGGTTTTGCCCGCAACGTGTCGAATCACGTGATGTTCCTGCATCAGGGCCGCACCGAAGAGGAAGGCGCGCCCGCGGACATGCTCACGGCGCCGAAGAGCGAGCGCCTGCGCCAGTTCCTGTCGGGCAGCCTCAAATAACGTGGCGAATGGGGCCGGCGCGCCGCGGCAGGTGACTATCGTTGCGCTCGCGCCGGTCTCGATGAGCGGCATCGCGCCGATCATCGACAGTCTTGCGCTCGCCAACGAGATCGACGGGCATCGTCTCTACGAGTGGCGCATCTGTTCCTGGGACGGCCGCCCGGTGCCGCTGTCGGGCGGCGCGCAATTGCCCGCCGATGGCGCCTTCAACGACACCGTCCGCTGCGACTGGCTGATCGTCGTCACGGAGCGCTATCAGCAGTTCGCCGACTACCGGCTGTTTCTCGCCAGCCTCGCGCGGGTCGCGCCGCGCACGCCGCTCGTGAGCGGCATTCACCATGGCGTGTGGTGGCTCGCGATGGCCGGACAGCTCGCGCAGTATCGCGTCGCGGTGAACTGGGAAACCTACCAGCAGTTCACCGAGCAATTCGAGCGCGCCATCGTCAGCCAGCAGATTTTCGAAATCGACCGGGACCGCGCCACGTGCACGGGCGGACAGGCCAGCATCGACTTCATGCTCGCGATGATCGCGCGCGATCACGGCCCGGATCTGGCCGAACGCATCGCGGATTCGCTGGGCATCGGCGTATTGCGCGCGGGCACGGAGCGCCAGCGCATTCCCTTCGTCACCGCGCCCGGCGAACGGCATCCGCGCCTCAACGACGCGCTCCAGCTGATGGAAGCGAACATCGAGGATCCGCTCACCACCGACGAGATCGCCAGTCTCGCCGGCATCTCGCGGCGGCAGCTGGAGCGGCTGTTTCGTCAATACCTCGGCGCGATGCCGTCGAAGTACTACCTCAATCTGCGGCTCACGAAGGCGCGCACGCAATTGCAGCGCACGAACAAATCGGTGGTGCAGATCAGCCTGGCGTGTGGATTTTCGTCGGCGGCGCATTTCTCGAATGCCTATCGTGACCGCTTCGGCGTGACGCCGCGCGAGGAGCGCCGCAACTGGATCGAGAAACAGCGCGGCACGCCCGACGAACCGCGGGGCGGCGCGTTGATCGAGCCGCCGGGCGCTGCGTGAGCGGACGGGCAAAGCCGTGGAAGCATGTCGCGAACGCGCAAGACGGAACCCGCGCGATTGCCTAATATCGAACCTGATACCGATGCGGAACCTGAAAAGGAGTAGCTCATGACCGAGATGAATGTGAACCGCGCGACCTTCGACGAGGTCATGGTGCCGGTGTTCGCGCCCGCCAGCTTCGTGCCCGACCGCGGGCGCGGCTCGCGCGTGTGGGATACGGACGGCCGCGATTACGTCGATTTCGCCGGCGGCATCGCGGTGACGGCGCTGGGCCATGGCCATCCGGAACTGCTGAAGGTGCTGCACGAACAGGGCGACAAGCTCTGGCACATCGGCAACGGCTACACCAACGCGCCGGTGTTGCGTCTCGCGAAACGCCTGACGGACCTGACCTTCGCGGATCGCGCGTTCTTCGCCAACTCGGGCGCGGAGGCCAACGAAGCGGCGCTCAAGCTCGCGCGCCGCTATGCCATCGACCAGCACGGCGACGACAAGATCGAGATCATCTCGTTCACGCAGTCGTTCCACGGGCGCACGTTTTTCACGGTGAGCGTCGGCGGCCAGCCGAAGTACGCCGAAGGCTTCGGCCCGCAACCGCAGGGCATTCGTCATCTGCCCTATAACGATCTGCCGGCCGCGCTCGCGGCGATCGGCCCGAAGACCTGCGCGGTGATCGTCGAGCCGGTGCAGGGCGAAGGCGGCGTGCTGCCGGCCGACTCGGCCTTCCTGCAAGGCCTGCGCGACGCGTGCGACCAGCACGGCGCGCTGCTCATCTTCGACGAGGTGCAGACGGGCGTGGGCCGCACGGGCAGCTTCTACGCGTACATGCAGTACGGCGTGACACCGGACATCCTCACGAGCGCGAAGGCGCTGGGCAACGGCTTCCCGATCGGCGTGATGCTGACCACGGAAGCCATCGCCGCGCACTTCAAGGTGGGCGTGCACGGCACGACCTACGGCGGCAATCCGCTGGGCGCGGCGATCGCGGAGAAGGTGGTCGAACTGATCAGCGATCCGCAATTGCTCGAAGGCGTGCGCGAGCGCAGCGAAGCGATCAAGGCGCATCTCGCGCGCCTCAACGAACGCTTTGGCCTCTTCAGGGAGATTCGCGGCCGCGGGCTGTTGATCGGCGCGGAACTGAACGATGCGTACCGCGACCGCGCGAAGGACGTGCTCAACGCGGCCGCGGCGAACGGCGTCATCATGCTGATCGCCGGGCCGAACGTGCTGCGCTTCGCCCCCTCGCTCATCATGCCGATGGCCGATCTCGACGAAGGTTTCGCGCGCATCGGCCGGGCGGTGGAGCAGATGGTCAGTGCGGCGGCGGTCAAGTGAAGCACGGGAGCCGATGATGCGCTTCGTCCGTCCCGCCCGACTCGCCGATCTCGACGAACTCGAACGCATGGCGCGCGCCGCGCAGCCAGTGCTGCACTCCTTGCCGCGCGACCGGCGCGCGCTTGAACCGCGCGTCGCGCTGTCGGAAGATTCGTTCCGCGCCGAAGTGGAGTTTCCCGGCGAGGAGTTCTATCTCTTCGTGCTCGAAGACACCGAAACGAAGCGGCTGCTCGGAACGTCGAGCATCGTTGCGTCGGCGGGCTATGCCGAGCCGTTCCACGCGTTCCGCAACGATGCGCTGATCCACGCGTCGCGCGAGCTCAAGGTGAACCGCAAGATCCATGCGCTCACCATGTCGCACGAACTGACGGGCAAGAGCCGCTTGACCGGCTTCTACATCGATCCATCGTTGCGCGACGAAGAGAACGCCGCAGCCGCGCATCTGCTGTCGCGGGCGCGCATGATCTACATCGCCGCGAACCCGCGACGCTTTTCGACCGAAGTGTTCTCGCTGATGCTGGGCGTCACCGACGAGGCGGGCGCGTCGCCGTTCTGGGATGCGGTCGGCCGCAAGTTCTTCGGACGCGACTTCGAACAGGTGGAAGCGGAGTCGGGCGGACGCAGCCGCACGTTCATCGCGGAAGTGATGCCGAGCTATCCGCTCTACGTGCCGCTCCTGCCCGCCGACGCGCAGCGCGTGCTGGGCGAACCCAACGAACACACGCTGCTCGCCTACGACATCCATCTCGAGGAAGGTTTCGAGCCGGACCGCTACGTCGATATCTTCGACGCGGGCCCGGTGCTGACCCTTGCCGTCGACAAGAGCGCGTCGGCGAGTTCCGGCGAACTGCGCGCGGTGCGCCCGAGTAACGCGGAAGACGGCACGCCAGGCGGCGCGGGCGCGCCCTATCTCGTCGCGGCGGGCGGCGCGCATGCGTTTCGCTGCGTGATCGCGCGACTGAGCGGCACGCGCGCCGACGGCGCCGCGCTGTCGGCGGCGGCGCGGGTAGCGCTCGGCGTCGGCGATGGCGACACGGTGCGTTGCGTGCCCTTGCATCAGGCTTCGGGAGAAATGCCATGATCGTCGTGCGTTGCACGCAGCCGGGCGACGTCGACGCACTGCTCGCGCTTGCCCAGGAAACGGGCCCCGGGCTGACTACGTTCAAGCCGGACCGCGCGGCGCTGGCCGCGCGCGTCGAGCGCGCGCGCCGCACGCTGAGCGGCTCGGCCGCGCCGTTCGACGCGGGCTATTTCTTCGTGATGGAAGACACCGCGACGGGCGACGTGGCGGGCGTATGCGGCATTGAAACGGAAGTCGGGCTGGAGCAGCCGTTCTACAACTATCGCGTGTCGACGGTCGTGCATGCCAGCCAGGACATGGGCGTGTGGACGCGCATGTCGCTGCTCAACATGTCGCATGACCTGACCGGCTACGCGGAGGTGTGTTCGCTGTTCCTGAGCCCGCGTTATCGGACGGCCGGTGTGGGCGGGCTGCTGTCGCGCTCGCGCTTCATGTTCATCGCGCAGTTCACGGAGCGCTTTCCGGAGCGACTGTGCGCCGAGTTGCGCGGCCATTTCGACGAGAGCGGCGAGTCGCCGTTCTGGAACGCGGTCGGCTCCCATTTCTATCAGATCGATTTCAACGAAGCGGATTACCTCAGTTCGCACGGCAAGAAGTCGTTCGTGGCGGAATTGATGCCGCGTTATCCGGTGTATCTCGACCTGTTGCCCGAGACCGCGCAGCGCGCGGTCGGCGTGACGCACAAGGACACGGCGCCCGCGCGCAAGATGCTCGAAGCGGAAGGGCTGCGCTATGAGAATCACGTCGATATCTTCGACGCCGGTCCGGTGCTCGAATGCCATATCGGCGACTTGCGGACGGTGCGTGAAAGCGTGCTGGCGAGCGTGCGTATCGGCACGCGGGCGGACACGGACAGCGATGTGAAGTGCCTCGTGTCCAATACGCTGCTCGACGATTTCCGTTGCGGCGCGACCGTTGGCATGGTGCAGGGCGGCACGTTGCTGCTGACGGCGGACGAAGCCGCCGCCTTGCGTGTGAAGGAAGGCGACGCGGTGCGCGTGCTGAGTTCGCCTTCGCGACCCCGATGACAGAGACACGACATGGATATCTCGAACCACTTGTATATCGACGGTGACTGGCAGGAAGGCCGGGGCGCGGCGTTCGGCTCGCGCAATCCGGGCAATGGCGACATCGTCTGGCAGGGCAACAGCGCGTCGGCGGAAGATGTCGAGCGTGCGGTGTCGTCGGCGCGGCGCGCGTTTCCCGCGTGGGCCGCGCGCGCGTTCGACGAACGCGTGGCGATTGCGAAGCGCTTCGCCGCGCTGCTCAACGAGAACAAGGACGCGCTTGCGCACGCGATCGGCCGCGAAACCGGCAAGCCCTTGTGGGAAGCGCGCACGGAAGTCGCCTCGATGGCGGCCAAGGTCGATATCTCCGTGCAGGCCTATCACGAGCGCACCGGCGAAAAGCGCGCGCCGATGGCCGATGGCGTCGCGGTGCTGCGGCATCGGCCGCATGGCGTCGTCGCCGTGTTCGGGCCTTACAACTTTCCGGGGCATCTGCCGAACGGGCACATCGTGCCGGCGCTGATCGCGGGCAATGCTGTGGTGTTCAAGCCGTCGGAACTCGCGCCCGGCGTTGCGGCCGCGACCGTCGCGTTGTGGATTCAGGCGGGGTTGCCCAAAGGCGTGCTCAACCTCGTGCAGGGCGAGAAGGACACGGGCGTGGCGCTCGCCAATCACCGGCAGATCGACGGCCTGTTCTTCACCGGCAGTTCGGATACCGGCACGCTGCTGCACAAGCAGTTCGGCGGACGCCCCGAGATCGTGCTCGCGCTCGAAATGGGCGGCAACAATCCGCTCGTCGTCGCGCCGGTGGAGGACATCGACGCGGCCGTGCATCACACGATTCAATCGGCGTTCCTGTCGGCGGGTCAGCGCTGCACCTGCGCGCGGCGTCTGTTCGTGCCCGACGATGCCTTCGGCGAACGCGTCCTGCGCCGCTTCACCGAGGTGAGCGCAAACCTGGGCGTCGGCGCTTATGACGACGACCCGCAGCCGTTCATGGGCGCGGTGATCTCGGCGCGTGCGGCGGCGCGGCTCGTCGAGGCCCAGCGGCGGCTCGTCGAGGCGGGCGCCGTGCCCGTTCTCACGATGCAGCAGCGCGACGCGCATCTCGGCTTCGTCACGCCCGCGATCCTCGATGTCACGCAGGCGCGCGACGTGCCCGACGAGGAGCATTTCGGCCCGCTGGTTCAGGTCACGCGCTACCGCAGCTTCGACGAAGCCATCGAGCGTGCCAACGACACCGCCTACGGTCTCTCCGCCGGCCTGCTCGCCGATGACGAAAAAGCCTGGACGCACTTCCAGCACACGATACGCGCGGGCATCGTCAACTGGAACCGGCCGACCAATGGGGCATCGTCGGCGGCGCCGTTCGGCGGCATCGGACGTTCGGGCAATCAGCGGCCAAGCGCGTACTACGCGGCGGACTATTGCTCGTATCCGATGGCGTCGGTGGAGAGCGCGCAGCTGCAAATGCCCGCGAGCCTCTCGCCGGGAATGCGGTTTTGAGTTCCGTGTCACGCGCGATGTCACGCGAAGTTCCAGCACGGCAAGCAGTCATAGCGAAGGATTCATGATGCAGGCATCGAAAGAGGCACTGAAAGACGCACCGACAGCATACGAGGCGAATTTCGACGGGCTGGTCGGCCCGACTCACAACTACGCCGGACTGTCCTTCGGCAATGTCGCGTCGCGCAGCAACGAAAAATCGGTTGCCAATCCGAAGGCCGCAGCCAGCCAAGGGCTGCGCAAGATGAAGCGGCTCGCGGACGCGGGCTTCCAGCAGGGCGTGCTGCCGCCGCTCGAACGGCCCTCGGTAGGGCTGTTGCGCGCGCTGGGTTTCTCCGGCGACGACGCCAGCGTGATCGCCCGCGCGGCGCGCGAAGCGCCTGAACTGCTCGCGGCGGCGAGCTCGGCATCGTCGATGTGGACGGCGAACGCCGCGACCGTGAGTCCGTCCGCCGACACCGCCGACGGCCGCGTGCATTTCACGCCCGCCAATCTGGCGGCAAAGCTGCATCGCGCGATCGAACATGACGAGACGCGCCGTTCGCTCGGCGCGATCTTCGCCGACGAAGCGCACTTCCAGATTCATCACGCGCTGCCCGGCACGCCTGCGCTCGGCGACGAGGGCGCCGCGAACCATACGCGCTTTGCCCGAACGTATGGCGAAGCGGGCGTCGAGTTCTTCGTGTATGGCCGCAGCGAGTATGGCGCGGGCCCGCAGCCACGGCGCTACCCGGCGCGGCAGACGCTGGAAGCGAGCCGCGCGGTGGCGCGCCTGCATGGCCTGGACGCGGACGCGACCGTGTTCGCGCAGCAATCGCCCGACGTGATCGATGCCGGTGTGTTCCACAACGATGTCATCGCGGTGGGCAATCTCACGACGCTGTTCTGCCACGAGCAGGCCTTCGTCGATCAGCACACGGTGTATGAGGCACTGCGCGCGCGGCTCGATGCGCGCGGCGCCGCGTTCACCGCGCTCGAAGTGCCGGCGGACGAAGTGAGCGTCGAGGACGCGGTGACGTCGTATCTGTTCAACAGCCAGTTGCTGTCGGCGGCGGATGGACGGCAAGTGCTGGTCGTGCCGCAGGAATGTCGCGAGAATGCGCGCGTGGCGGCGTATCTGGATGCGCTTGCGTCGCGTTCGTCGCCCATCGACGAAGTGCTGGTCTTCGACTTGCGCGAGAGCATGAAGAACGGCGGCGGCCCGGCGTGCCTGCGCCTGCGCGTCGTGCTGAACGAGGCCGAGCGCGCGGCCGTGAACCCGCGCGCGTGGATGAACGACGCGCTGTTCGCGCAGCTCGACGCGTGGATCGAGCGGCATTACCGCGATCGCCTCGCGCCGGCCGATCTCGCCGATCCACAATTGCTCGTCGAGTCGCGCACGGCGCTCGACGAACTGACGGCCATTCTCGGCCTGGGTGCCCTTTATGATTTCCAGCGCTGATTCCTCGCGCATGCTCGACGACTTTCTTGGCTTCACGCTCGGCAACGGCGCGCCGGCGACGCGTTCCGGCATGGCGGCCTCCGGCGTGCGCTGGACGTGGTTGGGAGACGGCGTGCTGCGCCTCGAACCGGAGCATTCACCGTCTCATAGCGTGCTGGCATCGGCGGGCATTCACGGCGACGAAACTGCGCCGATCGAGATGCTGACGCGGCTGGTCGCGGATATCGCGAGCGGACGCGCGCCGCTGGCTGCGCGGCTGCTGGTGATTCTTGGCAATATCGGCGCGATGCGCGCGGGCGAGCGTTATGCCGACGACGATCTGAACCGGCTGTTCAGCGGCCGTCACGCGCAGTTCGAGGGCAGTCGTGAAGCGCCGCGCGCCGTGGAACTGGAACAGGCGGCGCTGGCGTTCTTCGCGGATGTCTCGCACGACAAGTGGCACATCGACATGCATACGGCGATTCGCGCCTCGGTGTTCGAGCAGTTCGCGCTGCTGCCGCATACGGGCGCGCCGCCCGCGCGCGCCATGTTCGACTGGCTGCGCGACGCCCGTCTTCAGGCGGTACTGTTGCATCGCGAGAAGGGGCCTACGTTCACCCAGTTCACCGCGCAGCATGCGGGCGCGCTGGCTTGCACGCTGGAACTTGGCAAGGTGCGGCCGTTCGGCCAGAACGATCTGACGCGTTTTGCGGCGGCGGATGACGCGCTGCGGCGGCTGCTCGCGGGCGCGTCAACAGCCGCCCCAGTAGCAGAGGCGTCGTTGCGCGTGTTCAGCGTGGTCGCGCAGATCGACAAGCGCAGCGAGCATTTCGTGCTGAATGTGGCAGGCGATGTGCCGAACTTCACCGCATTCGCAGCGGGCACCGAACTGGCCCGGGACGGTGACTATCGCTACCGGGTTTCACACGATGAAGAGCGCATCGTGTTTCCGAATCCGAAGGTGAAGCCGGGATTGCGCGCGGGTTTGATGGTCGTCGATACGACGGAAGCCACGCTCGCGGCGCTGGCCTGACACGGACTCAACGGGCAGGACCGTCGCCGGTCACTGTTCCGGCGGCGCGGGATCGTCCTTGACGAAGAGCATCGAGATATACAGCACGGTCGACACCGCGATGATCCCGACGCCCGTGAACACCTTCGTCCGGTTGAACTCCAACCCGCCGTTGATCGCCATGCCGATGCCGAAACACGCCGCCAGCGTGCCGGCCGCGGCCAGCGCCACGTGCGCGCGGCTCAGGAACATGCGCCGCCGTCTCCTGCCTGCTTCGCTGAACGGTCCTCGTTTCATCGCATTCTCCGCTTGAGTCGGTCCGCTTGGGTGGTCCGCTTGATTCGGCCGCGTCCGAAGTGTCCGGGTGGCGCAACCAATATCACAATCGGCAGGGCGGTCAGCGAGGACTGCGCACTGCGCCGCCCTACATGGACGGCGCGATCACCACGGTGGCCGTCGTTCCCGCCGAGAGCAGCACGCCGTCCGGTACGTGATCGATGCCCACCCGCACCGGCACGCGCTGCGCAAGCCGCACCCAGTTGAAGGTCGGATTCACGTCGGCGAGCAGTTCGCGGCTCTGCGGATTGTCGCGGTCATAGATGCCGCGCGAGATGCTCTCCACGTGGCCCTGCAGTTCGCCGCCGCTCATCAGCCGGATCGACGCGCGGTCGCCCACGCGCACGTGCGGCAGCTTGGTTTCCTCGAAATAGCCGTAGACCCAGAACGAGTGACTGTCGACGATCGCAAGCTTCGCCGTGCCCGCCGTCGCATAGTCGCCGCGAAACACGTTCAGGTTCGTCACGTAACCGTCCACCGGCGACACCACGCGCGTGCGCTCGAGATTGAGCTGCGCGGCATCGAGCGCGGCCTGTGCCTGCTGGAGCTGCGCCGCCGCCGTCGAGGCGGTCTGTTGCGCGTTGTCGCGCGCTTCCTTCGAGACGACGAGGCTGTCCATGTCGGCGCGGCGCGCGGCATCGGCGCGACGCATGCGCAGTTCGGCGGCGCGCGCCGCCACGTTTGCCTGCGCCTGCTCGACGGCGATCCGGTAATGCGACGGATCGACCTCCATCAGCAGGTCGCCCTTCTTGACGAACTGGTTGTCGCGCACCGGCAACTGCACGACCGCGCCCGACACGTCTGGCGCCACGTTGACGACGTCGGCGCGCACGCGGCCGTCGCGGGTCCATGGCTCATCCATGTAATGGACCCACAGCACGCGTCCGATGACGAGCGCCACCGCGAACATCGCGAGGGTCAGCACGAGGCCGATGATCTTTCTGAGAACCATGATGCAACTCTCTGGACTGGGTTGAAGGTTTGAACGGACTGGCTCAGCGATACGCCACGAGCCCGAGCGTGCCGCACATGCAGACGAGCAGGCTCGCGCGGAACAGCGCCGGATGCCAGACCACGCGATACAGGCCGGTCAGCGCGAGCACGCGGTCGATGAACCACGTCAGCACCGCGCCGGCGATGAAGAGCAGCAGGATCGTCGGCACATAGGCTTCGAGGATCGCGACGTTACGCGGCAACATGGGGCGCTCCTTCGGGGGTGGCTGGATCAATGGACGCATGTCGTGCGAACGGTGCCTCGCGGTCGAGCAGCGCGGTACGGACCAGATGCAGATGACTTGCCACGCGGCGCAAGCGGTGGCGATCCTCGGGCGCCGTATCGGTTTCGGACAGCAGCGCCTGCACGTCCTGGATCGCGCGTGCGGTCGCGGCGAGTGCGGTGTCGAAACGTTGCGGACCGGGACGCTCGAAGAGCCGCACGACGGCGTCGAGGGTCGCCTCGACCGGGCGTTGCCAATGCTTCGAAGCATCTTCCGGCGAAGCCGCGAGTTCGTGCCGCAGGTCGATCACCGCATTGCCGAATTCGAGCACCGCGAAGAGCCATTGCAGCGCGTCGCGTTGCAAGTCGGCACGGCCGGCGGCGATGGCGTTGATCTGCGCAAGCAGGTCGCGTGTGCGGCTTTCGAAGTGCGTCTTGATGCGCGGCAGGCGGCCCCGGCGCGCATGCGCCACTTCACGGCGCAGGTCGGCGAGCAGCAGCTTGCGCAGCCACGGCGCATCGGTGGGCAGCAGCACGGCGAAGGCGATTGCCGCGACGATCATCGACAGCACCAGCGCGAGGGCATCGTTCATGAAGCCAGTCGGATCGTAATGAACCAGGTTGTCCGGGCCGGCCAGGAAACAGAAGAAGATGCAATAGCCGATGCCCGCGCCGGCAAACTTGGGCCGCGTGCTCAGATACGCGCCGAACATGAGGGCGGGGGCGAGCGCGGCGCACATCATCGGAAAGCCGTCCACATGCGGGAATACGCCGAAGACGACCACCATGCCGGCCAGCGCGGCGAGCAGCGTGCCGGCGGCCATCTGCGCCGACATCAGGGCCGGCCGCGGCGACGACGATGCCAGCGCGCACACGGCGGCCGCGTTGAGGACCATCGTGCCGCCGCTCGGCCAGGCCGTGCCGATCCAGAACGCCGACAGCGCGAACATGACGACCGCCCCGCGCAGCCCCGACACGGCGGCCGCGAGCAGGTTGGTGCGCGGCACATAGCGGGCGACCCAGTGCTCACGTTCGTGCGACGGCGCGCTCAACGACGCATAGGTTTCGGCGTAGGCGAGCATGTCGTCGACGAAGCGATGGAGCAGTTCCGTGGCCGTGTCGAATTCGAGCGGCACGAAGTCCGGTTGCGTTTCGCTGCCGGCGCGCGCGGCGTGCACGCGTTGCGGCAACGCGGCCCGATAGGCGCGCAACTGCGTGGCGGCCTGCGCGGCGTCGGCGGCGTTGCGCACCGGCTCGCCCGCGAGCGAGAACAGCGGCGGCACTTCGCGGAAGAACGGTTCGAGCGCGGCGATGGTGGTGACCGATGCGTTCTCGCGCAGCCGGTTCATCAACTGATGCAGCGCGTGGAAGCGCGTCGAGGCGTTCATGAACTCGCTGTTCAGCCGCGCGAGCCGGCCACCGCGCCTGCGCGACTCCGGGTCCTCGAACACTGCGACGCTGCGCGCCGCCTCGAAGCCGACAATATCCGCGACGAAGGCCAGATTGGTGCGCTCGATCTGCGCGCGCGGCATCGCGCCTGACAGCGCGCGGCACACGTAATCGACGAATTGCGTGAAGCGGCGGCGCACGGTGGTGCGAACCTGTTCGCCCGCGTGCTGCGGAAAGATCAGCGCGCTCACCGCGCCGGAGCAGACGATGCCGAGCGTCACCTCGCCAACCCGAGTCAGCGCGGACAGATACGCGCCGTCCGGATGCTGCGCCGCCGGGATGCCGATCAACGCCGCCGTGTAGCCCGCCAGCACGAAGCCGTACGAGCGGAAGTTGCGGTTGCGCGCCGCGCCCGCCGTGCAGATACCGACCCATAGCGCGGTGGCCGACAGAAACAGCACCGGCTGCTGCGCGAACAGGCCGATGAAGACCATCATCACGACGAGCCCGACCATCGTGCCGCAGAAACGATAGAAGCTTTTGGCGAGCACCATGCCGCTTTGCGGCTGCATCACGACGAACACGGTGGTCATCGCGGTGCGCGGCTGCTGCATGTCGAGGCGCATCGCCAGCCACAGCGCCAGCAGCGCGGCCAGCACGGCCTTGAAGATGTAGATCCATGCGAGGCCGTCGGTGCGCGCCCAGTCGGCGAGCGCCTGCATGAACGTGTGCCGTGCGTCGGTTGGATGAGTGGAGGAGGTCATGGGCGCCGCCTCACTTCGGTCCGTTCGCGCTCAGCCGGCCGAGCGTGCCGATGTGCCGAGACGGCGCGAGCGCGGTCTGCTCCGGGCCGTTCGACGGATCGTCGAGACCGCCGCCGAGCGCCGAGGTCAGCGTTGCATACGCCGCGAGCCGCGCCGCGCGCACGCGCGCCTGGCCGTCCTGTGCCTTGAGCAACTGCGTCTGCGCGACGAGCACGTTCAGGTAATCGGTGAGACCGCGCCGGTAGCCTTCATTGGCGAGGTCGTAGCTCTTGCGCGCGGCGGCGACCGAGCGGCCCGACGCGTCGAGCTGGGTGTCGAGCGAATGCACGCGCACGACCTGATCCGCGATCTCCTTCAGCGCCGCGACCAGCGTCGCGTTGTAGTGATCGACGGCTTCGTCGTATTGCGCCGATGCCGCGCCCAGTTGCGCGCGCAGCCGTCCGCCTTCGAAGATCGGCAGCGAGATGGCCGGGCCGAAGCTGTAACCCGACGCCTTGCTGGTAAGGAAGCTCAGCAGCGCACCGCCCGCGAAGGCCTGGGTCAGCGAAGCGGCCAGGTTGATGTTCGGATAGAAGCCGGCCTTCGCGACGTCGATGCCGCGCGCCTGTGCTGCCACCATCCAGCGGGCCGCGACGATATCGGGCCGGTGGCCGACGAGTTCGGCCGGCAGCGCGGAAGGCAGCGGCAACGGGGTGGCGAGCGACAGGGCGGGGCGCGTCAGCGCTTCGCCGGCGCCCGGTCCTTCGCCCGCGAGCGCGGCCAGTTGATGGCGCGCGAGTGCGATGTCTTCCTGGTAGATGTCGACCTGACGCTCGTATTCGGGCAGCGGCGCTTCGGCCTGACTAAGTTCGAGCTGCGTGCCGATGCCGCCATTCAGACGGCGGCGCGCATGGTCGGCGATATGTTGCTGCTGTTCGAGCGTTTGCTGCGCGATGTCCAGCAGCGCGAAAGCCTGCGAAAAGCCGATGTAGGCCCGCACCACGTTGGTTTCGAGATCGAGCTGCGCGGCGCGGGCATCGGCGGCGCGCACGTGGGCAACGTCGAGTGCGCGTTCGGTATTGTTCTCGTCGCGCCCCCACAGGTCGAGGTTGTAGGACAGCGTCAGCCCCGCCGTGTCGTCCCAGGTGGTCGTGTCTGCGTAAGGGCCAGGGCCATAGAAGTCGTTGTTCGGCCAGTTCTTGCGCGCGACGCTCATGGCGGCATCGACATGCGGATACAGGTCCGAGCGCGCGATGCCCGCCGCTTCATGCGCCTCGCGCACGCGCGCTGCGGCCATTGCGAGCGTCGGGTTGCCGCTCGTCGAGCGCTCGATCCACTGGTCCAGTTGCGGGTCCTGATAGGCGCGCCACCATTGTTCGGCGGGCCATTGGGCCTCGGCACTGGCTTGCCGGATCGCCGTGCCGACGTCGAGCGTTGATGCGTCCTTGAGCGAATCGCGAGGCGCGATGTGGCCGGTGCTGGCACACCCGGAGATGATCAAGATAGTTGCAAGAACTGCGGCTGAAACAGTCTTGCGTGATACTCGCCCTCGCACGATTCACTCCCAAATTCGGTTCAAACTCTTGGAAGTGATTATATTTTTGCAAGATTTGTCGAATAACCCGCAAGGGCGCAAAGCATTTTTACGGATTGTGTGATAATCCGTCTTGCGAGAAGTGCAACAATTCGTCAAATCACCAGTTTCTTTGAGTCGGAAAGCGCTATGGACACGCTGCAGAACATGCGCGTATTTATGCGGGTCGTCGAGGCGGGAAGCTTCACGGCGGCCGCACAGCATCTGAACACGACGACCGCGTATGCATCGCGCGCCGTTTCTGATCTCGAGGCGCATCTCCGTGCGCGTCTGTTGAATCGCACGACGCGCCGCATCGCGCTCACCGAGGCCGGCGAGCGCTACCTGCAGCGTTGCGAGCAGATCCTCGCTTACGTGGACCAGGCGGAAGCCGAGGCCGGCGATGCCCATGCGCGGCCGTCCGGCAAACTGAAGGTGCATTCGATGACGAGCTTCGGCCAGCACTACATCGTGCCGATGATCTCGCGCTACCAGGAGCGTCATCCTTCGGTGCAGGTCGATTTGACGCTGGCGCAGCGCGTGCCGGATCTGCTCGACGAAGGCTACGACGTGTCAGTCGTGCTCGCCTCGGAATTGCCCGATTCGGCGCTGGTTTCCGCGCGGCTGGGGTCGGTGTTCAGCATCGCGTGCGCGTCGCCGGCCTATGTGGAGAAGCATGGCGCGCCGCACGTGCTCTCGGATCTCGTGCGCCATACCTGCCTGCATCTGATGACGCCGGTCTTTCCGCCGGATCGCTGGGTGTTCGACGGCCCGAACGGTCAGGAAACCGTGAGCCTGGGACCATCGGTGTTCACGGTGAACGTGGCGGACGCGATGGTCGTGGCGCTGCGCGAAGGCATGGGTGTCGGCGTGCTGCCGACGTCATCCGCGCTGCCGGCCTTGCGTGCGGGCACCCTGGTGCGGGTGCTGCCGCAGTACACGATGCAGGAGCTGAACGTATACGCGCTGTATCCGTCGCGCCAGTATCTCGACGCGAAGATCCGCACCTGGGTGGAATTCCTGCGCGAGGCAATGCCCGACACGCTCGCGGCCGATACCGATTCCCTGAAAGAGTTTGTAGTGAGCTGAGGCGGTGGGGCGGCTGTTACGAAATTAGTTGCGGCGCAACACTTGCTTACTCACGAAGTGTCCGCAGCTTGGTATTTTCAGCCTTCGATCACTCGAACTTTTTACGGGGACCATTCACATGAGTACGCCACTTCTGCTCGCCCTTGCGGCACTGCTGCTGCTGATCGTGGTTCCGGCTTCGCGCGACCTGTTCAATGCGATGCGTGCTCAGTCGGAACGCGAGGCACAGCGCCGTCTCGTGCCGATCCGCATCGACGACGGCCGCGAGCGGCGCAGGCGCTGAAAGGCATTGAAGTCTTGATGTCAGGCCGCGCGCTCACAGCAGCGTTTCCAGCGGCTCGATCAGGCGCGGCTCGTCGTTAGTGGCGCGGTTGACATCGGTGGACACGCGGTGCCACACGAATTGTGATGCCGGCACGCCATCCGCCCGGACCAGCGCGGTGAGATCCTCGGGCGTGGCGTCCGGATCCAGCCAGCGTCGCGCGGCGGCCGGCGCGAATACGAGCGGCCGGCGGTCATGGACGTCAACGAGACCTTCATCGGCGGCCGCCGTCACGATCACGAAGCCCGCACCGGCCGCGGCGGCGTCTTCATCGCGCATGATGCTCGTGAGCGCAGCCAAGTACATGGGCTCGCCGTCGGCGCGCTGGATGTAGTACGGCTGCTTGGCGGGCTTCGCGGCCGGATCGTCGGAATCGCCTGGACGCGGCTCGATGCGCCATTCGAACCAGCCATCGGCCGGGATGAGAATGCGCGCTTTCTTCCACAGATGCTTGAAATAAGCGCTCGTTGCCGCGGTTTCGACGCGCGCGTTGATGGTTTGCGGCAGCTTCTTCTGCAGCGCCCACGGCGGGCAATATCCCCAGTGAACGGCACGGATGGACTCGTCCGGATACACGCCCAGCGGATGCGTGCCCGGCGAGAGGTTATAGCCCGGACGCCGGTCGGCGGCATCTACGAGCACGAACGGATTCTTCAGATGCAGGCGTTGCGCGTAATGCATCGGCAGTCGGTACTGGCTGATTCGGCCGCACATGGCGTTCCTCCGCAGGGTCCAACAGGGTTCCGTGCTGCTTCGGCTTACCTTCCTTCAGTTCGTCTTGTCATCACGCCCGCTCTGATCTAGATCTCGACCACCTTGTCCCACGCGAACTGCTCGTTCTCCCACCGGCCGCTGCGCTTGCTGAAGTAGCCGCGCGGATTGCACACCACGCGCGTGCCGTCTGCTTCGTAATCGAACGAGGTGTGCGTATGACCGTGAATCCATAGCGCGACCGGCGCGCGCGTCAGCATGGGCATGTGATTGACGAAGCCCGCCGAAACGATGTCTTCCGCGTACTGCGGCGCGAGGCTCTCGCGCCGGGGCGCATGATGCGTGACGACGATCGTCTGGCCCGCGAAAGGCTTCGCGAGTTCGGCTTCGAGCCAGCCGCGTGCCTGCTCGTGCAGCGCCAGCGAGTCGTCGGGCGCGAAGGCGCGCGGCTCGCCGTCCGGTTCCGGCCACGCAAGCTGGATCAACCCCTTGTAGTCGAGCATGACTTTCGTACACGCCTCCTGCGCGCGGCCGATGTCGCTCTCGCCCGATCCGAACAGCTCGAAGTCCGTCCACAGTGTCGTGCCGAGCACGCGCCACGCGCCCCGGCGATCCACCAGCGACGCGTTGTTCAGGTAATGCACGTTGTCGACGCTGCGGGCGGCGTCCTGCATGGCCGCTTCCATCGCGCCGAATTCGGCGTCGTAGTACTCGTGATTGCCGGGCACATAGATGACCGGGACATCGGAATCGAAATTCTCGGCGGCCCAGCGCAGACCTTCGGCGTGATTGTGGATGTCGCCGGCCAGCACGACGAGATCCGCTTGCGCGTAGGGAATCGCCAGTGGCTCGTCGCACTCCAGATGCAGGTCCGACAGCACGCGAATCTTCATGCGCCGTTCTCCTTGGCAGGCGCCGCGCCGGAGTGCACGACCTTGCCGGGGTTCATCAGGTTGTCGGGATCGAGCGCGGCCTTGACTGCCTGCATGAGGCGCACCTCGACCGGGGACTTGTAGTGCATGGCTTCCTCGGCTTTCAACTGGCCAAGACCGTGCTCCGCGCTGATGCTGCCGCGATACGCATGCACCTGATCGTAGACCAGGGCGTTGATCTGCGTTTCGCATTCGACCAGGAAGACTTTTCCGTCGACACCCTCGGGCGCCTGCACGTTGTAGTGCAGGTTGCCGTCGCCGAGGTGCCCGAAGGTCACCATGCGCGCGCCGGGGACGGCCTTCGCGATGATCGCGTCGGTTTCCTCGATGAAGCGGCCGATGCCCGAGATGGGCACGGCGATGTCATGCTTGATGTTCAGGCCTTCCTCGGCCTGTGCAAGCGGAATGTGTTCGCGCAGCGACCAGAACGCCTGCGACTGCCCGAGGTTCTCGGCGACGACCGCATCTTCCACGATGCCTTGCTCCAGCGCTTCCTCCATCAGTCGTTCGAAGAGGGCGCGGGCGTGGGTTTCGCTTTCGCTGTCCGAGAGTTCGAGCAGCACCGTCTGTGCATGCGTGGCCTCGAACGGATAGCGCAGTTGCGGGAAATGCCGGCCGACCAGGCGCATGCAGAAGTCCGACATCAGTTCGAATCCGGTCAGCAGCGCGCCCGCGTGATGCTGCGCCAGCGAGAGGAAGTCGAGCGCGGCCTGCGCGGACGCCAGACCGGCGAGGGCCGTGACCTTTGCGACCGGCGCGGGGTGCAGCTTCATGACGGCAGCCGTGATGATGCCGAGCGTGCCTTCCGCGCCGATGTAGAGATCGCGCAGATCGTAGCCCGTATTGTCCTTGCGCAGCCCGCGCAGGCCGTCCCAGATTTCGCCCTGCGGCGTGACCACTTCGAGCCCGAGGCACAGTTCGCGCGTGTTGCCGTAGCGCAGCACGCCGGTGCCGCCCGCATTGGTCGCCAGATTGCCGCCGATCGTGCAGCTGCCTTCGGCGGCAAGGCTCAGCGGGAACAGACGCTGCGCCGCCTGCGCGCGCGACTGGATGTCGGCGAGCACGACGCCCGCTTCGACGGTGATGGTGTTGTTGTGCGGGTCGATGCCGCGCACGCGGTTCAGCCGCTTCAGGCTCAGCACGGCCTGCGCGCCGCTGCCATCCGGCGTGGCGCCGCCGGCCAGCCCGGTGTTGCCGCCTTGCGGAACGATGGCGATGCGGTATTCACGCGCCAGCCGTACGACGCCAGCCACCTGTTCGGTGTTCGCGGGCAGCAGCACGGCGCAGGCGTTGCCGCGATAGCGCTTGCGCCAGTCGACGAGATACGGCTCGGTGTCGTGCGGTTCGGTGAGGACGTGCGAAGCGCCGAGCAGGTCGACGCAGGCGGAAACGAAAGCTTGGGTGGCGGTCATGAACGATTGGGCAGGAAAGGGGTTCAGGCGTAGTGCAGAGTATCGCGCAGAGCGGCGCGGCGCGAACCTCGGCCGAATGGCATAGGCACGCGCGGCGCGTCGGGAATCGTGCTACAAAGCATCACGTCGGGGCGATGCTGGCGTGAGAAAAGCGCACGGTTCAGCTTTTCTTCGCACGCGCATCCTTCGCGGCGCGCTTGAATGGCGCGACATACGCCAGCGCGAAGCCGAAGAAGGCTGCCGCAAGCAACGCTTCGAGCCAGCCCAGCGACGCGGACAGGCCTGCATCCGTCATGCCGCGCACCACGCCCTCGGCGAGATAGAGCAGGACGAGCATCGCGGCCCATTGCAGCGTGTAGAGGCTCTTGCGCGCCACGCCCGGCAGCGCGCAGGCCAGCGGCACGGCTTTCAGCGCGAGTGCCCAGGCGCCTGGCCGCACCGGCGCGAGCCAGAGTTCCCAGAGCAGCGCCAGCACGATCAGCGCAATCAGGCTCGCGAGCGCGCCGCGAGCATAGGCAGGGTGGCGGCGCGAAACGGCGGCGGGTGCGTTCATCGTGCGCGTCAGGCCGCTTGCGCGCCGCGTTGGAGATTGAGCGCCGTGCGCGCCAGCCGTGCGCCGAGCGCGATGGCGAGCGCCTTTTCGTCGGCGGTGATGCCGTGGCTGGCGGATTCGCTGCCGAGGCGCGCATGATGCGACGCGCCATAAGGCGTGCCGCCGCTTTGGGTCGTTGAGAGGCGCGACTCCGTGTAAGGAATGCCCAGGATGAACATGCCGTGATGCAGGAGCGGCAGCATCATCGAGAGCAGGGTACTTTCCTGGCCGCCGTGCAGGCTTCCCGTGGAAGTGAACACGCAGGCAGGTTTGTCCGCGAGCGCGCCTGAGAGCCATTGCGGCGTGGTGCCGTCGAGAAAATACTTGAGCGGCGCGGCCATGTTGCCGAAGCGCGTCGGCGAACCCAGCGCCAGGCCCGCGCATTCTTCGAGATCGCGCAGCTCGGCGTAGGGCGGGCCGTCGGCGGGAATGTCGGGCTGGGTCGCTTCGCAGACCGCGGACACCGGCGGCACCGTGCGCACGCGCGCCTGCATGCCGGGAACGCTGTCGACGCCCTGGGCGATGGCGAGCGCAAGCTCGCGGGTCGCGCCATGGCGGCTGTAGTAAAGCACGAGGATGTCGTTCATAAGGCTTTTTTAGTGAACGGCTATTATAGGTTTTGAGTCGATTTTCCGGGGCGTGCCCTCTGCCGGCAATACGGGCATGGGGCAAGGCGGACATGAGCCGCCGCCGTTGCATGCGCCGGGAAATCACGACGAGGAGAATGCCTTTGCAGTCACCTTTCATCGATCTGGCCGCGGTCAGGCGTCTCGCCAACTTCGTGGCGCGCCGCATCGGCGAAGACCGCGTCGCACAGGTGGCGGGCAGCCTGACGTTCACGAGCGTGCTGTCGCTGGTGCCGCTCGCCACGGTCGCGTTCGCGCTGTTCACCGCGTTTCCGATCTTCGGTTCGTTCCAGGCATCGTTGCAGGATTTTCTCGCGGTGCACCTGATGCCGCCGCAGATCAACGACCAGATCTTCAAATACCTGAACCAGTTCGCAGCGAAGGCGAAGGGGCTCACGACCGTCGGCATGATCATCCTGTTCGTGACCGCCGTGATGACGATGATGACCGTCGAATCCGCGTTCAACGTCATCTGGCGCGTGCGCAAGGCGCGTCCGTTCGCGCAGCGGGTGCTGGTCTACTGGTCGATCATCACGCTCGGGCCCATCCTGTTCGGCTGCAGCCTGTCCATCTCGTCCTATGTGTTCGCGCATTCGGTCGCCTTCGCGGGCTCGCACAACCTGATGCCGCCGGTCATCGAATGGGCACTGACGGGCGTTTCGCTGCCGCTGACGGTGGTCGCGTTCACGCTCATCTACGTGTTCATGCCGAACTGCAAGGTGGAGTGGCGCGATGCGCTGATAGGCGGGCTGATCGCCGCGATCGCGTTCGAGCTCGGCAAGCGCGGTTTCGGTTCCTACGTGCGGCGCATTCCGACCTACACCGCGGTATATGGCGCGTTCGCCGCGTTGCCGGTGTTCCTGCTGTGGGTCTATCTGTGCTGGATGATCGCGCTGGTCGGCGCCATGGTGACCTCGGCGCTGCCCGCCATTCGCACCGGGCAATATCACCGGCGCGATTTCCCCGGCAGCGACCTGCTGGATGCGCTCGAGATCCTGGCGCGGCTGGTCGAGGCTCGCGCCGAAGGCAAGCCCGGCTACACGGCGCTGCAACTCTCGACAATGGCGCGCTGCGATCTCGATACCTCGAACCGGCTCATCGCCCGGCTCGACGCGCTTGGCTGGATCGGCCGGCTGGAGGACGCGCGCCAGCCGCGCTACGTGCTCATCGCGAATCCGATCCAGATGACGGTGACGATGCTGTTCGACCAATTCGTGATCGATCGCGCGGAACTCGAATATCAGCTGAAGCTCGATGCCGCGCAGGTGGATTGCGCCGCGCTCATGAACGCG
Source organism: Caballeronia sp. LZ065 (assembly GCF_031450975.1). Taxonomy (NCBI): domain Bacteria; kingdom Pseudomonadati; phylum Pseudomonadota; class Betaproteobacteria; order Burkholderiales; family Burkholderiaceae; genus Caballeronia; species Caballeronia sp. LZ065. The sequence goes on from NZ_JARUXV010000001.1 coordinate 1,476,623, forward strand.
CTCGAAAACGACGCGCTGGACATCACGGTAGGCTCGTTGATCGCGGCGCGCGCCTCGGCCCTCACCGACGCGCGTCTGCGCGAGCCGCCGCCTTCCGCGCTGCCCCGGCAGACCGCCTGAACTGTCAGAGCGAGATCCTGCCGATGCAGATGTCCTTGAACATCACCCAGTCGCCCATCAGGCTGTAGATCGGGTGGCGAAAGGTGGCCGGCCGGTTCTTCTCGAAGAAGAAGTGGCCGACCCATGCAAAGCCATAGCCGCAGACGACGGCCGCCGGCAGCCCGAGCCAGTCGCCGGTGGCGATCGCCATGGCAAGACAGCCGATCACGCCGAGCGAGCCGATGAAATGCAGCCTGCGCGACACGACATTGCGATGCTCTTCGAGATAGAAGGGGTAGAACTGGGCGAAGTTCGCGAAATGCTCCCCGTGTGCGGTGTACGCCATGACGGCCTCCCTGTCATGCTTGGCTGATATGCTGCGGCGCGTGGCGCGCCGGCTTCCCGACACCAGCAAGATTCATTCTGCGGCGGCGGCAGGCGCGGCGCAAGCGGGGGTTCCGGGGTTCGTTTCAAGCCTTTCCGTGACCGGCGCGGGCGCAATCGAGCGCGAACTCGAACAGCGTGTCGAGCGTCGCATCCGGCTGCTCGGTCATCATCGCGTGACCGGCGTCCAGTTCCACGGTCCGCACCGCCGTGCCGGCTTTTCTCATGGCATCGACGAGCGGACGCGCCGCGCGCGGCGGCGTCATGATGTCGCGTCGGCCGCTCAGCACGCACACCGGACAGCGCACCGCGGCGGCCCGTTCGAGCGCCGCCGCGTAGGCATTGCACGCGCTGAAGTCGGTATGGAAGAGCAGGGCTTCGCCCAGCAGGCTCACGCGTTCCATCAGCCGCCGGTTCGCCCCTTGCAGCCAGAAGCCGGGCGCGGGGCTCGAAGGCTTCGCGGCAAGCGTCGAATGCGACCACTGGTTGACCATCTCGATGGCCTCCGGCTCGTGCTCGCGCGCGGCGTCGAGCAGCGTCGCGGAGACGGTCATCGGCGCGGCGGTCGCGAGCAGCGCGAGACCCAGCGCACGCTCCGGGTGGCGCGCGGCGGTGTCGAGCGCGATCAGCGACCCCATGCTGTGGCCGACGAAGACCGCTTGCCGCACGCCGGCCGCATCGAGCACGCCGATCACCCAGTCGGTCAGTGCGGCAATGCTGGACAACGGCGGCCCGGCGCTGCGTCCATGCCCCGGAAGATCGAGGGCCAGCACGCCGAAGCCGTGATGCGCGAAATAGCGCGTCTGCAACGCCCACACGCTGTGATCGTGCTCCGCACCGTGAATGAACACGACGGCCGGCCGCGCGGCGTCGAACGCCTTGCCGCCGGTGTAGGCGTAGGCGGCCTTGCCGTGGTGATCGATGATCATGCGCGGCTCCCCAGCGGTGCGCCGGCGCTGGCATTCTCGGCGGCCTTCTGCGCCGCCTTGAGTCCGCGCTTCAGGTCATCGATCAGATCGTCCGGATCCTCCAGGCCGATCGACAGACGGATGCGCCCCGGCCCGATGCCCGCCGCGGCGAGCGCGGCGGCGTCCATACGGAAATGTGTCGTGGAGGCGGGATGGATGACGAGCGAGCGAGCATCGCCGACATTCGCGAGATGCGAAAACAGCGTAAGCGTCTCGATGAAGCTGCGCGCCGCCGGCACGCCGCCCTTGATGTCGAAGCTGAACACCGCCCCCGCGCCGCGCGGCAACAGGCGCTGGGCGAGCGCGTGGTCGCGGTGGGTCGGCAGTTCGGGATAGGCCACGCCCTCGACCGCCGGAGAACCCAGCAAGAATTCAATCATCTTGCGCGTGTTCGCGACATGCCGGTCCATGCGCAACGGCAAGGTTTCGATGCCTTGCAGCAGTTGCCACGCGGCTTGCGGATGCAGGCAGGCGCCGAAGTCGCGCAGGCCTTCGCGGCGGGCGCGCAGCAGGAACGGCGCGACAGTGCTTTCCTCGGCGAACACCATGCCGTGAAAGCCGTCGTAAGGCTCGGTGAATTCGGGGAAGCGGCCGTTGGCCGCGAAGTCGAAGGTGCCCCCGTCGACGAGCACGCCGCCGATGGTCGTCCCGTGGCCGCCGAGGAACTTGGTCGCCGAGTGGTAGACGAGGTCCGCGCCGTGCTCGAAGGGGCGCAGCAGATAGGGCGTCGTGAAGGTGGAATCGACCAGCAGCGGCGCGCCGTGCGCGTGGGCGATTTCTGCGACGCTCGCGATATCGAGCACGTCGAGCCCCGGATTGCCGAGCGTCTCGCCAAAGAACAGGCGTGTTTCGGGCCGCGCGGCCGCGCGCCAGGCGTCGAGATCGTGCGGCGCGACGAAGGTGGTGTCGATGCCGAAACGCCGCAAGGTGTAATGCAGCAGATTGTGCGAGCCGCCGTAGAGCGCGCTGGACGCGACGACATGCGAGCCCGCGCCCATCAGCGTGGCGATGGCGAGATGCAGCGCGGCCTGGCCGCTCGCGGTGCCGATCGCGCCAACGCCGCCTTCGAGCGCCGCGACCCGTTCCTCGAACACCGCGACGGTCGGGTTCGAGATGCGCGAGTAGACGTGCCCGGAGCGCTCCATGTTGAAAAGCGCGGCGGCGTGATCGCTGTCGCGGAAGGTGAACGAGGTGGTCTGATAAATGGGCGTCGCGCGGGCGCCGGTGGCGGGGTCGGGCGCGGCGCCCGCGTGCAGCGCGAGCGTGTCGAAACGGTTGGCTGGCATCGTGGACGGCCGGCGCGCAGGGTGCCGGCGGGCGGCGGAACAAGGGCCTTTCATCGTAACATCGGGGCCGGGCGTTCAAACTTAGGGCGAACGTTAGGGCTAACGTCAGGGCGAACGTTAGGGCGAACGTTAGGGCGAACGTTAGGGCGAACGTTAGGGCGAACGTCAGGGCTAACGTCAGGGCGAACGTCAGGGCGAACGTCAGGGCGAACGTCAGGGCGAACGTCAGGGCAAATGCCACCGCGCGATGCTCAACGGGGCGCGGGCCACATACGTGCCCGAATCCCTGCTCCAAAGCACACAGCCGAAACCGCGCAAAGCCTTGTCCATCCGGCCAGTGCGGGCGCTTTACCGGGTCGTTCGCCTTTTCTTTTGCGAGCCTTTCCGATAGCATCGATCCATCTTTGCCACCTTGTTTGCACCGCGGCTGCACGCTGCGAGCAACGCCGGCGGCGTCAACGTTTCAGGCCGCAGCAGGTATCGTGCAGGTATCGTGCGGCCATTCGCGAGGAGACAACCATGCGAGTCAGCGACATTCTCAAGGTGAAGGGCAACACCCTCTTCACCGTCACACCGGACACCCCGCTCGGCGAGGCCGTCGACACCATGGCGGCGCATGACATCGGCTCGCTGGTGGTCATGGAGTACGGCGACCTGGTCGGCATGCTGACCTTTCGCGAAATCATCGTGACCTTGCGCGACAACGGCGGCTCGGTGGGCACGTCCACCATCCGCAAGATCATGGACGACCATCCGGTCACCTGCACGCCGGAAACCGACGTGAACGAAGTCCGCCGCATGATGCTCGAGCATCACGTGCGCTATCTGCCGGTCATGGAGAAGCGCCAGTTGATGGGCGTGATCTCGTTCTATGACGTCGCGAAGGCGGTGGTGGAGGAGCAGGGTTTCGAGAACCGCATGCTGAAGGCCTATATCCGCGACTGGCCCGAGCAGCAGGAAGAGGCGCGCTGAGCGCGTCATCGTCTCGCAGCGGAGCTTCGGACAGTGAACGCGGAACGGCTCGGGCGACTGCTTGAGCGACTTGCCTGAGCGACTTGCCTGAGCGATTTGCCTGAGCGACGTGCCTGAAGCCCGCGCCCCCAAAAGCGCGCCCGACCGGCGCGCTTTTTTTCCGCCTCGCCCGATACCCGACCTACCCGTAAAACATGAGCGACCATCCGCCGCGCACCCGAGAGCGCGAATCCCGACGTGCGCATGCAGCCGGCGAAAGCCAGTTCCGCCTGCTGCGCGAGCGCCGCTTCGCGCCGTTCTTCTGGACGCAATTCCTGGGCGCGATGAACGACAACGTCTTCAAGGTCGGCTTCACGTCGCTGGTGACGTTCCAGGCGGCCCGCTTTTCCGGCGTCGATCCGAAGACAGCCGCGTTCCTGATTTCCGCCATCTTCATCGTGCCGTTCGTGTTGTTCTCCGCCACCTCCGGCCAGATCGCCGACAAATACGACAAGGCCGTGCTCGCGCGCCTCGTGAAGAGCTTCGAGATCGTCGTGATGCTGATCGGCGGCGCGGGTTTCCTGTGGCACAGCGCGCCGCTGCTGTACGCCTGCACCTTCCTGATGGGCGTGCATTCCACTGTGTTCGGCCCGGTGAAATATGCCTATCTGCCGCAGCATCTCGACTCACATGAACTGGTCGGCGGCAACGGGCTGGTCGAGATGGGCACCTTCGTCGCCATCCTGATCGGCACGATCATCGGCGGCGCGGCAGCAGGCGCGTCCGAACACGGCACGCTGCTGCTCGCCTGCGCGTGCTTTGCGTTCGCAGTGGTCGGACGGGTGGCGGCCGCGTTCGTGCCGGCATCGGCGCCGTCGCAATCCGGGCTGCGCATCAACTGGAATCCGTTCTCGGAAACCTGGCGCAACCTGCGGCTCGCGAAATCCGACCGCACCGTGTTCCTCAGCCTGCTCGGCATCTCCTGGCTCTGGTTCGTCGGCGCGACCTTTCTGACCTCGTTCTTCAATTTCGCCAAGGACGTGCTGTCCGCCGATCCCGACGTCGTCACCGTCCTGCTCGCGACGTTTTCCATCGGCATCGGCACGGGTTCCCTGCTGTGCGAGCGCTTGTCGAAACGGCGCGTGGAGATCGGGCTCGTGCCGCTCGGGTCCATCGGCATCAGCGTGTTCGCGGTCGATCTGTTCTTCGCCAGCCACCGGATGATGCCGGCCGAGCATCTGCTCGGCGTCGGCGAGTTCCTGCGCGCGCTGCCGCACTGGCGCATTCTCGCGGACCTGTTCCTGCTCGCGATGTTCGGCGGCTTCTACAGCGTGCCGCTCTACGCGCTGATCCAGGCGCGCAGCCAGCCCACGCATCGTGCGCGCATCATCGCGGCGAACAACATCCTCAACGCGTTCTTCATGATCGTGTCGGCGCTGATGGCGTTGGCGCTTACGTCCTTCGGCGTCGGCATTCCGGGGTTGTTCCTGACGACCGCGCTGCTGAATGTGGTCATCGCCGTATATATCTATTCGCTCGTCCCGGAATTCCTGCTGCGCTTTATCGCGTGGCTGCTGGTGCATACGTTCTATCGCATCCGGCTGGTCGACGCCGAGCGCATTCCCGCGCAAGGCGCGGCCGTGCTGGTGTGCAATCACGTGAGTTTCGTCGACGCCGTGGTGATCATGGCCGAAAGTCCGCGGCCCATCCGCTTCGTGATGGACCACCGCATCTTTCGCACGCCGCTGTTCGGCTGGATGTTCCGCCACGTGAAGGCGATTCCGATCGCGCCCGCGCACGAGAACGCCGCCATGCTCGAACGCGCCTACGATGCATGCGCCCAGGCGCTGGAAGAGGGCGATCTCGTGTGCATCTTCCCGGAAGGCAAGCTCACGCGTACCGGCGAGCTGAATCCGTTCCGGCATGGCATCGCCGAGATTCTGCGGCGCCATCCGGCGCCCGTCGTGCCGATGGCGCTGCGCGGCCTGTGGGGCAGCGTGTTCTCGCGTCACGAAGACGCGCAATGGCCGCGGCCGATCCGGCGCGGCGCGATGACGCGCCTGACGCTTGCGGTGGGCGAGCCCATCGCGCCCGAAGACGCGACGCCGCAGCAACTGCAGGAGGTGGTGTCGGCCTTGCGCGGGGCGCGTCGCTAGGGCGCGTCTGCGGGCGGCGCTGGCATAATGGCGGTTTCCCCCGACACTTTTTTCTCAGGTCGACGCTCATGTCCGGCAATACCCTTGGCACGCTCTTTACCGTCACGAATTTCGGCGAGTCGCATGGTCCGGCGATCGGCTGCGTGATCGACGGCTGCCCGCCCGGCATGGCGCTCACGGAAGCCGATATCCAGATCGAACTGGATCGCCGCCGCCCCGGCACGTCGCGGCACGTCACGCAGCGCCAGGAACCGGATCAGGTCGAGATTCTCTCCGGCGTGTTCGAAGGCGTGACCACGGGCACGCCCATCGCGCTGCTGATCCGCAATACCGACCAGCGCAGCAAGGACTACGGCAACATCGCGCAGAGCTTCCGTCCCGGTCACGCGGACTACACCTACTTGCAGAAATACGGCGTGCGCGACTATCGGGGCGGCGGCCGTTCGTCGGCGCGTCTCACCGCACCGACCGTGGCCGCGGGCGCTGTCGCGAAGAAATGGCTGCGCGAGAAGTTCGGCCTTGAGACGCGCGGCTGCATGAGCGCGCTGGGCGAAGTGGCGATTCCGTTCGAGAGCTGGGACCACGTGCGCGAGAACCCGTTCTTCTCGCCGAACGCGCAGATCGTGCCGCAGCTCGAGGAATACATGGACAACCTGCGTCGCGACGGCGATTCGGTCGGCGCGCGCATCGAGGTGGTGGCGAGCGGCGTGCCCGTGGGACTCGGCGAGCCGCTGTACGACCGGCTCGACGCGGACATCGCGCACGCGATGATGGGCCTCAATGCCGTGAAGGCCGTGGAGATCGGCGCGGGCTTTGCGAGCGTCGCGCAACGCGGCTCGCAGCACGGCGACGAGATGTCGCCTGAAGGCTTCGCCACCAACAATGCGGGCGGCATCCTCGGCGGGATTTCGAGCGGGCAGGACATCACGGTGTCCATCGCGATCAAGCCGACGTCGAGCATTCGCACGCCGCGCCAGTCGATTGACAAGGACGGCGCGCCCGCGACCGTCGAAACCTTTGGCCGTCATGATCCGTGCGTCGGCATCCGCGCGACGCCGATCGCCGAAGCGCTGCTCGCGCTGGTGCTGATGGACCACGCGCTGCGGCATCGCGCGCAATGCGGCGACGTCGTGGTGGGCACGCCGAAGATCGCGGCCCAGGCGCCCGCGAAGTAGACGGCGCGAGCGGACTCGAAGCCTGACCACGCGTCGCGGTACCGCGCGCGATGAGGCTCGGGCGCCGTCCAGGCAGGCGGCGCGAGCGGACTCGAATCCCGCAATGAAAAACGGGCGCCACACTGGCGCCCGTTGTCATAGGTCGAACCCTACGGCCGGAACCCGGCCGCACGCCCTCACATGTTCGGATAGTTCGGCCCGCCGCCGCCTTCCGGCGTGACCCACACGATGTTCTGCGTCGGATCCTTGATGTCGCAGGTCTTGCAGTGCACGCAGTTCTGCGCGTTGATCTGCAGGCGTTCGTTGCCGTCGTCGGCCTTCACGAATTCATACACGGCCGCCGGACAATAACGGCTTTCCGGACCCGCATAGGTGCGCAGGTTGACATCCACCGGCACCTTCGGATCCTTGAGCGTCAGGTGCGCCGGCTGGTTCTCCTCGTGATTCGTGTTCGAGATGAACACGGACGAGAGCCGGTCGAAGGTGAGCTTGCCGTCGGGCTTCGGATAGACGATCGGCTTGCACTGCGAAGCCGGCTTCAGCATCTCGTGATCCCAGTGCTGATGATGCAGCGTCCAGGGCACGTTGCCGCCCATCACCTTCTGCTCCAGGCCCACCATGAAGGTGCCGAGGTACAGGCCCTTGCTCATCCACTGCTTGAAATTGCGCGCGCGATACAGTTCCGTCTTGAGCCACGAGCTCTCGAAGGCTTCCGGATAGGCCGTGAGTTCGTCGTTCTGGCGGCCGGCCTGCACGGCGTCGAATGCGGCTTCGGCGGCCATCTTGCCGGACTTGATCGCCGCGTGGCTGCCCTTGATGCGCGAGGCGTTCAGGAAGCCGGCGTCGTCGCCCGCCAGCGCGCCGCCGGGAAAGCTCAGCTTCGGCAGCGACATCAGCCCGCCCGCGGTGATCGCGCGCGCGCCGTAGGAAATGCGCTTGCCGCCTTCGAGGAACGCGCGGATCGACGGATGCGTCTTGTAGCGCTGGAATTCCTCGAACGGCGACAGATACGGATTCGAATATCCCAGCCCGACGACAAAGCCCACCACCACCTGGTTGTTGTCCATGTGATAGAGGAACGAGCCGCCGTAGGTGTCGGGTTCGAGCGGCCAGCCGGCCGTGTGGATCACGAGGCCGGGCTTGTGCTTGACCGGATCGATCTCCCACAGCTCCTTGATGCCGAGGCCGTACACCTGCGGATCGGCATCGCGGTTCAGCTTGTACTTGTCGATCAGCTGGCGGCCGAGATGCCCGCGCGCGCCTTCGCAGAACAACGTGTACCTCGCGTGCAACTCCATGCCGAGCTGGAAGTTCTCGGTCGGCTGGCCGTCCTTGCCCACGCCCATATTGCCCGTGACCACGCCGCGCACCGAGCCGTCTTCCGCATACAGCACTTCGGCTGCGGGGAAGCCCGGGAAGATCTCCACGCCCAGCGCCTCGGCCTGCTGGCCCAACCAGCGCGTGACGTTCGCGAGCGAAATCACGTAGTTGCCGTGATTCTTGAAGTTGTCGGGGAGCAGCCAGTTCGGCACCTGCTTGGCGTCGTTCTGGGACAGGAACAGGAAGCGGTCCTCGGTCACCTCGACGTCGAGCGGCGCGCCTTTTTCCTTCCAGTCGGGAATCAGTTCTGCGAGCCCGCGCGGGTCCATCACCGCGCCGGACAGGATGTGCGCGCCGACCTCGGAGCCTTTCTCCAGCACGCACACGCCGATCTCGACGCCTTTTTCTTCCGCCAGTTGCTTCAACCGGATGGCCGCCGACAAACCGGCTGGTCCACCGCCGACGATCACGACGTCGTATTCCATCGATTCGCGGGGACCGTACTGCTCGATGAGGCTCGCCGGGGTCATCAATGCTCCTCTGTACTTTAGAATGCCCTTTCGGGTTCGGGGATCGCGTATTGTCGGGGAAGCTCCGGCAGCCCGCAACCGATGCTCGTCATATTCGCACGAACGTACTATTATGGCGGCGCCTGTGCCATCGGTGCCGACGCCGATGACTGGCGGCGCGCGCCCGGTGCGCCGTCGAGGCTGAATCCACCGTGGAAAAGGAAGCACAATGGGCCGTTCGATCAACCTGGAAGGCAAGGTCGCGCTGATTACCGGCGCGTCCAGTGGCTTGGGCAAACGCTTCGCGCAGGTGCTGTCGCAGGCGGGCGCCAAGGTGGTGCTGGCGAGCCGCCGCACGGAGCGGCTGAAGGAATTGCGCGCGGAGATCGAGGCATCGGGCGGCGCGGCGCATGTGGTCTCGCTCGACGTGACGGATTACCAGAGCGTGAAGTCGGCCGTGGCGCATGCCGAGACCGAAGCGGGCACCATCGACATTCTGGTGAACAACTCGGGCGTCTCCACCACGCAGAAACTCACCGACGTCACGCCCGCCGACTTCGAATTCGTCTTCGGCACGAATGTGCGCGGGGCGTTCTTCGTCGCGCAGGAAGTGGCCAAGCGCATGATCATGCGCGGCAACGGCGCCGCGAAACCGGCGTACCGCATCATCAACATCGCCTCGGTGGCGGGCCTGCGGGTGTTTCCGCAGATCGGCGTCTATTCGATGAGCAAGGCCGCCGTCGTGCAGATGACGAAGTCGATGGCGCTCGAATGGGGCCGCCACGGCATCAATGTCAACGCGATCTGCCCGGGTTATATCGACACCGAGATCAATCATCATCACTGGAAGACCGAGCAGGGGCAGAAGCTCATCTCGATGCTGCCGCGCCGCCGCCTCGGCACGCCGAACGATCTCGACGGGCTGCTGCTCCTGCTCGCGGCCGACGAATCGCAGTTCATGAACGGCGCCGTGATCTCGGCGGACGACGGTTTCTCGATCTGAGCGCGGCGCTTCCATCCAGTCAAGCAGGCCGTCACACGGCAACAGGTAATGCAGTCAATGAGCAGCGAGCAGACCTTCCACACGGTTATCGAATTGTCGATGCCGATCCGCTGGGGCGACATGGACGCCTTCGGGCACGTCAACAACACCGTCTATTTCCGCTACATGGAGCAGGTGCGGATCTCGTGGTTCGAGCAGCTCGGCATCGTCGGCGGCCACGGCGCGGGGCAGGGGCCGGTCATCGTGAACGCGTCGATGGAATTTCTCAGGCAACTGCACTATCCCGGCGACGTGATCGGCCGGATGTCGGTGGGTCAGCCGGGACGCAGCAGCTTCGACACGCACTTCGAGCTGGTGCGCGCCGATACGCCCGACACGCTGATCGCGCGCGGCGCGGCGAAGATCGTATGGATCGAGTACGCCGCGGGCAAGTCGGCGCCGCTGCCGGATGCGCTGCGCCGCGTGATCGAGACCGGCGCGTCCGTCGCGCTGTGAGGCCGCGTCTTCAGGTGCCGAGCAGCCGCTGCAGCAGTTCGGTGGCGTTGCCGGTGTCGTACTTGCGCATGAGGCGCGCGCGGTAGATGTCGACGGTGCGCGGGCTGATGTCGAGCACGCGGCCAATCTGCTTGCTGGTCTTGCCTGTCACGAGCTGCGCGGCGATCTCGCGCTCGCGCGGCGTCAGTTCGATGGCGACCCGCCGCGTCGCGCTCAGGTCCTCGAAAGTCCAGACGCCCGCTGCGTGCGGCGTGGCGCGGTCGAGCGCGCGGCCGGTCACGTGGCACCAGAAGAGTTCGCCGTTGTTGCGCTTCATGATGCGGTCGTCGCTATAGGTGCCTTCGCGGCTGATATGCGCGGCGATCCGTTCGTCGATCCGCGCAAATTCATCCGGCGACGGATACAGCACCTCGAACGACTGGCCGATGAGCGCCTCGCGCGTGGCGCCGAAGATCGCGCAGAGTTGCGCGTTGCAGTCCTCGATCGTGCGATCGCGCGAGAGCACGAGCCCGACGGGCGCGAGATGAAACGCGGTTTGATAGTCCAGTGCAGGCATGTGATCCGGGCGCCCGGGCGGGTGGCGCGGCGTGGCCGATGAGGCCGGGAACCAAACGCGCGCGGGCAATGACTTATGTATTTTTGCGTATTGTGCCGGATCAGCCGGGCAGCGTACTCTTTTGCGACGCCAACAGGCCGTCCGCGCGTCGGGTGACAGCGTCGTGACGGTACATCAAGCCGACGGATCAAAGCGGGTGCAAAGCCGCTCAACCGCCGTTTCTCAGTTGGTTTCACACATGGAAGGGACACACAGATGAACAAGGTCTATCCCAGCGCGAAAGCCGCGCTCGAGGACATCGTCAAGGACGGGCAGACATTCGCCGTCGGCGGTTTCGGGCTGTGCGGGATTCCCGAGGCGCTGATCGCCGCATTGCGCGACACCGGCGTGAAGGGCATCACCTGCATCAGCAATAACGCGGGCGTCGACGGCTTCGGGCTCGGGCAACTGCTCGAAACGCGCCAGGTCAAGAAGATGATTTCGTCCTACGTCGGCGAGAACAAGGAGTTCGAACGGCAATATCTGGCCGGCGAACTCGAACTCGAATTCACGCCGCAGGGCACGCTGGCCGAGAAGCTGCGCGCGGGCGGCGCGGGCATTCCGGCCTTCTTCACCAACACCGGTTTCGGCACCGTGATCGCCGATGGCAAGGAAACGCGCCAGTTCGGCGAGAACCATTACGTGCTCGAACATTCGCTGACGGCGGATGTCGCGCTCGTGAAGGCGTGGAAGGCCGACAAATCCGGCAACCTGATCTACCGCCGCACGGCGCGCAATTTCAACCCGATGTGCGCGATGGCCGGCAAGACCACGGTGGTGGAAGTGGAAGAGATCGTCGAGGTGGGCGAGCTCGATCCGGACGCCATCCACACGCCCGGCATCTTCGTGCAGCGCCTCGTGCTGAACGCAGAGCCCGAGAAGCGCATCGAACAACGCATCGTCCGCGCGAAAGGAGAGTAATCATGGCTTGGAATCGTGACCAGATGGCCGCGCGCGCGGCGCAGGAACTGCAGGACGGCTTTTATGTGAACCTCGGCATCGGCCTGCCGACGCTCGTCGCCAATCATGTGCCGGACGGCATGGAAGTGTGGCTGCAATCGGAGAACGGCTTGCTGGGCATCGGCCCGTCGCCATATGAAGACGAAGTGGACGCCGATCTCATCAACGCCGGCAAGCAGACCGTGACTACCTTGCCGGGCTCGTCGATTTTTTCGTCGGCGGATTCGTTCGCGATGATTCGCGGCGGCCACATCAACCTGGCGATCCTGGGCGCCATGCAGATCAGCAAGAAGGGCGACCTGGCCAACTGGATGATCCCCGGCAAGATGATCAAGGGCATGGGCGGCGCGATGGACCTGGTCGCCGGCGTCAAGAAGGTGGTCGTGCTGATGGAGCACGTCGCCAAGGGCGACCAGCACAAGATCCTCGAAGAATGCTCGTTGCCGCTGACGGGCGTGGGCGTCGTGGACCGCATTATCACGGACCTCGGCGTGATCGACGTCACCGAGAACGGACTGCGGCTGGTCGAGCTGGCGGACGGCGTGTCGGTCGAGGAAATTCAGCGGAAGACGGGCGCGCCGCTGGATGTATCGGGCGTGAAGTGACGCGCGGGCAAGCGGTTTAAGCGCCGGATCTCGAGCGGGCGCGGCTTTCGGGCTGCGCCCGCTTTGCATTGTACAGTTTGCGATTTGCAGTGCAGGAGCGCCAGGGTCGTCCGTTCGGCCAGCGGGATTCCGGAGGGCTTCGGGTGAGCATGACGCGCCGTACAATCGTTGCAATCCAAGTCACTACCCGCACTCTCATTCACGAGGACCGTTTCATGACCGCACCGATCGTCGTCGAACCCGTTCACTCGGACCTGAGCGAGCCGCGCCAGCGCTTCGTGCAATGTGCGAGCCCGGCGGGCCTGCATCGCATGACGTACACGGAATGGGGCGATCCGTCGAACCCGCACGTCCTGGTGTGCGTGCATGGCCTCACGCGCTCGGCGCGCGACTTCGACAAACTCGCGAAGGCGTTCGCTCACGAGTACCGGGTCGTGTGTCCGGATGTGGTCGGGCGCGGGCTCTCGGGCTGGCTGGCGGATCCGCGTTACTACGGCGTGCCGCAATATGTCGCGGACATGGTCACGCTGATCGCGCGGCTCAACGTGGAGACGGTGGACTGGTTCGGCACGTCGATGGGCGGACTGATCGGCATGGCGCTCGGCGGACTCCCGGATTCGCCCGTCCGCAAGTTGCTGCTGAACGATGTCGGGCCGCATATCGAACCGGTCGCGCTCGGGCGCATCGGCGAATACCTGGGCAAGCCGGCGCGCTTCGCTTCGCTCGAGGAGGGCGTGCGGCGCGCGGCGGAACTCGCGGCGACCTTCGGGCCGCTCAGCGACGCGGAATGGACCAGCATCAACACGCCGCTGCTGCGCGAGCGCGACGGCGCGTGGACCTTCCACTACGATCCGGCCATTGCCACGCCTTTTTCGTCGGTGACCGAGGAGCAGGCGGCCGCGTATGAGGCTTTCCTGTGGCATTCGGTAGCGTCCATCGCCTCGCCGGTGCTGGTCGTGCGCGGCGAGGCGTCCGATCTGCTCTCGCGCGAAACCGTCGAGCGGATGGTGAAAACGGGACAATCGGTGACGAGCGTCGAGATTCCGGGCGTGGGCCACGCGCCGGCGTTTCTTGCCGAGGATCAAATCGCCATTGCCAGAGGGTTCTTTCTGGGCGGCGGCAGCAGCGGGGCATAATATCGGGCTTGGCCGGACCCGCCCGGCTTCATCGATCATCCTTCTCCATCCATCATCGTCAGGAAACCATCATGGCAGTCATTCGTCATCACGTCGGCCCGCGTCTGTCCGAAACCGCGATTCACAACGGTACGGTCTATCTCGCCGGCCAGATCGCCGAGGACACGGACCAGGACATCACCGGCCAGACGCGTGAGGTGCTCGGTCACATCGACCGCTTGCTGGAAGAGGCGAACAGCGACAAGGCGCATTTGCTGTCGGTGCAGATCTATATCTCCGATCTCGTGCATTTCTCCGGCATGAACGCGGTGTGGGATGCATGGGTCGCCGACGGCAACGCGCCGCCGCGCGCCACCGTCGAGGCCAAGCTGGCCAATCCGGCTTGCCTCGTCGAAGTCGTTGTGGTTGCGGCGCAGCGCACCTGAACCTTCGTATCGGCTGAAGCAGTCGCATTTCCCGCATGAGCGAAACCGCCGTTCCCACCGAGACCTGGCCCGAGCCGTCGATCGACGACGCGCTCGCGTTCGTGCGCGAGCACGCGCGGGACGCCCGGCTGTCCACGGGCGAACTGCTCGCGGAGCACGCGGTGGGTACCGCGCGCATCATGCAGACGCTCAATGTCGATGCGCACGCGGTCGCGGCGGCGGCGTTGTTCGCGCTGGCGCCGCATCTGGACGATCCCGAGAAGCTGATCACCGAGCGCTTCGGCCCGGAAGTGCAGCGTCTTGTCGGCGATGTCCGCAAGCTGTTGCGGCTGGGCTCGGTCAGCTCGCGCGCCACGCTGGCCGAGTTTCCCGATACCCGCGACGCGCAGGCCGCCCGTCGCGCGCAGGTCGAGTCGCTGCGCAAGATGCTGCTGGCGTTCGCGCAGGACATTCGCGTGGTGTTGATCCGGCTGGCGTCGCGGGTGCAGACCTTGCGCTTTCATGCCGCACACAAGACCGATCCGCCGCCGGACGTGCCGCGCGAGACGCTCGAAATCTATGCGCCGCTCGCCAACCGGCTCGGTATCTGGCAACTGAAGTGGGAGCTGGAGGACCTCTCGTTCCGCTTCCAGGATCCGGTTACCTACAAGCGCATCGCCAAGCTGCTCGACGAAAAGCGCGTCGAACGCGAAACCTATGTGACCGAGGCGATCGCGCGCTTGCAGCGCGAGCTGGACACCGCGCACATCAAGGCCGAAGTGAGCGGCCGGCCGAAGCACATCTACAGCATCTGGAAGAAGATGCGCGGCAAGCATCTCGACTTCTCCGAGCTGAACGACGTGCGTGCGTTTCGGGTGATCGTCGGCGACATCAAGGATTGCTACACCGTGCTCGGCATCGTGCACAACCTGTGGCAGCCGGTTCCGCGCGAATTCGACGACTACATTTCACGCCCCAAGCCGAACGGCTACAAGTCGCTGCACACGGTCGTGATCGGCGACGACGGGCGCGCGTTCGAAGTGCAGATCCGCACGCAGGAAATGCATCAGTTCGCCGAATACGGCGTGGCGGCGCACTGGCGCTACAAGGAAGCGGGCGCACGCGGTTACGCGGGCCAGGTGACCGCGAGCGAGAAATACGACGAGAAGATCGCGTGGCTGCGTCAGCTGCTGGCCTGGAAGGACGATGTAGAAGGCGACGGCGAAGGCGATGCGGAATCTGAAAAGCGCGGCTGGCAGCATCTGCGCGACGCCACCCTCGACGACGACCACATCTACGTGCTGACGCCACAGGCCCGCGTGATCGCGCTGCCGCACGGCGCGACGCCTGTGGATTTCGCCTATCACCTGCACAGCGAGCTGGGGCATCGTTGTCGTGGCGCACGTGTCGACGGCGCAATGGTGCCTCTGAATACGCAACTGCAGAACGGACAGACGGTCGAGATCGTCGCGGTGAAGGAGGGCGGTCCGTCGCGCGACTGGCTCAACCCGCAGCTCGGCTATCTGCACAGCCCGCGGGCGCGGCAGAAGGTGCGCTCGTGGTTCCTCGCGGCGGACGCGGCAGAGACCATCGCCGCGGGCCGGACGATCGTTGAAAAGACGCTGCAGCGCGAAGGCAAGACGTCCGTCAGCCTCGATCAACTCGCCACGAAGCTCGGCTTCAAGACGCCGGAGGAGCTGTACGCGGTCGTCGGCAAGGACGAGTTCAGCCTGCGCAATATCGAGCAGGCGCTCTCCGACGCGCCGCCACCCGAGCCCGAACCGGAAGCGCCCGAGCAGTTCGAGAAGCGCAGCAGTGGGCAGAGCGTGGCTCATGGCGCGTCGACGGGCGTGCTCGTCGTTGGCGTCGATGCCTTGCTGACGCAACTGGCGCGCTGCTGCCGCCCCGCGCCGCCGGACCCGATCGCCGGATTCGTGACGCGCGGCAAAGGCATGTCGGTCCATCGCACCGACTGCACGACCTTCAAGCGCATGGCGCAGCGCTCGCCGGAGCGCGTGCTGCACACGACCTGGTCGGCGGAGGTGATGAATGGGCGCGGCTCGTCGGTTTATCCGGTGGATTTGTCCGTGGAGTCGACCGACCGGCAAGGCTTGCTGCGGGATATCTCGGAAGTGTTCGCGCGCGAGAAGATCAATGTGATCGGCGTGAAGAGCCAGAGCCGCCGAAATGTCGCGTACATGCAGTTCACGGTGGAAGTGTCGAGCGCCGCGCAGATCCAGCGCGCCTGCACATTGCTGGGCGAAGTGCCGGGCGTGATCCGCGCGTCGCGGCGTGCGTGACATGCCGGCTCGATGTTTTCCGCCTGACGTGCCGAAGCGGAAATCACCGAAAGATCCGCGGATCGCCGAATAAACTTGAAGTTTCCTCGGGCAAACCCTTGCCAAGGTTCGAAATACTCCATATAATCTCACTTCTTTCAGGCTCGTAGCTCAGCTGGTTAGAGCACCACCTTGACATGGTGGGGGTCGTTGGTTCGAGTCCAATCGAGCCTACCAACGAAAAAGAAGGCTTGCGAATTTCGGTTCGTGGGTTTTCGAACCGCGAAGGGCGCGCAGGCGGCGCTCGGTGCAAAAGGCGAATGAAAATGGCACGTCGAACGTTGACCGAAACAGTTTCGGAACGACGCTAGTCGAGGACCTAATTCGCCTTCTGCCAAATTGTTTCGCGGTCAGTGTGAAAAGTGAATGCGGCCCCTCGATAGCGGGGCCGCATTTTTTTTGTCTCCCGATTTTCCGCGTGAAATCGTGAGGCAAGTCTCAAACGACATCGCCTGGCGTGCGCCGGCGTTCTGGAGAACGATATGGTTTCGGTACGTTTGCCTGATGGGTCGGTCCGTCAATACGACCACCCGGTGACCGTCGCGGAAGTCGCGGCATCGATCGGTGCGGGCCTCGCGAAGGCCGCGCTCGCCGGCAAGCTCAACGGCGAACTCGTCGATACCTCCTTCCTGATCGACCGCGATGCATCGCTTGCCATCATCACGGACAAGGACCCGGAAGGCGTCGATGTCGTGCGCCACTCCACCGCGCATTTGCTGGCGTATGCGGTGAAGGACCTGTTCCCTGAGGCGCAGGTGACCATCGGACCGGTCATCGACAACGGCTTCTACTACGACTTCTCCTACAGCCGGCCGTTTACGCCCGAAGATCTGGAGAAGATCGAAAAACGCATGCAGGAACTCGTCAAGAAGGACGAGCCGGTGTCGCGCCGCGTGGTGTCGCGCAACGAGGCGGTTGAGTACTTCAAGAGCATCGGCGAGAAGTACAAGGCCGAGATCATCGAGTCGATCCCGGAAAGCGACGAGATCAAGCTGTACTCGCATGGCGGATTCACCGACCTGTGCCGCGGTCCGCACGTGCCGTCCACCGGCAAGCTCAAGGTCTTCAAGCTGATGAAGCTTGCGGGCGCCTACTGGCGCGGCGACTCGAAGAACGAGCAGCTGCAGCGCATCTACGGCACCGCCTGGACCAAGAAGGAAGACCAGGAAGCCTATCTGCACATGCTGGAAGAAGCCGAGAAGCGCGATCACCGCAAGCTCGGCAAGCAACTCGACCTGTTCCATCTGCAGGATGAGGCGCCCGGCATGGTGTTCTGGCATCCGAAGGGCTGGTCGCTGTGGCAGCAGGTCGAGCAATACATGCGCCGTCGCGTGAACGAGGCCGGCTATCTCGAGATCAAGACCCCGATGGTCATGGACCGATCGCTGTGGGAAGCCTCGGGTCACTGGCAGAACTATCGTGAAAACATGTTCACGACCGAGTCCGAGAAACGCGACTACGCCATCAAGCCGATGAACTGCCCGGGTCACGTCCAGGTGTTCAATCACGGCCTGCGCTCGTACCGCGATCTGCCGTTGCGTTACGCGGAGTTCGGGTCGTGTCACCGTAACGAGCCGTCGGGCGCGCTGCACGGCCTGATGCGCGTGCGCGGCTTTGTTCAGGACGATGCGCACATTTTCTGCACCGAAGACCAGTTCATCGCCGAGTCCATTGCGTTCAACACGCTGGCCATGAGCGTGTACAAGGATTTCGGCTTCGATCACATCGCCATCAAGCTGTCGCTGCGGCCTGAGCAGCGCGCGGGCAGCGACGAAACCTGGGACCGCGCCGAGCAAGGTCTGCGTGAGGCGCTGACCGCGTGCGGTCTGGAATGGGAGGAGCTCGAAGGCGAGGGCGCGTTCTATGGTCCGAAGATCGAGTACCACATCAAGGATGCGCTGGGCCGTTCGTGGCAATGCGGCACCTTGCAGCTCGACATGGTGTTGCCTGAGCGGCTGGGCGCCGAATATGTCGCTGAGGACAACAGCCGCCGGCGTCCGGTGATGCTCCATCGCGCAATCGTCGGATCAATGGAGCGTTTTCTCGGGATTCTGATCGAACACCACGCCGGCGCCATGCCGTCGTGGCTCGCGCCGACGCAGGCAGTCGTGCTCAATATTGCCGAAAGTCAGGCAGAATATGCCGCGAATCTGGCCCAATCGTTGCAAAAACAAGGGCTTAGAGTCGAGTGCGATTTGCGCAATGAGAAGATTAGCTATAAAATACGCGAGCACACGCTGCAGAAGGTGCCGTATTTGCTGGTTGTCGGCGACAAGGAGCGTGATGCACAAACCGTAGCCGTGCGTGCTCGTGGCGGTGTCGATCTGGGCGTGATGCCGGTCGACGCTTTTCTGGAGCGTCTGCAGCAGGATGTGCGGGCGTTCAGGTAAGTCACTCGCAGCGCGGCTTGTTTTTTAATTTTTAGAGGAAACGTAACATCGCTACTGATAAGTCGTCACATCGCATCAACGGTGAAATTACTGCGCCGGAAGTGCGCTTGGTCGGAGTGGACAACGAGCCGCTCGGAATCGTGAAACTGGCCGAGGCGTTCCGTCAATCGGAACAGCTCGATGTGGATCTCGTCGAAATCGCGCCGCAGGCTTCTCCGCCTGTCTGCCGTTTGATGGATTACGGCAAGTTCAAATACTCGGAAGCGAAGAAGCTACACGAGGCGAAGTTGAAGCAGAAGATCGTGCAGGTGAAGGAAGTCAAATTCCGCCCCGGTACGGATGACGGTGACTACAACGTCAAGCTGCGCAACCTCACCCGCTTCCTCGAAGACGGCGACAAGACGAAAATCACATTGCGTTTCCGCGGTCGGGAAATGGCGCATCAGGAAATCGGCATGCGCATGCTGGAACGGTTGAAGTCGGATCTCGACGAATTCGGCCAGGTCGAACAGATGCCGAAGATGGAAGGGCGTCAGATGATCATGGTGCTGGCCCCGAAGAAGAAGGGCAAGTAACCTCAAGCAACATGCAATGGATCGCGCGCCGTCGAATGGCGGTTGGCGCGGCATTGCCGGCAGTTTCAGGCCGGCGTCATCTCGGTGACGCCAGTCATGAAAAGCGGCGATTCTTCACCGAGTCGTCTGCAAACAAGTGGCGCGTGGGTTTCGAAGGGCGGGAAGGGGTCTTGGCCAGCATGGAAGGATCAGCCGCACACCCATGACCATCTAATAAACTGGAGTAGTTTCATGCCGAAGATGAAGACCAAGAAGAGTGCTGCGAAGCGCTTCGTGGTGCGTCCGGGCGGTACCGTCAAGCGCGGTCAAGCGTTCAAGCGCCACATTCTTACCAAGAAAACCACCAAGAACAAACGCCATCTGCGTGGCTCCACGGCCGTTCATGATTCCGATCTGAACTCCGTCCGCGCAATGCTGCCGTTCGCCTAACCTCAACTAACACTCAAAGGAGCGCAACATGCCTCGAGTAAAACGTGGGGTTACCGCACGGGCCCGTCACAAGAAGATCATCCGTCTGGCCAAGGGTTACCGCGGCCGTCGCAATAACGTCTATCGCATCGCCAAGCAGGCGGTCATGCGCGCAGGCCAATACGCCTACCGCGATCGCCGCAACAAGAAGCGCGTGTTCCGCGCACTGTGGATCACGCGTATCAACGCGGCGGTGCGTCAGCACGACATGACCTACAGCGTGTTCATCAACGGCCTGAAGAAGGCGTCGATCGAACTCGACCGCAAGGTGCTGGCTGACATGGCTGTGTTCGACAAGGCTGCTTTTGCTGCGATCGTGAAGCAGGTGAAAGCCGCCGTTGCAGCCTAATTGCGAAATTAGTACTGCGTGGTTCGCCTTCTCGTCGCCGGGTTGTTGACGGCGGCACGAAGGCAGAAAACGGGGCTCTCACCGAGCCCCGTTTTTGTTGGTCGGACGGTTTTGCACATCGCATGCGCGCGGATCGGCGTGGATGAGCAAAACCGAACCTCTGTTTGAACTTCGACGTTAAGAAGATGGGATCAATGGATCTGGATCAGATTGTCGCGGACGCGAAAAGCGCCTTTGAACACGCCACCGACGCCAACACGCTCGAAAACGAGAAAGCGCGCTTTCTCGGCAAGTCGGGCGCGCTGACCGACTTGCTGAAGGGCTTGGGCAAGCTCGATCCCGAAGCGAAGAAGACCGAAGGCGCGCGCATCAACCAGGCGAAGCAGCAAGTCGAAGCCGCGCTGAACGCCCGCCGCCAGGCGCTGGCCGATGCGTTGCTCAACCAGCGTCTCGCGTCGGAAGCCATCGACGTCACGTTGCCCGGCCGCGGCGCCGGCGCCGGCACGCTGCATCCGGTGATGCGCACGTGGGAACGCGTCGAGCAGGTGTTCCGCTCGATCGGCTTCGATGTCGCCGACGGTCCTGAGATCGAAACCGACTGGTACAACTTCACCGCGTTGAACAGCCCGGAAAACCATCCGGCGCGCTCGATGCAGGACACGTTCTACGTCGACGGCCAGGATGCCGACGGCCGGCCGCTCCTGCTGCGCACGCACACGAGCCCGATGCAGGTGCGTTACGCGCGCATGAACAAGCCGCCCATCAAGGTGATCGTGCCGGGCCGCACGTACCGGGTGGACAGCGACGCCACGCACTCGCCGATGTTCAATCAGGTCGAAGGCCTGTGGATCGAAGAGAACATCAGCTTTGCCGACCTGAAGGGCGCCTACACCGATTTCCTGAAGAAGTTCTTCGAGCGCGACGACATTCTCGTGCGCTTCCGTCCGTCGTATTTTCCGTTCACGGAGCCGTCGGCCGAGATCGACATGATGTTCGAACACGGCAAGAACGCGGGCAAATGGCTGGAAATCTCCGGTTCGGGCCAAGTGCACCCCACCGTCATCCGTAACATGGGCCTCGACCCGGAGCGCTATATCGGCTTTGCGTTCGGCAGCGGCCTCGAGCGCCTGACGATGCTGCGCTACGGCGTGCAGGACCTGCGTCTGTTCTTCGAGAACGACCTGCGTTTCCTGCGCCAGTTCGCCTGACGCACGCAGCGCCCGCGACGTCCGGCGGCTCGCACTAGCGGAAGCCGGACCAGAGACTCCAAACATTTCGAACGTAGACATCCATGCAATTCCCAGAATCCTGGCTCCGCAGTTTCGTCGATCCGAAGCTCTCCACCGACGAACTCGCGCACGCGCTGACCATGGCCGGCCTCGAAGTCGAAGACCTGCGGCCGGTCGCCCCGCCCACCACGAAGATCGTGGTGGGCCAGGTGCTCGAAGTCGCGAAGCATCCGAACGCGGACAAGCTTAACGTCTGCCAGGTCGATGCCGGCACGGGCGAGCAACTGAACATCGTGTGCGGCGCGCCGAATGTGGCGCCGGGCATCAAGGTGCCGGTCGCGCTGATGGGCGCCGTGCTGCCGCCGGCCGAAGCGGGCGGCGAGCCGTTCGTGATCAAGCCCGCCAAGCTGCGCGGCGTCGATAGTCAGGGCATGCTGTGTTCCGCGCGCGAACTGAAGCTGTCGGAAGATCACAGCGGCCTGCTGATCCTGCCCGCCGATGCACCGGTCGGTCAGGACATTCGCGAAGCGCTCAATCTCGACGACACCGTCTTCGAGATCAAGCTCACGCCGAACAAGGCGGATTGTCTGTCGGTGTATGGCGTCGCGCGCGAAACCGCCGCGATCACCGGTGCGCCGCTGAAGGCGCTCGACGTGCCGGCAGTCGAGGCCACGCTCGACGAAAAGCTGCGCGTGAAGATTCTCGCGCCGGACCTGTGCGGGCGTTTTTCAGGCCGCGTGATTCGCGGCGTGAACGCGCACGCGAAGACGCCGCAATGGATGGTCGAGCGGCTCGAACGCGCGGGCCAGCGCAGCATTTCCGCGCTCGTCGATATCTCGAACTACGTGATGCTGGAGCTCGGCCGTCCGTCGCACGTGTTCGACCTCGACAAGATCCACGGCGCGATCGAAGTGCGCTGGGGCAAACCGGGAGAGTCGCTGAAGCTCTTGAACGGCAACACCGTCGAGCTCGATGAAACCATCGGCGTGATCGCCGATGACCGTCATGTCGAAAGCCTCGCGGGCATCATGGGCGGCGAC
Source organism: Caballeronia sp. LZ065 (assembly GCF_031450975.1). NCBI lineage: Bacteria > Pseudomonadati > Pseudomonadota > Betaproteobacteria > Burkholderiales > Burkholderiaceae > Caballeronia > Caballeronia sp. LZ065. Next base: position 1,499,059 of record NZ_JARUXV010000001.1, read on the forward strand.
AGCACGGCGGTGTCGCTGGATACCACGAACATCTATCTCGAAGCCGCATTCTGGTGGCCCGACGCCATTCGCGGCCGCGCGCGCAAGTACAACTTCTCGACCGATGCCGCGCATCGCTTCGAGCGCGGCGTCGATTATTCGACGACCGTCGAGCACATCGAAATCATCTCGCGCCTGATCCTGGACATCTGTGGCGGCGCGGCGGGTCCGGTCGACGACCAGATCGTCAACGTGCCCGAGCGTAATCCGGTGGCCATGCGCGTGTCGCGTGCGCATCGCATCATCGGCGTGGAGATCGGCGCCGAGGAGATCGCGCAGATCTTCACGCGCCTGAACCTCGCGTTCGAGCGCGACGGCGATACCTTCAAGGTCACGCCGCCGCCGTATCGCTTCGACATCGAGATCGAGGAAGACCTGATCGAGGAAGTCGCGCGCATCTATGGATTCGAGAAGATCCCGGCGCGTCCGCCGGTTGCGCACAGCGAAATGCGCCGCACCGACGAGACCCGTCGTTCGATCCATGTGCTGCGTCACGCGGTTGCCGCGCGCGATTACTCGGAGACGGTGAACTTCAGTTTCGTCGATGCCGAGTGGGAGAAGGACTTCGCCGGCAACGAGCAGCCCATCAAGCTGCTGAACCCGATCGCGAGCCAGCTCTCGGTCATGCGCACGACGCTCTTCGGCAGCCTGATCGAAGTGCTGCGCCATAACCTGAACCGTCGCGCCGAGCGTATCCGTGTCTTTGAGGCGGGCCGCGTGTTTCATCGCGATGCGTCCGTGCAGGCGGGCGAACTCACCGTGCAGGGCTATGCGCAGCCGAAGATGATCGGCGGCCTGGCGTATGGTCCGGTCATCGAGGAGCAGTGGGGCGCGGCGACGCGCAACGTCGACTTCTTCGACGCCAAGGGCGACGTCGAGGCGCTGTTCGCGCCGGTCGTGCCGCGTTTCGTGAAGGCCGAGCATCCGGCGCTGCATCCGGGACGTTCCGCGCGCATTGAAGTGGCAGGGCGCGCGGTGGGCTGGATCGGCGAACTGCATCCCCGCTGGCAGCAAAAGTATGATCTTCCGCATGCACCGGTCGTCTTCGAAGTCGATGCCGAAGCGTTGATGGAACGCGCGCTGCCGACGACCTCCGAGGTGTCGAAATTCCCTCCGGTGCGTCGCGATATCGCGGTCGTCGTGGATCAGAACGTGCCGGTTCGGGCGCTGCTCGACGAGCTCGAAAACGCCCGCTCGGAACCTGCTTGCAGGCACGTCACGAGGGTTGCGCTTTTCGACGAATTTCGTCCAAAATCAAATACTTCCGGAGGGTTGGGCGCGCACGAGAAAAGTCTTGCCTTCCGTGTAACGTTGCAAGATACTGGCGGCACGCTTCAGGACGAAACAGTCGATACGGCCATCAAGACACTGGTGGATCGTCTGACTCGAGTACACGGCGCGCGATTGCGTGGATAGCCTTCTTCTGGAGTGGCCCATCCGCACAACGCCCAAGGTCTCAAGCGTGTTACGCGCCGTTTTACCGATATGAACCAAATGAACTCGAGTGATTTCGAAGCCCTTCTTTCGGCGCAGCGCAGCGCCATGACCCGAGATATCCCGACCTCGAGCGCGCCCGGCGATACGCCCACGCTCACGAAAGCCGAACTGGCGGAAATGCTGTTCGACCACGTCGGCTTGAACAAGCGCGAGGCGAAAGACATGGTCGAAGCTTTCTTCGAAGTCATTCGCGACGCGCTGGAGAGCGGCGAGAGCGTCAAGCTCTCCGGCTTCGGCAATTTTCAGTTGCGCGACAAGCCTCAGCGTCCCGGGCGTAATCCGAAGACCGGCGAGGCCATTCCCATTGCGGCGCGACGGGTCGTCACGTTTCATGCAAGTCAGAAGCTGAAGGCGCTGGTTGAAACGGGAGCGGAGACGGATCTCGCACGTTGATCCCTGATTCACGGAAAGCATGCGGCATCGTCCGCGCTTTCTGCTGCTGTTGACCACCGCGCTTCAATCGACATCAATAACCAAGATGGTTGATCGACGATGGAAAAAGTCGTCTTGCCTCCTATCCCGGCCAAGCGTTATTTCACGATTGGCGAAGTCAGCGAACTGTGCGGCGTCAAGCCGCACGTGCTGCGCTATTGGGAACAGGAGTTCACGCAGCTGAGGCCGGTGAAGCGGCGGGGCAATCGCCGTTACTATCAGCATCACGAGGTTCTGCTGATCCGGCGCATCCGCGACCTGCTGTACGAGCAGGGCTTCACGATCAATGGAGCGCGCAATCGCCTCGACTCGCAAGGCCGTGCAAGCGCTGACGAAGCTGAAGGCGAGAGCGTGTCGAATGAGCCGCAGACGGCACACGCCTCGGTGGATGTCGATCAGTTGCGCAAGGAGATTCTTCAGGTGATCGGCCTGTTAGGCGGCTGAAGGCCGTGTGCGGATGATCGACGTGTCTGGGTCGGGAAAGCAGAGAAATGCCGCGCTTCGTCGCGGCATTTTTTCGTCTGTGCAGAGCGCGGTGTTTCATCCATGCGCTGCGTGCCGCACAGTGGCGCAGTACGATGAACGCCTGCTCGATCCCATCCCGTCCTATCGATTCAGGAGGCTTTATGCGAGTACTGCTCGTTGGCGCAACCGGTCTGCTGGGCACCGAAATCAAGCGGATCCTCGAACCCCACCACGACGTGATCACTGCAAGCCGCAAGGGCTCTGATGTGGCTGTCGATCTATCGGATAAGGCGAGTATCGTCGCCCTGTATGAACGCGTGGGACAGGTGGGTGCCGTGGTGTGCGTCGGCGGAGCGGCGAAGTTCGCGCCCCTCGACGCGCTCGACGACGAGGGCTTTGCCTTCAGTCTCGCCAACAAACTGATGGGTCAGGTGAACCTCGTGCGCTGCGCGAGCGGACATGTGGAGGCTGGTGGCTCGGTCACACTGACGAGTGGCACACTGGCACAGGAACCCATGGTCGGCGCGGCCGCGGTGAGCATCGTCAATGCAGGCTTGGAGGGCTTCGTGCGGGTCGCGGCACTGGAACTGCAAGGCACGTTGCGCGTGAACGCGGTGAGTCCGGGGTGGGTGGCGGAGACGCTCCAATCGATGGGCAAGGATCCGTCGCAGGGCATTGCCGCCGCGGATGTCGCCAAGGTCTACAAGCGTGCCATCGACGAGGCCATCACCGGGCAGACGCTGCTTGCGGTCAGGAGCTAAGGGCCTGCTGGAACTTAGAACTTGAGAGCGGCGGGCAAGCGACGCTTGGGCCGAAGCGCGGCGCGAACGGCGGGCACTTTGGCTTCGACAGAGCAATAAACAATGCTCGGCCCGACGCCCGAGGGCGGATAGATGCGCCAGTCGTCGTCACCGTGATGGAAGAAGTAGAGCGCGTATCGTCCGCCGGGCTTCGGCGCGCTCAGACAGACATAGCGGCTGCCGCCGGGATAGATGCGCCCGTAGCGCGAAACGCGTGCGTGACTCGTGGAATCGAACCATCTCGAGACTTCCTCGCGCAGACGGGAGAAAGGTCGATGGGACGAGATGCGCCCGGATTGCAAGGGCGTGGAAACGGTCGAGGGCATGGCGCGCGAATCCTTATGCGTCACGTTAAGATTAGAGCTTAAATAGCTGATCGACAAGCTTTTTCTCTGGCTTAACGTATGAGCATTGAGCCCTGAAGCAGCGATGTTCGGCGGCCGCGAAAAGGCGGTTGAATGTCAGACGCTGAAGCCCATCATTGCGCTGGTGCTGGAGAGCGCTTCCTGTTCCGCGCGGGCCTTGAGCATGGCATCGGCGAGACGGTAGTAAAGCTGCGCGCGCTCGTCGAGGAAATCGGAGGAGGCATCGTTCGGCAGGGAATCGTCTGCCATGTCGCCCGCCAAGGCTTGACCCGCGAAATAGTCTCGAAGCGACATCCCTAAGTTCGTATTGCCGGGAAAAGCGCGTGGGTTGTTGAGCTTGTTATACGCCATTGTTCTTGCTCGCCGTGTGTACGTAACGGTTCTTCAGATTCCCAAGCGGGTTCTTTTCAAGCCAGGTTGGAGCGGCAAAGAAAAAGGCTCTCTGGTCGAGACCAGAGAGCCTTTTTTGTACTGGTCGGGGCGAGAGGATTTGAACCTCCGACCACCTGCACCCCATGCAGGTACGCTACCAGGCTGCGCTACGCCCCGATTGCCTTCCGGCAAGGCTTTGCGAGATTCCACTGTGCCTTGCCTCACTGTCCCGGCTGTCCATGTGGAAGCGGTCTGTGTAGCAAAGAGAGGCGATTGTAGCAGACGAATTCACGGGGCGGAAGTCCATCTGTCAGTGCCGCAACCGTCACCCTTTCCGCATGGCTTCGCAGTATCGAATTGCGTCTTCAAGGCTTTTGTTTGCTTTAGCGATTGGGTCGTGCCGCGCCACTTCGAGACCGGCTTCGAACGCCTGCCGATTGTTAAAGAAAAGCTGCGCGGCGAACTCCGGTATAAACGTTGAGTTCGCAAAAGTCTCGTCTAGCTCGGTGATGCTAAAGGGCGTACCGATCAAGTCCTTCACGTTCTCCGTTTCGGCCAATGTGTCCTTCAGCAACACACAGAAGTCTTTGGCAAAGTCTAGAGATACGGTCCGAATGTCTTTTTTCGGTGCCTCAATCTGGATCACGTCTCCCCGGTTGTCGATTCGAACTATCTTTGCTGGGACGAAGTAACGCCCGTCAGCCCAACCATCCACTACTGGATGTCCGTCATGCGTAGTCGCGTTACGAGCACCGCGTATGAAACTGCCGTGACGCAAACCTTCTATCTTCGACCACGGAAGCTGCTGCCGAGTAATGATCTGCACCGAATCCTTGAGGGTCTGTACAGCGTTCAAGAATGCTGAAAATCCAAACGTCACGCTGCGGTGATTCTCATTGGGCACATGCATCTGTGTAGAGAACATGTGAAGTGACCGGTCGCACGCAGCCACCACGACAGCCAATTGATGATGTAACTCGTTGATCTTGCCGCTGTATGCATTAGCCACCCAGCGGCGGTGGCGTTCTGGTAGGTCTTCCATTGCTCATCTTGGCTCATGTATGGATCGGTGAGTTTATCGCCCGACCCGAAAAATGCTCCACTTATTCGCGGGCACTTACGCCGCCCACGCGCCTGCCTGCGCCCCCGTACGCCCGCGAGCGCGTTCAAGAGGCGCGGGTGCGCGCACGAATGCTCCTCTGAGCAGACGCCGCACGGCAGGTGACAGCCCGCGCCGGGACGCGGGTGAGCGCCGGTCCGGTGACAGTGACCTATCGAACAGCCGCCACACATGCCTTCATCTCGCTGAATGACTGGCGAGCGAGGCGCAGCAGAATGCGCCGTTCGCTCAAAGACAGCAGTCGATGCGGATAGAAAACGTTCGTTAAGCATCCACCTAGCAACTTCGCGTAGCGTTGGTAAGAAACTCCTTGCATTCGGTTTCTATCCATGCGAGCATTCTATCCACGTTTTCTAACTGGGGATCAAGATGTCGCGCACCTTCCTTTACAGCCGCGTATCTACGCAGGATCAAGACACCATGAATCAGCAGCTTGCGGCGCGGCAAGCAGGGTATGACGTAGAGCCGCGTCGAGTGCATGCGGAGACGATCAGCGGCACCGTGCCAGCTATGGAGCGGCCAGTGTTCCGCAAGCTGTTCGAGAAGCTGGAGGCGGGCGATACGCTGGTCGTGGCGAAGCTCGACCGTCTCGGTCGCAACGCGGCTGACGTGGACTCGACCGTGACGAACCTGCGCGCCGCAGGCGTGCGCGTCGTCGTTTTGGACTTACCGGTGCAGGAGGTGACGAGCGCTGCCGGTGATCTAGTGCGCCGCATGTTCGCCGCCTTCGCTCAGTTCGAACGCGATCTGATCGTGGAGCGGACGCACGCGGGGCTGGAGCGAGCACGCGCTTCGGGTCGCATCGGTGGCAGGCCGGAGCGCTTCACGCTGGAGGAGAAGCGCGCTATCAAGGCACGGCTGGACGCAGGCGCTACGGCGCGAGGTTTGGCGAAGGAGTACGGCACTACGCACGTCACCATCATGAAGGCGGCTAAGGAGGCATCCGCTGAATAGGGCGCTGGCACCGCACACCGTAGCAACCCGGCCTATCCGCCAAGACCGACCGGGCAACCTTGACCACGCGGGCCAGCGCGCTCGCACGATACCGTAAAAGAAGACCATGAACCAGAACAATGCAGGAACCTTCGATCCGTCCATCATGATTTCCACGCCGAACGAGGCTTACAACGAGGGCGCATTCTTCGCTGAAGTCGATTGGGGCTGGTTGATGACCATTGGTGATGAGCCGACCGAGGAGGAAGCCGAGATGATCGGCCACCGCCCGGCTAGCATGGCCGAGCACTGTGCGCTGTCGTGGGCGTTCGTTTCCAGCGAGGTATGCCCGGCCTGGCAGGGCGACATGGACGCCCAGGCGGAGTTCTATGTCGGCTATGAGGACCGGGCGAGCGAGCTTGCCGACGCGGGCGAGGCAGGGTATGAGGCGCTGGCCGAGGCCGGGACGCTGGCGGACACCGCAGGCTGGCAGCTTCAGGGCGCGCCGTGGGCGGCGGCGGCCAGCGACGGCGAGAAGGCGCTGCGGGCCGTCCGGGCAGCGTGGGCAGGTGCTGCTGCGTGGCAGGCCGTAGCCGAGGCCACCGGTGCTAAGGCTGACGAGCTTCGAGCAATCGACGCGGTGATCCGGGCGGAAGCGGCGGGCGAGTGCTCGCTGGATTGCCGGTACGTGGAAGCAGGCGTCGAATACGCCCATTGATCGGCGCGGCGCAGGCCGCAACAGCCAGAGACGAGGCCCGCCACCGTGTGGGCTTCTCCGTTTCTGGCCTAGTGACCGATTTTGGACGACTTAAAAGACGAAGAAACCGCGCCCTAAACCGAGGCCGGAAAGTCGGCGTTTGGCTTAATGACCAAATTCGCATGACTCTTTGGACAGATAGCGCGGGCCATGCGGCTACGGCGTCCGTACTCGGCGCGGGAGCGCGCCCAGGCGCGGCACTTTCGGAGGCCCTTGAAACCGCTTGACAGCCCGGAAACCGTCTGACAGAATCCGTCCCGCTGCACTGATTGGCGAGACTAGTTCTCCCGAACCGCACCAGTGCAGCGACCGCATGAGACGTCAATCTCTCGTGTCGGTAGGAAGGCGGGTTCTTAGACGTGTCGAGATTGCCAGTACGGCGTTTCGGTGGGTCGCAGAACCCGCCTTTTTGCGTTTACGCCCCGCATCGGCGGGAGTGCGGAAGAAGGACCGGGACAGGCTGATTGAGGCCGACCGAAGGCGGCAGTGGTATGCAGCGAGGGGCGTGGAACGTCGGGAGACGTGCCGATCCTTCGACTAGCTCTGATCCATCAAGCGAACTGGATTCCTGTGAGTGTCCAGCGAAGGGGAGTAGGAGGGAATAACTCACATTTCGCTGATGAAAACCCTTGTAAATCAATGGTTTGCGAGGTATCGCAATAAGATGACTAACGTGATGCAGACCCGCCGCCTCATGCGCCCATCCGGCCACTAGCGGCAATTATCAAAAGGAGGATCGATGCAGAGAGTCAGTAATTCGCTATACGAGAACGGTCGATGCTTCTCGGACTTGATCACTTGCAGCAGTCGCACAGATTCCGTAGATGACTGGGCTGTCTTCCAGACGGCTGTGAAGTGGCGGCGGCTCTCAACGGGCCTCAAGGTGAACGGTCACATCATCACCCGATACCGGGTGCGAGAAGCCCTGAGCTACGTGAATCTGGTTACTGGTGAAATCGTCACAGCCCAGGAAGCGCCGAAGCTCGGGATTACCATCGCAGGCCATATCGGTGAGAAGGCGCTGCGTCGTGAGATCGTCCTGACCGGTATGCGGCCCGAGGCGCGAGCGTTCGCCCAATTCTGCCTCAAGTTCAGGAACAAGCGTCGAGGCGTAACTCCCGGCTTCGACAAGCTCTGCCACTGGTACGCGGCCTATGCGAACAAGCGGCCCGATAACGTCCGCCGACTGTTGCCGTCGCTGCGTAAGGCCGGTGTCATGGCCGGTGAATCGTTGGTTGGCGTCGAATGGCAGGTGAGTGGCAGCAAGACGAATGCGGCCTCGCATCTGAACGAAGACCCGAATGCCGGGCGCATCTTCGGTGATCTGATTGTGCAGCGGGGCGCGGGTCTTAGCTTCGAGTGCAAACGGCTGATGGTTGAGCTGACCGACGAACTGGCGAGCACACCGGAATGGGCCGAAGTCGTTGACGCAGAGAACGAAGTCGCCGTCGCATGGGGTGGCACAGCGCCAACGATCCTGGCCCCGCAACCGCGTCTGACGCGAACGAAGGAAGCGGCGCTGCTGTCGGCAATCGACCTGCTGACCAAGCATCGCGGCATGTATAGCCTGGAGGCCACGGCATGAACCAGACGAACCGCCGACAGCAATGGAGGCAGTGGGTCAGCGACCGCGAGGTCAATGGCCGCAGCATGACGCCCGCCATGATCCGCGACGAGGATCACGCTAGGCGTATCAAGGAGGCGCGAGAGGCCGAGGCTGACTTCTCGCTACCGTTCGAACTCAAGAAGTGACGCTCTGAACGCGTCGAAGGAATGAGACATGAAGAACATCGCACATCCTTTGGAGAATAACGTCGTCGCCCGCGACTACTACGACCGGCTGGCGGCGCGCAAGTCAAAGGGCGCTGTCGTCGTCTGGCGCGAAGCAGTGGAGACACTGACCGGCAGCTTGCCGACATGGGCGGCGCGACAGCGCGCTGCTCGCGTTAAGACGGGGGCAGCAAGGGGAATTCAGCAGTAGTCATAGGCTAACTCGTGGCCTTCTTCACGAGAATTCAATGAGGAGTCTTTACTATGGCAGGCGGAGCACGAGTCGTCCGTATGGACGCACAAGGTAATGAAGTTCGGCAATTCGGCGGAAACCTTCCGTCTCGCGGGCATGGAATGAACACCAATCGTTCGCGTCTCGGCGGCGGTTCGGTGTCCGCCATCACGCACGACGATCAATTGGAACGTGTGCTGACGACGATGTACGGCGTAAACCTGTACGACGACCCGATCCGCTTCGCGGAACTCAATGGCCTGACAGTCACCGATCAAGCCAGCATCGACGCAGTCCACGAGTCGCCTGACATCGTGCGCGCCGCGATTGTGGATATGGGAAAACAGATGAGCATGGCCCGCGCAAGCGGCGGTCGCGTACGGGCAACGACCGCAACAGGCAGCGACTATCGCGGACGTAAAGCGATGTTCGCAATCGCATCACATTTGCTCGGCTAATCACACAGGAGAAAACAATGAGCATTTCAACCGTAAGCAGCATCACGACGACCATCGAAGGCGAGACGCACCTGCTGCGCTCGCGCACCGTCTCGTACACCGATAGCGAGGGCGTTGCACGCACCATGCGGCTCGAACACATCGACCCGCGAGACACGGCAAGCGTCGCGCTCGTCGCGGCGAAGCTGCCCCCTGACATCGTTACTGCGGCAAGCAGCCTCGGATGGGCGACTGTCGCGACTCAAGCGGCTGCGTGGATCGCAGGCGTACGGCGAGGCGGCATGCACGGCCCGCAGGCGGCCTCTTACACGAATATCGACTGGTGATGGAGCACGTGCCGACCCACATCGACGGTGAGGCGATTCCCGCCGAATTGCGCGTCCGTATGTACGAGGAGGCTTTGGCTCGTCATGCAGCGGCCTTCCGAGCACGCGTAGGCGCAGGCCAGTCCTCGGCTGCTGAGAGAGCAGCAGATCGCAGCGCAGGCGAAAAGACGGCATGAGTTTGACCGCACGCCCGGAGCGTCATCCGGGCTTCCACCAACAGACTAAGGAGTAACACATGGCAAAGAAGACCGAGAACCAATTCCCGCTGCCCACCACAGAAGCGGAGGCACGCGACCGTTTGATCCACCTCGGCGGGATTATCCGGGACGCTGAACCGCTGGTGGCACAGTTGAAGCGCCTGCAAGCGGCGGGTGAAATTCTGCAAGCCGCTGCCGCCGAGGCGGCATTTATCAATGAACACCTGAATGGTATCCGCGCTGCCGACGATGATCGCGCTGTCCGCGAGTACGAGATCACCGGCATCACGCTGGTAGGCGACGCTCGCAACGGTGGCTTGCCGTCCTTCACCGTGCATGGCACCCATCGCGGTAGTCCGATCCAGCAGCCCTTGAACAATCAGGACCGCATCTTCCTGCTTGCTGTGGCACGCTGCCCCGAACTTATCCCCGCTGCGGTTTTGCAGCGCGATCCCGCCGACCCTCATAACGCGCTCATCAAGCACAGGGCCGACCATGGACGAGGCTACTGCAATGGTTAAGTTGACGCCTAATCAAATTCGCGCAGCACGAGTCGGTAACACTTCCGAACGCTTCGACGTAACCGCGTGCCGTCTCCGTGTGCATCCGTTCGATGTGCAACGTGCCATGGCCTTTGAAAGCCTGACAGCCGAGGAGCGCGACACGATCCTGGATCGCTACATCGCGGGGGATCGGTTCGCAGACATCGTTTCTGACATCGGCACGACAGCGACCGCCGTACACAAGACGATCCGAGGCGCGTTGATCTGGCGTCGCGTCGAGGACGCGTTGGCATGAGCGCACTGTACGACGACGCGCTAAAGACCGAGATGACAGCCGAGAAGCGCATTCTCCAACAGACGCAGCGCGGCCTCCTTGCCGTCCTCGACTGCTGCCAGCGTGTTGCCATTCGTCGGACCATGACCGGCGAGGAGGCGCTTGCTCTCACCAAGCGGCAGGTGCGCGACTACTTCACCGCCGAGATTGCGGCGCGCAAGGTCGGGCGCTGACATGGCGCGACCAGCGGGCGCACGGCGGCACCGCGAGCGCGGGCTTTGGTCCATTGCACCGTACGCCGCGAAGCTGACGGCGCGCCACCGCCAGATCGCTCGTGCGGATCACGCCTTCGAGCGGGCGCTGCGCGAGCAGACTCGATACCAGGCTCGCATTGACGCGCTGATCGCAGGCCGAACGTGGTTCGATGGCAGGCTGTGCGAGCGGTGCGGCACGACCCGGCGAAGGGTCTACAACTCCTCGTGCTGGACATGCCAGCGGAAGCGCACGCATTTCGAGACGGACGGACGTGGCCGGTGCATCACGCGGTGGACGGCGAACCAGTCCCGCGCTGGCTATCTCTCCCGGCAGGAGGAGCGACGCCGAGAGGCGGCAGGCGAATACATCGAGCACCAGAGCGGCGAATGGGCGGCGCGGCAGTATCCAACCGGGCGGCTTGCGGTGCGCTGCCCGTCACTGCACATCGACAACCCCGACTTCGCCAGCGTACCGCACGAGCGCATCTTCGCATTGTGCAGACAGAATCCGGACCTCATCGCCTTGCTTCGACTGGCGGGCTGGTCTATCTAATAGGAGCAGCTATGAGCATCGAATACATCGGCGCGCCTTCCGGCATGCCGTCAGGCCGCACGTTGGCGGAACTCGCGAGAGAAGCGAACGAGCGCACTTGCGACCCTGGAGCAGGCGTCGCCAAGCTGGCTGAATTCATGGGGCTGGTCATCATGCGACCAGGCCATCCCGCTCGTTCGGAGGTGCTGACCTATCTCACCCGGTACGGACAGGGCGCGATGATTGGGTTGATCCCGGTCATCGCTTCGCCAACAATCCATTAAATAGGGAGAACCTTATGTGTCAATTCGTACAGATGATCGCGGGCGCAGTGTCGGGCGTGTACCAAGGCACGATCCTCAACGCGCAGAACAACGCGCAGAACACCGTGGACACGGCTAAGACCGACGCGGCGAACTTGCTCTCGCAGGATCAGGCAGACAACGCGAACAAGCTGCGCCAGGCCGGTAACGGCTTCGCAGCGGCGCAGGCGAACCTCGCCAATACACAGCGGTCAATCGGCAACAGCACGCGGGCAGCAGCCGCAGGCTCGGCTTGGAACACGGCGCAGGTGAATCAGGCTCGCGTGCTCGACTCGATGATCCGAGGCAACGTCGAGCAGCAGATTCAAGCTGCACAGGCGCTTGGCGCGATCAACGCCGACAACGCGGCGCGGGGTGTCGGTGGTACAAGCTCTGAAATGATGCGCGCTGCGATGAAGGGCCGCAATGCGCGGCTCGGCGTCAATCAGGCGACGAAGACGCAGCAGGTGTCCTTCGATGCCGCGATGCAAAACAGCGGTCTGCGCTCGAATCTGATCATGTCGCAGGACTACGGCGAGACGGTCGCGAACATGAACTACCAGGCGGCGATTCCCACCACGTACATCGCACCCGCGAAGTCTCCGGACCTCACGGCGGCGCAGATGGCGCTGATGGGCGCGGCGGGTGGCGGCGGCTTCAGCCAGTTCCGCAATGGCGGCGGCTCCACTGGGGTGTCTATCGGCGGCTCGGACAACAGCAACGGCAGTGGCACAGTCGGGCAGACGCAGAACTACTCGTCCAATGCAATCATCAATGGCGTCAACTCCGTAGGCGACACATGGACGAGCACGAACGCCAGCGGCGGCAATAAGTACGGCTTCAGCAGCGGCTCCTCCAGCAGCGATTGGAACCTCGGCGGCAGCGACAACAGTAGTAACGACGGCGGATTCAACTTCACGCTGTCTGGCGACGTCTGATCGCTCGCGCAACCAAACGTTCTAACTAACAGACTAACGATAAGGATTACGATGGGAATTAATTTCAGCCTCGGCAATGACGGCGGTGTAGTCGTCCAGCAGGGCAGCGGCACGAGCGGAAGCTCCACCACTTTCGGCGGTGGTTCCGCAGGCGGCTCGCAGTCCAGCGGGCAGGTGGCGCAAGGCGGTACTGACATCGCCGCGTTCGCGGCAGGACAGCGGCGGCAGGGCGTGCTCGGGTCTGGCATCGACATCGACAGCTTCAACAAGCTGACGCAGGGCATGATCCAGCCGTACATCGACCGCGCCAAGAAGGAGCAGTACGCAGACGGCATGGCACAGGCCGCGCAGGGCAAGTCGCTCATCGACATCGAGAACGACCAGCCGTGGTACACGAAGCTGTACGGCCCGGACGCCACGGTGCAGGGCGCGCAGATGTTCAACGTGAACGCTGCGATGAACGACGCGCAGACGCAGTTCATGCAGGCCATGCCGCAGTTGCGCGAGAAGTCGCCGGATCAGGTGCGAGGCTACATCGTGCAGAAGATGTCTCAGGTGCCGCAGACGGGCGACCAGTGGACGGACGCGATGGTGCAGCAGAAGCTGGCCGAGCAGATGCCGCAGATGCTTTAGCAGCACATGCAGCAGTACGTACAGTACACGCAGGAGCAGAACTACAACGGCTTCACGAACATGGCGACGACTGCGGCCAAGTCGATGCAGGCGACCCTAGGCGCGAATCCGAACATGACGGCCGATGACGTGGCGCAGGCCCATGAGAACTTCAGGCAGCAGATTCAGCGCCCCGAGAACATGGACCTGGCCTCGTATCAGCGTGGCCTGCGCGATGTCACCGTGTCGAACGCGATGACCGGGAACTGGCAGGCGGTGCGCGCCATCCAGCAGCAGCCTGAGTATCAGACGCTGGACGCTGGCATGAAGGCCGAGCTTGCGGACAAGATTCCACGGCTTGAGGCGCAATGGGCCATGAAGAATCCGGACAACACGCGAGGGCTGGAGGACGTTCACACGCTGGAGTTCCGCATGACGCAGGGCGTCAGTCCGTACGCCACATCGGCAGAGGGCCACGCAGCGGCCACGGCACAGATGGAGAAGGTGAACGACGCCTGGCGGCTGAAGAACGGAGATGCGACCGTGCCGTTCGCGCCGGAGAAGATCGCGGAGACGTTGCAGAAGATGGACTTGAATAACCTGCGCCAAGACCGGGCCTTGCAGCGGGCGCAGCGAGGGCTGCTGAACTTCGAGCAGGGGCAGACGCTCGTGGCGAGCGCATGGGCCTCCGACAAGCCGGAAGCGCTGAAGGGCATCCCGATCCCGGAAGGCGCGCAGGTGTCGCTGCTGAACGGCGTGTGGCAGGACGCGCTGAAGGCCAAGGCAGCGGGCGGTGAGAACGACCCGACGTGGAACACGTTCTGGCAGCACGCCAGCGCGACGGCCCGCGAGAAGGACATGCACCCACCAATGCTGGCTGGCTACATCAACAGCACGATGGGCACTATGTTCGACGGCACTGGCCCGGCTAATCCGCAGCAGCAGGACGTTATCAGCATCGCGCAGAAGCTCCGCGAAGGTCCGGGCGGCGCAGGCGCGGTGAAGTCGTACTTCGGTGACAACGCCGAGTCGGTCCTCGCCATCCTCGACAGCGGTGCGGACATCACAGACCCGCAGCAGTTCGACATGCTGCGCACGCAGCGCACTCGCGGCAAGCTCGCGCAGGCCAGCGCACTCGACAAGAAGGAGGCGCTGTCGTACGTGCAGAAGCAGTCGGGTCCGTGGTGGAACCCGTTCCGTCAGGGCAACCTCTCGGCGTGGGACATCAGCGACGGCAACAAGCAGATGCTCGCGGGCAAGATCGCTGACCGCATGGCGTCGAAGCAGGCAGCGTTCGGTCTGTCGGACGATGACGCGGCGCGCATGGCGTACCAGGAAGTCGTCGGCTCGGCCACGGCTGTGCCAGGCGCGCTGATCCCGGAGGACAGGGGGCGCTTCGGTCCCGGCCAGACGTTCAAGGACTTCGTGACGAAGGTTCCCGGTGCGACTGCCTCGCAGGACTCGAAGCTCTATCAGGACTCGATGCGCGAGGAGATCAGCGGCCTGGCACGCGATGCCGTGAAGGGCAAGGGCGGCGACATGGCGAACTTCGACCCGGACGACTATCACGTTCAGTGGGGCACGTACCTCGGTGGCGGGCACCTGAACCTCAACCTGATGCGCAAGGGCGATCACGCGCCGCTGAACATCACACTCGATGCCGCGAGCTTCGGCAAGCGTATGGCGAAGAAGTCGCTCGACTCGTCGTACGGCAACAAGCAGGGCGACGTAATTGGCGACCCGGTAGCGGGCGTCTTCTAAGCGCGGCGCGGCAGCGGCTTCACACGAGGCTGCTGCCGCGCTGGCGTTCTCTAGCCGAGCTTCTTAACGAGTTCTTTGGCGCGCAAGTGGGTGTACCGCTGGAGCATTGAGAGGGTCTTATGTCCGGTAATCTGCGCGACCTCGATTGGGCTTAATCCAAGTTCTGTAAGCCGCGATGTGGCCTCGTGGCGCGTGTCATGGAACCGAAAGTCCTTTAGACCGGCACGCTTCAATGCTCGCCTGAAGGCCAGCTTGACGGCGTTTCGCGTGACGCCAGGAAAGACTGGCCCGTTCTTTGGCTCACCCTGTTTGCGATGCAGCGCTTCGAGTACCTTCATGCATGTCGTGTCGAGCGGCACCGTCCGTGTGGTGAGAGTCTTGGTCGCAGCGGCGGGCAGGAGCGCGACATGATCCGCCAGGTCGACGTTCTCCCATTGCAGCGTACGAATCTCGGATTGCCGCATCCCTGTTTGAAGTGCTATTTCGACCATTGCAGCGAGCCACCATGACCGTGCGCGGTGGCATTCGGTCATCAGCACGGCTTGCTCGTCGGCAGGAAGGCGACGCTCGCGTGGTGGATTCGATCTCGGACGCCTTACGTCGTCGCATGGATTGATCCGCATCGCAACGTCCCACTCCTTCCGCGCAGTGTCGATGACATGCCGAAGGATGTTCATCTCGCGGTTGACAGTCGAGCCGGAGACACATTGCAGCCGCCTCTGTCGCCATGCTGCGATGACCGAAGGCTTCAACGCCGAGAACGAATAATCCGCCAGAGGGTCGCGTCGCATCGCGGTTAGCCGGATTCGCTCATCAGCAGCGCCGCGCTTACCCGACGACACCTCGTCGGCATAACGTGCGAAAGCGTCTCGCAAAAGCATCTTGCGAGCGAGTGCGGTGTCCACAAAGCAGTCCCGAGACATCTCGGCTTCTGTCTCTGCGATCCAACGCTGCGCGTCTTTCTTCGTAAGGAATGTTCTCGACTGGGCTGGATAGCCGTGCCGTCGAATCTTGCCAGTCCAATTGCCATTCGGACGTTTCTGAAGGGTGCCCATACCTGCTCTCCGATAGTTGATCGAATGCGGGTGCAGGCAGGTCAGTGTCGCGTGCCACTCAGCGGAGACAGTCTGGACGAACCTTTTCTCATTTTCAATTCCGCCCTAATAAGGAGAATCGCCAATTGCAGAGACTCACAATTAAGGACATCGAATCACGATGTCTCACAAATGAATTGAACTGTTGGCTTTGGACTGGCTATCGAAACCGACACGGATACGGCTGCGCGAAACACGAGGGCCGCGCAACCGAATTGCATCGACTCGTACTCACACTGGCTGCGGGTCCAGCGCCTACGCCGGAGCATCAGGCAGCGCACGGTGCCTGTCACACGCGGCATTGCTGCAACCCGGCGCACCTATCGTGGAAGACGCCTAGCGGGAATCAGCGCGACCGCGCTCGCGACAGGACGGACAGCCGAGGCGAAAGCAGCGCCCATGCGAAGCTGACTGCCGATCAGGTCAGGTACA
Organism: Caballeronia sp. LZ065; assembly: GCF_031450975.1. Lineage (NCBI taxonomy): Bacteria > Pseudomonadati > Pseudomonadota > Betaproteobacteria > Burkholderiales > Burkholderiaceae > Caballeronia > Caballeronia sp. LZ065. Next base: position 1,515,524 of record NZ_JARUXV010000001.1, read on the forward strand.
TCCGGTCGGTGTACACGCCGTACAGCCGCAAGCACGGCCCTGCTGCTTTGGCACGCAAACTCGGTGTGTCTGCGAACGCAGTGAGCACTGCGGCACGCGGCCTGCGCTGGAAGCACCTCAGTTCATAAGCTATGCTGCTGCTAGGAGGGACTACATCATGCAACCGCCAGAGTTAAAAGAAGGCGAGCGCCTTTGCCCGCGATGCGGCGGGCGAGGGTTCCTGGATTCGCTCATGCAACGAGCATGCGAACGCTGCAAGGGCGGCGGTGCGGTCGCTCAAGCGCGCCAGCGTTCAGGCAATACCAGGCCATGCACGCGGTAACGCTGCATCGCATCTACCAAGGGTGCAAGCGGGTACAGAGTCGCACCGTACCGACGCCCGACTGATCCCGACGTGTGGCCGGTGATCGCGTCGGAGACTTCCTCGCTGATCCCACATTCCCGCATCGCGTGCTTGAGGAGGTGTCGGAACGAATGAAACACCATCCGCCTGTCCGAGATACCGAGCTTGCGGATTTGCTTGCCGAACCACTTTCCGAACAGACCGCCCTCGCGTCCGTCTGAATCCATCTTGAGCAGCGGGAATAGGCGTGCGCCGCGCACGCTCTGCGCATATTCGATGAAGCCAAGGGAAATAAGGTCAGCGTGGATCGGCACACGGCGGCGAGAAGCTGCGGTCTTCACTTCTTGCCCCTCCCCAATGTCGCTAATGCGTAGGATCCACGCACTTTGCTGCACGCCACTGGCATCCACGTACGCGGACTGCTGAACATCCTCCGGACGAAGCTGCGCGAGTTCTTCGAGGCGAGCGCCAGTGTAAAGCGCAAGCAGCGGCATCCAGTAAGTCGCCGCCCCACCGCCGCCTGCGGGACGATGACCCTCGGTGTACACCTGTGAGGAGAAGATGCGCTTCAGTGCTGGGAGGTCGAACGGTAGGCGCACTGCTTTCGCGTTACGCCGCTCACCGACGCGGACTCCCTTCGAAGGGTCCACTGACATCCACCCTTGATTCGCGGCGTAAGCGAGCAGTGTCCGAAGCATGACCAGTTGCTTATCGGTGTTTACTGCTGTTTGCCCGGACTCAATGAGGGCGTTCTTGAAGGCGACGACGTGTTTTCGCTCGATGGTGGCGAGCGGGATGTTGCCGACCATCTGCCGGAACCTGTTGACTACCTTCGTAACTGTCGTGACCGTGCGCGGCTGCGGCTGGCGTTCCTTCGCCCATGCGGCAAGCACTTCCGACAGGCTGCGGCCCGTCCGAGCAGGTTGCTTGTGCGGCTGCGGCACGATGGTTTCTGTGTGCGGCAGATCAGGCAGTCCCGGCTGCGGCGTCCCGGCGCGCAGTGCCGACCATTCTGCGTCGATGCGTACGCCTTCAAGGCGACAGCGGCGCACAGCTTCGCTTCGGTCGGCAGTGCCGAGGGCGCGCACAAGTTCATGCTTACCGATGACGGCGATTAGGTCAGAAGGGACGCGACGGCGAATGCTGTAACGAGCACCACGGCGGATGAGATGGGTACACATGCTGGCCTCGGATGTGTAACGACCACATCGAACAGCCGGACTGAAGGAGAGAGGAAACGTAGCAGAAACAATCACTTAGCAGCTAGGCCACTGAGGATTTGAACCTCCGACCACCTGCACCCCATGCAGGTACGCTACCAGGCTGCGCTACGCCCCGATTGCCTTTGCGAAAAGTCTGGCGTTGCCGTCTGACCCTCCGCCACGATCCCGAACTGCGCTGCGTGGCAGCAGGGTGTGTAGCAAAGAACGGCGATTGTAGCGTGGCGGCGGGCGGCCCGCAAGCGGGCCGCGGTCCATCCCTTCGTGCCACGGCTACTTACTGCTTATTGTCTTGCGCCGACGAAGAGCACGCCCGCTTTCGTCGGTGACTGAAGAGTCTGAAGTTCCGCGCGCATGGTTGTTCCAGACATGACCGCGACACCCGACGCCGTAGCGTTCGGATACGCGCAGGTTCCGCCACCGAAGCTGATCGTCAGGTCGTAGACGTTGCCCGACGCATGCGGCTTGATCGACCCAGTGAAGGTGCATCCCGCGCCTGTGCCCGTGATCGACCCGGTGGCGTCCGCCGTCAACGTGACGTTCGGGTCGCGTCCGCCGTTGGTCATGCTCTCGCCCTTGAAGGTACCCGTCACCGTGGCCTGCATGGGCACGGTGTCGTAATTCGGATCGTAGGCGCCCGCAAAGGTGGTCTTCGCCCCGTTCGCGTAAAGGATCGTCGTGTTGATGGAGACTTTCGCAGAGTAAGCGCCTGAGAGCGTAACTGCATTGCTGCCCTGACCTTCGAGGTTGTCGTCGATGCCGCTGCCATTCGACAACTTGCCGTTGCTCGACGCGACCGCACCGATGACCCCGCCGGCGATGAAGTTCACGTTGCCCGCGACGGAGTAAATCGAATACAGGCGTCCGTCGTCCAGAATGAGCACGGAGGCTTGCCGGTTGTTGTCCGTCTCCCCTGTATAGAGCCCTGCCGCAGACGGCGTGGGAGCGGGCGTGGACGGGCTGTTGTCGCTTCCACCGCCGCCGCATGCGGTCAGGATGATCGCGGCCGACGCGGCGGCGACAGATGAATGGCGTCTCATTGCATGTCTCTGTTGTAGATGTGAAATTTGCTTCAGGAATAGCGATTCAACGCGCACCAACAATCACTGCTCAACCACCGCTACAGCGGCAACTCCGACCGCGTATAAGCCGACGTCTGGATCTGCACGACATCGCGCTGCTTGCACTGCGCGCGTCGCTCCACCGGACACTTCGCGCAAGCCCTCGCACGTCCGGCCGCACGACAGCGCGCAAATCGCTGACGCCTTCGGAACCGCACGGCCAGCGCCAGTGCGATGGTCAACTGAATCAGGTAAGTCACGGCCCGTTCACCCCAGTCGCTGCGGGATGTGTAGCGCTCATACTCGGTCCGTTCGTAGAAGCTGGCCGAAGCAAAGATCATCGTGAGCGCGAAGTCCAGCAGCATGGCCAGACAACACAGTGCAAAGAAGAACAGCGCGCCGTTCCAGCGCGGAACGCCGCAAGCTGCATTGACCGTGCGGCAAACGAACATCACGAACGTCAGCAGGCACAGCCCGAACGCCAGGGGAAACCAGGGAAAATCCATGTCGCGCAAACCTCGTGACAGACGAAGTGAGGGAAGGTCCCGGCGCTGCGCGAGATCGCGACACACTCGCGACGCACCACGTCGCGCGCACGCTGCGGGAAGCGGCGCGATGATGGCACGTCGGCCCTCAAGCACGAATACGAGTAATCCTAATAAGGCGGGCGATCGCTCAGCGCGTCGGAGAGAAAGTCGATGAAGGTCCGCACCTTGCTCGTCATGAACTTGCGGCTGGTGTACGCCGCATACACGGATGGCGAGAACGCCGAATAGTCCGGCAACACCCGCAGCAGCGTTCCGGATGCAAGCTCCGGTTCCACGATCCAAGCCGGAAAATACGCGAGCCCGAGCCCGGCGCGCACGAGTTGCAGCGCCATCGCGGTGTCGTTGGTCTTGAGGACGGCCTGATGCTTGACGGTGAACGCGCCGTCTGGCCCGCTCAGCGTCACCGATTCGATATTGGTGTAGGTCGGCAACACCAAGCGGTGCCGAGCGAGATCGTCGGGGTGACGCGGGTGGCCCTGGCGCTCAAGATAGGCGCGCGCGCCCGCGAGCATGAAAGGCATCCTGCACAGCGGTCGCACGATCAGCGAGGGAGAAGGGTCGGAGGTCGCCCGCAAGGCCATGTCATAACCTTCCTCGACGAGATCGACGAAGCGGTTCTCCAGCCGCAGATCCACCAGCACGCCCGGATAGCGCGCCTGATACGCCACCAGGAGTTCAGCGAAAGTGGGATTGGCAAACCAGCCCGGCGCGGTCACCTTGAGCACGCCCTGGGGCTGCGCCGTCTGCGCGCCGACGGCCGCCTCCGCGGCCTGCAGGATATCGAGCGCCTCGCTGCATTGCTCGAAGTACACGCTGCCGGCTTCGGTGAGACTGAGATGTCGCGTCGTCCGGTTCAAGAGACGCACGCCCAACTGCCGCTCCAGATTCGCGACGTGCTTGCTGGTCATGGCGGTCGACATGTCGAGGCGCTCGGCGGCCTTCACGAAGCTGCCCGCCTCGACGACCTCGCGAAACACCCGCAGACTGGTCAGCGCATCCATCGATCATTCCTGCCGGGCGATAAAACTGCGATGTTAGCGGGATTCATCATCCACCGAGAGCAGGCTACTTTGGCCATTCGTCGAGTTCATCGTTGAACAGGGCGGCGACGACGCCACGCAGCCATTGCGTGCGCGCGTCGTTATGGAACTTGCGATGCCAATGCTGTTTGAGATCGAAGCGCGGCAGCGCGAGCGGCGGCTCGGCGAGCGTGATCGAGGCGTGTTCGGCAACGTACGCGAAGCCGATCGCATGCGGCACCGTCGCGATCAGGTCGGTGCGCGACAGGATGAACGGCAGGCTCATGAAGTGCGGCGTTTCGAGCACGGCGCGGCGTCGCACGCGCTCGCGATCGAGATGGTTCTCGAGGATCTCCTGGCTCCGGCCTTCCGCGCGCACCACGGCATGTCCGCAGGCGAGGAAGCGCTCAAGCGTCAGCGGTTCGCGTGCAAACGGGTGATCGCGCCGCATCAGGCAGATGAACCGGTGTGAAAATAGCCGTTGCTGGAAGAAGTTGTTGCCGCGCAGATCCGGAAAATAGCCGATGGCCAGATCGATTTCGCCGGCTTCGAGCCCGCGTCCGACATCGCCATGCGAAGCCGACACCGAGCGCAGGTTCGCATGCGGGGCCTGCTGCGCGAACGCCTGCAGAAGACGCGGCAGGAACACGATCTCGCCCACGTCCGACAGCGCGATCGAAAAGGTTTCCGCGCTCGTGGACGGATCGAAATGCTGCCGGTCGAGCATGCCGCGCTCGATGCGGGCGAGCGCCTCGCGCGCGGCGGGCACGAGCGCGAGCGTGCGGGGCGTCGGCTCCATGCCGCGCGCGGTGCGCACGAACAGCGGGTCGTTGAAATACTCACGCAGCCGCGCGAGCGCGGTCGACACCCGCGGCTGGCTCACGCCGAGCCGCTCGGCGGCGCGGCTCACGTTGCGCGTTTCCTCGATGGCGACGAGGTACGGGATCAGGTTCAGATCGAGATCGTTCATGGCGCTTTGGCGGCAGGCCGGATCATGTCAGGGGCGTTCATTACGTCCAATGCACCATCAACCGCGCCGCGCGACCATGTCCGACACGCGCTGCGCCGCATCCAGCAAGGGCTCGAGAAAGGCCTTCACCATCTGCTTCGCGCTCTTGCGCTGCGCGTTGCCGCTGATGTTGAGCGCCGCGATCACCCGGCCTTGCCGGTCGCGGATCGGCGCGGACATCGAGATCAGGCCTTCCTCCAGTTCCTGATCGACGATGGCCCAACCTTGCGTACGCACGACGGCGATCGCCGCTTTCAACACGTCGCGGTCGACGATCGTGCGCGGCGTGCGCGCCACCAGCGGAGTCGCATCGAGGATGGCGGCGAGGCTGGCTTCGTCGAGCGCGGCGAGCAGGACGCGGCCCATCGAAGTGCAGAACGCGGGCAGCCGGCTGCCGATGGAGAGGTTCTGCGTGATGATCTTGTGCGTCGGCACCCTCAGCACATAGACGATCTCCGCGCCGTTCAACACGGCCGCCGAACAGCTTTCGTGCACTTGTCCGACGAGATCCTCCATGACCGGTTCGGCGAGATTCCAGAAGGGCATCGACGTCAGGTAGGCGAAACCCAGGTCGAGGATTTTTGGCGTAAGTTGGAACAGGCGGCCGTCCGCCTCGACATAGCCGAGCGCCTGCAAGGTCAGCAGAATGCGGCGCGCGCCCGCGCGCGTGAGCCCGGTGGCCGCGGCGACGTCGGTGAGGGTCTGCGCCGGCCGGCTGGCGTCGAAGGAGCGGATCACCGAAAGCCCGCGTGCGAACGACTGCACATATGCATCGCCGGGACGCGACTGCGCATCCGGTGCGTCCGGTGCATCCGGCGGATCGATCTCGGAAGCGGAAGAGGCTGATGGTTTCATAGGTGTGATCCAGGTGGCGCGAAGCGGCGGCGGCTCCGTGAAAACCCGCACTTCGACAGTGCTTCGTTGACACGGCAACAAACGCAGGACTACCATGCCGATGTTCGCTAAACGAATCCATGTTCGCATATCGAACATTCGCTGGCAAGTCCGCTTTTATGTCCGCTCGCAAGTCTGATTTCGAGCAGATAAACCCTGGAACGGGACGGGCGCCTGTCGCTGACGCGGCGTCCAGACTGGAGAAGAACGGCAATGATCAACAAGATTTTCGATTCGCTCGCCTCGGCCGTGGCCGACGTCCACGACGGCGCGACCATCATGATCGGCGGTTTCGGTACGGCGGGCATGCCGTCCGAGCTGATCGACGCGCTCATCGAGCAAGGCGCGCGCGACCTCACGATCGTCAACAACAACGCCGGCAATGGCGACATCGGCCTGGCTGCGCTGCTGAAGGCGAAGCGCGTGCGCAAGATCATCTGTTCGTTCCCGCGCCAGACCGATTCGCACGTGTTCGACGCGCTGTATCGCGCGGGCGAGATCGAGCTCGAACTCGTGCCGCAGGGCAATCTGGCCGAGCGCATCCGCGCGGCGGGCGCGGGCATCGGCGGATTCTTCACGCCGACGGGCTACGGCACCAAGCTCGCGGAAGGCCGCGAAACGCGCGAGATCGACGGCAAGCACTACGTGCTGGAGTCGCCGCTGCACGCGGACTTCGCACTGGTGAAGGCGTTCAAGGGCGACCGCTGGGGCAATCTGGTGTATCGCAAGACGGCGCGCAACTTCGGCCCGATCATGGCGAGCGCCGCGAAGACGGCCATCGTGCAGGTGTCGAAGGTCGTGCCGCTGGGCGAACTGGACCCCGAGAACATCGTGACGCCGGGCATTTTCGTGCAGCGCGTGGTGGAAGTGCCGCAAGCGGTGCATCAAGCCGAACTCGCTGCCTGAACGAACGTTGAGCAAGGACATAGCCATGAAGAAACTGACTCGTGATGAAATGGCCCGGCGCGTGGCCGCGGACATTCCCGAAGGCGCCTACGTGAACCTCGGCATCGGTGTGCCGACGCTCGTCGCCAATCACCTCGCGGCGGACCGCGAAATCTTCCTGCATAGCGAAAACGGCCTGCTCGGCATGGGCCCGGCGCCGGCCAAGGGCGAGGAAGACGACGAACTCATCAACGCCGGCAAGCAGCACGTCACGTTGCTCACGGGCGGCGCGTATTTCCATCACGCGGATTCGTTCGCGATGATGCGCGGCGGCCATCTCGATTTTTGCGTGCTGGGCGCATTCCAGGTGTCGGCAGACGGCGATCTCGCGAACTGGCACACCGGCGCGCCGGACGCGATTCCGGCGGTCGGCGGCGCGATGGATCTGGCGATCGGCGCGAAGCAGGTCTACGTGATGATGGAACTGCTGACCAAGCAGGGCGAAAGCAAGCTGGTCGCGCAGTGCTCGTATCCGGTGACGGGCGTGCAGTGCGTGGATCGCGTGTACACCGACCTCGCCGTGTTCGACGTCACGCCGGAAGGCTTCGTCGTGCGGGAAATGGTGGAAGGCCTGTCGTTCGATGAGCTGCAGAAGCTCGCGCAGGTGCCGCTGCAATATGCGCCGCTGAGCGAAGCCGCCTGAACGGCATACCGAGCCCGAGCCAACGCCCGAGCCTCAGAGACACAAGACAATACTGGAGCCAAGCAATGAAAGAAGCCTTCGTATGTGATGCGATCCGCACGCCGATCGGCCGTTACGGCGGCGCACTCTCGTCAGTGCGTGCCGACGATCTCGGCGCCGTGCCGCTGCGCGCGCTCGTCGAACGCAACAAGGACGTGGACTGGGACGCGGTCGACGAAGTGATCTACGGCTGCGCGAATCAGGCGGGCGAAGACAACCGCAACGTCGCGCGCATGTCGGCGTTGCTGGCGGGGCTGCCGGTAGGCCTGCCGGGCTCGACCGTGAACCGTCTGTGCGGCTCCGGCATGGATGCGATCGGCATCGCCGCGCGCGCGATCAAGGCGGGCGAAGCCACGCTGATGATCGCGGGCGGCGTCGAAAGCATGAGCCGCGCGCCGTTCGTGATGGGCAAGGCGACGAGCGCTTTCTCGCGCGCTGCCGAGATCCACGACACGACCATCGGCTGGCGCTTCGTCAATCCGCTGATGAAGAAGCAATATGGCGTCGATTCGATGCCGGAAACCGCCGAAAACGTCGCCGACGACTACAAGGTGAGCCGCGCCGATCAGGACGCGTTCGCGCTGCGCTCGCAGCAGAAGGCCGCCCGCGCGCAGCAGGACGGCACGCTGGCGCAGGAGATCGTCGCGGTGACGATCGCGCAGAAGAAGGGCGATCCGCTGATCGTCGAGCGTGACGAACATCCGCGCGAAACCACGCTTGAGGCGCTCGCGAAGCTGAAGGGCGTCGTGCGGCCGGACGGTTCGGTGACGGCCGGCAATGCGTCGGGCGTGAACGACGGCGCGGTCGCCATGCTGATCGCCGACGAAGAGAGCGCGCAGCGCCACGGCCTCACGCCGCGCGCGCGCATTCTCGGCGTCGCCACGGCGGGCGTGCCGCCGCGCGTGATGGGCATCGGCCCGGCGCCGGCGTCGCAGAAGCTGCTGACGCGCCTCGGCATGAGCATCGACCAGATGGACGTGATCGAACTGAACGAAGCGTTCGCCTCGCAAGGTCTCGCGACGCTGCGCATGCTCGGCGTGGCCGACGACGACGCCCGCGTCAATCCGAACGGCGGCGCCATCGCGCTGGGCCATCCGCTCGGCGCGTCGGGCGCGCGTCTCGTCACGACCGCGAGCTATCAGCTGCACCGCACCGGCGGCCGCTACGCGCTGTGTACGATGTGCATCGGCGTGGGCCAGGGCATCGCGATCGTCATCGAGCGCGTGTGACCGCATGTTCGCAGCCACGGGACGTCTCACCGATCTGATCTGCGGCAGCGAGGCCGCCAACGCGCTCTGGTCGCCGCGCGCGACCGTGCAGGCGATGCTCGACGTCGAAGCCGCGCTCGCGCGTGCATCGGCGCTGCACGGCGTGATTCCGGCGAGCGCCGTGGACGCGATCGTCGCCGCGTGCCAAGCCGACGAGATCGACGCGCAAGCGCTGATGAGCGGCGCGCAGGCGGGCGGCAATCTGGCCATTCCGCTCGTCAAGCAGTTGACGGCGGTCGTCAAGGCGCGCGACGCCGAGGCCGCGAAGTATGTGCACTGGGGCGCGACGAGCCAGGACATCATCGACACGGGACTGGTGCTGCAACTGCGCGCCGCGCTCGATCTCTTCGATGCCGACCTGCGCACGCTCGCCACGGCGCTTGCCGCGCAGGCGCAGGCGCACCGCGCGACGCCGATGATCGGCCGCACGTGGCTGCAGCAGGCGCTGCCGATCACGCTCGGTCTCAAGTTCGCGCAATGGCTCGACGCAATCACGCGTCAGCGCGCGCGCCTGGACGAGTTGAAGGCGCGTGCGCTGGCGCTGCAGTTCGGCGGCGCGGCGGGCACGCTCGCGAGTCTGCGCGACCACGCATTGCCGGTCGCGCAGTCGCTCGCGGATGATCTTCATCTGACGCTGCCGGTCCTGCCGTGGCATACGCAGCGCGACCGCATTGCGGAAGCCGCGGCCTGGTTCGGCATGCTGACGGGCACGCTCGGCAAGATCGCACGCGACATCTCCCTGATGATGCAGACCGAGGTCGGGGAAGTCGCAGAGCCGGCGGCGGCGGGCAAGGGCGGTTCGTCGACGATGCCGCACAAGCGCAATCCCGTCGGTTGCGCGGCGGTGCTGACAGCCGCGACGCGCGCGCCGAATCTGGTGGCGACGATTTTCGCGGGCATGGTTCAGGAACACGAGCGCGCGCTCGGCGGCTGGCAGGCCGAATGGGAGGCGCTGCCCGACCTCGCGCGACTTGCGGCGGGCGCGGTGGCGAATCTCAACAGCATCGTCGCGGGGCTCGAAGTGAATGCGCAACGGCTCGCGCAGAATCTCGACGCCACCCACGGCCTCGTGCTCGGCGAAGCGGTGATGCTGGCGCTGGGCGATGCCATCGGCCGGATGGAGGCGCACAAGCTGGTGGAAGCGGCATCGAAGGCGGCGGTCGCGAACGGCCGCCCGCTGCTTGAAGAACTCGCCGCACACGAAACCGTGATGCGCCATGTGTCGCACGCGCAACTCCAGTCCCTGCTCAATCCGGCGAACTACGTCGGACAGGCGCAGTCGTTCGTCGATGCCGCCATCGCGAACGCCAACTTGAAAGAACCGAAAGAACGGGAGCGTTAAAACATGCCTCTTGCTGAAGTCAACGGAACCCGGCTTCACTATCGCGTCGATGCCACGGCGGGCGACAGCGCCCCGTGGCTCGTGCTGTCCAACTCGCTCGGCGCGGATGTGTCGATGTGGACGCCGAACATCGAGGCGTTCGCGCAGCATTACCGGGTCCTGCGCTACGACACGCGCGGCCACGGTCATTCGGACGTGCCGCCGGGGCCGTACACGATCGACCAGCTGATCGGCGACGTGATCGGCCTCATGGATCATCTGAAGATCGAGCGCGCGCACTACTGCGGGCTGTCGATGGGCGGTCTCACCGGCATCGGCCTGGCGGCGCGTCATCCGCAGCGTTTTGCGCGCGTCGTGTTGTCGAACACGGCTGCGCTGATCGGTTCGGACGCCGTGTGGACGCCGCGCGCCGCGAAAGCCCGCGAGCCGGGCGGCATGCCCGCGCTCACCGACGCCGTGATCGCGCGCTGGTTCACCGCGCCGTTCATCGAGCGCGAGCCGCTCGCGCTCGCCAACATCCGCGATGTGTTCCGCCATACGTCGGGCGATGGCTACGCGTCGAATTGCGAAGCGATCCGCGACGCCGACCTGCGCGACGAAGCGAAGACCATCGCGCTGCCGGTGCTGATGATCGCCGGCACGCACGATCTCTCGACGACCGCCGAGCAGGGCCGCGAGCTGGCGGGTTATATCGAAGGCGCGCGTTATCTCGAACTGGACGCCGCGCATTTGTCGAACATCGAAAAGCGCAACGAATACACGAGCGCCGTTCTCGACTTTCTTGGAGCATGAGCATGACCGATGACGAACGCTACGAAGCCGGGATGAAGGTGCGCCGCGCGGTGTTGTCCGACGCGCACGTGGACCGGTCGCTGGCGAACCGCACCGAACTCACGACCGATTTCCAGAACTTCATCACGCGCTATGCATGGGGTGAGATCTGGACGCGCGACGGCCTGCCGCGGCACACGCGCAGCCTCATCACCATCGCGATGATGGTGGCGCTGAATCGCAGCGAGGAACTCGCGTTGCATCTGCGCGCCGCGAAGAACAACGGCGTGACGCAGGACGAGATCAAGGAAGTGCTGCTGCAGACGGCCGTGTATTGCGGTGTGCCGGCGGCGAACTCGGCCTATCACCTGGCGCAGAAAATCTTCGACGAAGAGAAGCAGAAGCAGGCTTAGCCACGGCCGCGTTCTCGAAGCCGATACTCAAGCCGTCCCGCGCGAAGCGGGACGGCTTTTTCGCGTGCGCGGCTCAGAACGCGTAGTAAGGACCGGCGCCGGCGGGCGTCGCGCGTTCCTGGAAAGCCGTAAAGACGCGTCGGCCGAAGAAGAATGGCAAGCCCCAGTCGAAGAGATTGCTCGACGGGCCCGCGAGATTGTCGAACGCGTAATTGCCGCTGCCGAACAGGCTCGTCGAGGGCGCGACGCTGAAGTTCACCGTGCTTTGCGCGCCCGCCGGCGAGCGGATCGTCGCGCTGAGCGACTGCGTCGTCGCCGGGCAGAACCATCCGCCGCAGCGCGCGAGCGTCGTCGAAGGAAAGAACAGGCCGTTAGACCCGCTGTCGATGAAACTCGCGCCGTAGCTCGTGCCGCCGAAATCCGTCGTGACATAGGCGCTCGCCGAGTCGGCTGCGAGCACCGTGGCCGAGCCGAGCGCATTGTTGGCTTGCGAGCCGATGCCGAAGGTCAGCGTGCCGTTGACGCTGAAGGCGCCGTGGTCGGGCACGTCGGGCAGCTCGATCACCACGCCGTTGTTGTCAGTGGCGAAGTTCGCCACCGGATTCGTCACCTGCTGCGCGACCGCGAGCGGGCTCGGGGCACATGCGCCCGCAGCGCATCGGTAATACCAGCGCGGCATGGGCGAGTTGGCGCAGTTCGCGCCGCAATCGGCGACGAACGGCCCGATGCCGAGAATGCCGTTGCCGCGCAGGGTGGTCGCGTTGAGCATCGAGAGTCCCGACTGGTTGCAGTCCTGGGCGACGCCGGGCACCGCCGGGTCGGCGATGATCTGCACCGAGGTCGAGGCCGCCAATTGGCCCGCGAGCCGGATATCGGCCTGGCGCACCGCACCCCACGTATAGCCGGAGCCGAACACGGCGCATTCCGCCATCGCCGAGCCCGGCGCGCTGCCCGCGACGGGCGGCAGCGCCATTGTCGGATCGAGCGCGGAGGCCAGCACGCGCAACCCGTGCGAGCCGGTATCGACCTGGATGCCGTCGATGGTCTGGCACGTGTTCGTGCCCGGCACGCAAAGTGTCACGCTGGTTTGCAGCATGTTGCGTGTGTCGGTGGCGGTGCGGGAGACGGTGATGGGCTGCACGTTGGACGATGACGATTGCACGACGGTCGTGCTCGCGGATTGTGGCGCGTCGGCCTGCGCGGGTGCGGCTGGGGACGCGGATGAGGCGGGTGTCGCGGTCGTGGTCCCGCGGGCGCTGGTCCCGCTTGCTTCGCCATTACCTCCGCCGCCGCCGCAGGCAACCAGCAGCGAGCAGAGCGCCGTGACGAGCAGCAGCGCGCAGGGTTCAAGGAGCGCTTTGTGGCAGGACATGGCCGCCTCCTACTGAATGTCTGACGCGTTCACGCCAGGCGGCAGCGCGTTCGCGAGCCACGCGCGGCCGCTGAACTCGCGCAGGCGCATGCGGTTCTCGACGACCAGATCGCCCGTCGCCACCTGCACCGTGTGCAGTCCGAGCGTGCCCATCGATGCCAGCGCGCCTTCCTTGAACGTCTCGAAATGCGTGCCGAGGAGCGCCCGGATGTCCGGCATCGCGGGGCCCCCGCCAGGACACGGCGTAGACCGTGCCGCGTCCATCGACGTACTCGCGGATGACGATCCCGTTCGGATCGGTCGTTTCACGGAATGCCGGCACCCCCGATTGCGCCCGCCGCACGACGGCGTCCGTTGCGTCGTCTGCTGCGCGCGCGGCGCCGCCGAGATGGGCAGTCGCGGTCGCTGTCAGCAATAGAGAACCTATCGCGAGCCCCCGCGCGATATTTTTAGGATGTCTGATTTTGGTCATCGAATTCATCTCTCAAATTGGGAGTTTTCGTATTGTTTGAGAGGAGATTCTAGGGTTATGGTTATGCTTCGCAATAGATGGCTGCCTTTGGTCAAGTGTGCGTCGGACATTGCGCCCTTCCGAAAAACCCAATGCAAATCAGCGGGTTGCCGTGCGCGCACGCGTCAATCGTCGCTTCGGTCAATCGTCATAAATTGTCATTTGTGGTCGTGGCGAAGCGGCGGGGCATCCAGGCGTTTCGCTGGCGTCACGCGTTTCATCAAAGGATCGACATCAGATTCATGCGCGGCGTGCTGACTCATGCCGCAGCGCCCGTCATGAGGGATATCCCGTGTTTTTGCACCTGTGCGCGCGGGATCGGTAAAATAACGGGTTGATCCACGGAAGAACGCCCGTGGCGTAGCGGAAGGACTTTCCAGACATGACAGATTTTCGTGTAACCAGGCGGGTAACCCAGCAGCTCAGCACGCGGGCGGTCACGCGCATGACTGCGCTGCTCGCGGTAGCAGGAATCGTGGCGGGATGCGGCTCGACCAATCCCAATGCGTTCAATTACAAGAGCGATCAGCGTTCGAAGCAGGTGTCTCTGGCCGTGCCGCCGAACCTGATCGACGAAACGGTCGATCAGCGCTCGCTGCCGCCGCAGGGCGGACAGGCCTCGCTGTCCGATCTCCAGCAAGTGCAGAAAGTCGCGCCAAACGCGCCGACCGTCGTGCCGCCCGTCTCGGGCATGCACATCCAGCGGGATGGCGCTGAGCGCTGGCTCGTGGTCGACGGCAAATCCCCCGATCAGGTTTGGCCGCAAATCCGGCGCTTCTGGCAGGAGCAGGGCTTCTTGCTGGTGGTGGATCAGCGCGACAAGGGCGTGATGGAAACGGACTGGAACGAAACCCATCCGCAGATTTCCGACGGCCTGATTCGCGACACGCTCGCCAAGGCCACCGGCAATTCGTATGTCACGGCCGAGCGGAACAAGTACCGGACGCGTCTCGAAAAAGCGCCAGACGGCGGCACCTACGTGTTCATCAGCCAGAAGGGCATGCGTGAGGCGCTCACCGGCGTCAACAACGATTCGAGCCAGTGGCAAGCGCGTCCGAACGATCCCGCGCTCGAGAACGAGTACCTGAAGCGTCTGATGTCGTCGATCGCGCTGTCCGACCAGCGCACGGCTTCGGGCGGCGCGACTTCGCTGGATACGCCGGCCGTGGCCGGCGCGCAAGCCGCGAAGGGCGGCGATGCCAAGGCGGCTTCGGTTGCGGCACAGAACGTCGCGAATGCCGGCAACACGCCGATTCGCAACGAAGTCGTGCCCGAGGCCGATACGTCGCAAATCACCTTGCCGGAAGCCTACGATCGCGCGTGGCTGCGCGTGGGCACCGCGCTCGATCGCGCCAACTTCACGGTGGACGACCGCGATCGCGCCAAGGGCATGTATTACGTGCGCTACGTGGATCCGACCGACAAGCGGTCGGCGGAGCAGGGCTTCTGGAGCCAGGTCTTCCACGGCCGCACGGAAATGAAGGCCAAGCAGTATCAGGTCAATGTGCGGGCGGTGACGGAAGCGCAGACGCGTGTCGCCATCGTGGACGACAAGGGCAATCCGGACTCGTCGCCGCAAGCGCGTCAGATCATGGCGCTGCTCGCCGGGCAGATCAGCTGATCCTTCCTGCAAGACGCTGCACTGCGCAACGCCTCCTTCGGGAGGCGTTTTTGTTTGCATGGATCGCGATGAGCGTGCCTCAACCGGTCATCACATGCGCGTTTCGTAATGCGCGCTAATGCGAAACTCGCCTGCGATATGCGCAGACAATTCTTTCCATCGGGAAATGTGCGCAAGAGCTTATAAAGAATGGGCCTCTGGATAGTACATTGCATCAATGGCGCGAATCGTCGCTCGAAGCTTCTTCGACAAGCGAGTCATCACGCGCAATGAACCAGACATGCCGAACATTGGCTCGCCATGCAGCGAGCCCCGATGGCCCCGTCGCCTATCCTCGTAGGGCGACGGTTTTTGCCCGCGTTCCCACCGGAACGCGGGCTTTTTCTTTGTGCTTCGCGTTTGTGTCGCGCCCGTTTCATTCCGGCAGCGCATGACGCGGGCGGTTATGCTCGTGCTTCGTCAATCAACGAAGACAGGAGAAGCCCATGTCGGAAGTCGCCGTTGTCGCGATCTTTGTCGCGAAGCCGGGGAAGGAAGAAGAACTGAAGCAGGTGCTCGAAGCGAACGTCGAGCCGACGCGCAAGGAGCGCGGCGCACTGCAATACGATCTGCATCGCGACAACGAGGAGCCGCGCCGCTTCATCTTCGTCGAGCGCTGGGAGAGCCAGGAAGCGCTCGACGCACACGGCCAGGCGCCGCATATCCTGGCATTCCGCGCCAAGGCGCCGGCGCTGTGCGAACACGGCGAAGTGCGCAAGGCGACGAAGCTCCTCTAAGCGCCTCTAAGCCGGCAAGGACCGGACGCGATCAGTGCGTGTCGTGCGGCACGTCGAGAATGAGGATGATGGTCCAGTCGGCGTCGCCTTCGTGATGGTACTGGCGCTCCGCGACGATGAACGGCTGCTGCTTGCCGTCCGGGCCGAGAAAGAGCACGTCGCCTTCCATCGGCAGGCACTCGACGGGCGGCAGCGCCAGGTACGCGTCCTTGTTGGCGTTGCGCGGCATCAGTTTTTCGATCTTGCGCGATGCCGCTTCGGTCCATTCGATATCGAGCTGGATGTTGCTCATGCTGTCGTTCGCACGGTGAGTGCGCTCCACGGTTGAATCGTTGAAAAAGGCGATGGGCAATGTAGCACACGTCATGCTCGGACCATGATGCGCCTCAAAGGAAAAAACGGCCCGCAGGCCGTTTTTTTTCGCACGCTGAAACGTCATCAGAGACGACGCGTTCAGATCTCCTCGTACAAGGGCAGCGTCAGGAATTCGGTGAACTCGGCCGAGGTCGACATCTCCTCAAAGATCTTCGCCGCGCGTTCATAGGGCTTCGTGTCCGTGCCCGTTGCGCCGACGGCCATTCTCACCTTCTCCAGCTCGTCGATGGTGATCTCGCGCACCAGCGCGGCCGTGACCTTGCGGCCGTCGTCGAGCGTGCCCTTCGGCGAGCGGATCCATTGCCACACCTGCGAGCGCGAGATCTCGGCGGTCGCGGCATCTTCCATCAGGTTGTGGATCGGCACGCAGCCATTGCCCGCGAGCCACGAACCGAGATAGTGGATGCCGACGTTCACGTTGTTGCGCAAGCCCGCTTCGGTGATCGGCGCTTCCGGATGGAAGTCGAGCAGATCGTGCGCGGTGACTTGCACGTCGGGGCGTTGCTTGCCGATCTGGTTCGGCTGGTCGCCGAGCACGTCGACGAACGCTTTCATCGCGATCGGCACGAGGCCCGGATGCGCAACCCAACCGCCGTCGTAGCCGTCGGTGGCGTCGCGCGTCTTGTCGGAGCGCACGCCGTCCATCGCGCGCTCGTTCGCCGCGGGATCGTTCTTGATCGGAATCAGCGCCGACATGCCGCCGATCGCCGGCGCCTGGCGCTTGTGGCAGGTCTTCAGCAGTTCGAGCGCGTAAGCGCGCATGAACGGCGAGGTCATCGTGATCTTCGCGCGGTCGGCGAGACAGAAGTCCGTGTCGTTCTTGAACTTCTTGATCGCCGAGAAAATGTAGTCCCAGCGGCCCGCGTTCAAACCCGAACTGTGCTCGCGCAGTTCGTAGAGGATCTCGTCCATTTCAAAGGCGGCGAGAATCGTCTCGACGAGCACGGTTGCGCGGATCGTGCCGCGCGGAATGCCGACGGCTTCCTGTGCCGCGATGAAAACCTCGTTCCACAGACGCGCTTCGAGATGGCTCTCCATCTTCGGCAGGTAGAAGTAAGGACCGCTGCCGCGCGCGATCAGCTCGCGCGCGTTGTGGAACAGATAGAGCGCGAAGTCGAACAGGCCGCCGGACACGCGCTGGCCGTCCACGGTCACATGCTTTTCATCGAGATGCCAGCCGCGCGGACGGACGATCAGCGTCGCGATCTTGTCGTTGAGCGTGTACGACTTGCCGTGCTGCTGCAGCGAGATCGTGCGGCGCACCGCGTCGCGCAGATTGATCTGACCGACGATCTGGTTGTCCCAGTTCGGCGCGTTCGAATCCTCGAAGTCGGTCATGTAGGAATCGGCGCCGGAATTGAGCGCATTGATGATCATCTTGCGCTCGACCGGACCCGTGATCTCGACGCGGCGGCATTGCAGGTCCTTCGGCAGCGGCGCGACGGTCCAGTCGCTCTCGCGGATGGAGCGCGTGGCGTCGAGAAAATCGGGGCGCTCGCCGGCGTCGAGGCGCCGGGTGCGTTCGACGCGCGCGGCGAGCAATTCCTGGCGGCGCGGCTCGAACTGACGGTGCAGCGCGGCGACCAGTTGGAGCGCCTCGGGCGTCAGAATGGCCTGGTAGTCCGGCTTGATGTCGGCGGAGATTGCCATGCCCTTCGGCAGCGTGGGCGGATTCGAGATTGAGGTCATTGTGTTCTCCTTGGTCGGTCAGACGGTTTTGCTTGCTGGTTTTGCGTAGAGGTTTGCGTGGGGTTGATGCATGGCGAATCAGACTGGGGACGAGCGGCGCACACTGCCCGCCGTGCGGCTGCGCTCCCGCGCGGGCGGGCGTGCCGCGCTCGCTTCGACGAACGCGACGAGATCCGCCATGCCGCGCCCGCGTCCATGCGGCGCGACGCCGAGTTCCTCTGCCGCAAGCGCTGCGCGATTGATCCAGAAACTCGTGTAGCCGAACCAGGTCGCGCCCGCGACGTTCCAGCCGCTGCCCGAGACGAACACGATGTCGCGCGGCGACGCGTCGAAGGCGCGGGTGCCGAGCGCATACGCGGCGGGGGCGGGCGGATAGGCGCGCGCGGCATCGACGGACAGCACGTAATCGAACAGGCCGCTCATGCCGGCGCTCTTCACGGCGACGTCGAGCATCGGCGCGCTGCCGTTCGAGAGAATCGCAAGCGGAAGCTTGAAGCGGTCGCGCAGCGCCGTGAGCGCCGGCACGATGTCGGGAAACGTCGAGAGGCACGCGTATTCGTCGAGCAGGCGCTTTTCGGCGGCGTGGGTCAGCGAATCGGCGAGCGCGAGACGCGCGGCGGCGTGGCGCAGCGCATCGACGGTGATTTTCCAGAACGGCTCGTAGTGCGTACCGGCCGGGTCCGCGAGCGTGCGCAATTGCGTGTATTCGATCTGCTTGCGACGCCACAGCCGGGACAGCGCGACGCCGCGTCCGGGGAACAGCTGTTCGGCGGCGGCGACGACCGAATGGACGTCGAAGAGGGTGCCGTAGGCATCGAAGATGACGGCGCGCGGATGCCGGGGCATGTCGGGAAAAGACGAAGGTGTCGCAGTTGCGGTGATTGTCGTTCTGGCCGACATAGCCATGCGCTCCGTATCGAGGTCGGGATCGATTCTATTCGTGATCCAGTTAATGGAAAAAGCACCGCAACATCACTTGATCTTTTACTTTTCAGTATCTAATCTGTCTCCGGGCTTCCTCAATGACGACAAAAGCGCATGGATCGGTTCAAGCAGATAGAAACCTTTGCCTCGGTGGCGGCGAAGGGCAGCCTCTCGGCGGCGGCGCAGGCGGTAGGCATTGCGCCGGCGGTCATCGGACGCCGGCTCGATGCGCTCGAAGAGCGTCTCGGCGTCAAGCTGCTGGTGCGCACCACGCGCAAAATCACGCTGACATTCGAAGGCTCGGCCTTCCTCGAGGATTGCCAGCGCATCATCAACGACATGCAGAACGCCGAGGCCAGCGTGTCCGCGGGCGGCGTGAAGGCGAGCGGGCACTTGCGCGTGTCGGCGCCGGCGGGCTTCGGCCGGCGGCATGTGGCGTCGCTGGTGCCTCGTTTCACCGCGCAGCATCCGGACGTATCGGTGAGTCTCGACCTGACTGACCGCATGGTCGATCTCGTCAACGAAGGCTTCGACTGCGCGGTGCGGCTGGGCGAGTTGCCGGATTCGTCGCTGGTGTCGCTGAAGCTCGGCGAGAACCGGCGCGTGTGCGTGGCATCGCCGGACTATCTGGCGCGCCGCGGCACGCCCGCGGATCTCGCGGCACTCGCCCAGCACAATTGCCTGGCGCTCGGGGCATCGGCGAATCAGCAGCGCGGCTGGGTGTTCCAGCAGGACGGCCGGGTCGTGACGATCAAGGTGTCCGGCACGATGGAATGCTCCGACGGCGCAGTCCTGCACGAATGGTGTCTGGAGGGACGCGGGCTCGCGTGGCGCTCGTGGTGGGAGGTGGGCGAGGACATCGGTGAAGGACGGCTCGTGAGCGTGCTGGAAGGCTTTGCCGCGCCGCCCATCGGCATTCACGCGGTGTTTCCGCAGCGCCGGCATCTCCCGCTGCGCGTGCGCCTGTTCCTCGATCTGCTCAAGCATACGTACAACGCTCCGGGATATTGGGGGGACGAGGCGCAGTAGGGAAACGTCTCGCGGCAACGCGGCCCTGACTACAATGAAGCGTGCCCCGAGGTTCGAAGGAGGACGCCATGTTCAAGCACATCCTGGTGCCGACCGACGGCTCAGAGCTGTCGCAGAAGGCCATTGACGGCGCGATCGATCTCGCGCAATCCGTTGGCGCGCGCATCACGGCTTATGCGTGTCTGCCGCAATATCCGTATTCGCCGTTCGCGGATGTCGCCGTCGAGCCGCCCGACGACTTCCACGCCCGCGCCGAGAACGAAGCCCGCGAGCATCTGGATGCGGTGATGCGTGCCGCCGACGACGCCGGCGTGCCCTGCAACGGCGTCACGAGCATCGAGGCGGCGCCGTATATCGGCATCATCGAAGCGGCTGAGCAGAACGGGTGCGACGTCATCCTGATGGCGTCGCACGGACGCCGCGGGCTCGGTAGCCTGTTGATCGGCAGCGAGACGCAGCGCGTGCTCACGCATACCAAGATTCCCGTGATCGTGTATCGCTGAGAACCTGCCATTGCGCAGCGGGCGCCCCCCCCCGGGGGCGGGGGGGCGGGCCCCCCCGGCTGTAACAACACGCCCGAAATAACACGGTTAATACGGGGAAAAACG
>NZ_JARUXV010000001.1:1535953-1720150 GCF_031450975.1 Caballeronia sp. LZ065
AATATGCCGGGGTTCGTGTACGGTTGTGACCCTGCCTTGGCGCCGGGGCCGCCGCCCGTTTGTGGCGGGCCGGGGGCCGCCGCTTTCTTCACTACGCTCCCTGATTCAGCCTGTTACTGCGTGAACATCGAGGCGAGGGTCAAGCCACCTTCTTGTCGAAGAACTGCTCGTCCTCCGTCGAGCCGTGCAGCGCGGTGGTCGAAGCGTCGCGCTCGACCGTCTGCGTGACCGCGTCGAAATAGCCGGTGCCCACTTCGCGCTGATGCTTGACCGCGGTGAAGCCCCGGTCGGCGGCGGCGAACTCGGCCTGCTGCAATTCGACGAACGCGCTCATCTGCGAACGGGCGTAGCCGTGCGCGAGGTTGAACATCGAGTAGTTCAGCGCGTGGAAACCCGCGAGCGTGATGAACTGGAACTTGTAGCCCATCGCGCCGAGCTCGCGCTGGAACTTGGCGATGGTCGCGTCGTCGAGATTCTTCTTCCAGTTGAACGACGGCGAGCAGTTGTACGAGAGCATCTTGCCGGGGAATTGCTTGTGGATCGCCTCGGCGAATTTCTTCGCGTATTCGAGGTCCGGCTTGCCCGTCTCGCACCACACGAGATCCGCGTAGGGCGCGTAGGCGAGACCGCGCGACACCGCCTGCTCCAGGCCCGGCTTCGTGCGGAAGAAGCCTTCCACGGTGCGCTCGCCGGTGAGGAACGGCTTGTCGTTGTCGTCGACGTCGGAGGTGACGAGATCGGCGGCTTCGGCATCCGTGCGCGCGATCAGCAGCGTCGGCGTGCCGCAGACGTCGGCGGCGAGTCGCGCGGCCGTCAGCTTCGCGACGTTCTCGCGGGTCGGCACGAGCACCTTGCCGCCCATGTGGCCGCACTTCTTGACCGAAGCCAGTTGATCCTCGAAGTGCACGCCCGCCGCGCCGGCTTCGATCATCGCCTTCATCAGTTCGAACGCGTTGAGCACGCCGCCAAAGCCAGCTTCGGCATCGGCCACGATCGGCGCGAAGTAGTCGAGATAACCTTCGTCGCCCGGATTCTTGCCTTCCGACCACTGGATCTGGTCGGCGCGCGTCAGCGTGTTGTTGATGCGCTTGACGACGAGCGGCACCGAATTGGCCGGATACAGCGACTGGTCCGGATACATTTCGCCGGCGACGTTGGCGTCGCCCGCCACCTGCCAGCCCGACAGATAGATGGCCTTCAGGCCGGCCTTGACCTGCTGCATCGCCTGATTGCCGGTCAGCGCGCCGAGCGCGTTGACGAACGGCTCTTCGTTGATCGACGCCCACAGCTTCTCCGCGCCGCGACGCGCGAGCGTGTGCTCCACCGGCACCGAGCCGCGCAGGCGCACGACGTCGTCTGCCGAATAGCCGCGCTTGATGCCCTTCCAGCGCGGGTCGGTTTCCCATTGCTGATGGAGTTGCTGAGCGAGTTGTTGACGTGAGGTCATGGCGTTTCTCCTTGAGATTGGAATGAGCGGCGATTCCTGAAGCGGTGATCTTTCTCGGACTTGAGCACTGTGCGCCGGGTAGGGCGGTTTGCGTTTGCTCAACTCTTATATAAGAGTCTAGGCAAACAACGCCGCGCGAAACACCCCCTGACACGAGAAATCACGAATATTTTTAATCTGCGAAATCAATGTGATATCTGCGTAATTCCACGATTCGAAATGGCTTTTTCTATGTTGCAACGCGCGAATTTGTGCCGCGCAGCACATCTTTTGCGACGCAAAAGGCCATTGCGCATCGTGAAATATGGCGACAAGGGGAAAAAAAACCGATGCGCAGGGCATCGGTTTTCTTGTGAAGCCAGAAGCGGCACGCTGCCGCTTCCTGGTAGACGAGGCTTAGGTGCCGCGTCGCGGTGCACGCGGGCCGTCGGTGCGACGTGCGCTGTAGCCGTCGCGCGAGCCATAGCCGCCTTCGCCGCGATTGCCGCCACGATAGCCGCCGTCGCTGTTGCCGCCACGGTAGCCACCACCGTCGCTGTTGCCGCCGCGATATCCACCGCCTTCGCTGTTGCCACCGCGATAGCCGCCTTCACGCGCGCCGGTGCTCGGCTTGTTACCGTAGCCGCTGGCGTTGCTCGGGCCATAGCCACGGCCGCTGCTGCTGCCGCCGCCACTGCCGAAGCGCCGGCCATTGCCGCCGCCGTTGCCGCCCGGACGGCCGCGACCGCCGCCGCCGAAACCGCCCTTCGGCGAGCTCTTGCGCGGCTCGAACCCGACCACGACATTCACCGGCAGCGGTGCACGCACAAAACGTTCGATGCGCTTGAGCGCGCCCATTTCGGCGTGATGCACGAGGCTGACCGCCGTGCCGCTGCGGCCCGCGCGGCCAGTGCGGCCGATGCGGTGCACGTAGTCTTCGGCGAACTTCGGCAGGTCGTAGTTGAAGACGTGCGTGATGCCCGGAATGTCGATGCCACGGGCCGCGACGTCGGTGGCCACCAGCACGCGCACGCGGCGCTCGCGCAGTGCGCGGATGGTGCGGTTGCGCGCGCCTTGCGGCAGGTCGCCATGCAGCGCGGCGGATTCGAAGCCGGCGTCGGCGAGACGGTTGGCGATCAGGTCGGCGTCGCTCTTGGTCGCCGTGAAGACGATTGCCTGGTCCAGCGCGTCGTCGCGCAGCAGGTGATCGAGCAGACGGTCCTTGTGATCGCGGTCATCCACATAGTGCACGGTTTGCGCGATGTTGCTCTTCGCTTCGAGCTTCTGCACGATCTCGATGCGCTCCGGGTCCTTCAGCAGGCGGCCGGTCAGCGAGCTGATCTTGCCGTCGATGGTGGCCGAGAACAGCAGCGTCTGACGCGAGGCGGGCGTGGCGGCGACGATCGTCTCGATGTCGTCGATGAAGCCCATGTCGAGCATGCGGTCGGCTTCATCGAGCACGAGTATGTTCAGTTCGGACAGGTCGATGCGGCCGCGCTCGAGGTGATCGATCAGGCGGCCCGGCGTGGCGACGAGAATCTCGGGGTTCTTCGCGAGCAGCATCAGTTGCTGACCATACGCGACACCGCCGAGGATGCTGACGGTGCGCAGGCGGCGCAGATGCTTGCCGTACGTGGAGGCGGCGGTCGAGACTTGCATCGCGAGTTCGCGGGTGGGCGTCAGCACGAGCAGCTTCGGACGCGCGATCGGCTGCGGACGACGGCCGCGCGGGGCGTTCGGGTCACGCGGTTCGCGCGGTTGCTGGGCTTCCAGCTTTTGCATCTGCGAGAACTTCTCGATGGCGGGCAGCATGAACGCCGCCGTCTTGCCCGAACCGGTCGGGCTGGAGACGAGCAGGTCGCGGCCGGCGAGCGCGGCGGGAATCGCGCGCTGCTGCACGGGCGTCGGGTTGACGTAACCCGCCGCGGTCAATGCGGAGATGATGTCGGCCGAAAGACCGAGCGATTCGAAAGTGGGGCCGGTGGGCGCTTCGACAGCCGGAGCGGCTGCTGCGACGGGCGCGGCCGGCGCGTCGGTCGTGGGGGTGAGGCCAATGTCTGCTGCGAGGTTGTCCAACGGGCTAGCGGTGAAGCTCGAAGTCATGTCGATCCTTGAAACGAGGAATAAGGCGTCGGCGCCAATCGGCATACCCAAGTCGTTGGATTCAGCGAGCGAAAAAACAGCGAGCAAATCGAAAAACGAAGGCCACTCGCGCGAACGGGCGGCGAGTATCTTGGTTAGAAGCTGTATCGGATACGGCAGGCCCGTTCGGCCGGAACCGAGCGATGGGCGCTGACGTCAGCCTGATGCATGACGGGCCGGGGACACTGACTGCGTGCAAAGCAACGCAAAACGGCCTAGCAGGGAGGGGACAGTTTCTAAACTGGATTGGGGCGAAACGCTACGATGTGCCTTGCTGCGAGACAGCTAACTGAAAAGCTTGATATCCAGCCGCAGGACACAGAGCCGCAAGTATATAGGAATTTGCTGCACCGCGCCAGATTTTGACGCCATTCTGGCGCATGTGTGCGCCAGGGCCGGGCGTGAGAGGGCACGGTGCGGTTCGTTTCAGGGAATCTGCGCGCCTGAATGACGCATCAACGCGCGAAGGCTCAGGCCGCTTCGCCGCGTTTCAACGATTCGACCAGTTCGACGTAGCGCGCCTTGGCTTCGTCTGCCGGCGTGCCTTTCAACGCTTCCCATGCTTCGAACTTGAACTTGCCGGCGATATCGGTGAAGCCGGGCTTTTCGCCCTGGATGTCGCCAAGGCTGCCTTGCTTGAAGAGCGCATACAGGCGCAGCAGCGTGAGGTTGCCGGGCCGCTCGGGCAACTCGGTGACGTCGGTTTGGGCCTGCGCGAATTGCTGCTCGATCTCGGTCATGCGTGCTCCGTTCGGGTTGAAAAGGCTGCCGTCGATCTTAACAAGCGACGCGCGCTCTGCTGTCGAGGCATTCTTCGAACCGAGCACGCCCTCCAGACGCGCGCGACGCCTGCTGTGAGTGTCGATGCCGCGAAACCGGCGCAGGTGTCGCATTACAATACCGGCTATGACACGCACTGCCATCACTACAGCCCGCACGGCCCTGCTGGCTATCGACACGTCGACTGAGTTCTGCTCAGTCGCGCTGTTACTCGCCGATTCCGCTTCTCCTTCCCCTGACACAGCCATCCCGTCCGCCGCGCCGCAGTACGCGAGCGGCGCGGTGCGTGTCTGGTTCCGCCACGAGGCGACCGGCGCGGTGTCCAGCGCCCGCCTGTTGCCTGCGGTGCGCGAGCTGTTCGACGAAACGGGTCTCGCGCTCGCCGATTGCGGCGCCATCGCGTTCGGCGCGGGTCCGGGGTCGTTCACCGGGCTGCGCACGGCAACGGGCGTCGCGCAAGGACTGGCGTTCGGACTCGGCGTGCCGGTGGTGCCGGTGAGCACGCTGCTCGCCTGCGCCGAAGCGGCGCGCCTGCACGATCCCGCCGCGCCGCAGCGCGTGCTCGCCGCGCTCGATGCGCGCATGGACGAGGTCTACTGGGCCGATCACGCCTACGACGCCGCGTCGGACGAGTGGCGCAAGCTGCATCCGGCCGCGCTCGATGCGCCCGGCGCGCTCGCACTGCCCGACGTGCCGTTCACGCTGGCCGGCAACGCCGCGTCGGCGTTCGGCGAGCGGCTGCCTGCGCTGGCCGCCGCCGCGTGCGTGGATCGCAAGGCGCTGCCGCATGCGTTGCCGGTCGCGCTGCTCGGATTGCGGGCGTGGCGCGCGGGCCGCACCGTCGCGCCCGAACACGCGGCGCCGGAATACGTGCGCGACAAGGTCGCGCAAACCACGGCCGAACGCATGCGGGCCCGCGAGGAGGCGCTGCGGTGAGCGGCGTGCTGCTGGCGGACCGGTATCTCACGCCGATGACCGAAGCCGACCTCGACGAAGTCGCTGCAGTCGAGAAACTCGCCTATGAGTTTCCCTGGAGCCGCGGCAATTTCCAGGATTCCCTGCGCAACGGTTATTACGGCGTGTGCCTGCGGCATGTGACGGGCACGCTGATCGGCTATTGCGTGCTGATGCCGGTGGTCGACGAAATGCATCTGCTGAATCTGTGCGTCGCGCCGGCGGCGCAGCGCGCGGGAGCCGGGCTCACGCTGTTGCGCGAGGCGGTGCGCATCACGCGTTCCGAAAAGCTCGAAGGCGTGTTGCTCGAAGTGCGGCCGTCCAATCCGCGCGCCATCCAGCTTTACGAGCGCTTCGGTTTCACGTCCATCGGGCGTCGCAAGAACTATTACCCCGCGCGGCATCGCTCGCGCGAGGACGCAATCGTCATGCGTCTGTCGTTTACGGAGGAGAGTGCGCATGGCGCTCGATGAATCGCTGATCGAAGAGCTGGGAATCGGGCCGGTGTGGGTCCGGCGCGCGGCGGGCACGGCGTCTGCCATGCAGGCGGACGCGCTCGCAGCTGTGCCCGGCGCCGACGTTGAAGTGGTGGCGGCGGCCTTGGCGCCGGCCCGGGAGCACGCCACGGAGCGGGTGGAAGCGCGTGCATCTCTGCCCCGACACGCCGCGGCGCAGCCTGAAGCCGCGCGGTCCGAAGGCGCGAAGTCCGAACCCGCCCAGTCCACCCCGGACCTTCCGCCGCTCGACGCCTACGACGATCTCCCCTGGGCCGACGAAGCGCCCGCTGCCCCCGAACCCGCGCTGGCCGACGCCCCCGGCGACCTCGACATCGCCACGCTCGACTGGGACACGCTCGCCGACCGCGTCTCGAACTGCCAGCGCTGCCGCTTGTGCGAGCGGCGCACGAATACGGTCTTCGGCGTCGGCGATCGCGAGGCGGACTGGATGCTGATCGGCGAGGCGCCGGGCGAGAACGAGGACAAGCAGGGCGAGCCGTTCGTCGGCCAGGCGGGCAAGCTGCTCGACAACATGCTGCGCGCGCTCACGCTGTCGCGCGTGTCGAATGTCTATATCGCCAACGTCATCAAGTGCCGTCCGCCCGGCAACCGCAATCCCGAGCCCGATGAAGTCGCGCGTTGCGAGCCGTATCTGCAACGGCAGGTCGCACTGGTGAAGCCGAAAGTGATCGTCGCGATGGGACGCTTCGCCGCGCAAAGTCTTCTCAAGAGCGACGCCAGCATCGCGTCGCTGCGGGGCCGCGTGCAGGCGTATCAGGGCGTACCGGTGATCGTCACGTATCACCCGGCCTATCTGCTGCGCAGTCTGCAGGACAAGTCGAAGGCCTGGGCCGATCTCTGTCTCGCGCGCGCGACCCATCGCGACGCGCTCACGGCGCTGGGCGTCCAGCCGGGCGCCGGAGAAGACGCGCGGCAAGGATCGGGGAAGGGCGGCCGCTGATGGCGGTCACGGCGAGCGAAGTGACACCCCTCGTCGAACGTTTCGACGACGTCACCGTGCGCGACCTCGCCTGGCTGCTGTTCGCGCCGGATCTGCTGAGCGGCGCGGACGCGGAACTGGCGCAGCCGGTCCCGTCCACCGCCGAATACGACGCGACGCTCGCCTGGCTCAGGCAACTCGACGCCGCGCCGCAGAGCCTGCATGAACACGCACGCGATCCGCGCTTCACCCGTCTCGGCATCTATGCGGAAAGTCTGTTGCGCTATTTTCTCGTCCATGGGCCGACCGCGCGGCTCGTCGCGGCGAACGTGCCGGTGCGGCGCCAGCGCCAGACCATCGGCGAATGCGACTTTCTGCTCGAAGCCGCGAACGGCGCGAAGCTGCACTGGGAACTGGCGGTGAAGTTCTATCTGCATATCGGCGGCGGCTCAACCGACACCACATCTGCCGCGCGGTTGTCTGCGCGTTTGTCTGATTATGTCGGCCCGAACCTGCAGGATCGCTTTGATCTCAAATACGCGCGTCTGCTCACGCATCAGCTAAGGCTGACCGCGCGCGCCGAATTCGCGACGCTCGGCTTCGATGGCCCCTGGCGGGCGCAATCGTTCATCAAGGGCCGGCTCTTCTATCACGGCCTGCATGACGAAGCGGTCATGCCCGCACCGGAGATCGGCGCGAACCATGTGCGCGGCTGGTGGCTGACGGCGTCGGAGTGGCGCGCGGCGCGTGTCGCGTCTGCGAATGACGAACGCGCCTGGGTCGTGCAGCCACGCATGGCGTGGCTCGCGTCGCGCCGGATCGATGCGGCGGCGGCCGCCGCGCTCGTGGCCGAATCGGACGAAATCGCAACGCGCCTCGCCCACGCCGCGACGCCGACGATGATCGCCACTTACGCGCGCAACGAAGCTGACGAGTGGATGGAGGAATCGCGCGGCTTCATCGTGCCGGACGGATGGCCGGACGCGGCGCGTGAGTTCGCCCGGCAGGCGGTCTGATTCACGCGCCCATTCACGCGCGACTCACCACCAACGGAAGAAATGATGCACCGGCCCGACGCCGTGGCCCACGTCGAGTTGCCCGCTCGCCTCGATTGCGCCGGTCAGGTAACGCTTGGCCTCGGAGGTGGCGCTTGCAAGATCGCCGCTGTGCGCCAGCAGCGCGGCGATCGCCGACGACAGCGTACAGCCGGTGCCATGCGTGTTCCTGAGCGGCACGCGCACGCCACCGAGCCGCAGCGCGCCATGTTCCTCGATGAGCCAGTCCGGACTTTCCGTCGACACCAGGTGGCCGCCTTTCATCAGCACGGCCTGCGCGCCGAGCGCGCGCAGCGCTTCGCCTTGACGGACCATCGCGTCCTCGTCGGCGGCGGATTCGGCGCCGAGCAACGCGGCCGCCTCGGGCAGATTCGGCGTGACGAGCGTCGCGAGCGGCAGCAGTTCGTCGCGCAAGGCTGCAACGGCTTCCGGCGCCAGCAACGCATGATGGCTTTTCGAGATCATCACGGTATCGAGCACGACATGCTTCGGCCGGTAACGCCGCAATGCATCAGCGACCGCGCGCACGATGCCCGCGTTCGCCAGCATGCCGATCTTGACCGCGTCGATGCGGATGTCGTCGAACACCGCGTCCAGCTGCGCGCCGATGAACGACGGCTCCGGCGCATGGACCGCCGTGACGCCCCGCGTGTTCTGCGCGGTCAGCGCCGTGATGACGCTCGCACCGTAGGCGCCAAGCGCGGAAAAGGCCTTGAGATCGGCCTGGATGCCCGCGCCGCCGCCCGAGTCGGAACCGGCGATCGTGAGCACATTGGGAATGGTTTGCTTGGCGGACATGACGGACATGGCGGATTCAGGTTGGAGCGCGGGCGATCGTGGCGCGCAGGTCCGCCGCGGCTCGACGCGGATCCGCGGCCCGGCAGATTGCCGACACCACGGCCAGACCGGCAGGCCGGGCGCGCAGCACGTCGGCGGCGTTGTGCGCCTGGATGCCGCCGATTGCCACGGTCGGAAAGCGCGCGGCGGCGCGGATGGCCGCGAGGCCGTCGATGCCGCATGGCGTCGAAGCGTCGGTCTTGGTGGGCGTCGCGTAGACCGGCCCCGCGCCCAGATAATCGATGACGCCGGCGAGCGCGTCGGCTGCGGCGGTTTCCTCGAGATTCGACACTGACAACCCGAGCAACGCATCAGGCCCGAGCATGTGCCGAACGACGGCGGCCGGGAGATCGCGCTGGCCCACATGCACGCCATCGGCGCCGACGGCCAGCGCGACATCGACGTGATCGTTGATGACGAAGGGTACGCCGTGCGCGCGCGTCAGCGGCAGGATCGCGCACGCGAGGTCGAACCACGCGCGCTTGTGCCATTCGGGCGCGCGCAGTTGCACGAGCGTCGCACCGCCCTCGAGCGCCGCGCGCGCGACAAGCACGGCTGCGTCGTGGCCGCCGCATTGCACCGGATCGAGCACGAGATAGAGCGACAGGTCGAAGGCCGTGCGCATGATCAACTCGCGACGACGTCGCGCTGCACGAGCGTCTGGCCGAACGCGGCCGGATCGAGCGATGCGAGCCGGTCCAGGTAGGCCACCGCGAAGCTGCCAGGAAGGGCGGCGTCGCGCGCGGCGAGTTCGCCGGCGATGGTCGAATACGCGACGGCGGCTACCGTCGCGGCCCAGAACTCGCTGGGATCGGACGCCGTGCCGACGAACGCCGCGACCGTCGCCGAAAGCGCGCAGCCGACGCCCGTCACGCGCGTCATCAAGGGCGAGCCGTTCGAGAGCGCGATCACGCGGCGGCCATCGGTCACGTAGTCGGTCTGACCCGTCACGGCAACCACGGCCTGCGTTTTGAGCGCGAGGATCTGGGCGGCATCAAGGGCGGCGTCGGTGGCGGCGGTGCTGTCGACGCCGCGTCCGCTTGCCGCGCCGCCCGACAGGCTGATGATCTCGGAAGCGTTGCCGCGGATTACAGCAGGTCTGGCATCGAGCAGGTCGAGCGCGAAATCAGTGCGGAACGCGAGCGGCCCGACCGCGACGGGATCGAGGATCCACGGCGTGCGCGCGTCGTTGGCGGCATGCACGGCGGCGCGGATCGCGCGCGTCTGGGGCACGTCGAGCGTGCCGAGATTGACCGACAGTGCCTGTGCGATGGGCGCGAATTCCGCGACTTCCTCGCGCGCGACGACCATCGCCGGAGCCGCGCCGAGCGCCAGCAGCACGTTGGCCGTGAAGTTGGTGACGACGAGATTCGTCAGGCAATGTACCAGCGGGGCGCGCTCGCGCACACGGGAAACGAAGGCGTAGAGGTCGGCGGCGAGCATGACTTGATTTCGATGAAGCGGCGCGTCAGTGACGCATCAGTGCCGCGCCTCGCCGATCAGCGCGACCGAATCGAACGCGCGCTGGTTGGCCTGATGCCGGCGCATCACAAAATACATCATGAGGCAGACGAACGAGCCGAACATGACGATGACGAACTGGATCGGCATGTCGAGCCAGACGAGCACCGCGTACAGGCACAGCATGACAAGCACGGAGAGGTTCTCGTTGAAGTTCTGCACGGCAATGGAGTGCCCCGCCGACAGCAGCACGTGGCCGCGATGCTGGAGCAGCGCGTTCATCGGCACGACAAAGAAGCCCGACAGACCGCCGACCACCATCAGGAACAGATAGGCGATCAGCAGATAGCCCGGGAAGTGCAGCTTGCCGAAGTAGATGCCCCAGTGCGCCGGAAACAGATGGCGGGTGTAGAACGCCATCAGCATGACGGCGATGCCCATCATGATGCCGACCGGCAGCACCGAGAGCGAACGCTTGAGCGGCACGCGGGCCGCCGCCAGCACGGCGCCGACCGCCACCCCGACCGCGATGACGGCCTGCAGGATGGCCGCCTGCGACAGCGTCATGCCGAGCGAGACTTCGGCCCATTTCAATACGATGAATTGCAGCGTCGCGCCCGCGCCCCAGAAGAGCGTCGTGACGGCCAGCGAAATCTGGCCGAGCTTGTCGCGCCAGAGAACGAGGAAGCAGTCGGCGAAATCGGTGATGAGCTTGAGCGGGCGCGTTTCCTGTTTCGGATAACGCGCGCCGGTGTCGGGGATGCGCAAATTGAACATCGCGGCGATGATGTACATCAGCATGATGACGAGCATCGCGGCTTCCGCAGGCGTGTGGATGCGCGGAATGTGCAGCGACAGCAGATGACTTGCGATATGCGGACTGATGAGCGCACCGCCCATCACGGTGCCGAGAATGATGGAGCCGACCGTCGTGCCTTCAATCCACCCGTTTGCCGCCACGAGGCGGTCGGGCGGCAAGAGTTCGGTGAGAATGCCGTACTTGGCGGGCGAGTAGGCGGCGGCGCCGAAGCCGACGATGCCGTACGCGAGCAGCGGATGCGCGCCGACCAGCATGGTGATGCAGCCGACCACCTTGATGGAGTTGGTCACGAACATCACGTGACCCTTGGGCCGGGAATCCGCGAAGGCGCCGACGAAGGCTGCGAGCACCACGTACGAGAGGACGAAGAACAGCTTGAGCAGCGGCGTCATCCAGTTCGGGGCGTGAAGATCTTTCAGCAGTGCGATGGCAGCGATCAGTAGAGCGTTGTCGGCCAGCGATGAGAAAAACTGCGCGGCCATGATGGTGTAAAAACCTTTTTTCATCTGATCCGAAGCTTTCCTCACTGCGGGTGATCCGCCCCGGGCACGTCGTGTGTGACCGGGCTTATGCCTTTCGAAATGGGTTGTGCGCACGGCTTTATAACACGAAAATAGATGCATTCTGACTAGCAGTAATCTCGATGACGTGCGAAATGGCACGCCCGTCCCGAAGATTCGTCATAACTTACTGATTCGCAAGGCGCCTGAGCGGCGCAGCGGGATGCATCCCGCTGGCGTATGCTCGCCGTTCCGGCCGCCTTCATCGCCTTCAACCAGACACTCATGCCGCGCCCCCTATCCGCAACCATCCACACCGCCGCACTCGCCAACAATCTCGCCATTGCCCGCAAGTTCGCGCCGAAATCCAAGATCTGGGCCGTGGTCAAGGCCAATGCGTATGGCCATGGTCTTGCCCGGGCGTTCCCGGGATTGCGCGCGACGGACGGCTTTGGGCTTCTCGACCTCGAAGAAGCCGCAAAGTTGCGTGAACTGGGCTGGGCGGGGCCGATTCTTTTGCTCGAAGGCTTCTTCCGCCCGACTGACATCGATGTCATCGACCGCTACAGCCTGACCACCGCCGTGCATTGCGACGAGCAATTGCGCATGCTCGAAATGGCGCGGCTCTCGAAACCCGTCAACGTCCAGCTGAAGATGAACAGCGGCATGAACCGCCTGGGCTACCGGCCGGAGAAGTATCGCTCGGCGTGGGAGCGGGCGCGGGCGTGCCAGGGCATCGGCCAGATCACGCTGATGACCCATTTCTCCGATGCCGACGGCCCGCGCGGCATCACGCATCAGCTCGAAGCCTTCGAGCGCGGCGCCGAGGGCATCGCCGGCGCGCGCAGCCTGTCCAATTCGGCGGCGCTGCTGTGGCACAAGGATGCGCATTTCGACTGGGTGCGGCCGGGCATCATGCTGTACGGCGCTTCGCCGTCGGGCGTGACCGCGGATATTTCCTCAATCGGACTCAAGCCCGCCATGACGCTGCAATCCGAGCTGATTGCCGTGCAGACGGTCGATGCGGGCAGCAGCATCGGCTATGGCTCGACCTTTACGGCGGGGCAGTCGATGCGCGTCGGCGTGGTCGCGTGCGGTTATGCCGACGGTTATCCGCGCGTGGCGCCGGAAGGCACGCCGGTGATCGTCGACGGCGTGCGGACGAAGCTCGTCGGCCGCGTCTCAATGGACATGCTCACTGTCGATCTCACGCCGTGCCCGAACGCGGGCGTCGGCGCGCGCGTCGAGCTGTGGGGCCCGCACCTTCCGGTCGACGACGTCGCGGCCGTGGCGGGCACGGTCGGCTATGAACTCATGTGCGCGATCGCGCAGCGCGTGCCGGTACGCGCGGAATGACGCGTTGCTGACAGGGCAACCCGAACGACTTCAGAACAAGGCACTAAGTGGCAAAAGCAGCAAAGGCGAAGACGCTTTTTACGTGTAGCGAATGCGGCGGACAGTCGCCGAAATGGACGGGCCAGTGCGCCGCGTGCGGGGCCTGGAACACGCTGGTGGAGACGGTGGAGCAGGCGCCCTCGGCGCATCGCTTCCAGGCGCTGGCGAAGAGTTCGGCGGTGCGCAAGCTGGCGGACATCGAGGCCGCCGACGTGCCGCGTTTCACCACCGGCGTCGGTGAATTCGACCGCGTGCTGGGCGGCGGCCTGGTGCCGGGCGGCGTCGTATTGATTGGCGGCGATCCGGGCATCGGCAAGTCCACGCTGTTGCTGCAATCGCTTGCCGAGATCGCGCGCGAGCGGCCGGCGCTGTATGTGAGCGGCGAGGAGTCCGGCGCGCAGATTGCGTTGCGGGCGCAGCGGCTGGGGCTGATCGGCGGCGCGAGCGGCGTGGGCGACCTGGCGCTGCTCGCAGAAATCCAGCTCGAAAAGATCCAGGCGACCATCGACGAGCAACGGCCCGAAGTCGCCGTGATCGACTCCATCCAGACCATCTACTCCGAAGCGCTGACCTCCGCGCCCGGCTCGGTCGCGCAGGTGCGCGAATGCGCGGCGCAACTGACGCGCATCGCGAAACAGACCGGCACGGCGATCATCATGGTCGGCCACGTGACCAAGGAAGGCAGTCTCGCGGGGCCGCGCGTGCTGGAACACATCGTCGATACCGTGCTGTACTTCGAGGGCGACACGCATTCGTCGTTCAGGCTCGTGCGCGCGTTCAAGAACCGCTTCGGCGCGGTCAACGAACTCGGCGTGTTCGCGATGACGGAGAAGGGTTTGCGCGGCGTCGCGAATCCTTCGGCGCTGTTTCTTTCGCAGCATGAGCAAAGCGTCTCGGGTTCGTGCGTGCTGGTGACGCAGGAAGGCTCCCGGCCCTTGCTGGTGGAAGTGCAGGCGCTGGTCGATACCGCTCACGTGCCCAATCCGCGCCGTCTTGCCGTGGGCCTGGAGCAGAACCGTCTGGCGCTGTTGCTCGCGGTGCTGCACCGGCACGC
Organism: Caballeronia sp. LZ065; assembly: GCF_031450975.1. NCBI lineage: Bacteria > Pseudomonadati > Pseudomonadota > Betaproteobacteria > Burkholderiales > Burkholderiaceae > Caballeronia > Caballeronia sp. LZ065. The sequence continues at coordinate 1,549,815 of NZ_JARUXV010000001.1, forward strand.
GGGCATTGCGTGCTTCGATCAGGACGTGTTCCTTAACGCGGTCGGTGGCGTGAAGATCACCGAGCCCGCGGCCGACCTGGCCGTGCTGCTCGCCATTCACTCGTCGCTGCGCAACAAGCCGCTGCCCAAGGGGCTCATCACCTTTGGCGAAGTCGGGCTGGCCGGAGAGATCCGGCCGTCGCCGCGCGGCCAAGACCGTCTGAAGGAAGCGGCCAAACTGGGTTTCTCGGTCGCGCTGATTCCGAAGGCGAATGCGCCCAAGCAGGCGATCGACGGACTCAAGGTCGTGGCCGTGGACCGCATCGAGGAAGCAATCGACCGGGTGCGCGATCTCGAATAGCGCCTCGCGTAGTCCACGCCCGGCATGCGGCATGGAAAACGCAATGATCGGGCCCCTCGTAACGCGTCGTAAAAATGTCGTTGCGCAATGTAACCCAACCGCCGCGCGCTTTTCTTATCCTTCCAGTGCTACGGACCCGGCCAACCTCGCTCGCGCCTCTCAAGAAGCGAGGTGACTGGAAGGATCGAGAGGACCACGCTTTGAAACACCTGAAATCTACCCGGCCGAAGCCCGCGTTCCATCTGCGCGGATGCCGCGTGTCCGCGCCGCTGCAACAGCCGTGGGGCAGCGGTTGCAGGATCGTGGAATGGATCGACGAGCACGGCCAGATTTCGCGCCGCGCCGTCGCCGCCGACGTCACCGAGGACGAAGTGGTCGCCACCATCCGCAAGCATGTGACCGGGCGCAAGCACGTGCTGGTGGATGACGAACACCAGCCGCGCCAGGTTCTGCCCCGCCGCTAATCTGGTGTCTGGCGCGCTTGCGCTGTAAAGAGAGGATGCACGGCCGCTTCGGCGGGGGTGAGCACCGGCGCGACGCAGCAATCCAGCGGCTCCAGCAACGCCATCCATTCGTCCCGCGTGCGTTCGCGAAAGCACGCGGCGAGTTCCACCGACAGTTGCACCGCGTCCGCGCCGCCAATCGCCTGCCCGAGACTCCAGTGACGGCCGGCCCAGTCCGGGCGGCCGAGCGCTTCGCACAGCGCCTGCCAGAATTTCAGTTCGAGCGCGCCCACGGCAAGGAAGCGTTCGTCACGCGTGCGATACACGTCGTAACAGGGCACGCCGCCGTTCAACAAGCCCGCGCCGACGCGCGTGGCAGCCGGGTTTTCATTGGCGAGCGCGATGTGGGCCATCACGTTGTGGGCGTGCATCGCGTGCGTCATCGATACGTCAATGCGTCTTCCCGCGCCGCCGCGCGCCACCTGCCACGCTGCCGCGAGCATCTCCGTCACTGCCGTCAACGCACCGCCGAGCAGGTCGGCCAGCTGGAAATTCGGTGCGATGGGCGTGCCGTCGCGGGCCGCAAGCTGATCGAGTACGCCCGCGTAGGCGATGTAGTTCAGGTCGTGACCCGCCTTATGCGCGAACGGTCCCTCGGCGCCGAAGCCCGTGATCGCGCAATAGACGAGCTTCGGATTGACCGCGCGCAGCAAGTCGTAGCCCACACCCAGCCGCGTCATGACCGCCGGCCGGAAGCTTTCCACCAGAATGTCCGCGTCACGCGCCAGTTCGATCAGCCGGGCGCGGGCCTCCGGCGTTTTCAGATCCAGCGTGAGCTGCCGTTTGCCGCGATTGACGATGCGATAGAACGCACTCGGCACGCCGCGCGCGTGGTCGGCGGGGCTTTGCAGCATCGTGCGCGCATAGTCGCCTTCACCCGGCGGCTCGATCTTGAGGACGTCGGCGCCAAGCTCGGCGAGCCGCAGCGTGGCGACGGGTCCGGGCAGAAGCCGCGTCAGGTCGAGGACGCGCAGGCCGGTCAGTGCAGGCGTCACGTGCCGGGTCTCCTCATCAGCCGATCTGCTCCAGTTCCTCGTGCGTTTCGAGCCATTCCATTTCGAGGGTCTCGAGGCGCGCGCCGACTTCGCCCTGACGGCGGAGCGTGTCGGTCAGCCGGGTCTTCAATGCCGCGTCATAGCTCGCGGGATCGGCGAGGAACGCATCGAGCTCGGCTTTCTCCGCGTTGAGCGTGTCCATTTCCTTTTCGATCTTCTTGATGCGCGTTTGCAGCGGCTTCTTCAGATGCGCGAGCTTTTGCCGCTCCTGTGCGTCCTGCCGACGCTGTTCGCGCCGGTTCACGCCGCTGTCCTGCGCCTCGCCCGACGCCGCCGCGCCCGCTTCCCGGGCCGCCGCGCGCGTTTCGACGGCGTGTTGCAGCAGCCAGTTGCGATAGTCGTCGAGGTCGCCGTCGAACGGATGCAGCCGATGTTTCGCGACCAGCATGAAGGTGTCCGTGGTCGCCCGCAGCAGATGGCGGTCGTGCGACACCAGGATCAGCGTGCCTTCGAACTGCGCGAGCGCCATGGTTAGCGCATGACGGGTTTCGAGGTCCAGGTGATTGGTCGGCTCGTCGAGCAGCAGCAGATTCGGCTTTTGCCAGATGATCAGCGCCAGCGCCAGCCGCGCCTTCTCGCCGCCAGAGAAGGGCGCGATTTTCGCCGTGGCCATGTCGCCCGAGAAGTTGAAGCTGCCAAGAAAGTCGCGCAGTTCCTGCTCCCGTGTGTCGGGGGCGAGGCGCGCGAGATGCTGGAGCGGCGAATCGTCGGGACGCAGGGTTTCCAGCTGATGCTGCGCGAAATAGCCGATTTGCAGCCCGCGCCCCTGGCGCACGTCGCCCGACAGCGGCGCGAGCGTGTGCGCCAGGGTCTTGATGAGGGTGGACTTGCCCTGGCCGTTGGCGCCGAGCAGGCCGATGCGCTGCTCGTTCTGAATGGACAGCGAAACGCCCTCGACAATCGGAATCTCAACGCCTGTCTCGCTGCGATAGCCGCAGCGCACGCCTTCCATGACCAGCATCGGATTGGGCGCCGCGTCGGGTTCGCGGAACTCGAACGTGAACGGCGAACTCGCGTGCGCGGGCGCGATCAGCTCCATCTTCTCCAGCGCCTTCACGCGGCTCTGCGCCTGCTTTGCCTTGGTCGCCTTCGCCTTGAAGCGGTTGATGAAGCTTTGCAGGTGCGCCACCGTCTTCTGCTGCTTCTCATAGGCGCTCTGTTGCAGCGCGATCTGCTGCGCGCGCAGCACTTCGAACTGGCTATAGTTGCCGCCATAGCGCTTCACCTGACGATTTTCCAGATGCAGCGTGACGTTGCAGACCGCATCGAGAAACTCGCGGTCGTGTGAAATCACCACCAGCGTGCCCGGATAGCGCGCGAGCCAGTCTTCCAGCCAGACGATGGCGTCCAGATCCAGGTGATTGGTCGGTTCGTCGAGCAGCAGGAGGTCGGACGGGCACATCAGCGCCTGGGCGAGGTTCAGCCGCATGCGCCAGCCGCCCGAAAAGCTCGACACCGGCTCGCGTGTCTGTTCCAGCGTGAAGCCCAGGCCCAGCAGCAAGGTTTCGGCGCGGGCGGGGGCGGTGTAGCCGTCGGCGTCCGCGAAGGCCGCGTGCGCTTCCGCTTCGGCCGCGCCGTCGTGCGCGGCGGAGGCGGCGGCAACGCGCGCTTCGATGTCGCGCAGGTGGGTATCGCCGTCGAGCGTGTATTCGAGCGCGCTGCGGTGCACGGCGGGCGTTTCCTGCGCGACATGGGCGATGCGCCACGACGGCGGCATGGCAAAGTCGCCGCCGTCCGCGTGCAGTTCGCCGCGCAGCACGGAGAAGAGCGTGGACTTGCCGGCGCCATTGGCGCCGACGAGACCGGCTTTCTCGCCCGGATTGAGCGTGAAGCTGGTGTCTTCGAAAAGCGGCTTGGTGCCGCGCGACAGGCTGAACTGGTTGAAGCGGATCACGTGCGTAGGGCGGCGAAGGGGGCGCGGCTTGAAGAGAAAGCGCTATTTTAGACTGGACCGATCGCGCCACAGGGGTCGTCCGTCCGGCCGATGGCAGGCATTTGCGCGGCGGGTTAGCATCGCGGGACTTTCATCGAATGCGCATAGCGCGCCTTTCAGGAGCAGGACCATGAGCGAATCCATGAGCACACCCGGCACGGACATCTACGGTTTCTCGGCCGAAACTCTCGGCGGCGGCACCGTCACCCTCGACCAGTACCGGGGCAAGGTGCTGTTGATCGTCAACACGGCGAGCGAATGCGGCTTCACGCCGCAATACAAGGGCTTGCAGGAGGTCTATCAGAAGCTCGCCGCGCGCGGCTTCGAGGTGCTGGGCTTTCCCTGCAACCAGTTCGGCAAGCAGGAGCCCGGCGACGCCGCGCAGATCGGCGCGTTCTGCGAGCAGAACTACGGCGTCACTTTCCCGATGTTCGCGAAGATCGACGTGAACGGGGCGAACGCGCATCCGCTCTTCAAGTATCTGAAGGACAAGGAGCCTGGACTGCTCGGCATCGAGGCCATCAAATGGAATTTCACGAAGTTCCTCGTGGACCGCAACGGCGCCGTGGTCAAGCGCTATGCGCCGCAGACCAAGCCCGAGGCGATCGTCGAAGACATCGAAAAGCTGCTCTGAGGGTTCAGAGGATCGGCGAGAACAGCCGCGCCACGTGCATCGCCATGCGCCGCCAGAACACGGCGCCGCGATAGTCGTTCGTGTCGATCTCGACGGAATGCGCGAAATCGGCATCCAGCATCGCTTCCACTTCGGCTGCGAAAGCGCGGTCCACGGTGAGCACCGTGATTTCGAAGTTCAGGCGGAACGAGCGGTTATCGAGATTCGCGCTGCCCACGGACGCGGCCGTGTCGTCCACGAGCACCACCTTCTGATGCAGGAAGCCCGGCTGATAACGGAAGATGCGCACGCCCGCCTGCACGAGGTCGAAGGCGAAAAGTTTCGAGGCCGCGAACACCACGTGATGATCTCGTCGGCTCGGAATCAGGATGCGCACGTCCACGCCGCGCAACACCGCGAGACGGAGCGCCGAGAACACGGCTTCGTCGGGAATCAGGTAGGGCGAGGTGATCCAGATGCGCTCGCGCGCCGCATTGATCGCTTCGACGAAGAACAGTGAGCAGGTTTCCTGCTTGTCGGCAGGGCCGCTCGACAGCACCATGCAATGCATGTTCTCGTCCGAATGCGGTGCGGGGCCGAGTTCGGGCAGTCGCTGCGTGGCCCAGTACCAGTCCTCGGTGAAGACGAACTGAATGCTGGCGATGGCCGGTCCACGCACTTCCACGTGGGTATCGCGCCACGGCGAGAGGCGCGGATTGCCGCCGAGATACTCCACGCCCACGTTGTGACCGCCGATAAACGCGCGCTTGCCGTCCACCACCACGATCTTCCGGTGATTGCGGAAGTTGATCTGGAAGCGGTGCACGAACTTGCGCTTGGCCGCGAACGGATGGGCTTCCACGCCGCCCGCGCGCAGCGCGTTCACGTAGCGGTGCGGCAGGTCGAAGCTGCCGACGCTGTCGTACAGAAAGTACACGCGCACGCCTGCCTGCGCCCGGCGGATGAGCGCGTCTTTCAGCAACGCGCCGAGAGCGTCGTCGCGGACAATGAAGAACTGCACGACCACGTAGTGCTGGGCGGTGGCAATGGCGTCGAGGATCGCGGCGAAGGTGGCGTCGCCGTTCACCAGCACGCGCACCGAATTGCCGCGCAGGAACGGCATGCCGGACAGGCGTTGCAGCGTGCGGATAGTGGGGTTGCCGAGATAGGCGGCCGGTCCCGGCGCCAGTTCGCCGCGCGCACCTGAAGAATCGACGGCGGGCAGGGTGTCGGGCGCGTCGCTGCGCGCGCCGGAGTCCCATTCGGCGGGCTTCGAGCGGCTGCGCAGGATATCGAGTTCGAGGCGGCGCTCGTCGATATAGCCGGCGAACTTGCTGCGGCCGAGGAACAAGTAAGGAACGAGCGTGAAGTAAGGTATCGCGACCAGCGACACGGCCCAGGCCACCGCGCCTTGAGAGGTGCGCGTGTGGATCACGGCGTGAATCGCGGCGATCACGCCCAGCACGTGCGCGGCGATCACCAGCGTGCCTAGGTGGAGCCAGTCCGATGCTTGCATAGACGCGAGACGGGAAAGGGAAAAGGGTAGGCTGACGGCGATTCGCCATCTTACCCAAGCCTCCCGCGCGAAGTGTCAGCAATCGTTGCAGCGGAGCGCCGCGTAGTGTCGCCGCGGCGCTCGGCCATGCAGTCTCAGACCGGCAAGTCCGCCGCCTGGATCAGGAACACGTTGTCGTCGCCGGCGCTGGTCGAGAGCCAGACGAGATCGAGGCCGCCGAGCGCCGCTTCAACATTCGCCCGCTCGTTGCCGATCTCGACCACCAGCACGCCGTCCTCGGTCAGCCACTTGCCCGCGTCGCGCACGATGCGCCGTACCACGTCCATGCCGTCCGCGCCGCCCGCCAGCGCCAGTTCCGGCTCGTGCTGGTATTCCCGCGGCAGCGCCTGCATCGACTCGGCGTTGACGTAGGGCGGGTTCGAGAGGATCACCTCGTAGCGCGTGGTGGGCAGAGGCGCGTACAGATCGCCTTCGTACAGGCTGACACGCGCGTCGAGTGCATAGTCATCGACGTTGCGGCGTGCCACTGCAAGCGCGTCGGCGGAAATGTCGACGGCATCGACATCAGCATGGTCGAACGCGTGCGCCGCGAGAATCGCGAGGCAGCCCGAGCCGGTGCAGAGTTCGAGCACGCGCGTCACCTGATCGGGATCTGCGACATACGGCTGCAAGCCGTCCTGCAGCAATTCGCCGATGAACGAACGCGGGACGATCACGCGCTCGTCCACATAGAAGCGGTTGCCATGCATCCAAGCTTCCTGCGTGATATAGGCGGCGGGCACGCGCTCGGTTGCACGGCGCTCGATCACCTTCATGACGGAGTCGATTTCATCGTCGAGCAGGCGCGCGTCGAGGAAAGGGTCGAGCGTGTCGAGCGGCAGATGCAGCGTATGCAGGATCAGATAGGCGGCTTCGTCGTAGGCATTGGTCGTGCCATGGCCGAACGAGAGTCCGGCTTGCGTGAAACGCGAGACGCCGAAGCGCAGCAGGTCGCGCACGGTGGTGAAGGGTAGCGCCATGGAGGGCTCCTGTTTGTTGTCGGACTGGATTGAGCGGACCGTTTCAGGCGATGAGCCGTTCCAGCACGCGGCGGTACACGTTTTTCAACGGCTCGATGAAGCGCACTTCCACATGTTCGTCGATCTTGTGGATGGTGCCGTTCGGCGGCCCGAATTCCACGACCTGATCGCAGATCTGCGCGATGAAGCGCCCATCCGACGTCCCGCCGGTCGTGGACAGCTCGGTACGCACGCCGGTTTCGTCGAGGATGGCCTGCTCCAGCGCCTCGGACAGCGCGCCGCGCGGCGTGAGAAACGGCCGGCCGCTGACGGTCCACGTCAGGTCGTAGTCGAGGCCGTGCCTGTCGAGGATCGCATGCACGCGGGCCTGCAATCCTTCCACCGTGCTCGCCGTCGAGAAGCGGAAGTTGAACATCAGGTCCGCGTGGCCGGGAATGATGTTGGTGGCGCCGGTGCCGGAGTGCAGGTTGGACACCTGCCAGGTGGTCGGCGGGAAGTATTCGTTGCCGTCGTCCCATTTTTCCGCGACGAGTTCCGTCAGCGCCGGGGCCAGCAGATGCACCGGGTTCTTCGCCAGATGCGGATACGCAATATGGCCCTGCACGCCCTTGACGATGAGCTTGCCGCTCATCGAGCCGCGCCGCCCGTTCTTGACCATGTCGCCGAGCGTCGCGCTGGAAGTCGGCTCGCCGACGATGCAGTAGTCGAGCCGCGTGCCGCGCGCCTTCAACGCCTCGACGACCTTGATGGTGCCGTCGGTGGCAGGGCCTTCCTCGTCGCTGGTGATGAGGAACGCGAGCGTGCCGCGATGCTGCGGATGCTGCGCGACGAACTCCTCGCTCGACACGACGAACGCCGCCAGCGACGCCTTCATGTCGGCCGCGCCGCGGCCGTAGAGCTTGCCGTCGCGGTGGGTCGGCGTGAAGGGCGGCGAGGTCCACTGTTCGAGCGGGCCGGTGGGCACGACATCGGTGTGGCCCGCGAAGGCGAGCAGCTTGCCGGACGCGTCCGTGCCGCGCTTCACGGCCCACAGGTTGGTGACGCCGCCCGATTCGATCGTTTCGCAGTCGAAGCCGAGCGCGGCGAGCCGCTCGATCATCAGCGCCTGACAGGCCTGGTCGTCGGGCGTGACGGAGGCGCGCTCGATCAGCGCTTCGGTGAGGGAAAGGGTGCCGGACATGGTGAATTCACGTAGGTGCGATGAAAAATGCCGGCGCGCGGGCCGGCACTCGAAGCAAGCGGGCGATGACCGTCGGGTGCACAGTCATCGCGGGGACTCAGGCGAAAAGCGTGTCGTACTGCTCGGCGGAAAAACCGAGCGTCTTCACACGCCCGTTCACGACGACGACCGGCCGCTTGATGATCGACGGCTTGTGGATCATCAGCGCAATGGCGCCGGCGGTGGTGCCGGCCTCGGCCTTGTGGACCTCCGACAAACCGCGCCAGGTCGTGCCGCGCTTGTTGATGAGCTGTTCCAGCGGCACGTCCTTGAGCCAGTCCTGGATCAGCTTGTCACTGACGCCGGCCTTCTTGAAGTCGTGGAACTCGAACGGCACGCCATGCTCTTCCAGCCACACGCGGGCTTTCTTCACGGTGTCGCAGTTCGGAATGCCGTAGACGACGGTGGTTGGAGTCGAGCCGCGGGCCACGTTCAGTCGCCTCGCAGCAGTTCGTTCAGGCCAACCTTCGCGCGCGTCTTGGCATCGACCTTCTTGACGATCACGGCGCAGTACAGGCTGTGCGAGCCGTCCTTCGACGGCAGGTTGCCCGCCACCACCACCGAGCCCGCCGGGATGCGGCCGTAGCTGACTTCGCCGGTTTCGCGGTCGTAGATCTTGGTGGACTGGCCGAGGTACACGCCCATCGAGATGACCGAATTTTCTTCGACGATCACGCCTTCCACCACTTCCGAGCGCGCGCCGATGAAGCAGTTGTCCTCGATGATGACCGGGTTCGCCTGCAGCGGCTCCAGCACGCCGCCGATGCCCACGCCGCCCGACAGATGCACGTTCTTGCCGATCTGCGCGCACGAGCCGACGGTGGCCCAGGTATCGACCATCGTGCCTTCGTCGACGTAAGCGCCGATGTTGGTGTACGACGGCATCAGCACGACGTTCTTCGCGATGAACGAGCCGCGGCGCGCGATGGCCGGCGGCACCACGCGGAAGCCGCCTGCCGCGAAGTCTTCCGCGGTGTAGTTCGCGAACTTCGAGGGCACCTTGTCGTAGAACTGGGAGTAGCCGCCGGCGGGCATCGGCGCATTGTCTTCGAGGCGGAACGACAGCAGCACGGCCTTCTTGAGCCACTGGTTGACGATCCACTCGCCGTCGCGCTTTTCAGCGACGCGCATATGACCCTTGTCCAGCTGTTCGATGGCGTGCGCGACGGCTTCGCGGACTTCGGCGGGCGCGGCCTTGGGCGAGATCCCGGCGCGGTTGTCCCAGGCGGTATCGATGATGCTCTGAAGTTGTTGCGACATAGTAGGGTTCGAGGATGGGTAGTTGGGCCGGCTGAGTCTCGGTCCTTGAATCTCAGTCCGTGAGACTCAGGACGCGAGCGAGCGGCAGAATTCGACGATGCGGCGTGCGCCTTCGACACATTCCTCGGTCTCGGCCACCAGCGCGATGCGCACGAAGCCGATGCCGGGATTCGTGCCATGCGCCGCGCGAGCGAGGAAGGAGCCCGGCAGAACGGTCACATTATAGTCGGCGTACAGGCGCGCCGCGAACTCGGTATCCGTCAGGCCAGTGCGTTCGACGTTCGCCCAGAGGTAGAACGCGGCGTCCGGCAGGCGCACGTCGAGCACCTCGGCGAGCATCGGCGTGACGGTGGCGAACTTCTCCACATACTTCGCGCGGTTCTCGCGCACGTGCGTTTCATCTTGCCAGGCGACGATGCTCGCGCGCTGGAACATCGTCGACAGGGCAGCGCCGTGATACGTGCGATACAGCAGGAAATCCTTCAGGATGGCCGCGTCGCCGGCGACGAAGCCCGAGCGCATGCCCGGCACGTTCGAGCGCTTCGACAGGCTCGACAGCATGACCAGACGCTCAAAGCCGCGGCCGAGCAGGCGCGCCGCTTCCAGGCCGCCGAGCGGCGGTCTTGCTTCGTCGAAATAGATCTCGGAGTAGCACTCGTCCGAGGCGATCACGAAGCCATGCTTGTCCGACAGCGCGAACAGTTCGCGCCAGTTGTCGAGCGTGAGCACGGCGCCGGTCGGGTTGCCCGGCGAGCACACGTAGAGCAGTTGCGTGCGGGCCCAGACAGCTTCGGGAACGGCCGAATAATCGCAGGCGAAGTTGCGCGCCGGATCGCTGTTGACGAAGTAGGGCTCGGCGCCCGCGAGCAGCGCGGCGCCCTCGTAGATTTGATAGAACGGGTTCGGACAGAGTACGATGGGCGGCGCTTCGGCCATGCCTGCACTGCGGCTGTCGATCACGGTCTGCGCGAGCGAGAACAGCGCTTCGCGGGAACCCGATACGGGCAGCACTTCAGTCGCCGCGTTCACTTTCTCGAGGCCGTAGCGCTGCATGACCCATGCCGCGATGGCTTGGCGCAGCGGCTCGCTGCCGAGCGTCGCGGGGTAGGATGCGAGACCGTCGAGGGCGGCGATCACTGCTTCGCGGATGAGCGGCGGCGTCGGATGCTTGGGCTCGCCGATGCCGAATCCGATCGGCGTGAATCCGGCGCGCGGCTCGATGCCTTCGAAGAGCGCCCGAAGCTTTTCGAACGGATAGGACTGAAGTGTCTTGAGAAGTGGATTCACGGCGTGATCGATAAGCAAGGGTCGACGCGCGCGCGGCATCCGAAGGGCATCGAACACGCGCGCAAGGCAAGCGGAAGATTATAGCGCGGGGCCGTATGCGTGAACCGGCCGGCAGCCCGTCGCCTCAAGAGGTTGAACGATCAAACCGGAGACAGTAGTGAAGAAGCACACCTTGAGCGGCGCGCCGCAATGACCGCCAGTCTGCGCAACGCGTGGCCCACGTTCGCGATCATGCTCGGCGCGTCCGTCTGGGGACTCGTCTGGTACCCGATGCGCATGCTCGCCGCGATGGGACTCACGGGCACCGCCGCGAGCGCGACCACCAGCGCCGCCGCCTGTCTCTTCGTGCTGCTGGTCCGGCGGCGTTCCATCAGCACGCTGTCCTGGCACTGGCTGCTGGTGGCGCTCGGGCTGGCGTCGGGCGTGACCAACCTGGGCTTCGTGTGGGGCGCCATCCACGGCCAGGTGATGCGCGTGCTGCTGCTGTTCTATCTGACGCCCGCGTGGACCGCGGTCTTCGCGCATTTCATCCTCAGGGAACGCCTGACGCGCGCCGATGCGTGCCTGTCGTTGCTCTCGCTCGCGGGCGCGGTGACGATGCTCTGGTCGCCCGACCTGGGACTCCCGCTGCCCGCCAACCTGGCCGAATGGGCAGGGCTGATCGGCGGGATGGGTTTCGCGATGAGCAACGTGCTGATCGTCAAGGTCTCGCGCACGCTGCCCGCGATCAAAGCCGAGATGCGCACTGCTGTGATCTTCGGCGGCGCGGCCTTGCTCGCGTCCCTCGCCACGCTGTTCGAACCGATGCCCACGCCGCCTGGCGCGGCGCTTTGGCCGGCGGTCGCCTGCATCGTGATCGGGCTTGGCATCGTGCTCGCGGGCAACAACATGATCGTGCAGCTCGGGCTCGCGCGCGTGCCGCCCAATCGCGCGTCGATCATCATGCTGTTCGAGCTCGTCGTGACGGCGCTGTCGTCCTGGCTCTTCGCGGGCGAGGTGCCCGGTCCGCGCGAATGGGCGGGCGGTGCGTGCATTGTCGCGGCGTGCGTGCTGTCGGCGTGGGTGCACCGGCCGCGCGTGCCGCCCCGCGTGCCGCCCCGCGCGCCGCGAGCGCCGCCATCACCGCGTTCGCCGCTCGCGCACGAGGCGTCCGGCGTGACCGGACAGGCGCGGGAAAGCAAAAAGAAATCGGTTCGCGCGATGGTATGATGGTGACCGCTTCGCCGGGCCCGGGCGCATCTGAATGCAGCGCATCGGCCCATGACGATCGACGGGCCGCACTGCGGCCTGTCTGCCATTCATCCTCCGTCTCATTCAAAACAGCGATATCGCCGTGCGTCTGACCTCGATAAAACTCGCTGGCTTCAAGTCCTTCGTCGATCCCACGCATTTTCAGGTCCCCGGCCAGCTGGTCGGTGTCGTCGGGCCGAATGGCTGTGGCAAGTCCAACATCATCGATGCCGTGCGCTGGGTGCTCGGCGAATCGCGCGCCTCGGAGCTGCGCGGCGAATCGATGCAGGACGTGATCTTCAACGGCTCGACAGCGCGCAAGCCCGGCAGCCGGGCAAGCGTCGAACTCATTTTCGATAACGCCGACGGCCGCGCCGCCGGTCAATGGAGCAGCTACGGCGAGATCGCGGTCAAGCGCGTGCTCACGCGCGACGGCACCTCCAGCTACTACATCAACAACCTGCCGGCGCGCCGCCGCGACATTCAGGACATCTTCCTCGGCACGGGTCTCGGCCCGCGCGCCTACGCGATCATCGGGCAGGGCATGATCTCGCGGATCATCGAGGCCAAGCCGGAAGAACTGCGCGTGTTCCTCGAGGAAGCCGCGGGCGTCTCGAAGTACAAGGAGCGCCGCCGCGAAACCGAGAACCGCCTGCACGACACGCGCGAGAACCTGACGCGCGTCGAGGACATCGTCCGCGAACTGGGCGCCAATCTCGAGAAGCTCGAAGCGCAGGCCGTCGTCGCGACGAAGTACAAGGCATTGCAGGCGGAAGGCGAAGAGAAGCAGCGTCTGCTGTGGCTGTTGCGCAAGAAGGAAGCGGGCAGCGAGGCCGAGCGCCAGCAGCGCGCGATCCGCGAGGCGCAGGTCGAACTCGAAGCCCAGACGGCGCGTCTGCGCGAAGTCGAGGCGCAGCTGGAAACGCTGCGCGTCGCGCACTACAGCGCCAGCGATTCGATGCAGGGCGCACAGGGCGCGCTCTATGAAGCGAATGCCGAAGTGAGCCGGCTGGAAGCGGAGATCCGCTTTATCGTCGAGTCGCGCAACCGGGTGCAGGCGCAGATCGCCGCGCTCACCGCGCAGCGTGAACAATGGCAGGTTCAGGCGCAGAAGGCGCGCGACGAAATCAATACGGCGACCGAAGCACTGGCCGAAGGCGAGGAAAAGGCCGCGATCGCGCAGGAAAACGCCGCCACGAAACACGATGAACTGCCCGCGCTCGAAGCCCGCTGGCGCGATGCGCAGACGCAGTTGAACGAGGAGCGCGCGGGCATCGCGCGGGCGGAGCAGGCGCTCAAGCTCGAAGCCGCGCATCAGCGCAACGCGGACCAGCAACTGCAGCAGTTGCAGCAGCGCCAGGAACGCCTGAAGAACGAGGCGGGCGGTCTCGACGCACCGGATGAAGCGCAGCTCGAAGAGTTGCGCATGCAACTGGCCGAGAACGAAGAGATTCTCGCGGAGGCGCAGGCGCGTCTCACGGACGCGCAGGAAACCGTGCCGCGTCTGGACGCCGAGCGCCGCGCCGCGCAGGAACGCGTGCAGAAGGAAAGCGCGCAGCTTCATCAGCTCGAAGCGCGTCTCGCTGCATTGAAGCAGCTCCAGGAAAGCGTGCAGACCGAAGGCAAGGTCCAGCCCTGGCTCGACAAGCACGAACTCGGCGCGCTGCCGCGTCTGTGGAAGAAGCTGCATGTCGAGGCGGGTTGGGAAGCGGCACTCGAATCCGTGCTGCGCGAACGCCTGGCCGCGCTCGAAGTGTCGAACCTCGACTGGATCAAGGCCTTCGCCACCGACGCGCCGCCGGCCAAGCTCGCGTTCTATTCGCCGCCGGTCGCGGGCAAGCCGGTCGAGACGCCGCAGGGCTTGCGGCCGCTGCTGTCGCTGGTGCGCATCGACGATCCGGGCCTGCGCGCCGTGCTCAACGAATGGCTTGCCACGACCTTCGTCGCCGACGATCTCGCGCAGGCACTGGCCCAGCGTCAGCAATTGCCCGATGGCGGCGCATTCGTCGTGAAGGCGGGACATGTGGTGACGCGCGTGGGCGTGCAGCTCTATGCGTCGGACTCCGAGCAGTCGGGCATGCTCGCGCGGGCGCAGGAAATCGAGAATCTGACGAAACAGGCGCGCGCGCAGGCGCTTTTGTCGGACGAAGCGAAGTCCAACGCCGTGCGTGCCGATGCCGCCCATACGCAGGCCTCGCAGACGCTCGCCGAAGCCCGCGCCGCCGCCGAGCGCGCGACCCAGCGCGTCCATGCGCTGCAACTCGACGTGCTGAAGCTCGCGCAGGCGCATGAGCGCTATACGCAGCGCAACACGCAGATTGGCGAGGAACTGGAAGAGATCGCCGCGCAGGTCGAGGAGCAGCGTGCGTTGCGCGCCGAGTCCGAAGCTGCGTTCGAGCGTCACGACGGCGAGATTGCACAGTTGCAGGCGCGCTTCGAGGACAATCAGCTGGCCTTCGAGGCCTTCGACGAACAGCTCACGGCCGCGCGCCACGAATTGCGCGAGCTGGAACGCGCGGCGAGCGACGCCGGCTTCGCGGTGCGCGGCCTGTCCGCGAAGATCGACGAGTACCGGCGCAACATCGACACCGCGCACGACCAGAGCGAGCAGATCGCGGCCACGCTGGAAGACGCCCGCGCCGAACTCGAGACCATCAACGAGCAGACCGCGCAAACCGGTCTTCACGACGCGCTGGAAGTGCGCGGGGCGCGCGAGGAAGCGCTGCATGCGGCGCGCATCGAACTGGACGACCTGACCGCGCGCCTGCGTCAGTGCGACGAACAGCGTCTGCTGGCGGAGCGCTCGCTGCAACCGCTGCGCGACCGCATCAACGAATTGCAGTTGAAGGAACAGGCGGCGCGCATCAGCGGCGAGCAGTTCGTCGAGCAGTTGCAGGCGGCGGGCGTCGACGAAGCCGAACTCGCACAGAAGCTTGCGCCGGACATGAAGCCGTCGTATCTGCAGGGCGAGGTCACGCGCCTGAACAACGCGATCCTCGCGCTGGGACCGGTCAACATGGCCGCGCTGGAAGAACTGGCCTCGGCGACCGAGCGCAAGCACTTCCTGGACGCTCAATCGGCCGACCTGACCGGCGCCATCAACACGCTGGAAGACGCGATTCAAAAGATCGACCAGGAAACCCGCGCGCTGCTGCAAGGCACGTTCGACGAAGTGAACCGTCACTTCGGCGAACTGTTCCCGCGGCTGTTCGGCGGCGGCCAGGCGCGGCTCATCATGACCGGCGACGAAATCCTCGACGCCGGCGTACAAGTGATGGCGCAGCCGCCCGGCAAGAAGAATTCGACCATTCACTTGCTGTCGGGCGGCGAGAAGGCCTTGACCGCAACCGCGCTCGTGTTCGCAATGTTCCAGCTGAATCCGGCGCCGTTCTGTCTGCTCGACGAAGTGGACGCGCCGCTCGACGACGCCAACACCGAGCGGTTCGCCAACCTGGTGCGCGCGATGGCGGTGAAGACGCAGTTCCTGTTCATCTCGCACAACAAGATTGCGATGGAAATGGCGCAGCAGTTGATCGGCGTGACGATGCAGGAGCAGGGCGTGTCGCGCATCGTTGCGGTGGACATGGAATCGGCGTCGGGTTTCGCGCAGAACGGCTGAAGCGCGCGCGGTTCGCGAAACTGTTTCATTGAGTCATGGGTTAATTGGGCCGGACGATGATCCGGCGGCGTGCGCAAGGGCGCGGAGTGGCGCGCATCGGCCAGGCGGCGGCGACAAGCCGGAACGCGGCGCGATGCGGGCGACAGATCGCGCGGCGCTTCGTAACGTAAAAGAATGATGGAGCCTGCATGGACGAGTTGACACTCGGTTTGATTGGAGCTGGAGCCGTGGTGGTGGGCGGCGTGGTGGTGTACAACGCGTGGCAGAACGCCAAGGTGCGGCGCAAGATGCCGCGCCCGATGCCGGACGAAGCCGCCGACGCCCTCGCGCGCCAGGACACGGACGACGAGCAGCCGTTCATCGAACCGGTGCGCCAACCGCGCCGCGAGCCGGCTGCCGGAGAAGGCGCCGCCGAGCGCGACGCGCGGGTCGAGCCAAGTTTCGGCATGGCGCAGGCTGGGTCGGCGCCGCCGGTTGTGCCTGTTGCTCCGGCTGACACGGCCGTTGATCTCCAGGCCGAAGCGACCGCGGCGAACGGCGCTTCCGACATCTCCGGGGATGAAGCCGACGAAGCACGCGCCGAACCGGTGATGCCCGCCGCGACCACCGTGTCGTCGGCGCTGCCGGCGGTCGTGGATCGCCGTATCGATTGCGTCGTGCCGATCCGTCTCGCCGCGCCGGTCGCGGGCGACCGTGTGATTCCGCTGGCACAGCGTCTGCGCCGCGCGGGCACGAAGCCCGTGACGATCGAAGGCAAGCCCGAGGGCGACAGCACGTGGGAGTTGCCGCGCAGCGGCGGGCGTTATGAGGAACTGCGCGCGGCGGCGCAACTGGCGAATCGCAGCGGGCCGCTGAACGAACTGGAATTTTCAGAGTTCGTGACCGGCGTGCAGCGTCTGGCCGACGCGCTCGACGGCGCGCCCGAATTCCCCGACATGATGGAAACGGTCGGCATGGCGCGCGAGCTGGACGGCTTCGCCGCGCAATGCGACGCGCAACTGTCGATCAACATTCTCTCCGACGGCGCGCCGTGGTCCGCGAACTACGTGCAGGCGGTGGCATCGCAGGACGGCCTGCTGCTGTCGCGCGACGGCACGCGCTTCGTGAAGCTCGACGCCAGGCAGAATCCGGTGTTCATGCTGCTGTTCGGCGACACCAACTTCCTGCGCGACGACCTCACCTACAAGGGCGGCCAGATGATCACGCTGGTGCTTGACGTGCCCGTCGCCGACGAAGACATCCTGCCGTTCCGCCTCATGTGCGATTACGCGAAGTCGTTGTCCGAGCGCATCGGCGCGCGCGTCGTCGACGATCAGCGCCGGCCGCTGCCGGAGTCCGCGCTGCTTGCCATCGAGAAGCAGTTGATGACGCTCTACGCGAAGCTGGAGCAGGCGGGCATGCCGGCCGGATCGCCGGCGACGCGGCGTTTGTTCAGCCAGTAAGCGCGAGGGTTGTACGCGCTGTTCCCGCAGTGAAGATCGCGCCCCGACCGGGGCGCTTTCTTTTGCCTGCTCACCCTCTGCAATCGCGCGTGCAGTAGCGCCCCGGCCGCATCCGCTGGCCGTTGGGCCGACGCCCCGATCGTCCGATCTTCTGCGACAATCGAACGACTGCCTGTCGAGTCGCCATCATCGACAGGCGCGATCGATCTCAATCATTCCACACGCATGTCCGCAAAAACCAAAGCCGAGTCCGCCGCCAGCCGCAAGTCCGGCGCCGCCGTGCCCAGCGCCGATCATCCGGCCGAACGCGCCGCCTGGCTGCGCTCGGAACTGGAGCGCGCGAACTACGCGTATTACGTTCTGGACCAGCCGGACCTGCCCGACGCCGAATACGACACGCTGTTCAAGGAGCTGCAGGGCATCGAGAGCGAGCATCCGGATCTGGTCACGCCGGAGTCGCCCACGCAGCGGGTCGGCGGCGAAGTGGCCGAAGGCTTTACGCCGGTCGTGCACGACGTGCCCATGCTGTCGCTGAACAACGGTTTCGCGGACGAGGACATCGTCGCCTTCGACAAGCGCGTGTCCGACGCGCTGGACCAGGCGCCGGTGGAATATGCCTGCGAACTGAAGTTCGACGGCCTCGCCATTTCGCTGCGCTATGAGGACGGCCGCTTCGTGCAGGCCGCCACGCGCGGCGACGGCGCAACCGGCGAGGACGTCACGGCCAACGTCCGCACCATCCGTTCGATCCCGCTGACGCTGAAGGGCCAGCATGTGCCCAAACGGCTGGACGTGCGTGGCGAAGTGCTGATGTTCAAGCGCGACTTCGAGCGCCTGAACCAGCGGCAGCGCGACGCCGGGCAGCGCGAATTCGCGAACCCGCGCAATGCGGCGGCGGGCGGTCTGCGCCAGCTCGACTCGAAGATGACCGCGCAGCGTTCGCTGTCGTTCTTCGCGTACGGCATCGGCGTGCTGGAAGGCGCGGAGATGCCGGCCACGCATGCCGGCCTGCTCGACTGGTACAAGGACATGGGTTTGCCCGTGAACGCGGAGCGCGCGGTGGTGCACGGCGCGGACGGCCTGCTCGGCTTCTTTCGCAAGGTGGGCGAGAAGCGCGAGAAGCTGGCGTACGACATCGACGGCGTCGTCTACAAGGTTGACCGGCGGGACCAGCAGGACCAGCTGGGCTTCGTGTCGCGCGCACCGCGCTTCGCGCTCGCGCACAAGTTCCCCGCGCAGGAAGCGCTCACGCAACTCGTCGGCATCGACGTGCAGGTCGGCCGGACCGGCGCCATTACGCCGGTTGCGCGGCTCGCGCCAGTGTTCGTCGGCGGCGCGACGGTCACCAATGCCACGCTGCACAACGAGGACGAAGTGCGCCGCAAGGACATCCGCATTGGCGATACCGTCACCGTGCGGCGCGCGGGCGACGTGATTCCCGAGGTCGTCGGGGCTATTCTTGAGCGGCGTCCGGCGGATGCGCGCGAGTTCGTCATGCCCACGGAATGTCCGGTGTGCGGCTCGAAGATCGAGCGCCTGCCCGACGAAGCCATTGCACGCTGCACCGGCGGGCTGTTTTGCCCGGCGCAGCGCAAGCAGGCGTTGTGGCACTTTGCGCAGCGCCGGGCGCTCGACATCGACGGGCTCGGGGAAAAGATCATCGACCAGCTGGTCGAAGAGAATCTCGTGCGCACGCCGGCCGACCTCTTCAACCTCGGCTTCTCGACGCTCGCGGCGCTCGACCGTTTCGCCGACAAATCCGCGCAGAACCTGCTCGACTCGCTGGAGAAAGCGCGCAACACGACACTCGCGCGCTTCATCTATGCGTTGGGGATCCGGCACGTCGGCGAATCGACTGCGAAGGATCTCGCCAAGCACTTCGGGTCGCTGGACCCGATCATCGCGGCGAAAGTTGAAGAGCTGCTCGAAGTCAACGATGTCGGCCCGATCGTGGCCGAGGCCATCCACAACTTCTTCAGCGAGGCGCACAACCAGCACGTGATCGAACAGTTGCGCGCGAAGGTATCGTGGCCCGAAGGTCCGCCCGCGCCGAAGGCGCCACAAGGGGTGCTGGCGGGCAAGACGGTGGTGCTGACGGGCACGCTGCCCACGCTCTCGCGTGAAGAAGCGAAGGAAATGCTGGAGAACGCCGGTGCGAAGGTCGCCGGTTCGGTATCGAAGAAAACCGACTATGTCGTGGCGGGCGCGGAAGCCGGCAGCAAGCTTGCAAAGGCGGAGGAACTCGGCGTTCCGGTGCTCGACGAAGACAGTATGCGCAAGCTCTTGGAAGGAGCCATTCAATGATTCGTGAAATTTTGAAGATGGGCGATCCGCGTTTGTTGCGAATCGCGCAGCCGGTCGAACATTTCGACACGCCGGAACTGCACGCGCTCGTGCAGGACATGTTCGACACGATGCGCGATGCCAACGGGGCGGGGCTGGCCGCGCCGCAGATTGGCGTGGATCTCCAGGTGGTGATCTTCGGCTTCGGGCATAACGAACGTTATCCCGACGCGCCCTCGGTGCCCGAGACGGTGCTGATCAATCCGATCATCACGCCGAACGGGCATGACATGGAGGAGGGCTGGGAAGGGTGTCTGTCCCTGCCGGGGTTGCGCGGCGTGGTGCAGCGCTTTTCGATGATTCGCTATCAGGGCTTCGACCCGTATGGCCACGCCATCGAGCGGCTTGCCGAAGGGTTTCATGCGCGCGTCGTGCAGCACGAGTGCGATCACCTGATCGGCAAGCTGTATCCGATGCGCATCACCGACTTCTCGAAGTTCGGCTTCACGGAAGTGCTGTTCCCCGGTCTCGATCCGGCGCACGACGACTGACGCCGGGCCGGCGGCATGCACGGGCTGCGTGCGCCGCCGGGGCTCGCAGGGACGCTTGACAAAAGGCCGCTTCACACGAAGCGGCCTTTTGTTCAGGCGAGGGTTTTAGGGCTGCCGGAAATGTCCGGCTGACGGAACAACGCGACGTGTTCGGGATTGGCGGTGGCCTGCAGGCGGCCATCCGGCAAGCGTGCGATCACCATTTCACCGACGCCCGGACTCGTCACGACGACTTCGTCGCGCAGGGCAAGCAGGGCTTCGAGACGTCGTCGGCCGCTGACGATTTCGAGGCCGGTTCCCGTTTCCCGCACGATGATTTCAACTGACATGGTCATTCTCCCTCGATGCCGTTCAATGCTGCCGCCGTTCATCCGGCCGGCGTGGCCACGCGCGTCGTGCCCTGGCCTGCCAGATGTATCGGATCGATGATTCATTTTCTTTAACCAAAAAACGGTCAAAAAAGAAAAGGCACGATCCGCAATGGATCGTGCCTTTCTGAGGGGTAAAAGTGGCGTGTATGCGACGCGCCAGACGTGTCCCGATGCGGGTGGCGCTTAGAAGGACTCGTTGGGTCCGAGATAACGCCACTGTCCCGGCGGCAGGTCTCCGAGCACGACGCCGCCCATGCGGATGCGCTTCAGCCCGACGACTTCCAGCCCCACGAGCTCGCACATGCGGCGAATCTGCCGCTTCTTGCCTTCGCGCAGCACGAAGCGCAGTTGCTCGCCGTTTTGCCAGCTGACCTGGGCGGTCTTGAGCGGCACGCCGTCGAGTTCGAGGCCGTGGCGCAGCAGCGCGAGCTGTTCGGCGGGCAGATGCTGGTCGACGTCGACGGTGTGGTCTCCCAGGCGCACCCGCACCAGGTATTCCTTGTCGACTTCCGAATGACCGCCGATCAGTTGCTTCGCGATGCGGCCGTCCTGCGTCAGCACAAGCAGGCCGGTGGAGTCGATGTCGAGCCGTCCGGCCGGCGCGAGCGTGCGCAGGTGACTCGGTACAAAGCGGATCCCGGCGCGATCTTCTTCCCAGCGGTTGGCCGGGTTGATCAGCGTGACGGCCGGCTCGTAGCCGTCTTCCGCCTGACCCGACACATAGCCGACCGGCTTGTGCAGCAGGATGGTCACCAGTTGCGATTGCGCCGAACGCGCGGCGGGCAGCACATCGATTTCCTGCGTCGGACGGATGCGCGTGCCGAGGGTGTCGATCACTTCGCCATCGACGAGCACCCAGCCTTTCTCGATCCACTCGTCGGCTTCGCGGCGCGAGCAGAGACCGAGTTCCGACATGACTTTCGAGAGACGCACGAGGCCGTCGTGGTGGTCGTGATCGCGGGGCTTCGGTGCGGATTCGGAGGCGGACGGCTGGCGCGTGTCGGCGTGGCTTGCGCGCGCGGGTCCGCGGCTTTCCGCGTGCTTGCGAGGAGCTGGGCCGGAGCGCGCGTCGTCACCGAATGATTTGCGCGGGGTGCGTTCGCGGTCGCCAAAAGACGGGCGCGTGTCGTCGCCACGCGGCTTGAACGGGCGACGCTCGTCACCGCTTGAAGGACGCTCGCCGCGTGCGGTCGGGCGACCTTCGAAGGACTTGCGCGGACCGCGCTCGCGGTCGCCGAACGACGGACGTGTGTCGTCACCACGCGCGGGCGGCCGACCTTCGAACGACTTGCGCGGACCACGGTCACGATCACCAAACGGCGGACGCGAATCATCGCCACGCGGCTTGAACGGGCGGCGCTCGTCACCGCCGTCAGAACGCTCGCCACGCGCGGGCGGGCGGCCTTCGAACGACTTGCGCGGACCACGGTCACGATCACCAAACGGCGGACGCGAATCGTCGCCACGCGGCTTGAACGGGCGACGCTCGTCACCGCCCTCAGAACGCTCGCCACGCGCAGGCGGGCGGCCTTCGAACGACTTGCGCGGACCACGGTCACGATCGCCAAACGGCGGACGCGAATCGTCGCCACGCGGCTTGAACGGGCGACGCTCGTCACCGCCCTCAGAACGCTCGCCACGCGCGGGCGGCCGACCTTCGAACGACTTGCGCGGGCCACGGTCACGATCACCAAACGGCGGACGCGAATCGTCGCCACGCGGCTTGAACGGGCGGCGCTCGTCACCGCCCGCAGCACGCTCGCCACGCGCAGGCGGCCGACCTTCGAACGACTTGCGCGGACCACGGTCGCGATCACCAAACGGCGGACGCGAATCATCGCCACGCGGCTTGAACGGGCGGCGCTCGTCACCGCCGTCAGAACGCTCGCCACGCGCGGGCGGCCGACCTTCGAACGACTTGCGCGGACCACGGTCACGGTCACCAAACGGCGGACGCGAATCGTCGCCACGCGGCTTGAATGGACGACGCTCGTCACCGCCGTCAGAACGCTCGCCACGCGCAGGCGGCCGACCTTCGAACGACTTGCGCGGACCACGGTCGCGATCACCAAACGGCGGACGCGAATCGTCGCCACGTGGCTTGAATGGGCGACGCTCGTCACCGCCCGCAGCACGCTCGCCACGCGCGGGCGGCCGACCTTCGAACGACTTGCGCGGACCACGGTCACGATCACCAAACGGTGGACGCGAATCGTCGCCACGCGGCTTGAACGGACGACGCTCATCGCCGCTCGCAGCACGTTCGCCACGTGCCGGCCGCGCTTCGTCCGGCGCAGCGGGCCGCGCAGGCTTGCGCCCGGTGGAGGTGCCGGTCCGGACCGGCGAACGCGTCGACGAAGTCGGACGCGGATGTTTGGCTGTCAGTTTGACGCGCATAAAGTCTCAGGCTGCGATCGCGCGCAGCAGTTCGGTTTCGACCTGGATCTGGGTGCGGTTGTTCGACAGGCTCTTGCCGTCGATCAGGAACACGTCCTCGACGCGTTCGCCGAGCGTATTGATCCGCGCCGCCTGCACGCCGATCCGGTGTTGCGCGAGCACCCGCGCGATCGAATAAAGAAGGCCCTGCCGGTCGTTGGCGGACACGGACAGGATGTAGTACTGGCCGCGGTCGTCGGGACGCAGGTCCACGCGCGGCGTGATCGGAAACGTCCGCACGAGCCGCGAGACGCGGCCCTTCGACGGTTCCGGAAGAATGCGCTCGTCGGTCAGCAGCGTGCTCAGTTGCTGCTCGACGAGATTCGCGATGTCGCGATAACTGCCGTCATGCTCGGGATGCGCGACCAGGAAGTTATCGAGCGCGTAGCCATGGCGCGTCGTCGTGATGCGGGCATCGAGCACGGACAGGCCATTGCGGTCGAAATACCCGCAGATGCCGGCGAACAGATCCGGCCGATCCTGTACATACACGAGCACCTGCAACGCCGCGCCGATCGGCGAGGGCCGGGCGCGCACGATGGGCCGGTCGCTTTCGACGTGCCGGTAGAGCACACGCGTCTGCCAGGCGATATCGGCGGGATCGTGGCGCAGGAAATAGCCGACGTCGAGCTGATCCCACAGCCGCTTCTGCGCGCCTTCCGGGACGGTTTCGAGCCGCAGCAGCGCGAGCGCCGCTTCCTGGCGCGACTTCAGTTCCGAGTGCGCATCCGGCTCGGCGCCGCCGAGCACGGCTTGCGTGGCGCGGAACAGATCCTCGAGCAGCTTGCCCTTCCAGTTGTTCCAGACTTTCGGGCTGGTGCCGCGAATATCGGCGACGGTCAGCAGATAGAGCGCCGTCAGGCGCCGCTCGGTGCGCACGACCGAGGCGAACTGCTTGATGACCTCGGGATCGCTCGTGTCCTGTTTCTGCGCGACCTGGCTCATGGTCAAATGCTGCTGCACGAGCCACACAACGAGGTCCGTGTCTTCCTGGCCGAGCTCGTGTTCGCGGCAGAAGCGGCGGGCGTCGGCCATGCCGAGCGTCGAATGATCGCCGCCGCGCCCCTTGGCGATGTCGTGGAACAGCGCCGCGACATACAGCACCCACGGGCGCTCGAAGTTGCCCATCAGCTGACTGCAGAACGGATACTCGTGCGCGTGTTCCGCGATCGCGAAGCGGCGCAGATTGCGCAGCACCATCAGGATGTGCTGGTCGACGGTATAGACGTGATACAGGTCATGCTGCATCTGTCCGACGATGCGCCGGAAGTTGATCAGATAACGCCCCAGCACGCTGGTCTGGTTCATCAGGCGGAACGCGTGCGTGATGCCTTCGGGCTGCTTCAGGATCTCCATGAACAGCCGGCGGTTGTCCGGGTCGCGGCGCCATGCGCGGTCCATCAGGTCGCGGGCGTTGTAGATCGCCCGCAGCGTGCGCGCCGAAAAGCCCTTCACGCCGCGCGTCTGCTCGTACAGCAGGAAGGCTTCGAGAATGGCGTGCGGTTCGTGCTCGAAGACATCGTCGCGGGCGATTTCCAGCATGCCCTGTTTCTCGACGAAGCGGCTGTTGAGCACCCGCGTGATGCCGCTCGTCGACGGAAACAGCTGCGCCTCGACGTTCTGGATCAGGATCGTCGCCAGTTGCGTCACGGCTTTCGCGGCCCAGTAATAGCGGCGCATCAACTGCTCGCTCGCGCGCTTGGCGGCGGTCGCCTCGAAACCGAAACTCTCGGCGAGCGGCGTTTGCAGATCGAAGACCAGGATGTCCTGGCGGCGTTTCGCGATCACGTGCAGCCGTGCCCGCAGCGCCTTCAGGAAACCTTCGTTGCGGCGCAGTTCGCGCGCTTCGCGCTCGGTGATGAGGCCGCGCGTGTCAAGTTCGCGCCAGTTGCTGCCGAAGCCCGCCGCGCGCGCGATCCACAGGATCAGTTGCAGGTCGCGCAGGCCGCCAGGGCTTTCCTTGATGTTCGGTTCGAGGCTGTACGGCGTGTCCTGGAACTTCGCATGACGCTGGCGCATTTCGAGCACCTTCGCCTGGAAGAACGCGCGCGGATCGAGTGTCTCGTGATAGCGCTCCGAGAAGCGCTGATACAGGCGCGTGTTGCCGCAGATGCGCCGTGCCTCGAGCAGCGAGGTCTGCACGGTGATGTCGTTGGCGGCCTCCGCGATGCACTGCTCGACCGAACGCACGCTGCTGCCGATGTCGAGCCCCAGATCCCACGCCATGCCAATGAAACGTTCGATCCGGCCGTTGAGTTCGGTGTCAGTGTCGGAGGTGCTGTCCGGCAGCAGGACCAGAATATCGACGTCGGAAAACGGCGCGAGCTCGCCGCGTCCATAGCCGCCCACCGCGACGAGCGCCGCGTTTTCGGGCATTGCGCAGGCGTGCCAGGCGCCCTTGAGGGCGTCGTCGGTGGCGCGCGCGAGCGCGTGCATCAGCGGCTCGACGTTCGAGGTCGTCTGGAAGCGCTCGACGAGTACGGCCTTCGCGGCCTTGTAGGCGGCGCGCAGGGTTTCACAGGGCGTGGCGACGGCGATGACGCTCATGGCTCGGATCGGCGGGCGGGAGAGGGGGCGGCGCCGCGCGGTTGCGGCGCGCGCCGGAGAGAGTGGAACGCGTTCAGGCGGTGGCCGCGATCAGTTGCGACGGCGCCTGCGTGCCCGCCGAAACGGTCAGCACGTCATAACCGGTGGGCGTCACGAGCACGGTGTGCTCCCATTGCGCGGACAGGCTGCGGTCGCGCGTCTTGACGGTCCACTGGTCGGGCATCGTGCGGATTTCGCGGCGGCCGGCGTTGATCATCGGCTCGACGGTGAAAATCATGCCCGCCTGGAGTTCGATGCCCGTGCCGGGACGGCCGTAATGCAGCACTTGCGGCTCTTCGTGGAAGACCTGGCCGATGCCGTGGCCGCAGTATTCGCGCACGACACTATAGCCTTGCGACTCGGCGTGCTTCTGAATCGCTGCGCCGATGTCGCCGAGATGCGCGCCGGGGCGTACCTGGTCGATGCCGAGCCACATGCAGTCGAAGGTCGTCTGGACGAGGCGTTTCGCGAGGATCGAGCCCTCGCCGACGATGAACATCCGGCTCGTGTCGCCGAAGTAGCCGTTCTTGAT
Organism: Caballeronia sp. LZ065; assembly: GCF_031450975.1. Lineage (NCBI taxonomy): Bacteria > Pseudomonadati > Pseudomonadota > Betaproteobacteria > Burkholderiales > Burkholderiaceae > Caballeronia > Caballeronia sp. LZ065. The sequence continues at coordinate 1,575,610 of NZ_JARUXV010000001.1, forward strand.
GACCGTGATGTCAATATTGAGCGCATCGCCGTTCTTGAGCACCTTTTCGCCCGGAATGCCATGACAGATCACGTCGTTGACGGAGATGCAGGTGGCCTTCGGGTAGGGCGGGTAGCCGGGCGGCTGATAGTTGAGCGGCGCGGGAACGGTGCCTTGCTCCTTCAGCATGTACTCGTGGCACAGGCGGTCGAGTTCCTCGGTCGTCACGCCGGGCGCGATGTGCGGCGTGATGAAGTCGAGCACTTCGCTGGCGAGCCGGCAGGCGACGCGCATCTGCGCGATATCGTGGTCGTTTTTCAGCGTAATGGACATGACTTGGCTCGAAAGGACGCGAGTGTGCGTGAGGTATGCGAGTAATGGCTGGCGTTCGCGGATGTCTTACGCGTTCTGAAGGAACGTTATTAAGCAATCCAGGCGGCAGTGAGCCGCCAACGCGGCATTATCGCACCTTAGGAAATGTGCCGCACCCTGATACTTTGGGACAGATGGGGCGGCGGCAAGGCGTCGGGGGCGCGCCGCCATGGCTTCGGCACCTGACTTTGCGCCTGACAGGCGGCTTGAGCCGAATAATCCTCACATGCTATACTCACGGGCTAAGTCTTGATCTACATCCACAGTGTCGTCACGGTTCGCCGGGACAATCTCCGTGGTAGTCCAACGACCAAGGCTTGGAAGTCATCAAGTAATCATCAAGTCGAATCGCAAGCCGGCGCACCCAGGGTGTCCGGCGTCCGCCAGGCGAATGTTCGCCAAACCGGGCGCAGGATGCGGCAGCCGGCTTAAGACCCAACCCTCGCGGAGAATTTCATGGCAGTCACGATGCGTCAAATGCTGGAAGCCGGTGTCCACTTCGGTCACCAAACCCGCTTCTGGAACCCGAAGATGGCCCCTTTCATCTTCGGTCATCGCAACAAGATTCACATCATCAACCTCGAAAAGACCCTGCCGCTGTACAACGACGCGCTGAAGTACGTGCGTCAGTTGGCAGCCAACCGCGGCACGATCCTTTTCGTCGGCACGAAGCGCCAGTCGCGCGACACCATCGCCCAGGAAGCAGCACGCGCCGGCATGCCGTTCGTCAATGCGCGCTGGCTCGGCGGCATGATGACCAACTTCAAGACCCTGAAAGTGTCGATCAAGCGCCTGAAGGACATGGAAGCGGCGCTGGAATCGGGTGAAACCGAGCGCATGAGCAAGAAGGAAGCCCTTCTGTTCGAACGCGAAATGGCCAAGCTGCAAAAGTCGATCGGTGGCGTGAAGGACATGGGCGGCATTCCTGACGCCATGTTCGTCATCGACGTCGGCTACCACAAGATTGCCGTGACCGAAGCCAAGAAGCTCGGCATTCCGGTCATCGCCGTGGTCGACACGAACCACTCGCCGGAAGGCATCGACTACGTGATCCCGGGTAACGACGACGCGTCGAAGGCCGTGGCGCTGTACGCCGAAGGCGTGGCCGACGCGATCCTCGAAGGCCGCGCGAACGCGGTCAACGACGTGGTCCAGGCTGTGCGCGGTGGCGAAGGCGACGAGTTCGTCGAGGTCAACGAACAGGCGTAATCGAGCCCTGTGGCCGACAAAAAAGGGGGCTTTGCGAAAGGCCCCTTTTTTTTAGCCGAAGCGCTGGACATCCCTATTTTCCTGTCGTGGGCGAGCCGTAAGGCCCGCGGCACGTATCAAACAGACTCAAGGAGCGAATGATGGCGGCAATTACCGCAAGCATGGTGGCAGAACTGCGCGCGAAGACCGACGCGCCCATGATGGAATGCAAGAAGGCGCTGACGGAAGCCGACGGCGACATGGCGCGCGCTGAAGAGCTGCTGCGCGTGAAGCTCGGCAACAAGGCGAGCAAGGCGGCATCGCGCGTGACGGCTGAAGGCATTGTCTCGGCGTTCGTGGACGGCAATGTCGGCGCACTGGTCGAGCTGAACTGCGAAACCGACTTCGTCGCGAAGAACGACGATTTCCTGGCCTTCGGCAAGACCATCGCCGAACTGGTTGCCCGCAACAACCCGGCCGACGTGGCCGCGCTGTCGGCGCTGCCGCTCGAAAGCTCGACGGTCGACGCCGTGCGCCTCGCGCTGGTCGGCAAGATCGGCGAAAACCTGTCGATCCGCCGTTTCGTGCGTTTTGAATCCGCCAACAAGATTGCTTCGTACCTGCATGGCACGCGTATCGGCGTGCTGGTCGACTTCACGGGCGCCGACGAGCAAGTGGGCAAGGACGTCGCCATGCACGTCGCTGCAATGAAGCCGGTCTCGCTGTCGTCGGACGAAGTGCCGGCCGACCTGATCGCCAAGGAACGCAGCATCGCCGAGCAGAAGGCCGCGGAATCGGGCAAGCCGGCTGAAATCGTCGCGAAGATGGTCGACGGTTCGGTGCAGAAGTACCTGAAGGAAGTCTCGCTGCTGAACCAGCCGTTCGTGAAGAACGACAAGCAGACCATCGAGCAGATGCTGAAGGCCGGCAACGCGTCGGTGCAGAAGTTCGCGCTGTTCGTGGTGGGCGAGGGCATCGAGAAGCGCCAGGACGACTTCGCTGCGGAAGTCGCGGCACAGGTCGCGGCAGCCAAGCAGTCGTAAGGTATTGCTTCAAGGCGCTGCTAAGGAGCGTCTGCTGAAATAGCGCGGCCGTGCGTCGCGCTGGCTGGTCCGGCGGCGGGCGCACCGCCGCCCGCATTCAGCGATCCGGTTCGCCTCATGCAGCGGGCGCGGCAGACCAGGGTTAACCCTTGTTTTCCGCGCCCGCGGCCCGATCCGTCCCGCTTGCAGTAAATATTGTTTCACCCCTACAGTTCTACGTTGTTGCAACCCTCCTCGGCGCGATCGGAACCTCATATGCCCACAGCCTACAAACGCGTACTCCTCAAACTCTCCGGCGAAGCCCTGATGGGCGACGATGCCTTCGGCATCAATCGGGCAACAATCGAAAGGACGGTGGCGGACATCGCGGAAGTAGTGCGGATCGGGACCCAGCTGGCGGTGGTCATTGGCGGCGGCAACATCTTCCGCGGCGTCGCGGGCGGCGCCGCCGGCATGGACCGCGCCACGGCCGACTACATGGGCATGCTCGCGACCATGATGAACGCACTGGCGCTGCAGGACGCCATGCGCCACGCCGGCATCGAGGCGCGCGTGCAGTCCGCGCTGCGCATGGACCAGGTGGTCGAGCCGTACATCCGTCCGCGCGCCATCCGCCAGCTCGAAGAAGGCCGGGTGGTGATCTTCGCGGCCGGCACGGGCAATCCGTTCTTCACGACGGACACGGCAGCGGCGCTGCGCGGTTCGGAAGTCGGCGCCGAAGTGGTGCTGAAAGCCACCAAGGTCGATGGCGTATACTCCGCCGACCCGAAGAAGGATCCGCACGCAACGCGCTACAGCACGATCAGCTTCGACGAAGCCATCGGCAAGAATTTGCAGGTGATGGACGCAACCGCCTTCGCGCTGTGCCGCGACCAGAAGCTGCCGATCCGCGTGTTCTCGATCACGAAGCCCGGCGCCCTCAAGCGCATCGTGCAGGGCGACGACGAAGGGACGCTCGTCCACGTGTAAACTCTCGCAATATCGGGCGCGGCGCGCGGTGGCTCAGTCCCTGCGCGCCAGGCGCCGCTATTGCAGGTAAAACTCAGGTTTGGAGGTTCAAATGAGTGTGGCTGACATCAAAAAGGGCGTCGACCAGAAGATGCAACGGTCGATCGAGGCATTCAAGGCCGATCTCGCGAAGATCCGTACGGGCCGTGCCCATACTGGCCTGCTCGACCATATCCAGGTCGACTACTACGGCTCGAACGTGCCCATCTCGCAAGTCGCGAACATGACGCTCGTCGATGCCCGCACCATCGGCGTTCAGCCTTGGGAAAAGAAGATGGTGCCGGTGGTCGAGAAGGCGATCCGCGAATCGGATCTCGGGCTGAATCCGGCGACGCAGGGCGACCTGATCCGCGTGCCGATGCCCGCGCTGACCGAAGAACGCCGCCGCGAGCTGACGAAGGTCGTCAAGAGCGAAGGCGAAACCGCCAAGGTTGCGGTGCGCAACCTGCGCCGCGACGCGAACGACCAGCTCAAGAAGCTCGTGAAGGACAAGGAAATCTCCGAAGACGACGAGCGCCGCGCCAGCGACGAAGTCCAGAAGTTCACGGACAAGTTCGTCGCTGAAATCGACAAGCTCGTGCAGACCAAAGAAGCGGAAATCATGACGGTGTGAGGCTGCAGGAACGGTTCCGCCGGCCTCGGCGCCTTACATTGAGGCCGGCTCTCACTCCTTCAGATTTCAAGATTCAGCGGCCATGACCTATACCAGCTCTACCGTTACCGTGCCCGATGTCGCAGCCGTACCGCGTCACGTCGCGATCATCATGGACGGCAACGGCCGTTGGGCGACCGAGCGGCGCCTGCCGCGCGTCGCCGGTCACACGCGCGGCGTCGATGCGGTCCGCGCGACCGTCGAAAGCTGCGCGCTGCGCGGCGTCGAATTCGTCACGCTGTTTGCGTTCAGTTCCGAGAACTGGCGCCGTCCGACCGACGAAGTCTCCTTCCTGATGCGTCTTTTCGTGACCGCGCTGGAGCGCGAGATCGGCAAGCTGCACGCGAACGGCATCCGTCTGCGCGTCGTCGGCGACACGTCGATGTTCAACGACCGTATCCGCGCGCTGATCCAGCGCGCCGAGACCAAGACGGCCCGCAACACCCGCCTCACGCTGACCATCGCCGCCAATTACGGCGGGCGCTGGGACATCATGCAGGCCACCAAGAAGCTCATTGCCGAATCGCTGGAGAGCGGCGTGCCCGCCCGCGTGGACGACGAATCGTTCGCCCAGCATCTCGCCATGGCGTATGCGCCGGAGCCGGACCTGTTCATCCGCACCGGCGGCGAGCAGCGCATCAGCAACTTCCTGCTGTGGCAGCTCGCCTACACCGAGTTCCACTTCACCGATACCTACTGGCCCGATTTCGACGCCGCCGCGCTCGACCGCGCCATCGCCTCGTATGGCGGCCGCGAGCGCCGTTTCGGGCGCACCAGCGCGCAGGTCGAATCCCAATCGCAGAAGGCCGACACCCTTTCATGCTAAAGACCCGTGTCATCACGGCAATCGTTCTGCTGGCCATTCTCGTGCCGGTCACGCTGTACGCGCCGATCGGCGGGTTCGCGGCGCTGATCGGGTTCGTCGTGGTGTTCGCGGCGTGGGAATGGGGGCGTCTGCTCAAGCTGAACGGCGCCGGGCCGGTGGCCTACGCGCTGGTCGCGGGTGTCGCGCTCATTTTCAGCGCCTGGCTTGGCGTGGCGGGCAAGCCGCTGTATCAGATGGCGGCCATCTTCTGGGTGCTCGCCGGGCCCTACGCGCTGATCCGCAAGCCCGCGCTGGCCGCCGGCGCGTGGCGCGCATTCCTGCTGTTTGCCGGCATTGTCGTGTTCATCGCCTGCTGGCACGCCGTCGTCGATGCCCGACTCCGCGGCGTGGCCTTCGTGCTATCGCTTCTGCTAGTAGTCTGGCTGGCTGACATAGGCGCATACTTCGCCGGCAAAGCCATCGGCCGGCACAAGCTCGCCCCGTCGATCAGCCCGGGCAAGACCTGGGAAGGCGCCATCGGCGGCTGGCTGGCCGTCATCGTCATCGGCGCGCTCGCCTCCGCCACCGGTTTTTACGCACCCACCGTATTCACGGCCTTCGCGGAGCGCCTCGGCTGGGACCGCGCGTTCGTCGCGCTCAGCGTGCTGGTCGCGTTCAGCGTGATCGGCGACCTGTTCGAGTCGCTCCTGAAGCGCCAGGCCGGCGTCAAGGATTCGAGCGGCCTGTTGCCAGGTCACGGCGGCGTGCTCGACCGCATCGACGCATTGTTGCCTGTTCTGCCGATCGCATTGCTCATGCTCGGCTAATCGGCTAGAGAAGAATTCATGCAAAAACGTCTCACATTGCTCGGCTCCACGGGCTCGGTCGGCGATAGCACGCTCGACGTCGTGGCGCGGCACCCGGACCGCTTCTCGGTCCACGCGCTCACCGCGCACCGCAACGGCGACAAGCTCATCGCGCAGTGCCTCCGGTTCCAGCCCGAAGTAGCGGTCGTCGGCGACGCCGACACGGCCGCGCGCGTGGCGTCCGCCTTGCGCGCCGAGGGCTGCAGGACCGAGGTCACGCACGGCCCCGAGGCGCTGGTGGAAGTGGCCCGCGCGTCGCAGTGCGACACCGTGGTCGCGGCGATCGTCGGCGCGGCGGGCCTCGCGCCCACGCTCGCGGCGGCGCGCGCCGGCAAGCGCATCCTGCTGGCCAACAAGGAAGCGCTGGTGATGTCCGGTCAGATCTTCATGGATGCCGTGCGCGACAACGGCGCCATCCTGTTGCCGGTGGACAGCGAGCACAACGCCGTGTTCCAGTGCCTGCCGCCCTGCGCGGACAAGGAAGCGAAGCTGCATGGCGGCGTGTCGAAGATCATCCTGACGGCGTCGGGCGGTCCGTTCCGTACGCGCGAGCCCGCGACGCTCGTCAACGTGACGCCGGAAGAGGCCGTCAAGCATCCGAACTGGGCGATGGGCCGCAAGATTTCCGTCGATTCGGCGACGATGATGAACAAGGGCCTCGAAGTGATCGAGGCGCACTGGCTGTTCAACCTGCCCGGCTCGCGCATCGAGGTGCTGATTCACCCGCAGAGCGTGATCCATTCCATGGTGTCCTACGCCGACGGCTCGGTGCTCGCGCAGCTTGGCAATCCGGACATGCGCACGCCGATCGCGCACGCGCTGGCGTATCCTGACCGGGTCGATTCGGGCGTCATGCCGCTCGATCTGGCGCAGATCGCCACGCTCACGTTCGAAAAGCCCGATTTCAAGCGTTTCCCGTGTCTCGCGCTGGCTATCGAGGCACTGGAGGCGGGCGGCATCGCCAGCGCCGCGCTCAACGCGGCGAACGAGATCGCCGTGGAAGCGTTCCTCGAGCGCCGCATCGGCTTCATGGCGATCGGCGAGGTCGTGGAGCGCGTGTTGAACGCGCTGCCGAACACGAGCGCCGCGTCGCTCGACGACGTCCTCGCCGCCGATGAGACCGCGCGCCGGCTCGCCTCCGGTTTCGTCGCAGCGCTCACTGCGAGCGCGCCGGGCGCCGAACCCATCGCCCATTGAGGCCGTCATGAACTTTCTGACCGAAATCGTCGCCTTCGTCGTCGCGATTGGCGTGCTTGTCGTCGTCCACGAATTCGGTCACTACAGCGTCGCGCGATGGTGCGGCGTCAAGGTGCTGCGTTTCTCGGTCGGTTTCGGCAAGCCGCTGGTGCAGTGGACCAGCAAGAAGACCGGCGTCGAATGGACCATCGCCGCGCTGCCGCTGGGCGGCTACGTGAAGATGCTCGACGAGCGCGAGGTCGATCCCGACAGCGGCACGAAGATTCCCTCCGAAGACCTGCCGCGCGCGTTCAACCGGCAGAGCGTCGTCAAGCGCATCGCGATCGTCGCGGCGGGCCCGATCGCCAACTTCCTGCTGGCCATCGCGCTGTTCTCCGCGGTGTTCGCGGCCGGCGTGACCGAACCCGCGGCCATCGTTTCGCAACCGGCGCCCGACACCGCCGCCGCGCGCGCGGGCTTCGAGGGCGGCGAGACGGTGCTCGCGATGCGCGATGCCTCGGGCGGCGAAACTCACACGATCCGCTCCTGGTCCGACCTGCGCTGGAAGCTGCTCGACGCCGCGTTCGATCATCGCCGCGTGGTGCTCTCGGCGAAAACGAAGGACGGCACCTTCGACTTCCCGGTGAGCGTCACGGGCATCACCGACGCCGACGCCGATCAGGATTTCATGGACAAGCTCGGCTTCACGCCGGGCGGCGGCACGCTGACCGTGGCGGCCGTGGAAGCGGGCAGCGCGGCGCAGAAGAGCGGGCTCAAGGCCGGCGACACGCTGCGCACCATCGACGGCCGCACGGTCGACAACGCCACCAGCTTCATCGATTACGTGAAGGCGCATGGCGGCAAGCCGGTGACGCTCGGCATCGAGCGCAACGGCAAGCCTGATGCCGTGCAGATCACGCCGGACCTCAAGCACGACGCGACGACCGGCAAGGAAATCGGCCGGATCGGCGCGGCGCTCGGCAATGTGCTGCCTTCGGTCAAGGTGCGCTACGGGCCCATCGAAAGCCTGCGTCTGGGCGTGAACCGCACCTGGGACATCAGCGCGTACTCGCTGCGCATGTTCGGGCGGATGATTGTCGGCGAGGCGTCGCTCAAGAATCTGTCGGGACCGGTCACCATCGCGGACTATGCGGGCAAGAGCGCGAGGCTGGGTGTGTCGGCGTTTTTGTCGTTTCTGGCGCTCGTCAGCATCAGCCTTGGAGTGTTGAACTTGTTACCGATTCCGGTATTGGACGGTGGGCATCTGTTATATTACTTCGTTGAGGCTGTCACCGGCAAAGCCGTATCCGATCGCTGGCAGCTGGTTCTGCAAAGGGCGGGCCTGGTTTGCATCGTCGCGCTCTCGATGATTGCGCTGTTCAACGACCTCGCTCGTCTGATTCGTTTCTGATCCACTTTGACAATTTCTGGCGGCGTCGCTCGGGCGACCGCTGGAACGAATGCAGCTTTAAATACTGGGGAAGCACGTTGTTCAAACCTCATCGCTTTGTTCCTAAGACGGCTGTGGCCGCGGCGCTCGCCGCGACGGGTATGGCGGCACACGCCACCACGCCGTTCGTCGTGCAGGATATTCGGATCGACGGTCTTCAGCGCATCGAACCGGGCTCCGTGTTCGCATATCTGCCGATCAAGCAAGGCGACACTTTCACCGACGACAAAGCCTCCGAAGCGATCCGCGCGCTGTACGCAACGGGCTTCTTCAACGACGTGCAGATCGCCACCGAAGGGAACGTGGTGGTCGTGCAGGTACAGGAACGTCCGGCCATCTCGAGCATCGACTTCGCGGGCCTGCACGAGTTCGACAAGGAAAACCTGACGAAGGCGCTGCGCTCGGTGGGTCTGTCGCAGGGCCGCTCGTACGACAAGGCGCTGGTCGACAAGGCCGAGCAGGAACTGAAGCGGCAATACCTGACGCGCGGCTACTACGCGGCGGAAGTAACCACCACGGTGACGCCGGTGGACCGCAACCGCGTGTCCATCCTGTTCTCGGTGGCCGAAGGCCCGAGCGCGAAGATCCGCCAGATCAACTTCGTCGGCAACAAGGCGGTCAGTTCGAGCACGCTGCTGGGCGAAATGCAGCTTTCCACGCCGAACTGGTTCTCCTGGTACACGAAGAGCGACCTTTACGCGAAGGAAAAGCTCACGGGCGACCTCGAGAACGTGCGCTCGTACTACCTGAACCGCGGCTATCTCGAGTTCAGCATCGATTCCACGCAGGTGTCCATCTCGCCGGACAAGAAGGACATGTACCTGACGATCGCCGTGCATGAAGGCGAGCCGTACAAGATCAGCAGCATCAAGCTGTCGGGCAATCTGCTCGACCGCGAGGCCGAGCTCAAGAAGCTCGTCAAGATCAAGCCGGGCGACCGCTTCTCGGCCGAGAAACTGCAGGCCACCACGAAGTCGATCGTCGACAAGCTCGGCGAATACGGCTATGCGTTCGCGCAGGTCAACGCGCAGCCGGACATCGACCAGAAGGATCACACCGTCGCACTGACCCTGCAGGTCGACCCGAGCCGCCGCGTGTATGTGCGGCGCGTGAACATCGTCGGCAACACCCGCACGCGCGACGAAGTGGTCCGCCGCGAAATGCGCCAGCTGGAAAGCTCGTGGTTCGATTCGAGCCGCCTCGCGCTTTCGAAAGACCGTATCAACCGTCTCGGTTACTTCACGGACGTGGACGTGGCCACGGTGCCAGTCGAAGGCACGAACGACCAGGTGGACGTGGACGTCAAGGTGGCCGAAAAGCCGACTGGCGCCATCACGCTGGGCGCGGGCTTCTCATCGACCGACAAGGTGGTGCTCTCGGCGGGCGTCTCGCAGGACAACGTGTTCGGTTCGGGCACGAGCCTTTCGGTCAACATCAACACCGCGAAGACGTACCGCACGCTGACGGTCACGCAGGTCGATCCGTACTTCACCATCGACGGCATCAAGCGCATTACCGACGCGTACTACCGCACCTACCAGCCGCTGTACTATTCGACCGATTCGAGCTTCCGGATCGTGACGATGGGCGCGGACACGAAGTTCGGCATTCCGTTCTCGGAGCAGGACACGGTGTTCTTCGGCCTTGGCGCCGAGCAGAACACCATGGACCTGGACGCCGCCACGCCGAAGGCCTACACGAACTACGTGAACGAGTTCGGCCGCGTGGTGAACAACTATCCGCTGACGGTGGGCTGGTCGCGCGACAATCGCGACAGCGCGCTCGTGCCGAGCCGCGGCTACTACCTGCAATCGAACGCGGAATACGGCACGCCGATCGGCAACACCACGTACGCGAAGTTCGACGCGCAGTTCCAGTATTACTACTCGTTCGCGCGCGGCTTCGTGCTCGGCTTCAACTTGCAGGGCGGCTACGGCAAGGGGCTGGACGGCCAGACGTACCCGATCTTCAAGAACTACTACGCGGGTGGTATCGGTTCGGTGCGCGGTTACTCGCCGAGCTCGCTGGGTCCGCGTGACGCCACCACGAACGACCCGATCGGCGGCTCGCGCATGGCGGTCGGCAATATCGAGCTGACGTTCCCGCTGCCGGGTACGGGCTATGACCGTACGTTGCGCGTGTTCACCTTCCTTGACGCCGGTAATGTCTGGGGCGATCCGGGTCAGGGCGGCACGACCAGCGGCGCGAACGGCCTGCGCTACGGATACGGTGTGGGTCTCGCGTGGATTTCGCCGATCGGCCCGCTCAAGCTGAGCCTGGGTTTCCCGCTGCAGAAGCATGAAGGCGATCAGTACCAGAAGTTCCAGTTCCAGATCGGTACGGCTTTCTAAGCGGCACGCCGATGAACCCGAACTTCACTCAATTCGACGTAATGTGAGGAACACTTTGCGAACCGGTAAGCTTGCGAAACACAGGGCACTGGCGCTTGCGTTGTCGTTGGTTCTCGGCCTGGGCGCCGCCGCCGGCGCGAGCGCGCAGGAAGCGCGCATCGCGGCGGTCAACTCAGACCGCATCCTGCGCGAATCGGCGGCGGCCAAGGCCGCCCAGTCGAAGCTGGAGCAGGAATTCGCCAAGCGCGACAAGGCGCTGCAGGACATGGCGCAGCGCCTGAAGGCGATGTCGGACAACATCGACAAGAACGGCGCGTCGATGGCTCCGGCCGACCGCGCCGCCCGCCAGCGTGATCTCGCGCAGACCGACGCGGACTTTCAGCGCAAGCAGCGTGAGTTCCGCGAAGACCTGAACCAGCGCCGCAACGAAGAACTCGCGGCCGTGCTGGACCGGGCCAACAAGGTCATCAAGCAGATCGCGGAACAGCAGCACTATGACCTGATCGTGCAGGAGGCGGTGTATGTCAGCCCGCGCATCGACATCACGGATCAGGTGCTGAAGGCGCTCGCGGCGAATTCGAACGGCACGGGCGCGAGCGGCACGAGCCCGAACTGACGAGGACTGAGAGGAGATGGCATCAGGCATGGCGATCACGCTCGACGAACTGGTGAAGCGCTTCGGCGGTGAAGTCACCGGCAACGGGGCGCATCGCGTCGGGAGTCTCGCACCGCTCGACAAAGCGGATTCCACCCAGCTCGCGTTTCTCGCGAATCAGAAGTATCTGCCGCAGGTCGAGACGACTCAGGCAGGCGCAGTGCTCATTTCGCACGCCGATCTCGAGAAAGTGACGAATCGCGCGGGCAGTAATTTCATCGTCACGCCAAACCCCTACGCTTACTTCGCCCGCGTGGCCCAGGCCTTCATCGACCTGGCCACGCCGAAGGCCGTGCCCGGCGTGCATCCGAGCGCCTGGGTCGATCCCGCTGCGCAGGTCGCGGCCAGCGCCGTGATCGGACCGCATGTGACGGTCGAAGCGGGCGCGGTGATCGGCGAGCGCGTGAAGCTCGATGCCGGCGTGACCGTAGGCCAGCGCGTCACGCTCGGCGACGACGTGCATCTGTATCCCCACGTCACCGTCTATCACGGCTGTACGCTCGGCGCGCGCGTGATCGTGCATGCGGGCGCGGTAATCGGCGCGGACGGTTTCGGCTTCGCGCCGGACTTTACCGGCGAGGGCGAGGCCCGCACCGGCAACTGGGTGAAGATTCCGCAGGTCGGCGCGGTGAAGATCGCCGCTGACGTCGAGATCGGTGCGAACACCACGATCGATCGCGGCGCGATGGCGGATACCGTCATCGAGGAATGCGTGAAGATCGACAATCTCGTGCAGATCGGCCATAACTGCCGTATCGGTGCGTACACGGTGATTGCCGGGTGCGCGGGCATCGCGGGCAGCACCAGCATCGGCCGGCACTGCATGATCGGCGGCGCCGTAGGCATCGCGGGACACGTGACGCTGGCGGACTACGTGATCGTCACGGCGCAGTCGGGCGTCTCGAAGTCGCTGCTCAAGCCCGGCATGTACACGAGCGCTTTCCCGGCCGTGCCGCACGCGGACTGGAACAAGAGCGCAGCGATCATGCGCAACCTCGACAAGATGCGCGAGCGCATCAAGGCGCTGGAAAGCGCGCTTGCCGGCGCAGGCAAGCGCGACGACGAGCGCGGCAGCTAAGGCATACGGCGGCACCGAGCCGCGGCAGAAGCGAAAACGGGCCGGTCCGAACCGCCGGACTGGACCCGGCAAGAGACACAGCAATCCGGGCGGGCGTCGCAGACGGCCCGCCATCCCATTTCCACGCGGGACCCGCGCGTGAGCAGAACGACCATGAGCACAGAAAAAATCAATCTCGACATCCACAAGATCCTCACGCTGCTGCCGCATCGCTACCCGATCCTGCTCGTGGACCGCGTGCTCGAACTCGAGCCGCACAAGAGCATCAAAGCGTTGAAGAACGTGACGATCAACGAGCCGTATTTCCAGGGCCACTTCCCGACGCGTCCGGTCATGCCGGGCGTGCTGATTCTCGAAGCGCTCGCGCAGACGGCGGCGCTCCTGACCTTCGCGGAAGAGCCGCACGATCCGACCAATACGCTGTACTACTTCGTCGGCATCGATGGCGCGCGTTTCAAGCGTGTAGTGGAACCGGGCGACCAGCTGATCCTCAACGTGACTTTCGAGCGCTACATGCGCGGCATCTGGAAGTTCAAGGCGCGCGCCGAAGTGGAGGGCGTGACCGCCGCCGAAGCCGAACTCATGTGTACCGTGAAGACCACGGACGCCTGAGCGCACGGGCGTCATCCGCGTCAGAGAAACGAGCAGCACGAACAGATAGGCGAACAGCGCATGAGCAAGATTCACCCTTCCGCGATCATCGAGCCGGGCGCTCAGCTCGACGAGTCCGTCGAGATCGGACCGTACGCGATCGTCGGCGCGCACGTCGTGATCGGCGCCGGCACGACGGTCGGCTCGCACAGCGTGATCGAAGGCCATACGACCATTGGCCGGGACAATCGCATCGGCCATTACGCGTCGATCGGCGGCCGTCCGCAGGACATGAAGTACAAGGACGAGCCGACCCGTCTCGAAATCGGCGACCGCAACACCATCCGCGAATTCACGACACTGCATACCGGCACGGTGCAGGACCAGGGCCTGACCTCCATCGGCAGCGACTGCTGGATCATGGCCTACGTGCACGTCGGCCATGACTGCCGGCTCGGCGACAACGTCATCATGTCGAGCAACGCGCAACTGGCGGGTCATGTGATCGTCGGCGATCACGCGATCATCGGCGGCATGTCGGGCGTGCACCAGTTCGTGCGCATCGGCGCGCATTCGATGCTGGGCGGCGCGTCGGCGCTCGTGCAGGACGTACCGCCGTTCGTGATCGCGGCAGGTAACAAGGCAGAGCCGCACGGTATCAACGTCGAAGGGCTGCGCCGCCGCGGCTTCACGCCGGACGCCATCTCGGCATTGCGTTCGGCCTATCGCATCGTCTACAAGAGCGGCCTGTCGCTCGAGGAAGCCAAGTCGCAGCTTCAGGATCTCGGCGCCGCGGGCGGCGAGGGCGACGAGGTGGTCAAGGCATTCGCCGGCTTCATCGCGGCCTCGCAGCGCGGCATCATCCGCTAGATCGCCGCCCGATGACCCCGTTCAACCTTCCGCCACGCGTCGCGATGGTCGCCGGCGAGCCGTCCGGCGACCTGCTGGCGGCCTCGCTGCTCAAGGGCCTGAAAGGCGCGCTGCCTGAAGGCACGCGCTATAGCGGCATCGGCGGCCCGCGCATGACGGCCGAAGGCTTCGAAGCGCACTGGCCGATGGACAAGCTGACCGTGCGCGGCTACGTCGAAGCGCTGAAGCACATTCCCGAGATTCTGGGCATCCGCAACGAGATCCGCCGGCAGCTGCTGGCGGAGCCGCCGTCGGTCTTCATCGGCGTGGACGCGCCTGATTTCAACTTCGGGCTGGAGCAGCCGCTGCGCGAAGCCGGCATCCCGACCATTCACTTCGTTTGCCCGTCCATCTGGGCGTGGCGCGGCGGACGCATCAAGAAGATCGTCAAGGCCGTCGATCACATGCTGTGCGTGTTTCCCTTCGAGACCGCACTGATGGAAAAGGCGGGCGTGGCGGCGAGTTACGTCGGCCATCCGCTCGCCGACGAGATCCCGCTCGAACCCGATACGCCGGGCGCGCGCCGTCAACTCGGCATCGCGGCGGGCGGCCCGGTGATCGCCGTGCTGCCGGGCAGCCGGCGGTCGGAGATCGCGCTGATCGGCCCGACCTTCTTCGACGCGATGGAGCTGATGCAACAGCGCGAGCCGGGCGTGCGTTTTCTGATGCCCGCCGCGAATCCGGCGTTGCGTGAATTGCTGCGGCCGCTCGTGGACGCGCATCCGAACCTGTCGCTGACGATCACCGACGGCAACGCCCAGCGCGCGATGACCGCCGCCGATGCGATTCTCGTGAAGAGTGGCACGGTGACACTGGAAGCCGCGCTGCTGAAGAAGCCGATGGTCATCTCGTACAAGGTGCCCTGGCTCACGGGCCAGATCATGAAGCGGCAGGGCTATCTGCCGTACGTGGGCCTGCCGAATATTCTCGCCGGGCGTTTTGTCGTGCCGGAGTTGTTGCAGCATTTCGCGACGCCGGAGGCGCTCGCGGACGCGACGCTGAAACAGTTGAACGACGACGCGAACCGCCGTACGCTGACGGACATCTTCACCGAGATGCATATCGCGCTGCGCCAGAATACGTCGCAGAAGGCGGCGGAGGCCGTGGCGCGGGTGCTCGATACGCGGAGACCCCGGTAATGGCGTCAAGGCAACTCACCCAGCCCGGCCTCGACTTCAGTTCCCCGCTCGACATCATCTGCGGCGTGGACGAAGCGGGGCGTGGTCCGCTGGCCGGACCGGTGGTCGCGGCAGCGGTGATCTTCGATCCCGCGAAACCGCGCATCAACGGGCTCGACGACTCGAAGGCGCTGAGCGCCAAGCGCCGCGAAGAGTTGTACGAGAAGATCGTCGACCGGGCGCTGGCGTATTGCATTGCGTCGGCGAGCGTCGAGGAAATCGACACCATCAACATCCTGCATGCGTCGATGCTCGCGATGAAACGCGCGGTGGAAGGTTTGTCCATTGCGCCTACGCTGGTGAAGGTGGACGGCAACCGTTGCCCGACGCTCTCGATCCGCGCGGAAGCGGTCATCGGCGGCGACGCGCTCATCAAGCAGATTTCAGCGGCGTCCATTCTCGCGAAGGTCACGCGCGACCGAATGCTGGTCGAACTGCACGACGTCCATCCGATGTACGGCTTCAATGTGCATTCGGGTTACGGCACGCCGCAGCATCTGAGAGCGCTGCGCGAACACGGACCCTGCGTGCATCACCGGCGCTCATTCGCACCGGTGCGCGAGGCGCATGCACGCTTCGGCTCGGTGCTGCCCGAAATCGCGCCGGAAGTGCTCGAAGTCACCGCAACGGCGCGAGACGATTCGGACACGCTGGCCTTCTGAGCGGTATTCGATATCACGTGAAATCCATCACCTCGCGGGACAATCCGCTCTACAAGCGCATCAAGGCGCTCGCCGGCTCGACGGCGCAGCAGCGCCGCAGCGGCCACGCGCTGCTCGAAGGCCTGCATCTCGCGTCCGCGTATCTCGATGCCGCCGGGCAACCGGAAACCTGCATCGTGACCGAGGGCGCGCTCACGCACGAGGAAGCGCGCACGATCGTCGCGCGCATCGAGGAAAAGCGGGTGATGGTGCTGCCCGATGCGCTCTTTGGTCAGTTGTCGAGCGTCGTGCATGGCGTGGGCATGCTGCTGCTGGTCGAGAAGCTCGAAGCCGATCTGCCCGCGCGGGTCGCCGAAACCTGCGTGATCCTCGATGGCGTGCAGGACGCCGGCAATGTCGGCTCGATCCTGCGCAGCGCGGCGGCGGCCGGCATCACGCGCGTGTTCTGCGCACCGGGGACAGCGTATGCATGGTCGTCGAAGGTGCTGCGCTCGGGCATGGGCGCGCATTTTCTGCTGGACATCTTCGAGGACGTCGAAGCGGCCGGGCTGATCGCGCGGCTCGACGCGCCCGTCACGATCACCGACTCGCACGGCGCCGTCGCGCTGTACGACTGCGACCTGTCCGGCGCGCTGGCATGGGTGTTCGGCAATGAAGGGGCAGGTGTCTCGCAGGTCTGGCGCGATGCCGTTACGCACCGCGTGACGATTCCTCAGCCGGGCGGCATGGAGTCGTTGAATGTGGCGGCTGCGGCGGCGATCTGTCTGTTCGAGCAGTGCCGCCAGCAGCGCTGAGCCGGCTTCAGCGGATCAGTAATACGAAGGCCGTTCTGGCTTCACTTCCTGCAGAATCGTCGTGGCGATTTCCTCGATCGACTTGTGCGTCGACGACAGCCACTTGACGCCCTCGCGCTTCATCATCATCTCCGCCTCGTTGATCTCGTAGCGGCAGTTCTCCAGCGCGGCGTACTTGCTGCCCGGACGCCGTTCGTTGCGTATCTCGGAGAGCCGCTGCGGATCGATCGACAGGCCGAACATCTTCTCGCGATGTTCGAGCAGCGGCGTCGGCAGCTTGCCGCGCTCGAAATCTTCCGGAATCAGCGGATAGTTTGCTGCCTTCACACCGTATTGCATCGCCAGGTAGAGGCTGGTCGGCGTCTTGCCGCTGCGCGACACGCCAACGAGAATCACGTCGGCATCGGCGAGATTGCGGTTGGACTGGCCGTCGTCGTGGGCAAGCGAGAAGTTGATCGCCTCGATGCGGTTTTTGTATTCCTCGGTATCGGCGTTCTGGTGCACGCGTCCCATGGCGTGCGTGGACTTGATTTCCAGTTCCTGTTCGAGCGGCTCGATGAAGGTCTGGAACATGTCGAGCACCAGCGCCTTGCAGCCTTTGACGACTTCGTTCGACGCACTGTCCACCAGCGTGGTGAAGACAATGGGCCGGCGGCCGTCCAGCGCGATGGTCTCGTTGATCTTCTCGACAGTCGCGTAGGCCTTGTCGATCGAGTCGACGAAGGGCACGCGCACGAGCCGGAATTTCTGGTCGAACTGGGCGAGGATCGAATGCGCGAAGGTTTCGGCAGTGATCCCGGTACCGTCGGAAACGATGAATACGGAAGGCGGCATCGGCGGAAAGAGGAAGCTAAGAAGAAACGGGTGGAAGCGGTGGCAAGCGTGTCTGAGGCGCCATTCAACGGGGGCGCGAAAGCACGGACGCCGGAAAAACCTGTGTTATGGTAACTGACCGCCGGCGAAGAGAAAAACGAGTGCAGACCGGGCGCCTGGGTGTGGGATGCCCCACGAACAGGCCCGAAACACCTCGATTTTGCCGTTGAACCCCCGCCTGATCGAAACAATTTTGAAATACGGCAAGGTAGAATAGCGGCAACCTGTTCGATAAGCAATTGCGGACAAACTGAAGCGGATTTTCGTCAAATCGCGGTCGTTTCGTGGCTTTTGTAGCGTGTTGCAGGTAAATCCACGGTCTCGAGAAAGGTTCCGACGTTTCGCTTCTTTTTGACCACGCCCCGGCATCACCCGGTATTCCCCGGTATCAAGCGGCGTGACTCCCCCGAAGGCTTATCAAACAGGTTGTACGAGAGGCAGCGGACGCTTCCAATGAGCGCCGCGGCCTGTGAGCCCACTCGTGCGATCGAGAATTCCATCCACCTTAGGGGCTTGTATGACTAACGCAGTCAATGTCGCGAAAGATGTCGCAAAGGATCAGGCGTATGTAGTTCCATTCGAGCAGTTGCGAATGACCGATGTGGAAATCGTCGGTGGCAAGAATGCGTCGCTCGGCGAGATGATCAGCCAGCTTTCCGAAGCCGGCGTTCGCGTGCCCACGGGCTTCGCCACCACGGCCCTCGCATTCCGCGACTTCCTCCAGCACAACAACCTGACGGACCGCATCGCGAAGCGTCTCGAAACCTTCGACGTCGACGACGTCAAGACGCTTGCCGAAGCCGGCAAGGAGATCCGTCAATGGATCGTCGACGCGCCGCTGCAATCGCGTCTCGAAGAAGAAATCCGCCGTGGCTTCGAGGTCCTGCAAAGCAGCTCGCCCGAAGAACTGTCGTTTGCCGTGCGTTCGTCCGCGACCGCGGAAGACTTGCCCGACGCATCCTTCGCCGGCCAGCAGGAAAGCTATCTGAACGTGGTCGGCGTCGAGGACGTGCTCGATCGCATGAAGCACGTGTTCGCCTCGCTGTACAACGACCGCGCCATCTCGTACCGCGTCCACAAGGGCTTCACGCATGCTGAAGTCGCGCTGTCGGCGGGCGTGCAGCGCATGGTGCGCTCGGACGTCGGCGCGGCGGGCGTGATGTTCACCATCGACACCGAATCGGGCTTCAAGGAAACCGTCTTCATCACGTCGAGCTACGGCCTGGGCGAAACCGTCGTGCAGGGCGCGGTGAATCCGGACGAATTCCACGTCTTCAAGACTACGCTCGAACAGAACAAGTATCCGATCATCCGCCGCTCCATCGGCTCCAAGCTCATCAAGATGGAATTCACGAAGCCGGGCGAGCCGGGCCGCGTGAAGACCGTCGACGTGCCGCACGAGCAGCGCAACCGCTTTTCGATCACCGACGAAGACGTGATCGAACTCGCGAAGTACGCGGTCATCATCGAGAAGCACTATCAGCGTCCGATGGACATCGAGTGGGGCAAGGACGGCCGCGACGGCAAGCTGTTCATCCTCCAGGCGCGTCCCGAAACGGTGAAGAGCCAGGCGTCCGGCAAGGCCGAGATGCGCTTCAAGCTGAAGGGCCAGTCGAACGTGCTGACCACCGGCCGCGCGATCGGCCAGAAGATCGGCGCGGGTCCGGTGCGCGTCATTCACGATCCGTCGGAAATGGAACGTGTGCAACCGGGCGACGTGCTGGTCGCCGACATGACCGACCCGAACTGGGAACCGGTGATGAAGCGCGCATCGGCCATCGTGACGAATCGCGGCGGGCGTACCTGCCACGCGGCCATCATCGCGCGTGAGCTGGGCGTGCCGGCAGTGGTTGGCTGTGGCGACGCAACGGACATTCTGAAGGACGGCGCGCTCGTCACCGTGTCGTGCGCGGAAGGCGACGAAGGCCGGGTCTATGACGGCCTGCTCGAAACCGAAGTGACCGAAGTTCAGCGCGGCGAACTGCCGGACATTCCAGTCAAGATCATGATGAACGTCGGCAATCCGCAACTCGCGTTCGATTTCGCGCAGCTGCCGAATGCGGGCGTGGGTCTGGCGCGTCTTGAATTCATCATCAACAACAACATCGGCGTCCATCCGAAGGCGATCCTGGAGTACCCGAACGTCGACGCGGACCTGAAGAAAGCCGTGGAGAGCGTCGCGCGCGGTCATGCGTCGCCGCGTGCGTTCTATGTCGACAAGCTCACGGAAGGCATCGCCACGATCGCGGCGGCGTTCTATCCGAAGCCCGTGATCGTGCGCCTGTCCGACTTCAAGTCGAACGAGTACAAGAAGCTGATCGGCGGCTCGCGTTATGAGCCGGACGAAGAGAACCCGATGCTCGGTTTCCGTGGCGCGTCACGTTACATCGCGGAAGACTTCGCCGAGGCGTTTCACATGGAATGCATCGCGCTGAAGAAAGTGCGCGAGGAGATGGGTCTCGACAACGTCCAGATCATGGTGCCGTTCGTGCGTACGCTGAAGCAGGCGGACCGCGTGATCGAGCTGCTGGCGAAGTTTGGCTTGAAGAGCGGTACGAACGGCCTCAAGCTCGTGATGATGTGCGAGGTGCCGTCCAACGCCATCCTCGCCGAGCAGTTCCTGGAGCGCTTCGACGGCTTCTCGATCGGCTCGAACGACCTGACGCAGCTGACGCTGGGCCTCGACCGCGACTCCGGCATGGAACTGCTCGCCGCGGACTTCGACGAACGCGACGAAGCCGTTCAGTTCATGCTCAAGCGCGCGATCGAAACGTGCCTGCGGCTGAACAAGTATGTCGGGATTTGCGGACAAGGCCCGTCGGATCATCCGGACCTCGCCGTGTGGCTGGCGGAACTGGGCATCGAATCGATGTCGCTGAACCCGGACACGATCATCGACACTTGGCAGCAACTGGCGAAGGCCTTGTCGAAATAAGCAAAATCCGCCTTTCCCGATGCTTTCGGAAAGGCGCGAGCGTGCTATAAAAACACCCCGGACATCCTCCGGGGTGTTTGCATTTGGAGGCGGGCATGGCTGCGAGCGGACTGTTCTGGTGGGTGTCGGCGGGTGTGCTGATCGTGTTCGAGCTGTTCACCGGCACGTTTTATCTGCTGATGGTGGCGCTCGGCTTTCTTGCGGGCGGGGTGGCGCAGGTGCTGGGTGCGATGCCGCATGTGCAGTTCGTCGTGGCGGCGCTGTTCGGTTTGATTGCGGTGGTGGCGCTGCGGCGTTCGCGTTTCGGCAACTGGAAGCGCCGCGACGCGTCGCGCGATGCGAACGTGAACCTCGATATCGGCGCCACTGTGGAAGTGGACGAATGGCGCGACGGCCGCGCGCGCACGATGTATCGCGGCGCGCAGTGGGATGTCGAACTCGCGCCGGGCGAAACCGAAGGCGCGCGCTGGTACCGCATCACGGCGCTCGACGGCAACCGGCTCGTGGTCGTCGCGCGGCGCTGAAATCAACATCATCAACCAGGAGTAGCAAAGATGGACGTCACCATCGTCGGGGCCATTCTGCTCGTGATCGTCATCGCGATCGCGGCGCAAACCATCAAGATCGTGCCGCAGCAGCATGCGTGGGTGCTCGAGCGGCTCGGCCGCTATCATTCGACGCTCACGCCGGGGTTGACCATCGTGCTGCCGTTCATCGACCGGGTGGCCTACAAGCACGTGCTCAAGGAAATTCCGCTGGAAGTGCCGAGCCAGGTCTGCATCACGCGCGACAACACGCAGTTGCAGGTGGACGGCGTGCTGTACTTCCAGGTGACGGACGCCATGAAGGCTTCGTACGGATCGAGCAACTTCGTGTTCGCCATCACGCAGCTCTCGCAGACCACCTTGCGTTCGGTGATCGGCAAGCTGGAACTGGACAAGACCTTCGAGGAGCGCGACTTCATCAATCACAGCATCGTCAATGCGCTGGATGAAGCGGCATCGAACTGGGGTGTGAAAGTGCTGCGCTACGAGATCAAGGATCTGACGCCGCCGAAGGAAATTCTGCACGCGATGCAGGCGCAGATCACCGCCGAGCGTGAGAAGCGCGCGCTGATCGCGGCCTCCGAAGGCCGCAAGCAGGAGCAGATCAACCTGGCCGCGGGCGGGCGCGAAGCAGCGATCCAGAAGTCCGAGGGCGAACGGCAGGCGGCGATCAACCAGGCGCAGGGCGAGGCGTCGGCGATTCTTGCCGTCGCCGAGGCGAATGCGCAGGCCATCGAGAAGATCGGCACCGCGATTCAGACCGTGGGCGGCATGGAAGCGGTGAATCTCAAAATCGCCGAGCAATACGTCGGCGCGTTCGGCAATATCGCGAAGACGGGCAATACGCTGATCGTGCCGGGGAATCTGTCGGACATGAGTTCGTTGATTGCGTCCGCGTTGACGATCGTGAAGGGCGAGGGTGGCGGCAGCGTGATCCGCAAGGGCTGAAAAAAAACAGGGCGCTGCAGGAGCGCCCTGTCTGCCTTATTTCGTGGCTGAGCGCATCAGCCGCGCGCGTTCGCGATCCCAGTCGCGCTTCTTCTCGGTCTCACGCTTGTCGTGCAGCTTCTTGCCCTTGGCAAGGCCAATCTCGCATTTCACGCGGCCTTCCTTGTAGTGGAAGTTGAGCGGCACGAGCGTGTGGCCGCGCTGCTCGACCTTGCCGATGAGCTTGTCGATCTGGTCGCGATGCAGCAGCAGCTTGCGCGTGCGCACCGGATCCAGGTTCTCGAACTTCGATGCCTCGGGCAGCGGACTGATATGCGTGCCGATGAGAAAGAGCTCGCCCGCCTTGATGACGACGTAGCCTTCCTTGATCTGCCCGCGGCCCGCGCGCAGCGCCTTGACTTCCCAGCCTTCGAGCACGAGACCGGCCTCGTAGCGTTCCTCGATGAAGTAATCGAAGAAGGCTTTTCTGTTGTCGATGATGCTCATGAATGGAAAGTGCTCAACTCGTTTAAAATCACGATTTTAGCAGCGCGCCGGCACGCGAATGTTCTGATGCCGTGTTCTCTTGCGCGTTGCCGCCCAATTCAGCCTTCGCTGCGCCCTATATGGCAGATGTCCAGAAAACCGTGTTGATCCGCCATTCGGCGGAGGAAATGTTCGACCTCGTCACCGATGTCGCCGACTATCCCAACTTCCTGCCCTGGTGCGGCGGCGTCGAGATAGGCCGCCATGACGAGAACGGCATGGAAGCGAAGATCGACATCAGCTTCAAGGGCATCAAGCAGCATTTCGCCACGCGCAACACCCAGAAACGTCCGACCAGTATCGATATGGAGTTCCTGAGCGGCCCTTTCAAGAAGTTCACCGGTTACTGGCGCTTCACGCCGCTGCGGGCGGATGCGTGCAAGATCGAGTTCGCACTTCACTACGAGTTTTCCAATGTGATTCTGGAAAAACTCATCGGACCGGTGTTCAGTCATATCGCCAATACCTTCGTCGATTCCTTCGTGAAGCGCGCCGACCAGCGCTACGGCAAGCCATGATGCAGATCGACGTGTGCTACGGTCTGCCCGACGGCGCCAGCTTCCTCGCGCAGGTCACGCTGCAGGACGGCGCGACGGTGCGCGACGCCATCGAGGCGAGCGGCGTGCTGCGCGTGCATCAGGACATCGACCTGACGCGGCAGAAGGTCGGCGTGTTCGGCAAGCTCAGTACGCTCGATACGGCGCTCGTCGCATTCGACCGCGTGGAAATCTATCGGCCGCTGACAGTGGATCCGAAGACAGCCCGGCTGCGCCGCGTCGAAAAAACGCGCCGCGCGGGATCGATTGAAGGGCGCAAGTGGCAGTCGAAGGACGCGCGCTAGCGTCGTCTTGTGTCAATGCGCGGGGGCTTCTCGCGCAGAGACCGCCGGCAGCACGGTATGCTGTCTCACAGACCAGCTGACGCCCGCGAGCAGCAGCACCACCGCGAGCACTTCGGGCGTGCGCGGCCAGCGCCCATCGTAGATAAAGGCGTAGAGCAGCGCGAAGAGCGTCTCAAACGCGATCATCTGACCGGACAGCGTGAGCGGCAGGCGCTTCGCCGCCGCATTCCACAGCATGTTGCCGAGCCACGAACCACCGGTCGCGAGCGCAATGCTCACGATCCAGAAGAGATGCCAGCGTTCGGGCGCAACGGCGGCCTGGACGGTGCCCGCAGGCAGCATCCAGGCGATCGCGCCGAGCACCGCACCGAGCAATCCCGTCACGATGCCCCACAGCACCGACCACTCGTTGCCGTCGAAGTGATCGTTTGCCTGCAGATAGCGGGCGTTGACGACCGCGTACCAGGTCCAGGCAGCGAGCGCGCCGACGGCGCAGGCGAGACCCGCGAGGCGCGTGCCGATGCTCGTCTGTGACACGGTGGCGGACACGCCGAGCAGATCGCGGAACACATCGAGGTTGATGCACGCGATGCCCGCCAGCACGAGCAGCAGGGGACCAGCGAGCCGTTTCACATCGATGGCGCCGTGATCGCGGCTGCCGGCGAGCGTCACGGTGACCGGCAGGATACCGACGATCAGCGACGCCGGCGCCACGCCGACAAGCTGCACGGCGCTGGCCAGCAGCATGTAGTAGAGCAGGTTGCCGACCAGCGCGAGCCGGGCGAGGGCGACGAAGTCGGCGCGCGTGAGCTTCTTGAGCGGTCCGCGCGCGATGGGCAGCGCGGCCGCGAGCGACACCGCGCCATACATCAGATAGCGGCCGATGCTGAGCGTGAGGGGCGAAAAGTCGGGCAGAACGCGCGGCGCCAGGAAGATGAAACCCCAGATCGCACCCGCCGACATTCCGTACATCACACCGCGCTGCATGGCCCGACTCCCGTCTGCATCTTTGAAGAAGGCGCGAAGCGTAGCACGCGCGCCTCCGGTGCGGTCCACGAAGGCGGTCCGGCACGCGGCGCGGCGCCGGCCCGGTTTTGTCCGAGAGTGGCCTAACTTGCTGTTCGGACAGTGAAAACCCGGAGAACTATCGGTATAATCTGCTTTTGCGCCCATAGGATTTGCCATGCGTCTGATCCAGAAAGCACTCACGTTCGATGACGTGCTCCTCGTGCCCGCCTTCTCCAGCGTTCTTCCGCGCGACACCAGCCTGAAATCCCAGCTGACGCGCAACATCTCCCTGAACATGCCCCTCGTGTCCGCCGCCATGGACACGGTCACCGAAGGCCGACTCGCCATCGCCATGGCGCAGCTGGGCGGCATCGGCATCGTTCACAAGAACCTCACCGCCAAGGAACAGGCGCGCGAAGTCGCCAAGGTGAAGCGGTTCGAATCGGGCGTCGTGCGCGATCCGATCACGGTGCCGCCGCAAATGCGCGTGCGCGACGTCATCGCGCTGACGCAGCAACATGGCATCTCGGGTTTTCCGGTGGTCGAGGGCGCGCAGCTGATCGGCATCGTGACGAACCGGGACTTGCGCTTCGAAGAGCGCATGGATGAGCCAGTGCGCTCCATCATGACGCCGCGCGAACGACTCGTGACGGTCAAGGAAGGCACCTCGCTCGCCGAGGCCAAGGCGCTGATGCACAGTCACCGCCTGGAGCGCGTGCTGGTCGTCAACGACGCGTTCGAACTGCGCGGTCTGATGACCGTGAAAGACATCACGAAGCAGACCGAAAACCCGGACGCGTGCAAGGACGAAGACGGCAAGCTGCGCGTGGGCGCGGCAGTGGGCGTCGGGGCGGACAATGAGGAACGCGTGGATCTGCTGGCGCAGGCGGGTGTCGACGTGATCGTCGTCGATACCGCGCACGGCCACAGCCAGGGCGTGCTCGAACGCGTGCGCTGGGTCAAGCAGAACTATCCGCACGTGCAGGTGATCGGCGGCAATATCGCGACGGCGGCGGCCGCCAAGGCGCTCGTCGAGTATGGCGCGGACGCGGTCAAGGTCGGCATTGGTCCGGGCTCCATTTGCACCACGCGGATCGTCGCGGGCGTCGGCGTGCCGCAGATCACGGCAATCGCCAATGTGTCGGACGCGCTGCGCGGCAGCGGCGTGCCGGTCATCGCGGACGGCGGCGTGCGCTTCTCGGGCGACGTCTCCAAGGCGCTGGCAGCGGGCGCGAACGTCGTCATGATGGGCAGCATGCTGGCGGGCACCGAGGAATCCCCGGGCGACGTCTTCCTGTTTCAGGGCCGTCAGTACAAGGCGTATCGCGGCATGGGTTCGGTCGGCGCGATGAAGGACGGCGCGGCGGACCGCTACTTCCAGGACAACTCGGCGAACATCGACAAGCTCGTACCGGAAGGCATCGAAGGTCGCGTGGCCTACAAGGGCTCGGTCAACGCCATCCTGTTCCAGATCATCGGCGGCGTGCGCGCGAGCATGGGCTATTGCGGTTGCAGCACCATCGGCGAAATGCACGAGAAGGCGGAGTTCGTGCAGATCACCGCGGCGGGCATGCGCGAATCGCACGTGCACGACGTGCAGATCACGAAAGAAGCGCCCAACTATCACGTCGACTGAGCGTCGCTGTCCCTTGCTTCGCGCTTGTTCGTCAACTGACCTGGACTGCCCATGAAACCGTTGCTGCGCGTCGTGCTGGTCATCAATGCCCTGATCTTTCTGGCGTTCGGCCTGTTGTTCCTGCTGACGCCGTGGGCGGGCTTGTACGGCGCGTTGCAGCTGGACGCCATCCGGGTGCAGCCCGCGTTCGCCGGGCAATTGCTCGGCGTGGCGCTGATGGGCCTCGCATGGCTCGCGTTCCACGCAGCGGTTGACGGCGCGCTGACCGCGCGAGCGGCGCGCGTCTCGGGGCACGTGCAGTGGCTGTCGGGCGTCGTGGTGCTGGTCTGGCTGCTCGGATTGAAGATGCCGCAGGTCGACGGCTTCGGGCAGATGAGCGCGGCGGTGGTGGGCGTCGTGCTCGTGGTGCTCGGGTTCGGCAGCGTGAGGTTGTCGTCGGCGGTGCGCCGGCGCGAGCGGGCCGCGCAGGCGGGCGCCGCTTCGGCGCAACGTGCGGAAAAGCGGGCGGCAAAGACACGCGACAGTGCGCGCACGGAGCCCGAAGCAGTGACGCCCGTGGCGCCGGTTCCCGTTTCAGTGCCGCCGGACACGGCGGTGCGTCCGTCGGCGCGGGCACCCGAGGCGACCGGCATCGATCCCGCCAGCGGCCGCATGGTCGAGCCTTCGGGCCGTCCGCTCGATGGCGGCGCGGTGGATCCCGTGACCGGCGCGACACTCGATCCCGTCACGGGCCGCAAGCTCGATCCTGTCAGCGGACATGAGATCGACGCCGCGACGGGCCGGCGCATCGAGCCGGAGATCAGCCGCGGGATCGATCCGGCAACCGGCCGGCGAATCGAGCCGCTTGATCCGCTTGATCCGCGCGCGGGTCCGGCACGCGGAGCGCCTCGCTGAACAACGCGCGCGCTTTCCGGGCCGGCGCTGCTGCGAAGCGTGCGGGGCGCCGGGCGGCAACAGGACACACCAGCACGGTCGGCCAGGGCGCCGGCCGTCGATTCATTTGCGAACACTTCGCTGACGGCTCGCGCACGAGGGCGGACCGGCAGCATCGACATCAATCGTTCTTCTAGCCTTTGGCCGCAGCCATGCACGACAAAATCCTGATTCTCGATTTCGGCTCTCAAGTCACCCAGCTGATCGCGCGGCGTATCCGCGAATCGCACGTCTACTCGGAGATTCATCCGTATGACGTCGATGAAACCTTCATCCGCGAATTCGCGCCGAAGGGCATCATTTTGTCGGGCGGCCCGAACTCGGTCACCGAGGCGAAGTCGCCGCGTGCGCCGCAGATCGTCTTCGATCTGGGCGTGCCGGTGCTCGGCATCTGCTACGGGATGCAGACCATGGCCGATCAACTGGGCGGCAAGGTCGAGCTCGGCAATGTGCGCGAGTTCGGTTATGCGGAAGTGCAGGCGCTGAACCACACGGGCTTCCTGGAAGGCATCGAGGACTTCAAGGCCGAGAAGGGCGACTCCATGCTGAAGGTGTGGATGAGCCACGGCGACAAGGTCGTGGATCTGCCGGCGGGCTTCAAGCTGATGGCCTCGACGCCCTCATGCCCGATTGCCGCCATGGCCGACGACGACCGTCGCTTCTACGGCCTGCAATGGCATCCGGAAGTGACCCATACGGTGCAGGGCCGCGCGATGCTCGACCGCTTCGTGCTGAAACTGTGCGGCGCGAATCCGGACTGGGAGATGGGGCATTACATCGACGAAGCGGTCGAGAAGATTCGCGCGCAGGTGGGCAAGGAGAAGGTGATTCTCGGGCTGTCGGGCGGCGTGGATTCGTCGGTGGCGGCGGCGCTGCTGCATCGCGCGATCGGCGACCAGTTGACCTGCGTGTTCGTCGATCATGGCCTGCTGCGCCAGAACGAGGCCGAGCAAGTGATGTCGACGTTCGCGGATCACCTCGGCGTGAAGGTCATCCACGTCGATGCGAGCGAAGTCTTCCTGCAGAAGCTCGCCGGCGTGACGGACCCCGAGGCGAAGCGCAAGATCATCGGCGCGGAGTTCGTCGAGGTGTTCCACGCGGAATCCGACAAGCTCACCGACGCACGATGGCTCGCGCAGGGCACGATCTATCCGGACGTGATCGAATCGGCGGGCAAGGGCAAGAAGGGCGCGCATACCATCAAGAGCCATCACAACGTCGGCGGCTTGCCGGAGACGCTGAACCTCAAGCTGCTTGAGCCGCTGCGCGAACTGTTCAAGGACGAAGTGCGCGAGCTCGGCGTGAAGCTGGGCTTGCCGCCCGCGATGGTGTATCGCCATCCGTTCCCGGGCCCGGGTCTGGGCGTGCGGATTCTCGGCGAGGTGAAGCGGGAGTTCGCGGATCTGCTGCGTCGCGCGGATGCGATTTTTATCGAGACGCTGCGGACGACCATCGACAAGGAAACGGGCAAGTCGTGGTACGACCTGACGAGTCAGGCGTTTGCGGTGTTCCTGCCGGTGAAGAGCGTCGGCGTGATGGGTGATGGACGCACGTATGAGTATGTCGTCGCGCTGCGCGCCGTGCAGACGCTGGATTTCATGACCGCGCACTGGGCGCATCTGCCGCATGAACTGCTCGGACATGTGAGCAATCGCATCATCAATGAGGTGCGAGGGATCAATCGGGTGGTGTACGACATTTCCGGGAAGCCGCCGGCGACGATCGAGTGGGAGTGAGTGTCAGGCAAGCTCGGAACGTGCAGTCTTTCAGGTTCGCGCCGAGCTTGTTCAAACGTGTCGCGTGACTGAGTCAGCCGTGAGTGAAGGCTTCGGAGCCCGCCAAGTGCGGGCTCTTTTGCGTGACGGCAGCCCTTTGTCCATATAACGGCGCAATAAAAACAAGCCGCGCACTCCGGCGTGGATTCGCCGCGAGCGCACGGATTGCAGGCTCGCCAAACCGGAAATGGTGGCGTTGCGAAATCATTTTGATTGATGTGAGACCCAATGCAAGACCTGAAGGCCATTCTGGAAGAACTCGCGGATGCTGAACCCTACAACCCCTCGAAGAAGCTGTATATGAAATGGTCGAGGAAGCTAGCTCATCTGCTGCTTGTTCTCGGAGCGATATGCATGGCTCTGCTCGTCATGGCGGGCCTTGGGTACAAGCTACAACGTACACCGGCAATGGCGTATATCGCGCTCGCGTTCTACGTGCTGACTTCCTTGTTCAGCTTGTTGGCTCTGCTCGTAGAACCGGCCGTCCTTGTCTGGGTCATGCTGCGCTGGAAAGCGGAGACGACACACACCTTCGTCTCCGAAATCGAAAACGATGAAGCCAGCGTCAAGCGCCTGATCCGCCATGACGAGGATGCGTTGAAACGAGCGCAGTACTGGGTTCAACTCAAGATCAAGCGGTTCGATACACGCATCGTTTTCTTCTTCGGAGGAAGCACGGCCGTGTACTCGCTACTTGCGCTCACATTCTCGACCATCAAGGATGCGGGCGGACTGGCGTGGCTCCAACATACGTTTTTGCGCGGCTTTGCAGCCGACAATGTCACGAATACCGCGATCCTTTGGGGCATCGCGCTAATATTCGGAGTATCGATCGGAGCAATGCTGATGAAGTACGTACAGTCCCGCTTCGTGTATCAACAGGAATTGCTGGAGATGGCGTTAATGCGGAAGGCGTCGGCTCGATCGACGCCCTGAAAGCGGGCGCCGGCGCGTCCGGCGCTTGCTGTCACTGCATCCGAAGCAGATGACTGATCGCCTCCGCCAGCCCCTCCGGATTATCGTAGGCGATCATATGGGCGGTATCCGGCACGCATTGCACGACACACCCGGCCTGTTCGAACCGTTCGATATCCTCGCTACTCGCCGAAGCCGACAGAATGACGCCTTTCTCCCCTTCGAGCCGCGCGAGATCGCCGATCCAGTCGTTCGCGTTGTCATTCAGCGCTGACGTTGCCCACTGATAAATCGCATGCGGAGACGCGACTGAAAACGGCCCGAGCCACGCATCGTTCGTTCCCTGCGCTTTCAACTCCGCCAGAAACGCCGCGAAGCCTTGCTCGACGAATTCGTCTTCGTTCATCGCGGTGATTTCAGACAGCATGGACACGCCATATTCATTGATCCCAGGCTCACACAAGATGAGCGTACCGCGTCGATTCGACACATCCTGCGCCAGTTTCAGCGCAATGAACGCCCCGGCGCTGTGCCCGAAAAGATCGACGCTGCAAAACGCCTGTGCGCCGATGAAATTCGACAGCAATGCCACCTGCGCTCCCGAGGAATACTTGCCGGTGTCGGGCTTGTCGCTGAAACCGGATCCCATCAGATCCATCAAAAGCGATCGCTGCCTGGGGTAACCCTTCGAAGCAACTACAGGCGAATAGTCGCTGCTGGAAGCGCAGCCCAAGCCGTGGATGAAAAGCAGCGGTTGCTCCGCACTCGAGTCCGAATAAAGATCAAAGTAACGGAGGACATTATCTGTTTCGTCTGCGGCGAAGGTATTCATTGTCATCCTTGGAAACAATGTATTGGGTCTGGCAAATTCAGGCAATGATCGACACATCTTTCAAACACTGAGAAAGCCGGTTCCCATGATAGTTCGGCCTGACATCCGCAAAATCCGTGCATTCAATTGTGACGATTTCCAAGCTCTCAACGTGTGGTTCAACTGTCGCGGCGTCGCGCTCCCGCAGGAACGAATCCACTCGACGACGAACAGGGCGCGAGGGCGCGCGCTTCGCTGGCACGACGTTGTCCGCTCGTGGTCGGAAATTCAGAACACGACTGTCGCTGCATGCCACCTTTTTTTACAACCGACGGCGAACTAGCATCACCACCACGCAATTTCGATATTTTTCGTGGAGCGAAACATGTCTTACGGTTTCAAGTCGGCAGTAATCAGCGCCAGTGTCGCGAGTCTTGTGGCTTTGGTTGGGTTCCCGGATTCCTGCGAGGCGGCCTCTCGTTCGACTCCGAATTTCATCCCGGAAACAACCTTGCCGGCCGGCGGCAACCCCAACGGCATCGTCGCGCTTGATAAAGACGCCATATTCGTGGCGACGACAGCTACAAACCAGAGCGGCGTGGAAGTCGCCAAAGTGTTGATCTTTGGAAAGATCGACCACGGGTACCGGCAAACGGGCACGGTCAGGCTGAAAGCCGACGACCACGCGCAAGGCATGAGCATCACGCCGGACAAGACCACCTTGGTCGTTGCGCTGGAGAAAAGCGGCGTGGCACTGGTGGATGTCCATGACGCGCTGGCCGGCAAGGCAACGCCTTCGTTTGTGGACCAAAGCAATGGTGGCGCGTTCGCCCGTCCCGGCACCTTCGGGACAGCCGTTACGCCAGATGGCAAGTATGCGTTCGTCGCCAACGAGGACGGCAAGTTGACGCCCACGTCCGGCAGCGGCTACATCGGGCTCATCGCGCTCGACAAGCAGCGGGACGGCCGCACCCAAGGCAAGCCCGTGGGCTTCATTCCTGTCGTCGGCAACACGCTGGCGGATGTGTCGGTTTCCCCGGACGGCCAGCGAGCCTACGCGACCACCGAAATCGTATCAGCCGGAAACAAGACGCTCTCGGGTACTGACAATGCGGCGCTGGTCAGCACGCAATGCGTTCAGGGCAATCCCCAAAATCCGCGGCCGAATGGCGCGCTCAATGTCATCGATGTGGCAAAGGCCATCGAAGGCGCCGCGACGCCCGGCACTGCGCCGACCGTGATCAGCAATGCTGTCGTGACCTCCGTCGCCGCAGCCTGTTCGCCGGTTCGCGTCGAGGAAACGCAGGACGGATCCTCGGTCTGGGTCGTGGCGCGGGGCAGCAATGAACTGCTGCAATTCGACCGCGCCACGCTCGCCGTCGATCCCGACCATGCGTTGCTGCAGACCGTGGCCAGCAATGGCCTGTCGCCGGTCGCGCTGTACCTGGATCCGGCGCGTCCCCGTCTGATGGTGACGAACTCGGATCGCTATGGAACGAGCACGACGCGCGGGGCGAATCCGCCCATCAACCAGGTGAACCTTTCGGTGTTCGATGTCTCGGCACCGCACGCGGAGCTGGTTCAGACGCTCCCGACCGGCCAGTTTCCACGCGACATTGCCACGCTCGACAACGAGCGAACCGTGTTCGTCACCGATTACACGTCCTTCACGGTGAGCGTGTTCAGGCAAACGGACGAGAGCTCGGACCCCGGCGATACGGACATCAGCCCGTTTGGCATCTTCAGCGCGCACCCGGAACGGCGTTAATCTCATGGGGCGTTCGAGCGCGCAGCCGCTCCCCCCATGAGGAATCCGCCGACATGCTTCGAACTCCGCTGTCTCAGCCAATGATCGCATCGCGCGGCGCGGCATGAGCGCCGGCTCACCGGAACCGTCCGGCAAGCCGGCGCGCGTCTTGGCCACCGACTCGCTGTTCTTCGCCTTGTTCCCGGACGAAGCCGCGGCCGCACGTCTCACCGACCTGTCCAAGCAACTCCGCTCGCAATACGGCCTGAAAGCGAGGCCGATACCACTCGAAAGGCTCCACGTCACCCTGCATTATCTCGGCGCGTTCGCAGGCCTTCCTGACGGACTCATCGCGCGGGCGCATGCCGCGGCATCGAGCATCGCGCTGCCGCCCGCCGAAATCGAACTCGCTCGAATCGAAAGCTTTCCTGGCCGTCGCGCGAAGCGTCCGCTGGTACTTTCAGGCGATGCAAGCCCATCGCTTCACGCCCTCCACGCCGCGCTCGCTGACGCGGGCATCGCCGTCAAGCGTCATCCGCGATTCGTGCCGCATGTAACCCTGCTCTACGATGAACAGCGCGTGCCGTCCCATCCCGTCGCGCTCGTCGCCTGGCGCGCGCGCGAGTTCGCGCTGGTGCGCAGCCTGCTCGGTCAGTCGCGCCACGAAGTGCTCGCGCGCTGGCCGCTCGCGGGCTGATCCGAAAAAGCAATCCGGCAAAACGATCCGGCAAAACCATTGGACGGAAAGGCTTTCGAAGATTTTTCTGACGGGTTAAGGTTCGGGTATCGATACCCAAGCTGCACGCAACAGCGCTCTGCCCGGATCTCGAATACATGACTCGTTCCCGTCTGCTGCACGTTACGCCCGATACGCATCATGTCCAGATCGATCTGGTCTACGCGACCGATCGCAACCTCACCGGCAAGCCCATCTACAAGGCCCAGCACTGCCTGCTGCTGGAACCCGCCGAAGCCGCGTTGCGCAAGGCCGTCGAGATCGCGCGCAGCATCGGCATGACACTCAAAATCTTCGACGCTTACCGGCCGCCGCAAGCACAAAAGGTGCTCTGGGACTTCCTGCCCGATCCGACCTTCATCGCCGAACTCGGACGCGGCTCGAATCACAGTCGCGGCACGGCGCTGGACCTGACGCTCGTCGATCGCGACGGCCAGGAACTCGACATGGGCACCGGTTTCGACGCGATGGTGCCCGCGTCCGAACATTTCCACGGGGGCCTGCCGGAGCACGTGCAGCGCAATCGCACCTTGCTGCTGGGCGTGATGCATGGCGCGGGCTTCACGCACATCAAGAGCGAGTGGTGGCATTACGAACTGCCGGGCTCGCGCGAACTCGAGGTGATCGACAACGAAGACAGCGGCCCGCTGCGGCTCATGTGATGGCGGCATTCGAAAGATCCACAGGACGACACCCGATGAAGAAGGCATTGACGGCGCTCGCGTTCGCGGCCGCGCTGACGGCAGGTTTCGGCACGCAGCCGGCAGGCGCGGCCACGCCGAAAGACATGTTTGTCATGGCGACCTTGCTCGACGAATTCACGTCGCTCGATCCCGGCGAGATCTACGAACTGGTGCCGGAGGAATACGTCGCGAACACCTATGACCGGCTGGTGCGCGTGGACCTGAAGGATCCATCGAAATTCAATGGCGATGTCGCCGAGTCCTGGACCGTGAGCCCCGACGGCCTGACCTTCACCTTCAAGCTGCGTCCGGGCCTCAAGTTCCATTCCGGCAATCCGCTCACGGCCGACGACGTGGCCTGGTCGATCCAGCGCACCGCGCTGCTCGACAAGGGCGCGGCGGCGGTGCTGGCGGGCATCGGGCTCACGAAGACGAACGCCCTGCAGAACGTGAAGAAGCTGGACGACAGCACCGTCTCCGTGACGACCGACCGCCGCTACGCGCCGACCTTCGTGCTGAACGTGCTCGGCGCGTGGCCGGCGTCGGTGGTGGATCGCAAGCTGCTCGAAACGCACGCGAAGGGCAATGACTACGGCAACGAATGGCTCAAGACCAACGAAGCCGGCTCGGGCGCCTACAAGCTCGTCAAGTGGACCGCGAACGACAGCATCGTGTTGCAGCGTTTCGATGGCTATCGCGTGCCGCTCGCGATGAAGCGCATCGTGCTGCGCCACGTGACCGAGGCCGCGAGCCAGCGGCTGATGATCCAGAACGCCGACATCGACGTGGCGCGGGATCTCTCTCCCGACGACCTCGACACGCTCTCGAAGTCCGGCGTCATCAAGGCGACGGCCGTGCCGCAGGCCACGCTGATGTACCTCGGGCTCAACAACAAGAACCCGAATCTCGCGAAGCCCGAAGTCTGGGAAGCCATGAAATGGCTGATCGACTATCAGGGCATCCAGAAGAACGTGATCCGCACCACCTACAAGGTGCATGAAAGCTTCCTGCCCGAAGGCTTCCTTGGCGCATTGAACGAAAACCCGTATCACCAGGACGTCGCGAAGGCCAAGGCGCTGCTCGCGAAGGCCGGTCTCGCAAACGGCTTCACCGTGAAGATGGACGTGCGCAACGACTATCCGTACAGCGAGATCGCGCAGGCGGTGCAGGCCAATCTCGCGCTCGCGAACATCAAGGTGCAGCTCGTGCCGAGCGACAACAAGCAGACGCTCGGGCGCTATCGCGCGCGGGCGCATGACATCTACATCGGCGAGTGGTCGGCGGACTATATCGATCCGCACAGCAACGCGCAGGGTTTCGTGTGGAATCCGGACAACTCGGATGCATCGAGCTACAAGATGCTCGCATGGCGCAACGCGTGGGACATCCCGCAGCTGACGAAGGAAACCGACGCCGCGCTCGCCGAGAGCGACACGAAGAAGCGTGCGCAGCTGTACGAGAAGATGCAGCGCGAGGTGCTCGCGAAGTCGCCGTTCGTGATCATGTTCCAGAAGGTGTCGCAGGTGGCGGCGCGTCCGGGCGTGACCGGCCTCGAAGTCGGGCCGATCAACGATCTCGTGTCCTATCGCACTCTCAGGAAGCAGTGAGCGCGGCCACGTTCATCGAGCGCGTGCGCACAGCCGGCGCGCGGCGCGGCGGATTGCGCATCGCGCTGGCGCTGCTGCGCTGGTTCGCGATGCTCGCCATCACGTTCACCGGGCTGCTGGCGATCACCTTCTTCATCGGCCGCAAGATTCCGATCGATCCGGTGCTGGCCATTCTCGGCGACCGCGCGTCCGCCACCGCCTACGCGGCCGCGCGACTGCAACTCGGGCTCGACAAACCGCTCGTCGAGCAATTCCTGATCTACGCGCGCGACGTGCTGCATGGCCATCTCGGCATCTCGCTGCTGACGGCCAATCCGGTCATCGACGATATCAAACGCGTGTTTCCCGCCACCCTCGAACTGGCGACGCTGTCGACCTTCGTCGGCGTGGCGATCGGCGTGCCGCTCGGCGTCGCGGCGGCGGTGCGGCACAACCGCATCGTCGATCATCTCGCGCGCGTGATCGGGCTCGCGGGCAGTTCCGTGCCGGTGTTCTGGCTCGCGCTGATGGGCCTCTTGCTGTTCTATGCGCGGCTGCATTGGGTGTCGGGTCCGGGCCGCATCGATCCGATGTACGACGGCATGGTCGATACCCGCACCGGCAGCCTGCTGATCGACTCGCTGCTCGCCGGCGAGTGGGATGTCTTCAGGAACGCGTTCTCGCACATTGCGCTGCCGGCGGGCGTGCTGGCGTTCTATTCCATTGCGTATCTGTCGCGCATGACGCGCTCGTTCATGCTCGAACAACTGAGCCAGGAATACGTGACGACGGCGCGCGCCAAGGGCCTGCCCGAGCGCCGCGTGATCTGGCGTCACGCGTTCGGCAACATCGCGGTGCCGTTGCTGACGGTGATCGCGCTCGCCTACAGCTATCTGCTCGAAGGTTCGGTGCTGACCGAGATCGTGTTCGCGTGGCCCGGGATCGGATCGTATCTGACCGGCGCGCTGCTCAACGCCGACATGAACGCCGTGCTCGGCAGCACGCTTGTGATCGGCGCGACCTTCATCGCGCTCAATCTGCT
Source organism: Caballeronia sp. LZ065 (assembly GCF_031450975.1). Taxonomy (NCBI): domain Bacteria; kingdom Pseudomonadati; phylum Pseudomonadota; class Betaproteobacteria; order Burkholderiales; family Burkholderiaceae; genus Caballeronia; species Caballeronia sp. LZ065. The sequence goes on from NZ_JARUXV010000001.1 coordinate 1,611,906, forward strand.
GACCGATGCGCTCTACCGCGTCTTCGATCCCCGCGCGCGCTGACATGGAGCACACACGCCGATGCAATCGCCCGCGGACCGCACGCCGATGACACGTCAACGGGGAAGCTGGCGCGCCTGGCTGCTCACCGACACGCCCGCGTCCGCGCGGCAGGCGTCGCTCGGGCGCGCGTACCGGCGCTGGCGGAGTTTCGCGTCGAATCCGCTCAGCATGCTCGGGCTCGCGATCCTGCTGCTGCTCGTGGCGACGGCCGCGTTCGGGCCGCTCGCCGTCACGCGCGATCCATTGGCGCAAGTGCTCGCCGAACGCCTGACGCCGCCGGGCGCGGCGCACTGGTTCGGCACCGATCAACTCGGCCGCGACATTCTCTCGCGGCTCGTGTACGGCTCGCGCCTGACCCTGGCCATCGCGTTGCTGGTGGTCGTGCTGGTCGTGCCGGTGGGCTTGCTGATCGGCACGGTGGCGGGCTATTGCGGCGGCATCGTCGATACGGTGCTGATGCGCGTCACCGATGTCGCGCTCGCGTTTCCGAAGATCGTGCTGGCGCTCGCGTTCGCCGCGGCGCTCGGGCCGGGCGTGCTGAATGCGGTCATCGCGCTCTCGATCACTGCGTGGCCGCCGTATGCGCGGCTCGCGCGCGCCGAGTCGCTGCGGCTCGCGCAGTCGGACTATATCCACGCGGCGCGCCTGCAAGGGGCTTCGCATCTGCGCATCGTGCTGCGCTATATCGTGCCGATGTGTTCGTCGTCGGTGATCGTGCGCGCCACGCTCGACATGGCCGGCATCATTCTCGCCGTCGCGGGGCTGGGCTTCCTCGGGCTGGGCGCCCAGCCGCCGAGCCCGGAATGGGGCTACATGGTCGCGGCGGGGCGCAACGTGCTGCTGGACGCCTGGTGGGTCGCGACGATTCCCGGCCTCGCGATCCTCGCGGTAAGCCTCGCCTTCAACCTGCTCGGCGACGGTCTGCGCGACGTCTTCGATCCCCGTCATGGAGGCTGACATGGACGAGCCGCTGGCACGGTTCGACGGCTTGAAGGTGGCTTTCACCGCTACCGACGGCACGCTCACGCCCGCCGTGCGCGGCGTCTCGCTGACGGTGCGGCGCGGTGAACGGCTTGGCATCGTCGGTGAATCGGGCTCGGGCAAGTCGCTGACCGGGCGGGCGCTGCTCGGCTTGCTGCCGCCCGAGGCGCGCTGGTCCGCCGACGCGCTGCGCTTCGAGGGCCAGGATCTGCTGGCGATGCGTCCGAAGGAACGTCGCCGGCTGTGCGGCACGCGCATGAGCATGATCCTGCAGGACCCGAAATACTCGCTGAATCCGGTGATGACGGTCGCGCAGCAGATGCGCGAGACCTTCGTCCGGCAGACGCCCGGCGAGAGCCGGCGTCAGCTGCGCGAGCGCATCGTCGCGGCGCTCGAAGCGGTGCATATCCGCGATCCGCAACGCGTGGCCGACGCCTATCCGCACGAGCTGTCGGGCGGCATGGGGCAGCGCGTGATGATCGCGATGATGGTGAGCGCAGGGCCGCGGCTTCTGATCGCCGACGAGCCCACGAGCGCGCTCGACGTCCTCGTGTCGATCCAGGTGCTGGCCGTGCTCGACGAGATGATCGAACGCCACGACACCGGGCTCGTGTTCATCAGTCACGATCTGCCGCTGGTGATGTCGTTCTGCGACCGCGTCGCGGTGATGTATGGCGGACGCATCGTCGAGACCTGCGCGGCGCGCGATCTGCGGCACGCCACCCATCCGTACACGCAAGGGCTGCTCGCCGCGCATCCGCCGCTCGATCATCCGCCCGACGAACTGCCGACCTTGCGCCGCGATCCCGCCTGGCTCGCGGAGACGTTCGACGCCGGAGCCGCGCGATGATCGAGATCGACCGCGCGCTGATCCGCTTCAGCACCCGCACCGGCCACGTCGACGCCGTGCGCGACGTGTCCTTGCAGGTGAACGAGGGCGAGGTGTTCGGGCTCGTCGGGGAATCGGGCAGCGGCAAGTCGACGCTCCTGCGCGGGCTCGCCGGTCTCGCGCCGCTCGCGGGCGGGACGATGCGCATTGGCGGCGAGACGGCGTCACGCCGCGCGCGCCGCGACGTGCAGATGGTCTTCCAGGACCCGTATGGCGCGCTGCATCCGCGCTTCACCGTCGACAAGACCTTGCGCGAGCCGCTCGCGATTCACGGCATCGGCGACCCGGACGCGCGCATTCTCGCCGCGCTGGGCGAAGTCGGGCTCGGGCCAACCTTCAGATTCCGCTATCCGCATCAGTTGTCCGGCGGCCAACGGCAACGGGTGTCGATCGCGCGTGCGCTGATCGTCGAACCACGCGTGCTGCTGCTCGATGAACCCACGTCGGCGCTCGACGTGTCCGTCCAGGCCGAAATCCTCAATCTGCTGCGGCGGCTCCATCGGGAACGCAAGCTCACGATGATGCTCGTCAGCCATAACCTGTCGGTCATCGGCTTTCTGTGCAGCCGGATCGCCGTGATGCGCAATGGCGAGATCGTCGAACAGGTGGACGTGGAAGCGGTGCGTGCGCGTCGCGTCGAACACGAGTACACGCGGCGCCTGCTCGCCGCCACCGAAGGCTATACGCGACGTCCGGAAGGGGCGCCACGAACGTAGTCGTCGTACAAGCATATCCGGCACCGAGCGGTCAAACGCATGTTGCGCAAAGGACGCATATCGATGTCAGTAAGCCCTGTATACGGCGGCAGCCCACATACCATGCTTCATCAGACGAAAACGGCGCCGCGGCCGCTGATAGAATAGGCACTGGGTTGTCGAGACGTGCCGAACACTGCGTGAACGTGGTCTTCCGGCTGCCCTCCGACTTCAGGCCAACCAACGGAAATCGCGACAGACCGCGTCCGCCCCAGGCGGGTTCAAGCCGGTCGAAATCCCCGATGAAATTGTTAGATGCTTTGGTCGAACAGCGGATCAATGAAGCCGCCGCGCGTGGTGAGTTCAAGGACTTGCCGGGCGAGGGCGCTCCGCTCCAGTTCGCAGACGACGTCCTCGTTCCCGAGGAAGTGCGCGTCGCCAATCGGATTCTCAAAAATGCGGGCTTCGTGCCGCCCGCCGTCGAGCAACTCCGGGCCCTTCGTGGCCTCCAGGAGGAGTTCGACCGGGTGACGGATCCCGCCGCCCGCTGCCAGTTGCAAGCCAGGATGCTCGCGCTCGACATGGCCCTCGAATCGTTGCGCGGCGGCGGTTGCGTGCCGCATGAGTATCGCCGGCGCATCGCTGAACGGCTCTCGGAGCGCGCGCTGTCCCGCGCGGCGCAACCGCCGAAGTGACCGGCACGCCCGACTCACCGTCTCCGGGCGTCCTGCACGCAGCGCTTTCTCCTGCGGATTTTCCCAGCGAACGCGACCGCCGTTTCATGGCGCTCGCCCAGCGCGCCGCCGACGAAGCCCGTCGCGCGGGCGAGGTGCCGGTGGGCGCCGTCATCGTGCGGGGCGATGAAGTCATCGCCACCGGCTTCAATCATCCGATCCACGCACATGATCCGTCCGCGCACGCCGAAATGGTCGCGCTGCGCGCCGCGGCGCAGAAGCTCGAAAACTACCGGTTGCCGGGCTGCGAACTCTATGTGACGCTCGAACCCTGTTTGATGTGCTCGGGCGCGATCATGCATGCACGCATTGCACGCGTCGTTTTCGGCGCCACTGATCCGAAAACGGGCGCGTGCGGCAGTGTGGTGGACGTGTTCGCGAACGCGCAGCTCAATCACCACACATCGGTGACGGGCCGCGTGCTCGCCGACGAGTGCGGTCACGCGCTCAAGAATTTCTTTGCCGAACGCAGGCGTCTTGCCCGCGATGAGCGCGATGCCCGTCGCGCGCGAGAAGCGGCGGCCGCGTCGGGCGAGGGTGTTTCTTCTTCCGCTCCAATAACGAATCCAACGACAACACCGTGAAATCACGCACCATCGATCTCGTCGCGCCCTCCGGTTATCCGAGCGATCCCGCCGCGGTCGAGCGCGGCCTCACGCGTTTGCGCAGGGAAGGGCATCGGCTGGAGAACGTCGAGGCGACGCGCCGGCGCTTCCAGCGTTTCGGCGGCACGGATGCGGAGCGCGCGGCGGATCTGAACCGTCTCGCCGATCCTGCGCGTCCGGTGCCCGACATCGTGCTGGCGGTGCGCGGCGGCTACGGCGCGACGCGTCTGCTGCACGGGCTGGATTATCTCGGCCTGCGGCGTCTTGCGGATCAGCCGGTCGCGATCGTCGGTCACAGCGATTTCACGGCGATCCAGTGCGCGCTCTACGCGCATGCGGGCGTGAAGAGTTTCGGCGGGCCGATGTTCGCGGGCGATTTCGGCGCTGAGAATATGAGCGCCTTCACGATGCAACACTTCTGGAACGCGATCTCGCACGCGGAGTTCACGGTGCGGAGCAACGTGCCGCAGCGTGAGTCGGTCGACGTCACGGGCATGCTGTGGGGCGGCAATCTGGCGATCCTGGCATCGCTGGTCGGTACGCCTTATCTGCCGCCGGTCGAAGGCGGCATTTTGTTCATCGAAGACGTCAACGAGCATCCGTTCCGGATCGAGCGGATGATCTATCAACTGCATCAGGCGGGCGTGCTCGGGCGGCAGCAGGCAATCGTGATGGGCGAGTTTTCCGGTGGACGGCTCTCGGACTACGACAACGGCTATTCCCTCGACGCGATGATCGAGCAGGTGCGCACGGCGACAGGCGTTCCTGTGGTGACGGGCCTGCAATTCGGGCACGTCGAGAACTTGCTGACGCTGCCTTTCGGTGCTACGGCGCATCTCGTCGCGGAGCCGCGCGGGTTCACGCTGAAATTGTCCGACTATCCGCATCTGAGTTGAGGTTCGGGGCGGACGCATAGAAGGCGCCGAAAGGCGCTTTTTTTATGCGCGTCACCGACAACTAACCGCCGAATTCTCATTCGCACGCCTGTCCTGACGCCAATATTCCACGCGATGGATTGTCGACAAAAACGTGCGTGCAATGCTGACAAAAACTGACGTAATCGGCTGGAAGTCCCGTATCTACGGCCTCGCGGCGCGCACGAGCCGCTGAAAACAGCCAATTCGCAGCAATCAATTGAAATTGATTGTTGACAATCATTATGTCGCTTCTAAGATGATCAACATGCCAGCGAGCACATCATGTCCGACGCCCAAGCCACTGCCGCACTGAATGCCTCATCGAGCGCCCCCGGCAACCCCGGCGCGGCGAATGCCGAGTCGATCGCCGAGAACATCCGCGCCGCGATCCTCGAACATCGTCTGGCGCCGGGCGCCAAGCTGACCGAGGCGCAACTGTGCGAAGTCTTTGCGGTGAAGCGCGGTACGGTGCGTCAGGCGCTGGCGCAACTCGCCAACGAGCGGCTCGTCGATCTGGAGCCGAATCGCGGCGCCTTCGTCGCGAGTCCGTCGCTGCAGGAAGTGCATGAAGTGTTCGAGATGCGCCGCATCATCGAGCTGGCGGTTGTGGAACGGATCGCGCAAGGGCATGGCACGCGCCGCCTCAAGTCGATCAGCGCGACGATCGGACGGGAGCGCCGGGCCTTCGAGAGCCACGATTTCTCGTCGTGGATCCGGCTGTCCGGCGAGTTCCATACGGAGCTCGCGGCGCTCACCGGCAACACGGTGCTGTGCGACTGTCTTGCCGGTCTGGTCGCGCGCTCGACGCTGATCTCGGCGCTGTATGAGTCACTCGGCAAGAGTTCGTGCTCGTTTGAGGATCATGAAGCCATCCTCGCCGCGCTCGACGCAGGACGCGCGCCCGAGGCGGCCGAATTGATGGCCCGGCATCTGCGCGATGTCGAATTGAAGATGCTGGAGCGGCCGGCGCGCGGCGCGGTCGATCTGAGAGAAGTATTCGCAAGGCCTGCCGGGCGCGACACGCCGTCCGACACGTAGGAACCACACGATCCAGTCACACCGCGCCCCGCCAGACACCGGGCGCGCGGCCAGTCGCATGCGTCGAAAACGCCATGCGCGTTGCATTGAACCGCACGCTCACGTGAGTCGCCGATGAGCGGCAGATGAACAACCGCCGTCGGGCGGGCGCGGAGGCACACGCCTCGGGCGCTCTCGGCTTCACGCCCGGCGGTGCAAATGCAAATCCAAAGAGTATCGCGCTGCGCCGGACAGGAAAGGACGACAGCGAAGGTATCCGACCCGCCAGGGTCTTTCGGGAATCTGCAGTCATTCATCACGCAAGCAGCCAATGAAGGAGACGTCATGGCCCAGTTCAGTGCATCAGGCAGCTCAGCCCTGCCGCAATACGAAGAGCAGGCACCCGGACACGATCCGGGCATGCCCGCCGGTTACAGCGACCGCCTCTACAACGAAGACCTCGCCCCGCTCAAGAACCAGACCTGGGGCGCCTACAACATCTTTGCTTTCTGGATGTCCGACGTCCACAGCGTCGGCGGTTATGTGTTCGCCGGCAGTCTGTTCGCGCTCGGCCTGACAAGCTGGCAGGTGCTGGTGTCGCTGTTGATCGGCATCGGCTTCGTCAACGTGCTGTGCAACCTGATCGCGAAACCGAGCCAGGTCGCGGGCGTACCGTATCCGGTGGCATGCCGCGCCACTTTCGGCGTGCTCGGCGCGAACATTCCGGCCGTGATCCGCGGCCTCATCGCGGTGGCGTGGTATGGGATCCAGACTTATCTGGCGTCGAGCGCACTGGTGATCGTCGTGCTGAAGTTCGTGCCGTCGCTGATGCCTTACGCCGATGTCCACAAGTACGGCTTCGTCGGGCTCTCCGCGCTCGGCTGGGCGGGCTTCATGCTGTTGTGGGTGCTGCAGGCGGTCGTCTTCTGGCGCGGCATGGAGATGATCAAGAAGTTCATCGACTTCGCCGGTCCCGCTGTCTACGTGGTCATGTTCATGCTCGCCGGCTACATGGTGTGGCGCGCGGGCATCAAGAACATCGGTCTGAACCTCGGCGGCGTGAAGTATCACGGCATGGAAGTCATCCCGGTGATGATCACCGCGATCTCGCTGGTCGTGTCGTACTTCTCCGGCCCGATGCTCAACTTCGGCGACTTCTCGCGCTACGGCAAGAGCTTCCGCAGCGTCAAGCGCGGCAACTTCTGGGGACTGCCGGTCAACTTCCTGGCGTTCTCGCTGGTGACCGTCATCACCACCGCAGCCACCTTGCCGGTGTTCGGCCAATTGATCACCGATCCGGTGGAAACCGTCGGCCGCATCGATCATCCGACCGCCGTGATCCTCGGCGCGCTGACCTTCACGATCGCCACCATCGGCATCAACATCGTTGCGAACTTTGTTTCGCCGGCCTTCGACTTCTCGAATGTCGCGCCGAAGCTCATCAGCTGGCGCATGGGCGGTATGCTCGCCGCGACCGCGTCGATTTTCATCACGCCGTGGAACCTGTTCAACAACCCGGCCGTCATCCACTACACGCTGGATATCCTGGGCAGCTTCATCGGACCGCTGTACGGCGTGCTGATTCTCGACTTCTACATGGTCAAGCGCGGCAAGCTCGCCGTCGACGATCTCTACACCGTTTCCGAGCAAGGCCGCTACTGGTACACGAAGGGCGTGAACCGCCGTGCGGTGATGGCGCTGCTGCCGGCCGCCGTGATCGCGATCCTGTGCGTGATGCTGCCGTCGCTCGAAGGCGCCGCGAACTTTTCGTGGTTCATCGGTGCGGGCCTGGGCGCGGTGTTCTATTTCTTCCTGGCGGACCGCAAGCACGTCTGACGGTGTGAACCAACAAGAACCTGAGAGCCTTTTCGAAGCAGTACGTGGAGAACCGCAATGCGCATCAAACTGATCAACCCCAACACGACGCAGCGCATGACCGACGCAATGGGACACTGCGCCCGGCAAGTCGCCGCACCGGGCACGGAGATCGTGGCAGTGAGCCTGACGATGGGCCCGCCGTCCATCGAAGGCTATTACGACGAAGCGGTGGCCTCGCTCGGCCTGCTGGCCGAGATCGAGGCGGGAGAGAAGCAGGGTTTCGACGGCTATGTGATCGCCTGTTTCGGCGATCCCGCCCTGTACGCGGCGCGCGAACTGGCGCGTGGGCCGGTGATCGGCATCGCGGAGGCGGCGATGCATGCGGCGAGCGTGATCGCGCCGGGCTTCTCGGTGGTGACGACCTTGCAGCGCACCGTCGGCATGGCGTGGCATCTGGCGGAGCGCTACGGCATGTCGCGCTTCTGCAAGAACGTCCGCGCCACCGACGTCGCCGTGCTCGAACTGGACGAGCCGGGTTCGTCGGCGCGCCAGACGATCATCGACGAGTGCCGGCGCGCGCTCGACGAAGACGGTTCGGACGCCATCGTGCTGGGCTGCGCGGGCATGGCGGAGTTCTGCCGCGAGGTGGAGGACGCGATCGGCGCGCCGGTGGTGGAGGGCGTCACGGCGGCGGTGAAATGGACCGAGGCGCTCGTCGCGTTGAAACTTCACACCGCCAAGCGCGGTGACTACGCGCGGCCGCTGGCGAAGCGCTACGACGGCGTGCTGGCCGATTTCAGTCCGCGCTGAGCCTGCACCGGCGCGCCGGCGGGACCCACATACCGCTGGCGTGACCCGGATTATCTGCCCTGATGTATGGGCGCGTCCGGGTCTTTTGGCTACACTGAATCGTCAACAATCCCGCTTTCCAACGCCAGCCTGCGAACACCCAGCCATGTCACACGATCCGAACTATCCACGCGACCTGATCGGCTACGGCCGCCACCCGGTCCAGGCCAACTGGCCGGGAAACGCACGCATCGCCGTGCAATTCGTGCTCAATTACGAGGAAGGCGGCGAGAACTGCGTCCTGCACGGTGATCCGGGCTCGGAGCAGTTCCTGTCGGAGATCGTCGGCGCGGCGTCGTATCCGTCGCGTCACATGAGCATGGAGTCGATCTACGAATACGGCTCGCGCGCGGGCGTGTGGCGCATCCTGCGCGAATTCGAGAAACGCGGTTTGCCGCTCACCATTTTCGGCGTGGGCATGGCCATCGAACGTCATCCGGAACTGGCGAAAGCGTTCGTCGAACTCGGACATGAAATCGCGTGTCATGGCTATCGCTGGATTCACTATCAGGACATGTCGGCGGAACGCGAGGCGGAACACATGCGCCTCGGTATGGAGGCAATCGAACGCGTGACCGGCGTGCGGCCGCTCGGCTGGTACACCGGCCGCGACAGCCCCAATACGCATCGGCTGGTGGCGGAATATGGCGGCTTCCTCTATGACTCCGACAACTACGGCGACGACCTGCCGTTCTGGACCGAAGTGGAGGTGACGGGCGGCGAGAAGAAGCCGCATCTGATCCTGCCGTACACGCTCGACACCAACGACATGCGCTTCGCGACGCCGCAAGGCTTCAATACCGGCGATCACTTCTTCACCTATCTGAAGGACGCGTTCGACGTGCTGTACGCAGAGGGCGACGAAGCGCCGAAGATGCTCTCGATCGGCATGCATTGCCGTCTGCTGGGCCGTCCGGGCCGGTTCCGTGGCCTGCAGAAGTTCCTCGATCACATCGAGCAGCACGACCGCGTGTGGGTCACGCGGCGCGTGGACATCGCGCGGCACTGGCGCGAACACCATCCTTTCGATCAATCCAGCAACGGGACGGCGGCATGAAGGCGATGCACTACTCACTCGACCAACTCAATTCCATGCCCGCCGACACCTTCGTGACGGTGCTCGCCGGCATCTTCGAACATTCGCCGTGGGTGCCGGAAGCGGCGGCGCGGCAACGTCCCTTCAAGGACATCGATGCGTTGCATGCGGCGATGTCGCATATCGTCGAGACAGCGGGCGAAGAGAAGCAGCTCGCGCTCATCAACGCCCACCCGGAGCTCGCCGGCAAGGCGGCAGTGCGCGGCGAACTGACCGCCGAGTCCACGCGCGAGCAAAGCGGCGCGGGCCTCGATCTCTGCACGCAGGAAGAATTCGACAAGCTTCAATCACTCAACACGCGCTATCGCGAGAAGTTCGGCTTTCCGTTCATCCTCGCGGTACGCGGCTATGACCGGCACGGCATCATCGCGAACTTCGAGCAGCGCGTGAATCACGATCGCGCCGAAGAGCTGCGCACGAGCCTCGACCAGATCTACCGGATCGCCCGTTTCAGGCTGAACGACCTGATCCAGGCTTGATCCGCCTTCACCGCCACGATCCACGACAAGGACTTGATAAATGGCTATTCCGACACTCGATCCCAACGCACCCGAATTCACGCGCCGCCATGTGAACCTGGCGGATCCGCGTCTGGGTGCGCAGGCACTCGAGGCGAGCGACGATTTTTTCGCGCCGAAGGAGCGCATGCTGAACCCCGAGCCGGCCGTGTTCATTCCCGGCAAGTTCGACGATCACGGCAAGTGGATGGACGGCTGGGAAACCCGCCGCAAGCGTTCGACCGGCTATGACTGGTGCATCGTCAAGCTGGCGCGGCCGGGCGTGATCAAGGGCATCGATCTCGATACGAGCCACTTCACCGGCAACTTCCCGCCGGCGGCGTCGATCGAGGGCGCGCATGTGATCGAAGGCGCGCCGAACCAGTCGACGCAATGGACGGAAATCGTGCCGTCCACGACCTTGCAGGGCAACAACCATCACTATCTCGACGTGAAGACGGAGCAGCCGTTCACGCATCTGCGCGTGAACATCTATCCGGACGGCGGCATTGCGCGGCTGCGCGTCTATGGCCAGCCGCAACTCGACTGGAGCCGTGCGGACCGCAACCAGCTCGTCGATCTCGGCGCGATGGAAAACGGCGCATATCTGGTCGGCACCAATAACCAGCACTTCGGCTTGGCCTCGACGCTGCTGATGCCGGGCCGCGGCGTCAACATGGGCGACGGCTGGGAAACGCGTCGTCGCCGCGAGCCGGGCAACGACTGGTGCATCGTCGCGCTGGCACAGCCGGGCGTCATCAAGAAAGTGGAAGTGGATACCGCGCACTTCAAAGGCAACTATCCCGACCGTTGCTCGCTCCAGGCGGCGTATGTGAAGGGCGGCACGGACAGTTCGCTCGTCACGCAGGCGATGTTCTGGCCGGTCCTGCTCGGCGAACAGAAGCTGCAGATGGACAAGCAGCATTTCTTCGAATCCGAGCTCGAAGCGCTCGGTCCGGTGACGCACGTGCGCTTCAACATTTTCCCTGACGGCGGCGTGTCGCGCCTGCGTCTTTTCGGAACCCTGGCATCATGAAGAAACTCGTCATCGAACCGTTGACGCGCGCTGCATTCGAGCCGTTCGGCGATGTCATCGAGCTCGATGGCGCGAAGCAGATCCCGATCAACCTCGGCACGACGATCCGTTTCCACGATCTGTGCCGCGTCGATGTAACGGACGGCGGCGGTCACGCGATCGTCAATCTCTTTCGCGGGCAGCCGCGCGCGCTGCCGTTCGAATGCACGATGCTGGAACGGCATCCGTTCGGCAGCCAGGCGTTCATTCCGCTGGATGACCGGCCGACGCTGGTGGTCGTCGCGCCTGCGGGCGATCTCGACGAAACGAAGATTCGCGCTTTCGTCACGCGCGGCTGGCAGGGCGTCAACTACGCGAAGGGCGTATGGCATCACCCGCTGCTGGCGCTGGAGAAGGTGAGCGATTACATCGTCGTCGATCGCGGCGGCGGCGAAGGGCATAACCTCAACGAGCAGGACCTGAGAGAGTCGCTGTGGCTGACTGAAGAAGCGATGCGTTGAGACGATTCTTCGGGCACGCGGGGAAGGACCGGTTGCAGTCGAGCCGGTCCTTTTTATTTGGGGGCGTTAAGATAGGCGGCTCTTTTCCCCGACTACCTCCACACGATGATCGATCTGCGCAGCGATACCGTTACCCGTCCCAGTCAGGCCATGCTCGCCGCGATGTCGGCGGCCGAAGTCGGCGACGACGTCTGGGGTGACGATCCCACCGTCCTCAAGCTCCAGGCGACGCTCGCCGAACGCACCGGCAAGGAAGCCGGACTGTTCTTTCCGAGCGGCACGCAGAGCAATCTCGCGGCCCTGATGGCGCATTGCGCACGCGGCGACGAGTACATCGTCGGGCAGGCGGCGCATACCTACAAGTACGAAGGCGGCGGCGCCGCGGTGCTGGGCAGCATCCAGCCGCAGCCCATCGAGAATGCGGCGGACGGCTCGCTGCCGCTGGACAAGATCGCGGCGGCCATCAAGCCCATCGACAATCACTTCGCGCGCACGAAGCTGCTTGCGCTGGAGAACACCATCGGCGGGAAGGTGCTGCCGGCGGCGTATGTCGAGGAGGCGACGCGTCTTGCGCGCGCTCGCGGTTTGTCGGTGCATCTGGATGGCGCGCGCGCTTTCAATGCGGCGGTGGCGTCGGGCAAGCCGATCGCGGACATCTGCGCGCCTTTCGATAGCGTGTCGATCTGTTTCTCGAAGGGCGTGGGCGCTCCGGTCGGCTCGGTGCTGGTGGGGCCGCGCGCGCTGCTGGAGGTGGCGGGTAGATGGCGCAAGGTGCTGGGCGGCGGGATGCGGCAAGCGGGGTTGCTCGCGGCTGCTTGTTTGCATGCGCTGGATCATCATGTCGAAGGGCTCGCGCGGGATCACGAGAACGCCGAACGTCTCGCCGCGGGGCTTGCGCAGATCGAGCCGATCAAGGTGCTGTCGCAGGCCACGAACATGGTGTTCGCGCAGATTCCTGAAGGGCATTGCGCTTCGTTGGAAGCGTATCTGAAGGAGCGGGGCATTCTGATGCAGATGCTGTATGCGTCGCGGTTTGTGACGCATCGGGATGTGTCGCGGGAAGACATCGATACGGTGATTCAGGCCGTCAAGGGGTACTTTGCGCGGTGAGGGGTTTCGATTGCGCATCGGAGAAGCGGGCTCGTGACGTCGTCTGCCTGGTTGCACCGGCTCAGAGGAAAGGGCCGATTCAACGCATGGTCAGCAGGAGTCGGAGCATCCGGAAGATGCTTCACTCAATGAAGACTCCGATTCCCTTCGGATATCGCGAAGTCGGACTCAACGACTGTCGATGGAAAACCCGTCCAGACGGATCTGGGCCAGATAACCGTCTTCCGTTGCTCCGAACGCAAGCTCTTTATCGATTGCGTACCAGGACGCCGCAGGGGACCAGGACAGATAGAGCGTACCGTTTGTGCGTTCGTAGTAGATCGTGGGCTCTTCCATTCCCGCGCGATTGTTCGAATCGAAATCCGCCGAGAAGGTGAGTATGGATAGGGGCGCTTCGACATGCGGAAAGGTGCAATCAATCCATTGCGCCGGATTCGTCAAAACATCCCAGTCAATCACTCGCTTTCTTGAATCGAGCGCCATTGAAAACGAACTGGCTGTGAGAACGTAGCCACGGGGATGGATACTGAATTGACGATCGAGTGCTTGACTCAGCGTCCCGGTGTCTGTCGTAGGTTCGCCATCACCATACGCGATCTCGCACAGCAATGAAAAGGCGTTAACATCCCAATAGCTTTTGACCAAAGGAGGTTCGTGCAGTGCCGGCTTTACCCTGATCATCGGGTTCATCTGATCTGCTTATAGAGAAAATGAAGAATAGTATAGTCCTTCTCGCGTACCAGAACTTCGAGTACATACGCTTTTCCGTTAATCTTGATGGCTTGTTCATACATGGATAACCCTTTCATGTTTTTCGGATCCGGGCCACGCTTTCCAAACATTATTGCGAGTCGCAAGATATGCACGGGCACGAATCGATGGGGGTTTCTCATGTGCGTCAGCGGTTGAGCCGCAAACTTTATCGGTGCCTGCGACATCGCAAGATAGCGCGATCGCAATCCAGATAGGGTATGTTCGCCGATAGTCGCTCCTATACCCCGAAGTCCCGAGCGAGTAAAGCTTTGCATTCCGGCGCGCGAAAACCCTCCGATCATCAAGATAATGTCGAGTGGATCGAGCAACGGTGTTTCCAGCGGCTTTTCCGTTAAATGCATGATCCCGTCGAGCGAGTAGATCCTGGAAACGCCCGCAATCTCATCCTGATACCCAATGACGGCGTTCAGATATTCGTCGTAGATCGATTTCGCGCGTTCCGGGACTCCCGGCGGACGCAGTTCGAAAATGTCGGATGCCGCCGGTTCACGTTTATCATCCCAGTGATACGACGGCTCATCATTGTCGTACTGCACGGACGCTGGAAAACTCATTGTTGACTAACCCGTTATCAGAACAGGCGCACGAGCGCGCGCCATCCGAGATGATCCTCTCGCGCTGGATCGAAGACTGATACACGAATAGTCTTAAAAATTCGGTTTAGTGTTCGTGAAGTGGTCGCGAATGTATTCGATATCGCGCAATCGGCGCCTGGAAATCAAAACCCCGATTCCCTGGACCGAAGTCCAACGAACCGGGGTTCAGCTCAAACTCAAACCAAGCTTTCTCAAGCCAGAAGCACGGCCTTACTCCACCGCCCCTCCGGCAAACCACGCCGCCACCTTCTGCCGCTCGGCATCGGTCATCTGCGTGACGTTCCCCAACGGCATCGCCTTCAGCGTCACCGCCTGCTGATTCACGCGCTGCGCGTTCTGCTTGATCTCGGCCGGCGTATCCAGCAATACACCCGCCGGCGCGCTACCCATCATCGTCGGATGCGCGGAGTGGCATGTCGCGCAGCGCTGCTGAATGATCGGCTGGATATCCGCGACCTTGATCGTCGGCGCACCGGCGGCCTGGGCGACGGGCATCGTCGGCGCGGGCATCGTCCAGGCGAACGCGCCCAGCACCAGCACGAGCCCCGCAACGGGCATGTACCACAGTACCTGCCCGCGATGACGCATCACGAAGAACTGGCGGATCAGCGCGCCGGCCAGCATGATCAGCACCAGAATCAGCCAGTTGAACTTGTGCGTGTAGGTCATCGCATAGTGGTTCGACAGCATCGCGAAGACCACCGGCAGCGTGAAATACGTGTTGTGCACCGAGCGCTGCTTGCCGCGCTTGCCAAAGATGGCATTCGGCGTTTCGCCCTTGAGCATCGCGGCGACCATCTTGCGCTGCCCCGGAATGATCACGAAGAACACGTTCGCCGACATGATGGTCGCGATCATCGCGCCGGTGATCAGGTAGGCGGCGCGGCCCGCGAACACGTGGCACGCGATGAACGCCGCGATCAGCACATAGATGCCCACGCAGATGCCGAGCAGCTTGTCGTTGGTGCCGAGCACGCGGCACAGCGTGTCATACACGATCCAGCCGGCCATCAGGAAGCCCAGCGCCGCCGACACCGCCACCACCGGACCCATGTCCAGCACGCTCTTGTCGATCAGATACGTGGACGGCGACAGCAGATACAGCACGAAGAAGAGACCGAAGCCGGACATCCATGTCGTGTACGACGGCCAGAACGACCAGTGCAGGTTTTCCGGCATGTCCTGCGGCGCGACGGAATACTTCTGCATGTGATAGAAGCCGCCGCCGTGTACGTGCCAGAAGTCGCCGAACACGCCGCGTCGTCGCGCGTTCGGGTCGGTCGGCGGTTTCAGGCTGTTATCCAGGGCGACGAAGTAGAACGATTCGCCGATCCAGGCGATCGCCACGATGACATGCAGACAGCGCAATACGAGATTGAGCCAGTCGGTGACAAAGCCTTCCATGTACTCCTCCACTACCGATTTGTTTTATGCGCGCCGTCTGCGAGGGGACCAGGGGCAGGGCGCAACGTAATGGGTCTAGCTGCCGCGATACGTGCTGTACGCCCACGGCGAAACCAGCAGCGGCACGTGATAGTGCGATGCCGCGTCCGCGATGCCGAAGCGCAGCACCACGCGGTCGACAAAGCGCGGTTCGGGCACCTTCACGCCCAGTTTCGCGAAGTAATCGCCGGCATGGAACACGAGTTCGTATTCGCCGATGCCAAATTCGGCGCCTTCGAGCAGCGGCGCATCGGCGCGGCCGTCGTCGTTGGTGTGGATGGTCTTGAGCGCGCGGCGCGTGTCGCCGTCGAGCGCGAACAGTTCGACCTGAAGATGCGCGCCCGGGCGGCCGTGCGCGGTGTCGAGGACGTGGGTAGTGAGCTTGCCCATTCGCAGTTTCCTTGAGTTATGCGAGATCTGGCGGAGCGCTGATCCGAAATTCCGCGTCCCCGGGGCGGGGTGCGTGTGCGGCGGATCGAGGCTCCACGTCAGTGGCTACATACCCGTCGGCGTTTCGGATGCGCGCCGTGTACAGCATTGTAGGAAGTCGCCGCGCGCTGTGCGCCCGCGATAGGAAAGATAATGCCCAACGCATGAGCGCGGTCCCGAAGCAGCCCTTGCGCCCGTCTGCCGGGCCTCCCGGCGATGTTAACCGCGCCAAAAATCGCAAATATATCGGCGGGCTGAGGACGACCATGCTGGGAGTCTGATTGCGTCCGATTTTTTGGCTGCGGACAGTGGCATGGCGCGCACGATATCAGGATACTGTGCCGCGTCCCGAAGACGGCGAGCCACGCTGGGTAACCGGGGCTCAACCGGACCTCAACGCCGTTTTCAGGAGAAACATCGATGCAATCCAGAACCCTGCTGGTCAGGAACGCCCACATGCTCGTCACGATGGACGCGCAGCGTCGCGAAATCGCTGACGGGGGCATGTTCATCGAAGGCAACCGCATCGTGGCGGTCGGCCCGACGAGCGAACTTCCCGCCACCGCCGACGACATCCTCGACATGCGCGGCCATCTCGTGATTCCGGGCCTCGTCAACACGCACCATCACATGTACCAGAGCCTGACGCGCGCCATTCCCGCCGCGCAGAACGCCGAGCTGTTCGGCTGGCTCACGAACCTCTACAAGATCTGGGCGCATCTCACGCCAGAGATGATCCACGTCTCGACCCAGACCGCAATGGCCGAGTTGCTGCTCTCCGGCTGCACGACGTCCAGCGATCACCTCTACATCTACCCGAACGGCAGCCGGCTCGACGACAGCATCGCGGCCGCGCGCGAGATCGGCATGCGTTTTCACGCGGCGCGCGGCAGCATGAGCGTCGGACAGAAGGACGGCGGCTTGCCGCACGATTCCGTCGTCGAGAAGGAAGACGCGATCCTGAAGGACACGCAGCGCCTCATCGAAACCTACAACGACGCAGGCCGCTACGCGATGCTGCGCGTCGTCGTGGCGCCGTGCTCGCCGTTCTCCGTGAGCCGCGAACTGATGCGCGACGCCGCGCTGCTCGCCCGCGAACACGGCGTCTCGCTGCACACGCATCTGGCTGAAAACGTCAACGACGTCGCCTACAGCCGCGAGAAATTCGGCATGACGCCCGCCGAATACGCGGAGGACCTCGGCTGGGTCGGGCATGACGTATGGCACGCGCACTGCGTGCAGCTGGACCGCGCGGGCATCGAACTGTTCGCGCGCACCGGCACCGGCGTCGCGCATTGTCCATGCTCGAACATGCGGCTGGCTTCCGGCATCGCGCCGATTCGCGCCATGCGCGATGCCGGCGTGCCGGTGGGACTCGGCGTGGATGGCTCCGCGTCGAACGACGGCGCGCAGATGGTCGCGGAAGTGCGCCAGGCCTTGCTGCTGCAGCGCGTGGGCTTCGGCCCCGACGCGATGACCGCCCGCGAGGCGCTCGAGATCGCCACGCTCGGCGGCGCGAAAGTGCTGAATCGCGACGACATCGGCGCACTCGCGCCCGGCATGGCCGCGGATTTCGTGTCGTTCGACCTGAAGCAGACGGCGTTCGCGGGCGCACTGCACGATCCGGTCGCGGCGCTGGTGTTCTGCGCGCCGTCGCAGGTATCGACGAGCGTGATCGACGGCAAGGTTGTCGTGAAGGAAGGCCGCCTGACGACGCTCGATCTCGGCGCCGTCGTCGAACGGCATAACCGGCTGGCGGGCGAACTCGCGAACCGGGCGTAGAAAACGCTGCGGGGCGCCTGCAAGCGCCCCGCGACGGCATCACGGCTGATCGATCAGCGAGCGCGTCGCCTCCGCGACGAGCCCGCGCAGCCAGCGGACTTCATCGGAGTAATGGCAGCGCTCGTGCCACAGCTGGTAATACTGCATCGGCGGGAAATCGAGCGGCGCGGGCACGACGGCCAGCGGCAGAAAGCGCGCGTAATGATCCGCGAAGAGCCGCGTCGTCGTGAACACGAGGTCCGACTTGATGAGCACGTAAGGCGCGAGATTGAAGTAGGGCAGCGTCACGACCACATGGCGCTTGAGCCGCTCGCGCGCCAGATGCACGTCGATTGCGCCGCGCTGGCCAACGGAATAGGGCGTCGGCGCGAGATGCGGGGCGTTCAGATACTGATCGAGCGTGAGACCGCCGCGCTTGGCGAACGGATGCGTATTACTGACGAGACAGACGATCTTGTCGACAAACAGATTGGACAGATGCAGTTGCTCGGGCGGTTCCGGCCAGTTGCCGACGACGATATCGAGCTTGCCGTCTTCCAGCGCGAGTTCGTAGTCGAACGCCGGGCCGAGCGAATGAAATTCGAGCGTGGCGTCGGGCGCGGCCTGGCGGAAGCGTTCGACGACCGTCGGCACGAACAGCACGTTGAGATAATCGGGGCAGCCGATGCGATAACACCGCACCGACGTCGACGGATCAAAGTTGTGCTGCTGCACCTTGATGCGCTCGATTTCCCGCAAGGCGTTCTGGGTGGGTTCGAGGAGGCGCAGGCCGTATTCGGTGGGCACCATGCCGGACTTGCCGCGTACCAGCAGCGGGTCGCCGGTGATGTCGCGCAGGCGGCGCAGCGCTGCACTGATGGCCGGTTGCGACTGGTTGAGCTTGACGGCCGCGCGGGTCACGCTGCGTTCCATCAGCAGAGTGTGCAAGACGCGCAATAAGTAAGTATCGATCGCCTCGCGTTGCTGACTCATGTTATCTCCACTATACGTTCTGCCTGATATAAGCAGGGGTTGTCCATATGGTTTTTAGTATGTCTCGAAAATTTCGTCAAGGTGTGGCTTACCCGCAAAACCTGGCTGCGCGTGATTTGGCGCGTTATTTTGAGTGATCGACTTGGAGACCCGAATTCTGTACATTCTGCCCGCGGCCCGATTTGCGTGACGTCCATTTGTCGCGCGCCGGTTTCGCGGTAACTTTTCCAGCCTGGCCTGCTCGGTGGCCGGGCGCATTTCTGGATCTCAATGGGCGACGCCATCCAATCGTCGACGACGCCACCGCGCCTGGCGTTGTCAGGCATCAGCAAGCAGTATCCGTCGGTCAAGGCGAACGACGGCGTGAATCTCGTCGTCATGCCGGGTGAAATCCACGCCGTGCTTGGCGAAAACGGCGCGGGCAAGTCCACGCTGATGAAGATCATCTACGGCGCCGTGCGGCCCGACGAAGGCGAGATCCGCTGGGAAGGCGAGGTCATCGAGATCGGCAGCCCGGCGGCGGCGCGCAAGCTCGGCATCGGCATGGTGTTCCAGCATTTCTCGCTGTTCGAGACGTTGACGGTGGGCGAGAACATCGCGCTCGCGCTCGACGAAAAGTTCGACATGAAGGCGCTCGGCAAACGCATTCGAGAGGTGTCGAAAGACTACGGGCTCGATGTCGATCCGCAGCGCCACGTGCACAGCCTGACGGTCGGCGAGCGGCAGCGCGTGGAGATCGTGCGCTGCCTGTTGCAGAATCCGCGTCTGCTCATCATGGACGAGCCGACATCGGTGCTCACGCCACAGGCGGTCCAGAAGCTTTTCAAGGTGTTGCGCCGTCTCGCGTCCGAAGGCTGCAGCATTCTCTACATCAGCCACAAGCTCGACGAAATCCAGTCGCTCTGCGAGAACGCCACCGTGATGCGCGGCGGCCGCGTAACCGGCAATGCCGATCCACGCCGTGAGACGCCGGCCTCGCTCGCGCAGATGATGGTCGGCCATTCGCTGCCGGACTACACGCGGCGCGAGCACCAGCCGGGCGAGATCCGGCTTGCGGTGAAGAACCTGTCGGCGGCCAGCCCCGATCCCTTCGGCACGTCGCTCAACAACGTCTCGTTCGCCGTGCACGCGGGCGAAATCTTCGGCATTGCGGGTGTGTCGGGCAATGGCCAGGCCGAACTGCTGGCGGCGCTGTCGGGCGAGATCCGCGACAAACACATTGCCGCCGATGCCGTGTCGATCTGCGGCAGGCCCGCCGCGCGCCTGAGCGCGGGCGGACGGCGGCGGCTGGGTTTCGCTTTCGTGCCGGAAGAGCGGCTCGGACGCGGCGCGGTCCCGGCCATGTCGCTCGCGGACAATGGCCTGCTGACGGCGCATCGCGAGAACATGGTGCGCGGCGGCTGGATCCGCTCGGGTGCGGTGCAGGCGTTCGCGAACCGCTGCATCCAGTCCTTCGACGTGCGCTGCGGCGGCTGCGGCGCGCTCGCGCAGAGCCTGTCGGGCGGCAACCTGCAGAAGTTCATCGTCGGGCGCGAGATTCTCCAGGAGCCGAAAGTGCTGGTGGTCGCGCAGCCCACCTGGGGCGTCGATGTCGGCGCGGCGGGCTTCATCCGTCAGCAACTGCTCGATCTCGCAGCGCGCGGCGTCGCGATTCTCGTGATCTCCGAGGAACTGGAAGAACTCTTTGACATCTGCGACCGGCTCGCGGTGATCGCGGGCGGCAAGCTCTCGCCGGTGCGCCCGACCAGCGAAACCAACGCGGAAGAGATCGGCCTGTTCATGGCCGGCCTGTTCGACGGCAAGCGCGCGCAGTCGGCCGAACTCGATTCACTCCCGAAGTAAGCGAACGATGATCTTTCCCTATCGACTCGAAGCGCGCCCGACGCCGTCGCGCGCCATGCAGCTTGCCGTGCCGGTGGTCGCCGCGGTCGCGACGCTCGTCATCGGCTTTCTGATTTTCAGCCTCGTCGGCCAGGATCCGCTGCGCGCGATGCACGCGTTCTTCATCGAACCGCTGTCGAGCGTCAACGGCTGGTCGGAACTCGTGCTGAAGGCGTCGCCGCTGTGCCTGATCGGCCTGGGCCTCGCGGTCGGCTATCGCGCGAACGTGTGGAACATCGGCGCGGAAGGGCAGATGCTGCTGGGCGGCATCGTCGCGGGCGGCATTGCGATCCACGCCGGCGATGCATCCGGCTGGTGGACGCTGCCGCTGATGATGGCGGGCGGCGTGGTCGGCGGCATGCTGTGGGCGGCGATTCCCGCGTTGCTCAAGAGCCGGTTCAACACCAATGAAATTCTGACGAGCCTGATGCTCACCTACGTCGCGGCTCAACTGCTGATCTATCTGGTGAGCGGCCCGTGGCGCGATCCTGACGGCATGAACTTTCCGATCTCGGCCATGTTCGGCGACGACGCGCTGTTCCCGCGCCTCTACGGCGACTGGCATTGGGCGTGGCTCAAGGGCACGCGCATCAACGCGTCGGTGTTTCTCACGGCAATCGCGATTCCCTGCGTATGGGTCTTCATGCGCAAGAGCTTCGCGGGCTTCCGGATGAACGTCGGCGGTCTCGCGCCGCTCGCCGCGCGCTATGCCGGTTTCTCCGACAAGAAGACCATCTGGACCTCGCTGCTGCTCTCGGGCGGTCTGGCGGGCCTGGCCGGCATGGGCGAGGTGGCCGGTCCGATCGGCCAGTTGCAGGCGGGCTGGTCGCCCGGTTACGGCTGCACGGCGATCATCGTCGTGTTCGTCGGGCGGCTGCATCCGGTGGGCATCGTGCTCGCGAGTCTGCTGATGGCGCTGCTCTATCTCGGCGGCGAAGCCGTGCAGACCTCGCTGCAACTGCCGCAGGCGCTCGCGGGCGTGTTCCAGGGCCTGCTGCTGTTCTGCCTGCTCGGCTGCGATCTCTTTGTGAACTACCGCATCACGCGTCGCTCGGCGCGCCACGCCGCTTAAGCCTAACGAGAGCAGAAGACCATGGATATCAATCAGGCCAGCAGCCTCGCGTCGAGCGCCGTCATCGCCGCCATCCCGCTGATGTACGCCGGCGCGGGCGAGCTCGTCGCCGAGAAGTCGGGCGTGCTCAACCTCGGTGTGGAAGGCATGATGCTGATGGGCGCCGTCACCGGCTACGCCGTCACGGCGACCACCGGGAGCCCGTGGCTCGGCATCGTCGCCTCGGTGTTCGCCGGGCTCGCGATGGCGCTGCTGTTCGGCTTTCTCACCATCACGATGCTCGCCAACCAGGTCGCCACCGGACTCTCGCTGACGATCTTCGGCATCGGTTTTTCGGCCTATGTCGGCAAGCCGTACACCTCGGCGGCGGTGCGCGCGAGCATCGACGTGATGCCGATTCCCGGTCTTTCGTCGATTCCCGTGCTCGGCCCGGCGGTGTTCTCGCTCACGCCGCTCGGCTATCTCGCGTTCATCATGTTCGCGGTGATCGGCTGGTTCCTCTACAAGACGCGCGCGGGGCTCGTGCTGCGTTCGGTAGGCGAATCGCCGGCGGTCGCGCATTCGGTGGGCTTTCCGGTCGTCGGCGTGCGCTACGGCGCGACGCTGTTCGGCGGCGCGATGGCCGGCATCGCGGGCGGTTATTACTCGATCGTCTATCTGCACGTCTGGCAGGAGCAGTTGACCTCAGGACGCGGCTGGATCGCGCTCGCGCTCGTCGTGTTCGCGACCTGGCGGCCGGGACGCCTGTTGATCGGCGCGCTTCTGTTCGGCGCGGTCATGGCGCTGCAGTTCTATGCGCAGGCCATCGGCGTGCCGGTGCCGACGCAATTCCTCGCGATGCTGCCGTACATCGCGACGATCGTCGTGCTGGTGCTGATCTCGCGCAACCCGAACACCATCAAGCTCAATGCGCCGGCTTCGCTCGGCAAGCCGTTTTTTGCGGCGAGCTAGCGGACTGCCACGGCGCGCCCGGCGCTTTCGTCCGTTTTTTTGGCTGACCACACTCTGTCACACGCACAATTGATTCACACACAACATCGACCAGGAGAATCACAATGAATAAACCATGGCTCAAGGCCGTCGCCGCGACGGTCGCGCTGTCGGCCAGCGTCGCCGCGATGAGCACGCAGGCGGCCGATGCGCCGGGCGTCGCGTTCGTCTATCTCGGCAATCCGGGCGATGCCGGCTGGACCTTCGCGCACGACGCGGGCAGCAAGGAAGCCGAGGCGAAGTACGGCAGCAAGATCAAGATCACGCGCGTGGAGAACGTGCCGGAATCGGCCGATTCGGAGCGCGTGTTCCGCGATCTCGCCAACAAGGGCAACAAGGTGATCTTCGCGACGAGCTTCGGCTATCAGGATTTCGCGCTGAAGGTGGCGAAGGACTTTCCCGACACCACGTTCCTGACGGCCACCGGCTTCAAGAAGGCGAAGAACTTCGGCACCTACGACGTGCGCATGTACCAGGGCGCGTATCTCGCGGGTGTCGCGGCCGGTTACGTGACGAAGACCAACACGCTGGGCTTCGTCGCGTCGGTGCCGATTCCCGAAGTGGTCCGCAACATCAACGCGTACACGCTGGGCGCGCGCTCGGTGAATCCGAAGATCCACACGAAGGTCATCTGGATCAACAGCTGGTTCGATCCGGGCAAGGAAAAACAGGCGGCCGAAACGCTGATCGGCCAGGGTGCCGACGTGCTGTTGCAGAACACGGATTCGAACGCGACGCTCAACACGGCCGCCGAGAAGCACGTGTATGCCTTCGGCTGGGATTCAAATATGAAGAAGTTCGGCCCGAACGCGCATCTGGGTTCGGTGGTCGCGCACTGGGGCGTCTATTACAACGACGTGATCCAGAAGGTGATCGACGGCAAGTGGAAAAACGATCCGGTCTGGCTCGGCATTCCGCAGAAGGCCGTGGACCTGGAAGACTTGAACACGGGCGTGATTCCCGCGAAGGCGGTGCAGGCGGTTGCCGCGAAGCGTGACGAGCTGCATGGCGGCAAGTGGGATGTGTTCAGCGGTCCGATCAAGGATCAGTCGGGCGCGGAGAAGGTGCCGGCCGGCAAGACGCTGACGGATCCGGAACTGCAACGCATCAACTGGTACGTCGAAGGCGTGGACGGTTCGCTGCCAAAGTAAGTACGTTGGCCAGGCGGTCTGTCGGTCTGTCAGTCTTGGGCCGCCAGCAAATCAAAAGCCGCGCTTCGTTGCGACACGAAGCGCGGCTTTTTCATGCGACGGGTGAACGCGTCAATCCTCGAGGCGAATGCCGACCTTGAGCGTCACCTGCCAGTGCGCGACCTTGCCGTCCTCCACGTGTCCGCGCGTTTCCGTGACTTCAAACCAGTGAATGTTGCGCAGCGTCTTCGAGGCTTTCGATAAAGCGACGCGCACGGCGTCGTCGCTGGACTGGGGCGAGGAACCGGTGAGTTCGATCTGCTTGTAGACGTGTTCCGACATGGTGTTCTCCGTTCTTGATGAAGGGCGGCGCGATGGGCCGGTGGCGTCGCGAGAAGCTTGCAATGTCGTTGCAGCAAGGCGCGCGCCATTGGCTGTGGCGGCGCGCGGCTTCCATTAGAGAACATGAAAGCCTGCGGGAATAGTCGGGGTTTGCGCGAGGGACGTGCTCGATCCATCGCCCTGAATGCATCGGGCCTCGCATGGAGGCCCGATCGATTCGCGCTACGGGGGATTATGAAAAACTCAGCGCAACGGACGTGAAGCGGCGTCCCCCGCATCCTGCCGGCGCGCGCCGCGCCGCCTGCGTGCCGAAACGGTGGCACCAAAGTCGTTCAGGATCTGGGTGCGGGCGCGGCTGGCGAAAACAAGAAAACCGAAACCGTTGGCCTCATACCAGTAGCCGCCGTTCTCGAGTCCGTCGAGCGGTTGTTCGAGCGCATTGGTGATGGATTCGACACAGCGCCTGTGCAGTTCGTCGATCGCCGGATAGGGCGGCTGGGCGCCGCGCACGCTGCACAGAAGAACATCGAGTCCGGGCAACACATGGGCGTAGAGCACCGGTTCGTCCTGCGCACGCGCGCGCGCGATCTTGGTGTCTAGCTGACCGAAAGGCCTGAAATGCCGGAGCACGGCGAGGAACGACTCGTCGCCGTCGGCTTTCACGCGTTTACGCTTTTTCGGGAAGGACATAAAAACTCGCCTGAAAAAGAATTGCAAGAAACGCAGCGTCCTCATGCGGCCACTCCCGTCTTGCGCGCCGCACGTCGATCTTTTATAGCGCATCGATGTGAATAGGTCACGGTGATTCGGGCCAAGGATCACGACCGAAGATTTGCACGGTCTCCTGCCTGATTGCACGATCCTGGCGCACGATTCATGCCGTTGACCGATTGGCGGCCCGCTTGGCATCCATCTGGGCATCCCTCTGAGCATCTATTCCCAATAATAGTCCCGCTCCTGCCCGCAAGAACAGCTTTCGTAAAGAAAAAAGCGGCAGGGCGCACCAACGGAAGTGGGCTGCTGTTTATGCAGACCCGCGCACGCCGCGCGGGTTCCTGAGATTCTCGAAGGATCGGCCGCCTAGACGCGCGGTGCGTTCTTCAGTTCGTCGCGGATTTCGCGCAGCAGCAGCACGTCTTCGGGCGTGGACGGCGGCGCGGCGGCTTCCGTGGGCTTGCGCAGGTTGTTGATGAACTTGACCATCAGAAAGATGATGAACGCGAGAATGATGAAGTTGATCAGCACCGTGATGAACGAGCCATAGCCGAACACGGCCACGCCCGCTGTCTGCAAGTCCTTGTACGAATCCGGATTGCCTTTGAAGGTTGGGGGTATGGGTCCGAGTTTGACGAAGAGATTGGAAAAATCGAGGCCACCGGTGGCAAGGCCGACCACCGGCATGATCAGGTCCTTCACGACGGAATTGACGATCGTCGAAAACGCGCCGCCGATGATGACGCCGACCGCGAGGTCCATGACATTGCCCTTCAGGGCGAAGTTCTTGAATTCATCGATCATGCTCATGCGCGGCTTCCTCCAGTTGAAGTTCGGGACGGTGTAACGGGGTAGAGCGGCAGCAAGGGCTATGCCATTGAAACGCCGGTAAGCCGCGCCGCGTCGGGCAATGCGGCGTGGACAGCGTCCATGATAGTCAATTCGACTGCGAACCGCCCGCGCACAGCACACTCGGTCTTGTGCTCGCGTGTCTCACTTCGCCGGCACGCGCCCCTGGCTGATCGCCGCGCAAAACGCGGCGTGGTCCGCCACGGTCTGCGCCCCATAGCGCTCGGCCCAGGTCGCATAGGCGGCATCGAGCTTGTCCGAGCTGCCGCAATAGCCGGCGATGAGCGCGGCGTCGCCGGTGCGGGCGTGGGCGCGCGCGAGCAGCATGCCGAGGCACCACGCGTAGAAATCGAAAGTGGCGCCGTGCAGCCAGTCCACCGGAATCGAGCCGCGAATCTGCTTCATCTGGCGCACGTAGAAGTACCGGCCGGAGATCGTGGTCCAGCCGAGCAGCGCATCGGACGAACTCTGCATCAGCCGCTGCCCATGCACGACGCGCCGTCCCTGATGCTGGAACGGCTCGTCCAGCGGCGGCACGAACGGCGCGGCGGCCGGGACGATGCCTTCCTTCACCTGCACGAACAGCGGATCGCCGAGCGCGCGGCCGAGCATCAGCACCAGATAGGCGCGCGTGCCGACGCTGCCCACGCCGACCACCCGATGCGCGACATCCGCGACGTCGTAACGTTCGAGCATCATGCGCCACTCGCCGGCGATGGTCTGCAGATAGGCCTTCAGGCCATCGATCACATGATTTTTCTCGGCGGCGTCGAGCTGCGTGAGGATCGGCGGATCGACCTTGAAGCGATAGCCCTTGCCCACCGGCTCGGCGACCTTCGCCAGCATGGTCGCGTGCGAACGCTTCATCGCGCGCTCGACCGTCTTCTCGATGGTGGCCTTTTCCTCGGCGTCGAGCCGCGTCGGCGCATCCATGTGCAGGGCGCTCGCGTAGCTGCGCATCTGCCAGAGATCGTACGGATTCACCTGCCAGAGCGTCGCCATGGTCGTGCGATAGCCCGCGCACGCGGACCGCACCGCGCGCTCGCGTCCGGCCGGATCCACTCCGTTTTCGCGCGCCGCGACATTGATGCTTGCAGTCAGGCGTTTCAGGTCCCATTCCCACGGTCCGACGAGCGTCTCGTCGAAGTCGTTCAGGTCGAACACCACGTCCTGACGCGGCGTGCGGAACAGGCCGAAGTTATTGATGTGCGCGTCGCCGTCGATGATGACGTTATGGCCGATCGAAGGCGACTTCGCCAGGTCCCAGGCCATCACAGTGGCGGCGCCGCGCAGGAAGGCGAACGGCGACTCCGCCATGCGCTGCATGCGCAGCGGAATGAACCGCTCCTGGCGGCCGGCGTTGCCGGCGAGAACGCGCTCGACCGGATCGGGGCGAGCGGACTCGGGCTGCCATGCGGCGTGCTGTCCGAACGGCACCGCGTCGCGCAGGGCGCGTCCGGCCGCGCGACTGGCGTCGGCGGTGCCGCCGGTCTGGGGATTCGCTGGGGTGGAACCGGTATGCGTGGACAAGGCGAGCTCTCCTTGAAGTTTGGACACCGTGAGCCGTCCGGCAGATGCGTCAGGCGCGCAACGACCTCGACTTGCACGTTTTACACGGTGTGCGCGTCGGGCACACGGCGGCGCACAAAAAGGGACGCGGCGCATGAACGTCCAGTGCAGCGCCAAGCAAGCCGCGCGCCGTGCCGCTCCACGGGCACGCAAAATGCTCTTTTTCGATCCGCCTTACGTGTCCGCAATGCACACAGCACACACCGCACGATCCCGACGCCACGCGTCATCACTCGAATCCGATCATCTCATGCCGAACGAACACCGCATTGCCGAAGGCTCCCCGTTTCCGCTCGGCGCCACCTGGGACGGAAACGGCGTCAACTTCGCGCTGTTTTCCGCGAACGCCACGCGGGTCGACCTGTGCCTGTTCGACGAGAAGGGCGAACAGGAACTGGAGCGCATCGAACTGCCCGAATACACTGACGAAGTCTGGCACGTCTATGTCCACGATCTCAAGCCCGGCGCCGTCTACGGCTACCGCGTGCACGGTCCGTACGAGCCGGAAGCCGGCCATCGCTTCAACCCGAACAAGCTGCTGCTCGACCCGTATGCGAAGGCGCACGTCGGCGAGCTGAAGTGGGACCCGGCGGTGTTTGGCTATACGCTGCTCGCCGAAGGCGACGATCTCACCTTCGATGAACGCGACAGCGCACCCTTCATGCAGAAGTGCCAGGTCGTCGACCAGAGCTTTTCCTGGACGCACGCCACCCGTGTGCGCGTGCCCTGGGAACACACGATCTTCTACGAAACCCACGTGCGCGGCTTCACGAAACGCCATCCGGCGGTGCCCGAGCACATGCGCGGCACCTTCGAGGGCCTGGGCCAGAAGGAAGTGGTGGAATACATCAAGAGCCTCGGCGTGACGTCGGTCGAACTGTTGCCGATTCACGCGTTCGTCAACGACAGCCATCTCACCGACAAGGGCCTGACGAACTACTGGGGCTACAACACGATCGGCTTCTTCGCGGCGGACCCGCGTTACTTCGCGCGCGGCGCGGGCGTCGTGGCGGAATTCAAGGAGATGGTGGACCGTCTGCATGAGGCGGGTCTCGAAGTGATTCTCGACGTGGTCTACAACCACACGGCGGAAGGCAACGAGCGCGGCCCGACGCTGTCGTTCCGAGGTATCGACAACGCGTCGTACTACCGGCTGATGCCGGAAGAGGCGCGCTATTACATCAACGACACCGGCACCGGCAACACGCTGAACCTGTCGCATCCGCGCGTGCTGCAGATGGTCACCGACAGCCTGCGCTACTGGGTGACGGAGATGAACGTCGATGGCTTCCGTTTCGACCTCGCGACGATTCTCGGCCGCGAGCCGTATGGCTTCGACGAAGGCGGCGGGTTCCTCGACAGCTGCCGCCAGGATCCGATTCTCTCCAGCGTCAAGCTGATCGCCGAGCCGTGGGATTGCGGTCCGGGCGGCTATCAGGTCGGCGGTTTTCCGCCGGGCTGGGCCGAATGGAACGATCGCTATCGCGATACGGTGCGCGGCTTCTGGAAGGGCGACGAAGGCGAAGCGCCCGAGCTTGCGACCCGCATGACCGCGTCCGGCGACAAGTTCAACAAGCGCGGCCGGCGTCCGTGGGCGAGCGTGAACTTCCTGACCGCACACGACGGTTTTACGCTGAACGATCTCGTCTCCTACAACGACAAGCACAACGAGGCCAACGGCGAAGACAACAAGGACGGCCATTCGGATAACAAGTCGTGGAACTGCGGTGCCGAAGGCCCGACCGACGATGACGAGATCCGCACGCTGCGTGAGCGCCAGAAGCGCAACCTGCTGGCGACGCTGCTGTTTTCGCAAGGCACGCCGATGCTGCTGGCCGGCGACGAGTTCGGCCGCACGCAGCAAGGCAACAACAATGCGTATTGCCAGGATGACGACATCAGCTGGGTGAACTGGGACATCGATGAAAACGGTCTCGCGCTCACCGAGTTCGTGCGCAAGCTGACGACCTTGCGGCATACGCTGCCGGTGCTGCGTCGACAGCGCTTTCTGACAGGGGAATATCGCGAGGATCTGCAGGTCGCGGACGCCAGGTGGCTGAGCCCGAGCAGCGACGAGCTGACGCAGGAGCAATGGGACGATCCGAACATGCGCTGCTTCGGCGTGGTGATGGACGGGCGCGCGCAGGCGACGGGCATTCGCAAGCCGGCGTCGGATGCGACCTTGTTGCTGATCGTGAATGCTTATCACGATGTCGTCGATTTCACGCTGCCGGACATTCCGGGACCGGACGAATGGATCTGTCTGATCGACACCAACGCGCCGGTCCGCGAGGAGTTGCCGGTGTTCGGTTCCGACGATGTCTACCAGGTGACGGGCCGCTCGCTGGTGCTGTTCGCGCTGCAGCCGCGCGGCGCGACGCGACGCATCTTCAAGCGTCTGGAAGAAGCGCTGACGGACGAAATCCCGCCGCAGGACCAGTCGAAGCAGTCGGAGCAGTGAGGCGGCAGGTGAGTCGCTGACCGGCGGGGCGGTATGATGCGATCTTTGCGATTGCAATCGAAGGCGGCGCGAGCCGCCTTCTTTTTTCTCCTGATTTCGCTGATGGCCGCTTTGACCTTGCATGACCGCGTGAGCATTCGCCGCCGCGCCACGCCCGCCGCATGATGCTGCGGACGCTGCTCTACCTCGCGAACTGGGATCAGCTGGAGCGGATCTGGGCGTTCGTCGTCGGCTTCTTCAAGTTCCTGTGGGGGCTGCTGCGCTTTCTCGGCGGTGGCGGCTGAGCGCGCTTGTTTCTCGCGCTTCCCCAAAAAAAAGGCCCCGCATGCGGGGCCTTGTCATGTGCTAGGCAGACGGATCAGCGGATCAGGTATCGCGCCAGCCGTCGTCGTTGTTGCCGAGATCCATGCCGCCGCCTCCGCCGTCGCTCCAGTCGTTGGAGCCGTTGCCGAAGTCGAGGCCGCCGCCGTTGTTGTTACCGAAGTCGAGACCGCCGTTGTCGTTCTGCGCCGGACGATCGACCGGCACATCGCGCTCGATCACGCGATCCCGTCCATGCGACAGCGCTTCGCCCAGCAGCACGCCGGTCAACAATCCGCCCATGCCGCCGCCAAACCCGCCGCCGCCTTGCTGGATGATGACGGGCGGCTGCCCTTGCTGCGGCGGATAGGGTCCTTGCTGTTGCGGATAAGGCGGCTGCTGGCCGCGGCCGAAGCGCTCGGCTTCCTGTGCATACGGCGAAGCGTTCGGTGCGCCAGCCTGCGCAGCGGCGGCCGGGTCCGGGCGGCCTTCAGCGCGGGCCTTGAGGCTCGCAACCTGATTCTCCAGATCCTCGATGGCATACGGAGGCACCGGATTCTTCGCGTTCGTCAGTGACTCGACGGTATCGCGCAACTGCGCTTCCGCACCCTCGACGTCCTTCAGCAGCGCTTCATGCCCAGGCGCGGTCGAGAGCCGCACGTCGAGCTTGAGCGAGCGCACTTCGTTGAGAAGATCGGTGGCGCGCTTGAGTTGCCCGCGGCGGTCGGTTTCGGCCTGGCCGTCGTCGCGTGCGCGCGCGCGCCGCAAGCCCCAGCGCAGCACCAGCGCGATGGCCGCGATCAACACCGCGAAGCCGATCCACGCACCCATGCCGATGCCGTGCTTCTGCGGCGCGGCAGCCGCGGCCTGATCCGGGTTGAACGGATTGCGCACCGCCGTCGTGTTCGTGCCGTTGTCCGGGCGCGGCGAGATGCTGGCGCGGGTCGAATCGGCTTGAATGCGCGCTTGCGTAGCCGCGAAGCGCGCCGGATCGGTGAAGCTCAGCGACGGATCGATCGTCTTCGCCTGTTGCAGATGCGATAACGCATCGCTGTAGCGTCCTTCGCGATCCAATACCTGCGCATACAGATAATGCGCGTGGGCATTCTTCGGATGGGCGTCGAGCACTTCGCTCAACTGCGAGTCGGCTTTCTGCCAGTTGCCCTGCGTCATCGATTGCTCGACCTGCTGCACCGTCGGTACGGCGAATGCGAGCGGCGAAGCGAGCGACAGCGACAATGCGAGGGCCGTCAAAAACTTTTTCATGAGGCCGGCCGGACGCGATAAACGTCCGTCTCCTGTTGAAGCTGCAAACATGTCCTGCTCGAGATAACGCATCATGCTCCGACGCGTCGCGAAGCGGTGAGTTGGCGGCGCGCCGGACAATTCAATTGCACCTGCCTCCGTCCGCAATTACTGCGCCGGCGGATTGACTTGCTTCTTCAGCGCTTCGAGACGGTCTTCCACCGACGGACCGCGATTCAGCGCGGCGAGCTTGTCCTCCAGCGCCTTGCCGGATTTCTGGTCGGCCGAATTCAGGCGCGCATCCGAGCGGGCGTTGGCCAGCTGGATCTTGTCTTCGAGCTTCTGAAAGTCTTCGGAAAGATTCTTTCCGCCGATCCCGCCCAGCGCCGTGGCCGCAGTGTCCTTCGCCTGCGCGATCTGCTGCTTCGCCTGGAGGATGTTCGAGCGTGCGTTGAGATCGTTGCGGCGTTGACGCATGTCGGCGATCTGCGTCTTCAGATGCTCGACCGACGGCTCCAGCGTCTGGAGTTCACCGGCGAGCGCGTCGCGTTCGGTTTCGGCGTTGGCTTGCGCGGCGAGCGCTTCACGCGCCAGACCTTCGTCGCCGGATTGCAGCGCGCGCCGGGCGCCGTCCTCGTACTTCTTCGCCTTGTCGGCGGCGGCGTCGCGCTTGCTTTGCTGCGTCGCGACCTGCGCCTCGATCTCGATAAGCGAGTTCTCCGCCTTGGCAATGCTGTCGTCGAGCTCGCGCACGATCTGGCGCGCGTCACGCGACGGATCCTGCATGGTGTCGGCGGCGTCGTTCAAGAGACCCTTGACCGTGCGGGTAATCGAATCGAAAAGCGACATGTATTTCTCCTGGATGAAGACTGCGGCTCGCCTGCGCCGCGTGCTATCTGGCCGCAGCGGGCGTGCGCGGCGCGTAGTTGAAGGGCGAGATGCGGGATTGCAAGCGGTTCGAGAAAAACTTCCCGCGGATGCGAGCGCGAGTGTGCCACCGCGCGGGGTCTGTCCGCCCATTAGAGCACGCCCGCCCTTAATCCGACCTTAACCTGACGTTAAGGAGTGTAACGCCCGATGTTCCCCGGCTTGCGCGGGACACATCGGCCACGGGCAGGGCAGTATCAATGGCCGGAGCCTGAGTCATCGGTGAGCGAGGCGTCTTCGCCTGTATCTTCGCCTGCACCGAGTGAGTCGTGTTCGTTGAGGGTGTCGTCGGTGCGCGGGGCCATGCTTGCTGTGGCGCCGGCGGCAGGCGGCTCCGTCCGGACCCGGGGCGGCAGGGCGGCGCGCTTGGTCGCGTTCGCCGCCGCTTCACGTGCCTCGCGCGCGGCGGCCTTGGCGGCCACGCTCTTCAGCGCGACATTGAGCGGATCAGGCGCCTTCGGAGCGCGCAAGCGGTCGACGATGCCGGCCACCTTGATCTGCTCGCTGGTGGCGTTGAAGTTCAGCACGGCGCGGCGCATGAGTTCGCTCACGCTGATGCCGAGCGTGTCCGCTGTCTTGCTGATGGCCAGCTTCTGCGCGGGAGTGACGAAGACAACGATGCGTTCGCTGGGTTTGGTCGACATGAGCGGCTCGCAAACAGTAAGGCGATCGTAACCGGACGACTGGCTGGACGAATCGCAACTTCGGTTCATCAAACGGCACGACATCTTTACCGCAGGGTTCGCGCATGACCGACCGGGAACCTGCAATCCATGCATCCATCATATCGGTTTGCGCGCGGGCGTGGGCTGAGCGTCGGTGGGCCGCCGCTCGCTGATCACACTCGCTGTTCATGCTTTGAGCACGCGCTGAAACTGCCGTGCGTTCAAACACTTGCCTATATTCTCATACAGTTGTCCACAACTCTGTGCAGTGCCTCTGTGGGTAACTCAACACAAGGGCGGTCACGGGGGGCGGCAAGGGAGCCGCATAAGCCCTTCTGCGCACTCACTTACAAAAAAATCCGTGCGGTTTTGGGGTGACGCGCGCGAATTCTTTAAAATGCGCTGTTACCCTCGGTCGACACCGGCCCGCTCATTCGCTCGCCCGTCTTTGCAGTCGCGCCCGCACAGCAGTGCAGCGGCGCAGCGCGCGCCTCCGGCGCACGCCGAACGAACCCAGTCATGCCTATCATCAAACGACCCGACTCATCGAATTCCACGCGACACGATCGCGAACCCAGCTGGAACGAATCACGCAACCAGGCACGCAACGACTCCGACGCCGGCGGCCGCACCCGCCGCGGCGGCGGTGACGGCGGCGGCCGCCGTGGCGGCGGCAACGGCCACAATGACCGCAACGGCGGAGGCGGCCGTGGCGGCCGCTCCGTCATGGCGCGCATCGCGCTCTGGTTCGCCGGCCTCGTGGCGCTCGGCGCCGTGGTGGGCGGACTCATCGTCGGCTACGCGCTCGTCGTCATGGAGCCGAACCTGCCGTCGCTGAATGCGCTGATCGACTACCGGCCGAAAGTGCCGCTGCGCGTCTACACGGCGGACCACGTGCTGATCGGCGAATTCGGCGAGGAACGCCGCAGTCTCGTGCGCTTCCAGGACATTCCCGACCAGATGAAGAAGGCCGTGCTCGCAATCGAGGATTACCGCTTCTACGATCACGGCGGGGTCGATTTCGTGGGCATCCTGCGGGCGGGCGTCGCCGACCTGATGCACGGCGGCGCATCGCAGGGCGCCAGCACGATCACGATGCAGGTGGCGCGCAACTTCTTCCTCTCGAGTGAAAAAACCTACACTCGCAAGGTCTACGAGATGCTGCTCGCGTACAAGATCGAGCGTGCGTTGAGCAAGGATCAGATTCTCGAGCTGTACATGAATCAGATTTATCTGGGCGAGCGCGCGTACGGCTTCTCGGCGGCGGCGCGCGTGTACTTCGGCAAGGATCTGAAGGACACCTCGCTCGCCGAGGCGGCGATGCTCGCGGGCCTGCCGAAGGCGCCTTCGGCGTACAACCCGGTCGTCAATCCGAAGCGCGCGAAGGTGCGTCAGCAGTACATCCTGAAGCGCATGCTGGACCTGAACTTCATCACGCGCGAGCAGTACGACCAGGCCGCCGCCGAGGAAATCCACACGAAGTCCGCCGGCACCGAGTACGGCGTGCATGCCGAATACGTCGCGGAGATGGTGCGGCAGATGATGTACGCGCAGTACAAGGAAGAAACCTACACGCGCGGCCTGACGGTAGTCACGACCATCGATTCCGCCGATCAGGACGCCGCCTACAAGGCCGTGCGCAAGGGCGTGATGGATTACGAGCGGCGCCACGGCTATCGCGGTCCGGAAGGCAACATCAACTTGCCGTCGAATGCGGACGATCGCGCGGAGGCCATCGAGGACGCGCTCGTCGATCACCAGGACAACGGCGAACTCGTGTCCGCCGTGGTGACGTCCGCGAGCCCGAAGCAGGTGACGGCGCAGTTCGTCGGCGGCGATACCGCGACGCTGTCCGGCGATGCCCTGCGCTTCGTCGCGGCCGCGCTGCGCAGCAATGCATCGAAGACGCTGGCTATCAAGCCGGGTTCGATCGTGCGCCTGATGCGCGACGACAAGGAGAAAAGCGGCTGGCAGATCACGCAACTGCCGCAGGTTGAAGGCGCGCTGGTGTCGATGGTGCCGCAGGACGGCGCGATCCGCGCGCTGGTCGGCGGCTTCGATTTCAACAAGAACAAGTTCAACCACGTGACGCAGGCCTGGCGCCAGCCAGGGTCGAGCTTCAAGCCGTTCATCTACTCGGCGGCGCTCGACAAGGGACTCGGGCCGGCGACCATCATCAACGACGCGCCGTTGTTCTTCCCGGCGACCAACGGCGGCGATCCGTGGGAGCCGAAGGACGACGACCAGCCCGATGGCCCGATGTCCATGCGCACGGGCTTGCAGAAGTCGAAGAACCTGGTGTCGATCCGCATCCTGTCGTACATCGGCACGAGCTACGCGCAGGACTTCGTGACGAAGAACTTCGGCTTCGACAAGGACAAGACGCCGCCGTACCTGCCGCTCGCGCTCGGCGCGGGGCTGGTCACGCCGCTGCAACTGTCCGGCGCGTATTCGGTGTTCGCAAACGGCGGGTTCCGCATCAATCCGTATCTGATCGGCGAAGTCGACGATGCACGCGGCGCCGTCATCTCGCGCGCCAATCCGTTGACGGCGGGCAGCAATGCGCCGCAGACACTGGAGCCGCGCAACGCGTACATCATGAACAGTCTGCTGCACACGGTGGCGACCCAGGGCACGGGCGCGGGCACCAATGTGCTGAAGCGCAATGACCTGCAAGGCAAGACCGGCACGACCAACGACGCGAAGGACGGCTGGTTCGCGGGCTATCAGAAGCAGCTGGTCGCGGTGGCGTGGATGGGCTATGACCAGCCTAAGACGCTCGGCAGCCGCGAGTTCGGCGCGCAGCTGGCGTTGCCGATCTGGGTCGAGTACATGGGACGCGCGCTGCGCGGCATCCCGCAGCAGGAGATGACCCAGCCGGACGGCATCACGACGGTCGATGGCGAGTTGTTCTATGCCGATCGGACGCCGGGCATGGGCTTCGTCGCGAGCGTCGGGCTCGACAACACCAATCCGATGGCCGGCGATGCCACCACCATGGGCGGTGTCGGCCCGGCGGGCATGCAGGCGCCGCCGCCGCAAGTCACCACCGACGAGCGCAAGCAGATCATGGACATGTTCAGCAAGCCGTAGGGGTGCTGCTTTCAAACGCTGCGTTGCAAAGCAAACGCGCCGGGTTCGGAAAGAACCTGGCGCGTTTTTTATTTCAGGCGGCGGCTTGTCAGTGACCGGTCGCGCTTGCCGGCTTGACCGAGCAATTCATCTGCAACGTGGACTTGTCCGCGAACGTCAGCGTGAGCGGAATGCTGGAGCCGACCTTGAGCGGCTTCGCCGGTTCCTCCAGCATCAGGTGATAGCCCTTCGGCGCGAAGTCGAGCTTGCCGTGCGCGGGGACATCGACGGAATCGACGGGCGACATCGTGGCCGTGCCGTTCTTCATGTCGGACTTGTGCATCATCGCCATG
Organism: Caballeronia sp. LZ065; assembly: GCF_031450975.1. Classification (NCBI taxonomy): domain Bacteria; kingdom Pseudomonadati; phylum Pseudomonadota; class Betaproteobacteria; order Burkholderiales; family Burkholderiaceae; genus Caballeronia; species Caballeronia sp. LZ065. Next base: position 1,648,259 of record NZ_JARUXV010000001.1, read on the forward strand.
CCGAAGGCGGGGGTGTGCGCGTCGGTGAGCGTGACGGGCGCGTCGCCGTTGTTGGCGAGGCTGAAATATCCCGACGACGGCAGCGTGGGCGGCATCGCGCGAATCCAGCAGTCATGCGCTTCGAGCGTGGCTGCCTGGGCGAGGGACGCGCATGTGAGCGCGCCTGCGAAAAGAACAATTTTTTTCATGTGGTGCTCACTTGACGGTGAAGTTGTAGTGGCCTTGCGTGCGATGCCCGTCCGCGGCGAGCGCGGTCCATTGCACCTTGTAGACGCCCGGTTGCAGCGCAGGAAGCGCGACGCTCATGTGCTTCTTGTCGCTGTCGGCGACCACGGATTTTTCGGTGTTGACCTGCGTGCCTTGCGCATTCGTGACGATGAGCTTGCTGAAGGTCGGTTCGAGCGCTTCGCCGAAATCGATGGCAACCTCGTGCGGCGCGCTGACCGTCGCGCCGGGGCCGGGTTGCTGCAGCTTGGGCAAGGCGTGGGCGAGCGCGAGTTGCGTGGCCAGGGCGCAGGCGAGCGCGAGCGCGCCGCGCATAAGCGATGAAGGCGTCATGACGTGTCCTTGAAGGCTCCGGACGGGGTGCGTCGCGGATGGGTGTTGATGAGGAACGAAGGCTCGGCGCGCTGATTTCAGGCGCGCGCGTCAGAGGTCAGAGAGCGGCGGGCGGGGCACGGGGTTGTGCGGTGCGCAGTCGTGCGCTGAATGGCGCGTCGGCGGGAGCCTGGGTCGTGAACGGTTCACGGGCGGCTTGCAGGATGTCTGGGCGGGATGGCGCTGCGGGCGGCGTGGGCGCGTGCGCGATGAAGTCGCAATAGGCGCAGGCTTGCAGGTGCGCGAGCCTGTCGTGGTTCGTGCGATGAGCGGAAGCCTGCTGGTCTGAATGCGCGATGGGCGCAATGGAAGCGCAGACAGAAGCGAGCAATGCATCGATACGCGCATGTTCGAGCGCCTGCGATGCGACGGGCGCAAGCGAGAGCAGCAGTATCGCGCAGAGTGCTGCGATTCCGCCGATCTTCCTGACGATGGCCCGACGCAAGTGATGCATGCCGCGTTCGATGTTTGGACGATGCTGAACGGGGGGATTATGCCATGGGGGTATGGCGGGACGGGGGCGGGTGGAGCGGCGATTCGACGCGGATTGAATGCAGAAGAAGAACCGCAGACAACAAAAAACCCGCTCGATGGCGGGTTGATGTGTACGACGTGTTGCCGGATTCGCTGGCCCTGACAGATGCCACACTGCATGAATCTTCAACTGTGGTTGCGGGGGTAGGATTTGAACCTACGACCTTCGGGTTATGAGCCCGACGAGCTGCCAGACTGCTCCACCCCGCGTCCGTCGAAGAAAAGATTATAAGGCATCGCTTACTTGAGCGCAATGGCTTGCTCGTCTTTCCATACATATCGAATCGAAATGCCTGCTCAGGGCAAGCCCGCCTCAAGTCGCTTGAGCACCGATACATGGCCGGTTCACATGGTGCTGTCTCATCCGCGCGTGTCAAAATCGCAAGCCTCGGCCATGTGCCACGCACAGAGGTGCCGCAACTCAAGCGCGGCACACACCCATCAAGCAAGCCAGTCAAGGAGTCGCACGCTCATGGACATTCCACACGTTCTGCAGGCCATCGCGCATCAGGAACGCACGCTCGTGTTCCCGCAGTTTCATGCCGAACAGGCGTGGCAGATCGGCTCGCAATTGCGCGAGATGGCGGTGGCGCGCGGCGCGGCCGTGGTCATCGATGTGCGCACCTTCGGCCGCAAGCTCTTCACCATCGCGCTCGACGGCACCACGCCCGACAATGCGCGCTGGATCGAACGCAAGTCACGCACGGTGGAACACTTCCGCCGCAGTTCGTATGCGCTCGGCCTTACGTTGCAACAGGCGGGCACCACGCTCGCCGACAAGTTCAGCCTCGACCCCGCCGAGTTCGCCACGCATGGCGGCGCGTTTCCGCTGCGCGTCGCGGGCGCGGGCGTGATCGGCTCGGTTGCGGTCTCGGGACTGGCGCAGCGCGACGATCACCAGATGGTCGTCGAAGCGCTCTGCGCGGTACTTGGCCATGACTTCAGCCAGCTGTCGCTCGGTCAGGACTGACACGCGACGACCGACACGCAACCCCCAGGCCCTCAAAGGAATCGATGCGCTCAACCGCTTATGTCCTGCTCGCGATCGCGATCGTCGCCGAGGTCATCGCGACCTCCGCGCTGCGCGCCTCCGATGGCTTCACGCGCCCGCTTCCCGCCGCGATCGTCGTGGCCGGGTACGGGGTGTCGTTCTATCTGCTCTCGCTGACGCTGCGCGCGTTGCCGGTCGGCGTCGTCTATGCCGTGTGGTCGGGCGCGGGCATCGTGCTGATCACGCTGGTCGCCGCGCTGCTCTTCAAGCAGACGCCCGATTTGCCCGCGCTGCTCGGCATGGGCCTCATCGTGGCGGGCGTCGTCGTGCTCAACGCGTTCTCGAAGATGAGCGCGCACTGAGAATCATCGAATGATCGGACCGCGCGCGAACGCTGCGGCGTTACTTGCAGCGAACGATCATCGAACGGTTCTTGACGTTCGCCGAGATCACGTTGGTGATGCCGCCGCCGGTCGGGCCGCCTTCCTCGTTGTCCTTCGACACGATGTCATAGCCCGTCGCGCCGCACTTCTCGCCGGCCAGGACGTAGCAACTGGCCCAGCTGGATCCGGCATCGGCGCCGCTGCAGTTGACCGCGTAGCCGGTCTGGCCATCGGGCAGATTGATCAGCGAAGCGTCGTTCGACGATGCGCACGCGCCCAGGTTCGCCACCGCGAGCGCAGCCGCGCCGATCAGGGCGGCACGCAGCCAGGAAGCGTTCGCAGCGCCGGATGGGGTTGAGCATGCGGAGTGTCGGCGCATGCGCCGGCCGTGATCCTTCATCTTTACCTCGTGAGAGCGAATGACGTTGCGCCGCTGGCAGGACGGTCACAGGACCGTCGCGCGAGGGCGTTTTTTTGAGAGGTGCATTGTCCCATACGCGCCTTACGTGACACGTAAGCGCTTGTTAGCGAAGCCGTCTGCCGGGCGCGATGCTTGCGAGTCAAGGCTGAAGAGAACGCGCCGCAGCAAGCACGTCGCGGCGTCGCTGAAACAATGGGAACGAATGAACTAATTTCCGGATCCGACGCCTTACTGATCTGATTGCCGGTTGAAATTGCCTGACCGAAGCGTCGCGAAGCTGCGCCGCGCGGTCCGCCAAAGGAGGAAGAAACATGGCAGAACGAGTCACGGGGCCGTACCGGGGCTACTACATCAGCGCTTCGGCGCGGCTCGTGCAGACGCATGAACCGCAAACCGAGTCAGGACCGATCTACGTCGGATCGGTGAGTCTCGCGCAGGGCGGCCCGGACGACGTGCATCGCTTCGAGGCGCTCGTCGACCTCGGGCCGGAGCAGCGTTTCTCGACCGAAGCCCAGGCGCTCGCCCATGTGGAACAGGCCGCGCGCGAGTATATCGACCGCTTGCTGCGTCCGGCATGATGCGCCCCATTCACCTGCGACATGCCGTGCTGTTCGACGTCGCGACCGGTCTCGTCGACTTGTTTCCGAGCGGCGCGGACATCGCGGAGATCGGCGTGGACGCAGCGCCTTCGCTGTTCGTCAGCTGGCGCACGGGCGGGGTGGCCAATCATCCTGGCAACATCGCGTGGGGCGTGCATTACCGCTTCGATGCGCAGGTGCTGCGCGCCTATCCGCAACTCGCCGACGACGCCCGCGAACGGGTTTGCGAACGCGTGCGCGAGCAGAGCCGTCTGCTGGATTTCAACTATGCCGATCCGCTGGCGAGCTCGCTGCTGGTCGTCGATATCGACGAGGACGTGCTGGCCGCGTGATGCACGACCGCGGGGGGCATGGGTATGGACCGCAAAACGGGCGCGCAGTTACCATAGTCGCCGCACCGCTTCATGCGAAGCCTGAGCCATTCGGGATTGCCGCACCGTCGCATGGAACGGGCCGTCACGGCCAAGCTACGAGACCATCATGGACATCCGATTTCTTCAGGACGCGCGCGACTATCGCGATTCCAATCTGACCGTCGAATTCGCCGCGCTGGTTGATGGCCGGCGCGTGCCGTGCGCGATATCGGTCGAGGCGCTCGAAGACCATTTCGGCGCGCAGACCTATGACAGTGCGGGCTGGATCGATGCGTTCGACGCCGGGCGCACGCACATCGAAGCGGTGGCGAGCGAGCATCTGCGCGTGACGAACGGCATGCCGGTGCTCCTGAAGAGCGGCCACTTCCCGCCCGGTCCGGTGACGCCGACGCAGCACTGAAGCGCAAGCACATTCCACTCTTACATGGCGCGATGTAAGACCTGCCTTGCATTGCCTGTTGGGCCGGGAGAAGCGCCGACATGCGTACGCATTTGCTTTCGCGGCATCCCGCAACGGAGTACCATCTGCAGACTCGCCGCACGCGATGCGATTCGCTCGGCATAGTACTTGCTCAACGCCATGCGCGTTACCAGGGCAGCCACATTATAAAAATCGCACGGGGTCGTCATGTTCCATTCCTTTCTTCACTCGCTTGTCGAGTCCAATGCGCTATGGCTCATCTGGGCAGCCGTCGGTGTGCTGATTCTCGCGGTGTGCATCGTGTTCTCTTCGGTCGTTTTGCGCGACTCGGACGAGCCGCTGTACGAGTCGGTCGCGCGTCCGGACGACGACCGCATGCCGGTCTGACCGAGGCATCGGCGGTGCAGGGCGGGGCCGCGCATTGACTCCGAAATTGACGGTGCCGACAATGCCTCGCATGGGACCGCGAGTGCCCCGCACCGAGCAGAGACGAGCGCAGCGCATGGCGCTGCGCGAGCGCATACTCGAAGTTTCGCGCGAGATCGTCAGGCGGGAAGGCTTTGCGTCGCTGTCGATGAGAAAGCTCGCCGGCGCGATCGATTATTCTCCCGCCGCGCTCTATCTTCACTTCAGGAGCCGCAGCGAGATCGCGCGGGCGTTGAGCATGGAAGGCCACCTGCGCTTGCGTGAGGCGTTCGTTGCGCAGGCGAGCATTGCGGAACCGGCCGCCCGTCTGCACGCGATGGCGCGTGCGTATGTCGAATTCGGTCTGGCCGAACCGCAGACGTATCGGCTGATGTTCATGGAGCCGGCGGGTTCCTTCGAAGCCGCGACAGATGGCATCGACACGAACGCTCCGGCTGTTGCCGAAGCAGCCGATGCCGGCGCGGCGATGCTGGCGCCGATCGCGGACGCGTTCCTCGAACTACGCTCGGCCGGACGCCTGCCACCGCACGCCGCACCCGCGGCCTGTGCGGAAGGACTCTGGGCGAGTCTTCATGGCGTCGTCGCGCTGAAGCTGAACGGCGCGGCATGGCCCGCCACGCCGGCTGAGACGCTGGTCGAGCTGTTGCTCGAAGCGTGGTGCAAGCAGGCGGACGTGCGCGTCGGCGACAAGCGAAACGCGGGAACCAAACCTCGGAAAGCAGAACCTCAAGGCAATTCAGCGAACCGACCCGACACCTCAACACGATGACCATCGAAGACATCCGAATCGACACCGCCAACGGCATCGGCTTCATTGCGCTCGAACGCCCGAAGGCACTCAACGCGCTGACCGCGCCGATGCTGGGCGCGATCAGCGAGGCGCTGCGCGCGTGGCGGCACGACCAGGCGATCCGCGCGGTCGTGATCTTCAGTCCGCATGTGCGCGCGTTCTGCGCGGGCGGCGACATCCGCTTCCTGTACGAATCGGCGACGGCAGGCAAGCGTGAAGCCATCGACGCGTTCTTCACCGAGGAATACAAGCTCAATCACGCGATCTTCACGTTTCCGAAGCCGTATATCGCGGTGGTGAACGGCGTCGTGATGGGCGGCGGGATGGGGATTTCGCAGGGCGCGCATCATACGGGCGGCCTGCGTATCGTCACGCAGTCCACCAAAATGGCGATGCCCGAGACACGCATCGGGCTCTTTCCGGATGTCGGCGTGAGCTGGTTTCTCGCGCGCGCGCCGGGCGCGATCGGCCGCTATCTCGCGGCCACCGGCGCAACCATGGCCGCCGCCGATGCGCTTTACGCCCGCATGGCCGACGCCTATCTCGACGATGGCGCGTTGCCCGGCTTGATCGAATCGCTTCGCCATCAGCGCTTTCTCGACGGCGTGGAGATCGTGCGTTTCGTGCAGGGCGAAACCACGAAGTACAAGGTGGCGCCCATTCCGGAACGCAGCGCGCTCGCCGAGGCGCGCACGATGATCGACAAGCATTTTGCGGCGGGCAATGGCGCGTCGATTCTTGCGTCCCTCGAGCGCGATGCCGACGGCGGTCACGAGTGGGCGCGGCAGACGGCCATGGAGTTGCGCGAGCGTTCGCCGTTGTCGGTCGATGTGGCCTTGCAGCAGGTCGACCGCGCGAAGTTCTCGACCATGGCGGAGACCTTGCGGCGCGATCTCGACCTGACGCGCACCGTGTTCGAACGTGGCGACGTGGTGGAGGGCATCCGCGCGCGCATCGTCGACAAGGACAATCAGCCGCAATGGAAGCTTGCGCGGCTGGAGGACGTGAAGGCCGCGGACGTCGAGCGCATGTTCGAAAGCGCGTGGACGCCGGCGGCGCATCCGCTCAGGCTCCTGAAGGACTGAACGAAGCGAGACCCGGTGTGCAAGCAAGCGGCCCGATCGAACCTGATCGGGCCGCTTTTGTTTATACGGAGCGCAAACGCGAATCAGCGCGTGTCGGTGCCGGCCATGAAGGCGCGCATGAAGACAAGGGCGCCCCAGCCCCAGATGGCATTGGCGATGAAACTGGGCGCGAGGCGCGGCAGCATGTTGCCGGCAGGCCAGATGCCGCGCACGGGATCGATGATGAAGACGCTGACCGCCGTCAACACGATGCCGCCGAACACGAGCGCGCCGATCCAGGGCGCGCTGCGATCCGGCGCGACGCGCAGCAGCCACGCCATCAGAATGCCGAAGACGGCGCTCCAGAGCGCGTTGGCGATGAATTCGGGGATGCCGAGCGGCAGGAACGGCACCGTGGAAAAGCCAGCTGGATCGATGACGCCCGCTGCGTGCAGCAGCGCCAGGGTCGATTCGCGAAAGAAGAGTGCGGCAAGGAAACCGGAAACGAACGGCAGAATGATTTTTTGCATTGGCAGGACCGCTTGGATCGCTTGAAAACATTTCAAGCCCGGAGCCGCGGTTCTCTCGGAGTATCGTGACGAGCGCCATTATAGGGGCGTCGCGGGTGCTGCCAGCCCGTTACAGACGCCGTGCCCGACTATTTCGCGATTGCGTCGCTTGCAGGGCTGTGATGTAGCATGCGATCGCTGTTTGGCGGTGGCGTGGGGCGCTTGACCGGCATGTTGTCGGGGTTGTCCGGGCGGGTCGCGCTCGCGGATGGCGCGCCGGTCGTGGGCGGCGGCTTGACCATCGAGGCGCCGTTGTCTGGCGGGTTGGTCTGGGCTTGCGCGGCTTGCACCGCGAGCGCGGCGGCGAGAAAGAGGGCGGCTGTCGCGAGACGATGGCAGGGCATGATGGTTCTCCGGGCGGCGCAGGCGAGGTGCGTGGCTGAGTTTACGGAAACGATGCAGCAAGTTTCTGCCCAGGCCGCCAGTACAAACCGGCCGCAACCAAACCGCCGCAGTGCGGTAAAATCGCAAATTCCCTTTATTTTCAAGCGGCTCGCGTTCAGCGGGCCCGTCGCTCATTCGCTCATGGCCGCCGTACCGAAACTCAAGTCCCGTCGTGTCTCCGTCGCTCCGATGATGGATTGGACCGACCGCCATTGCCGTTCGCTGCATCGTCTCGTGTCGCGCCATGCGTGGCTTTACACGGAGATGGTGACGACCGGCGCCTTGCTGTACGGCGATGTCGCGCGTCATCTCGCATTCACGCCGGCCGAAGCGCCTGTCGCGCTGCAACTCGGCGGCAGCGAGCCTGCCGATCTCGCCCGCAGCGCGAAGCTCGGCGAACAGTGGGGCTATGACGAAATCAACCTCAATTGCGGCTGCCCGTCGGAGCGCGTGCAGCGCGGCGCATTCGGCGCGTGCCTGATGAAGGAGCCGCCGCTCGTCGCGGACTGCGTGAAGGCGATGCGCGACGCCGTATCGATACCGGTCACGGTCAAGCATCGCATCGGCGTGGATGAGGTCGAGGATTACGCTTTCGTGCGGGATTTCGTTGGGACCGTGGCGGACGCGGGTTGTGAGGTGTTCATCGTGCACGCGCGCAACGCGATCCTGAAAGGGCTGAGCCCGAAGGAAAATCGCGAGATTCCGCCGTTGAAGTATGACTATGCGTATCGGCTGAAGCGGGATTTCCCGCATCTGGAAATTTCGATCAACGGCGGCATCAAGACGCTGGACGAAGTCGAAGAGCATCTGAAGCACGTCGACGGCGTGATGCTCGGCCGCGAGGCCTATCACAACCCGTATGTGCTGGCCGATGTCGATACACGGTTCTATGGTGCTGTCACGCCGGTGCCTTCACGCGAAGAGATCGAGGAGGCGTTGATTGCGTACGCGCGCAGCGAGCTCGCACGCGGCACCTATCTCGGCGCGGTGACACGGCATGCGCTCGGACTGTATCGCGGCGTTGCGGGCGCGCGCGGATGGCGTCGCGTCCTGTCCGACAGCCGCCGCCTCGCCACCGGCGATCTCGCAATCTTCGACGAAGCGCGCGGGCATCTGCGCGAGGTCATGGAAGCAATCGAATCGTGAACGCCGATGTCCGGAAAAAGATGCTCAAAAGGGCTAGTCAAGCGTAAGCATTGTTCGTATAATCTCGCTTCTTGATTGCTGCGGTAGCTGTTTCGGAGCAGTCGGGATCGCGGTAACAGTGGTGGCTGTAGCTCAGTTGGTAGAGTCCAGGATTGTGATTCCTGTCGTCGTGGGTTCGAGTCCCATCAGCCACCCCACCGAGAATTCGTAGCGCTTGATCGCTACACCAGAAAAGCACTGTGTCCTCACAGTGCTTTTTTTTTCGCCCAAATTCGCATCCAGCGAACGAGCGACGCTCGAACGGGCGCCCATCCCCCACGCCGCACCATGCTACGATTTTCCCTTCCCCGGGACGAAATTGGAGGCAGCCATGGCAACCTTGGCGATCGACGGCGTGCGCTGGGTCAACGACCGCGTGACCAGCGTGCGATGGGGCAGTTTCGATCCCTCCACGAACGACTGGACCGCGCCCACCACCATCGTGGACGTTCAGCAGGTCGTGGACGCCATCCATAGCGGCAAGGAAGTGCGCACGCTGTTCACGCTCGGCGGACGGACGTTTCTCGGGCCGAAAGTGGGCGCGCTACCTTATGCGAACGGCCACGTGGGCATCGAGACGCGGGTCCAGGACGGGCAGATCGAGAAATCGCTCGAGGATCTTCCCGCCGTCTGAATCCGGCGCGGTCCCGGTCCATTTCCTGCGACATTCGATTACGCGTGCACCAGCGGCGCTGCCGTCAACGCACGCGTCACGCTGACGGACGGTTGCACCCGTCCAGCCCATGCAACACGCAGCGGCGCTGCATCCGCGACGCCGCCAGTGCGTCACCATCAACGAGGAGGTCGGTATGGCATCGTCGAATGAAGGGAATCTGCGCGCGTTCGTACAAACCGCGGAGCAGGCAGGCGGTTTTGTCTGGGTGATCGCGCTCGTCGATTTTTCCGCGAAGGAAGTCAAACGCGCAATGGTCTCGGAGGAAAGCTTCTCGACCGCCGACGCCGCGCGCGATGCCGGCAACGACCGCCTGAAGGGCATGTCGAACGACCGCTGAGCCGGTTCGTCACATCAAGGTGCAAATATAAGCTGGACAAAACTCGTTCGATGTCTTCGAACGAGTTCGCCAAACCGCTCGTACGGCAACGCGCAAGCGCGCGCCCATAATGCCTTCACACTGATCAACGTTCACAAAGGAGAACGTCATGAACCGCTTCGAAGGCAAGACAGTCCTGGTTACCGGCGGCAACAGCGGCATCGGCCTGGCGGCCGCGCAGGCGTTCGCGGCTGAAGGCGCGCGCGTTGTCATCACGGGACGCGACGAGGCTTCACTCGCCGAGGCGCGCGCCACGCTCGGCGAACATGCGCTCGCCATCCGCAACGTCGCTGGCACGGTCGCCGCCGCGCGCGAGCTTGCGCAACAACTTTCAAACGCCCACATCCGTCTCGATGCCGTGTTCGTCAACGCGGGCATCGGCATCTTCGCGCCGTTCACCGAGATCGACGAAAAAGCCTGGGACGATACCTTCTCGATCAACGTGAAGGGACCGTACTTCCAGATCCAGGCCTTGTTGCCGCTGTTCAACGAAGGTGCATCGATCGTGCTGAACGGTTCGATCAACGCGCACATCGGCATGCCGACGTCATCGGTCTATGCGGCCAGCAAGGCGGCGCTCGTGTCGCTGGCGAGGACCCTCTCGGCGGAACTGCTGCCGCGCGGCGTGCGCGTGAACGTGGTGAGCCCAGGTCCGGTCTCGACGCCGTTGCACGAGAAGCTCGGCATCGTCGATGACGCGCGTGCGCAGCTGCAAGCTCAGATTCCGCTCGGCCGCTTCGGCAAGTCGAGCGAAGTGGCGGCGACGGTCCTGCATCTCGCCGCGCCGGAGTCAGGCTTCATTGTCGGGACGGAGATCGTGATCGACGGCGGGATGAGCCAGCTCTGATCTCATCCGATGCGGCATGGACCGGCATCCGGCCATGCCGCGTGAACCGTCACATCGGCCACCAGGCGCCGATGCCCGGCTCGGCGTCGAGGGCGCGCAGGAAGTCGTCGGCGAAGGCGGCGCTCGCCAGTTCATGTTCGAGCGAGCCCGCGGTCAAGTCGTGGGGATTCTTGAGGCCCTTGGCGTGGCGGATGACGGCGACCGTTTCGGTCAGGGCGGCGATGGAGTCGAGCGTGTGCGAGTTCATAGCGCACTTTTACGGCAGGGACGGATCAGCCTTTAGAGTGCGGATGCGTAAATTCGACATCGCCGCGCATCATGTCCTGGGTTTGCGATGCCCGGACACCAGCGCGCCCGCATCCGGTGCGAGCGTAAAGAGATCGATGACGCCGATCAGCCCGATCAACCCGACGATCAGGAACGCCACGCTGAAATCCTCCGGACCGATGCTATGGGCATCGTGCCCATGCAGCCATTCGCCGAAGCGCAGCGCGATGGCACCCACGGCCACGCCGATGCCCATCGTCATCTGAAACAGCGTGCTGGACAGCGCGGACGCGGCGCTCATCTGAGCCTTGGGCACATCCGCGAAGCTGAGCGTGTTGAGGGCCGTGAACTGCAACGAGCGCGACAGCCCGCTTGCGAACAGCACGGCGGCGATCACGAACTTGGGCGTGGCCGGCGCGAGCAGGCTCATCGCGGCGAGCGAGAGCGCGGCGAGCACGCCGTTCACGATCAACACGTGCCGGAAGCCGAAGCGGCGCATGACGGGCGTGGTGACGAGTTTCATCGAGAGATTGCCCGCGAATACCGCGAGCGTCAGCAGGCCCGATTCGAACGCGTTCATGCCGAAGCCGACCTGGAACATCAGCGGCAGCAGGAACGGCGCGGCGCTGATCGCGATGCGAAACAGCGAGCCGCCGCCCATCGCCACGGCAAAGGTCTTCACGCGCAACGCGGACAAGTCCACGACCGGTTGCGCCGCGCGGCGCAGATGCCACCACGACGCGATGCCCGCGATTCCCCCCACCAGCACGAGCACGCCGATCGAGGTCCAGTCCGCGTCGCCGCGGCCGCTCAGTTCCATCGCGTACAGCAGCGTGGTGCAGGCGATGCCGCACAGCGCGAAGCCCGGCAGGTCGAAGCGGCGTCGTGCGTCCTCGCGGGTGTTGTCGAGGTAGCGCAGCGTGAGCAGGAGGCCAATCAGCCCGAGCGGCACGTTCAGATAGAAGATCCAGCGCCACGACGAATACGTGGTGATGAAGCCGCCCAGCGGCGGCCCGATCACCGGCGCGACGAGCCCCGGCCACGTGATGATGGCGATGGCGCGCATCAGCCCTTCCTTGGGCGTCGCGCGCAGCACGGCGAGCCGTCCGACCGGCACCATCATCGCGCCGCCGATGCCCTGCAACACGCGCGCCACGGCGAACGCGGGCAGGGTCGAGGTGGTTGCGCACAGGACGGACGCGGCCGTGAACACGGCGATCGCGCTGCCGAACACGGTGCGCAGGCCGAAGCGGTCGGCGGCTCAGCCGGAGATCGGAATGAAGACGGCGAGCGTCAGCAGATACGCCGTGATGCCGAGACTCATGTCGGCGGGATGCACGTTGAAGGAGCGCGCCATTTGCGGCAGCGCCGTGGCGATGATCGTGCCGTCGAGGTTCTCCATGAAGAAGGTCGCAGCGACCAGCGTGACGATGAGCGACGCGCTGCGCTGGCGGTCGCGGTCGCTTTTGGACGGCATCGGTTCGGGCATTCCTGAACGGGCGGATGGACGTTGGACGAGGCTGCCATTCTAGCCGCGACAGCAGAGCTTGCGCGCCTATGGTAGCTTTCGCGCTTGCCTGAAGGCCGGCCGCAGCCAAGGCTGGCAATGCGCTGACGAAGTGCTGACGAAGTGCTGATCAAGCGCTGACCAAGCACTGACGATGGGCAGACATAACGCCAACAAGAGGGATTGGACAATGAAGTTTCGGAAACTGGGTGATTCGGGTATCGACGTGAGTCTGATCGGGCTCGGCACCATGACCTGGGGCGAGCAAAACACCGAGCGCGATGCGCACGAGCAGATCGACTACGCGTTGGCGCAGGGCGTGAATCTGCTCGATGCCGCCGAAATGTACCCGGTGCCGCCGCGCCCCGAGACGCAAGGCCGCACCGAGCAATACATCGGCACGTGGCTCGCGCGGAACCCGGCGAAGCGCGCCGATATCGTGCTCGCTACCAAGATCGCCGGGCCCGCGCGCCAGCCCCACAATCCGCGTCACATTCGCGGCGCGGGCAATCAGTTCGACCGCAAGAACCTGAACGAAGCCATCGACAGCAGCCTGAAGCGCCTGCAGACCGATTACGTCGATCTGTATCAGCTGCACTGGCCCGACCGCAGCACGATGACCTTTGGCCGTTCGTCGTATCCGTACCTTGAGGACGAATACTCGGTGCCCATCGAGGAGACGCTCGCCGCGCTCGCCGAACTCGTGAAGGCAGGCAAGGTTCGCCATGTCGGCGTGTCGAACGAAACGCCGTGGGGCGTCGCGCAGTTCCTGCGCGCGGCCGAGAAAGCCGGCTTGCCGAAGATCGTCAGCATTCAGAATCCCTACAGCCTCGTGAACCGCACCTATGAACTGGGGCTGTCGGAGTTCACGCACCGGGATGGCGTCGGCCTGCTCGCGTATTCGCCGCTGGCCTTCGGCTGGCTCTCCGGCAAGTACGAAGGCGGCGCGCGTCCGGCCGGCGCGCGCATCACGCTGTACGAACGCTTCCAGCGCTACAGCAAGCCGCAGTCGGTCGCGGCCATCACGTCCTATGTCGAACTCGCCGCGCGCCACAGCCTCACGCCCACGCAACTCGCGCTCGCGTTCGTCAATCAGCGGCCCTTCACGACCAGCACGCTGATCGGCGCGACGACCATGGAGCAGCTGAAGGAAAACATCGGCAGCGTGGAGATCGAACTGTCGGAAGAAATCCTGGCCGAGATCGACGCGCTGCACGAGCGTCAGCCGAATCCGGCGCCCTGAGGTTGGCCGGACGCGTCTCCCGGACGCGCCGCGGATTTTCCTGCGCGTTCAGGGATTTGCCACGCTTTTTGCAGGCCGCGCCGTGAATGTGTCAGCATGGAGGTTCTCGCGGCGGCGTGCCTCGCGGGTTGAACACCCCGAGGCAAAGCGGCGCTTCATTGTCCGACGCGCAGGAAACCGCTTGAAGACATTACCCGCAAGAACGTACCGCACGTCGCAAGGTAACAAAGCAGGACAGGAAGTACCGCGCGCCCGCGTCCTGCCTCAACGCAACGCCGTCTGAATGCCGTCTGAACGCCCGTAGCGCCGCATCGCCGCGCGCCACGGCGCGTCCCTCGCAACACTCGCGGTGCCGTGCCGGCTGCAAGGCACTACACTTGCTCGATGGTCCTGGTTGCCCGCTGCGGCGCCTCAAGCCACAGCGCGCTCTTCGCAAAGGAGTCGTCGCTCATGTCTCAAGCATCACCTCAAGCAAAAGACCTCGATCGCCTGGCGATCGACACCATCCGCACGCTGTCGATGGACGCCGTGCAGAAGGCCAATTCCGGCCACCCCGGCACGCCGATGGCGCTCGCGCCCGTGGCGTTCCACCTGTGGCAGAACCATCTGCGCTACGATCCCGACGCGCCGCTGTGGCCGAACCGCGACCGCTTCGTGCTCTCGGTCGGCCATGCGTCGATGCTGCTGTACTCGATGCTGCATCTCGCCGGCGTGAAGGAAGTCGACGAACACGGCAAGCCCACCGGCAAGCCTGCGATCTCGCTCGACGACATCGAGCACTTCCGTCAACTCGACAGCAAGACGCCCGGTCACCCCGAATTCCGCATGACGACCGGCGTCGAGACGACCACCGGCCCGCTAGGGCAGGGTCTCGGCAACAGCGTGGGCATGGCGATGGCCGCGCGCTGGAAGGAAGCCCACTTCAACCAGGGCGGCGACACGCTGTTCGACTATCACGTCTGGACGCTGTGCGGCGACGGCGACATGATGGAAGGCATTTCGCACGAAGCGGCGTCGCTGGCCGGGCACCTGAAACTGTCGAACCTGACGTGGATCTACGACAGCAACACGATCACCATCGAAGGCCACACGGAACTCGCCTACAGCGACGACGTTGCTTCGCGCTTCCACGGCTACAACTGGAACGTGCTGCACGTCGATGACGCCAACGACGGCGCCGCGCTCGAAGCCGCGTTCAAGGAGGCGAAGGCGACCCAGGACAAGCCGACGCTGATCATCGTCAAGAGCATCATCGGCTGGGGCGCGCCGCACAAGCAGAACACGGCGGGCGCGCACGGCGAGGCGCTGGGCGAGGACGAAGTGAAGCTGGCCAAGAAGTTCTATGGCTGGCCCGAGGACAAGCAGTTCTACGTGCCCGACGGCGTGATGCAGCACTTGGCCGAAGGCATGGGCGCGCGCGGCAAGAAGCTGCATGCCGAATGGAAGCAGCGCTTCGACGCCTACGAAAAGAGCCATCCCGAACTCGCGAAGGAAGCCTGGCAGATGCTGAATCACACGCTTCCCGAAGGTTGGGAAGACGCGATTCCGAACTTCGACGCGGATCCGAAGGGCCTCGCTACGCGCGACTCGTCGGGCAAGGTGCTGAACGCGATTGCGCAGCGCATCCCCTGGCTGATCGGCGGCGCGGCGGACCTGTCGCCTTCCACGAAGACGAACCTCAAGTTCGAGGGCGCCGGCAGCTTCGAGCATGACGACTACTCCGGACGCAACCTGCACTTCGGCATCCGCGAGCACGGCATGGGCTCCGTCTGCAACGGCATGGCGCTGTCCGACCTGCGGCCGTACGGCTCGACCTTCCTGATTTTCAGCGACTACATGAAGCCGCCGATCCGCCTCTCGGCCATCATGGAAGTGCCGGTCATCTACATCTTCACGCACGATTCAATCGGCGTGGGCGAAGACGGTCCGACGCACCAGCCGATCGAGCAGCTCGCGTCGCTGCGCGCGGTACCCGGACTCACGCTGCTGCGCCCGGCGGACGCGAACGAAGTGGGCGAGTCGTGGCGCGTCGCGTTGACGCACAACAAGGAGCCGTCCTGCCTCGTGCTGACGCGCCAGCCGCTGCCCACTTTCGACCGCTCGAAATACGGCTCGGCGGAAGGCGTGCGGCGCGGCGCGTATGTGCTCGCCGACGCCGACGGCGGCAAGAAACCCGAGGTCATCCTGATGGCGAGCGGCAGCGAAGTGTCGCTGTGCGTCGAGGCCTTCGAGAAGCTCACGGCCGAAGGCATCGCGGCGCGGGTCGTGTCGATGCCTTCATGGGACATCTTCGAAAAGCAGGATGAGGCCTACAAGGAGTCGGTGCTGCCGTCGGACGTGCATGCGCGCGTGTGCGCCGAGCAGGGGGCGACGCTCGGCTGGGACCGCTATGTCGGCCGGCTCGGGGCGCAGATCGTCATGCATACGTTCGGCGCATCGGCGCCGTTGAAGGCGCTCAAGACCAAGTTCGGCTTCACGCCGGAAGCGGTCGTCGACGCTGCGAAGAAACAGATCGAACGTGTGAAATCCAACGGCAAGGAGTAACGGACATGCAGATCGGCATCGTGGGACTGGGGCGCATGGGCGGCAACATCGGGCGCCGCCTGATGCGCGACGGACACCAGTGCGTCGTGTACGACCACAACCCGGAGGTCACCGCCACGCTTGCGGGCGAGGGCGCGACCGGGGCGAAGGATCTCGGCGATCTCGTCGCGAAACTTGAAGCGCCGCGCGTCGTCTGGCTGATGCTTCCGGCGGGCAAGATCACCGAGGACACGCTGGGCGACCTGCGCAAGATCCTGACGGCGGACGACGTGATCATCGACGGCGGCAACAGCTTCTACAAGGACGACATCCGCCGCGCGGCGCAGTTGCGGGAGCAGGGCCTGCATTACGTCGACGTGGGCACCTCGGGCGGCGTGTGGGGCCTGACGCGCGGCTATTGCATGATGATCGGCGGCGAAGAGGCGGTCGTGCGCCGCATCGATCCGATTCTCGCGACACTCGCCCCCGGACGCGGCGACATTCCGGAGACGCCCGGACGCGAGGGCCGCGACGCGCGCGTGGAGAACGGCTACATGCATTGCGGGCCGGTGGGTTCGGGGCACTTCGTCAAGATGGTTCACAACGGCATCGAGTACGGCCTGATGCAGGCGTATGCCGAAGGCTTCCACGTGCTCGAACGCAAGGACTCGACCGAACTGCCCGAGAACGAGCGCTATTCGCTCGATCTCGCCGATGTCGCCGAAGTGTGGCGGCGCGGCAGCGTGGTGTCGTCGTGGCTGCTGGACCTGACGGCGGGCGCGCTCGCCGGCGACGGTTCGCTCGACCGCTATTCAGCCGAGGTCGCCGACAGTGGCGAAGGACGCTGGACCATCGAGGCGGCAATCGAGGAGGCGGTGCCGGCGCAGGTGCTGTCGGCGGCGCTGTACACGCGCTTCCGCTCGCGGGACGCCGAGTCGTTCCCCGAGCGCATGCTGTCGGCCATGCGCTTCGGCTTCGGCGGGCATCATGAGTTTCCGGTGAAATAGCGGGCCGTCACTCTGGCTGTTTGAAACAGCGGCGCCGGACCCTCGCGGTCCGGCGCCGTTTTCATTTCATCATGCGCCGCCTGAAGAGCCACGCGCACAGGAAAAACGGCACGACGGCATAGGCGGCCAGCGCGAGCACATGCAGCGCCCAGCCATCGAGCGGACGGCCGAGCATCGCGGGACGGATCAACTCCACCGCGTGATAGAGCGGCAGCACCTGCGTCACGTGCTGCGCGAGCGCGGGCAATTGCGCGATCGGGAAGAACACGCCGGAGAGCAGCAGCATCGGCGTGAGCGCGAGCGTCTGGTAGAACATGAAGAAGTCGTAGCTCGGCGCGAGCGCCGTCACGATCATCGCCGTGCTGGAGAAAGCGAGCCCGGTCAGCACGATGACCGGCCCCGCGATCAGCATCGACGGAAAACTGGCGTAGCCGAGCGCGCCCGCGACGATCATGATCGCGACGCCCGACAGCACCGACTTGCTCGCGGCCCACACGATCTCGCCCAGCACGATGTCGCCAAGCGTGAGCGGCGTGTGCATGATGGCTTCCCAGGTGCGCTGAACCTGCATGCGCGAGAAGCCCGAATACATCGCCTCGAAGCTCGACGACATCATCACGCTCGACGCCACCGTGCCCGCCGCGAGGAACGCGATATACGACACGCCGTCGACATGCCCGACCATCAGGCCGAGACCCAGGCCCAGGCCGAACAGATAGATCATCGGGTCGGCGAGATTGCCGATCATCGAGGCGATCGCGAGCTTCTTCCACACCAGGTAATTGCGCCGCCATACGGACATCCAGTGGGTGGCGTTGGCGGGCAGCGCGCTCAAGAGCGGCGTGAGGTTGTCCGCCTGGGCTTGCGCTTGTTTCCGGCGTGCGGCTTTTGCCTTGGCGCTGGATTGATCGAAGGTATTCATGGGCTTGTGCGGTTCAGTCCACCATTTCGCGGCCCGTGAGGCGCAGGAACACATCTTCCAGGTTCGCCGGGCGATGCAGATAACGCACGCCGGCGCGGCCGCGGACGAGCGCGTGCACGGGTTGCGGGTCATCGACGTAGCAGAACAGCGTCTCGCCGCTCACTTCCATGCGCGCGACGAGCGGTTCAAGTTCGGCGGCGAGCGCTTTCGGATCCGGTCCGTAGATCTCGATCACGTCCGAGCCGATCACCGATTCGATCAGTTCGGCCGGCCTGCCTTCGGCGATCTTGCGTCCTTCCTCGATCACGCACAGACGGTTGCACAGACGCTCCGCTTCTTCCATGAAATGCGTGGTCAGCAGGATGGTCTTGCCGCGCGCGAGCAGGGAGCGCAGCCGTTCCCAGATCAGATGGCGCGCTTGCGGATCGAGACCGGTGGTCGGTTCGTCCATCACGAGCACGTCGGGGTCGTTGACGAGTGCGCGCGCAAGTGTAAGGCGCCGCTTCATGCCGCCCGAGAGTTCGCCGACACGCGCATCGGCCTTGCTCTCCAGCCGCGCGAATTCGAGCAGCGACGGGACGAGTGCGTCCATGCGCGCACCCTTCAGCCCGAAGTAACGGCCGAACACGACGAGGTTTTCGCGGACGGTGAAATCGGGATCGAGGTTGTCGAACTGCGGCACTACGCCCACGCGTTCGCGAGCGAAGCGGGCGCGCGCCGGAACAGGTTCGCCGACGAGCCGGATCGAGCCGCTGTCCGGCGACGTGATGCCGAGCAGCATCTTGAGCGTCGTGGTCTTGCCGGCGCCGTTCGGGCCGAGCAGGCCGAAGCACTCGCCGGGGCGCACGTCGAAAGAGAGGCCGTCCACTACGGTGCGCGCGCCGTAGTGCTTCCTGACCTCGCTGAACTCGATGGCGGGTGCACTGGCGCTGATGTCATCGTGAAGGCCGGCACGCGATGGCTGCTGCAATGTTTGATCAGTCATGCATTGGTGTTGCGCGAAGAAAAGCGATGGGAAATCCAGCGGGCTAGTGTAATCCAATGCACCAGCTTGGCGCTCGACGCGCCGTCGCGAGCGGCAAGCCCGTTTCGAATCCGTGCGTGGACCGCGTGGCTGATTCCGTCTGTACCGTTCGAGGCTTGTCGGGCAAGGATGTTGCACGGCTGGCACGACGCCAGCTTGCATGAACGGCATAAGCGTCCGGTTAGCGTTTTCCACCGTTGTGACGCCTTGAGCGACACACGATGATGAAGACGCGACACTACGGGAAATCGCATTGCCTTCACCTGCCTCGTTCCGATCCGGAGCGCCGGCGCGAAGGGCAAGTCTGGCCAGGGAGGTCAAGATGGATAGCTATCGAAAAATCCTGCTGTGCTATGACGGCTCCAGAGAGGGCCGCAAGGCGCTGCGTCAGGGCGCGAATCTCGCGCTCGACCTGAAGGCGGAGACGCACATTCTGGCCGTCGTCGACATGCGCTCAAGCATTGCGCAGAGCGCCGGGCTGCTGACCGACATGGCCTGCGGCCGCTTCGAGGATGCCGCCCGCGACATCCTCCAGGAAGGCGTGGACTGGTTGCGCGAACGCGGCCTGGCGGCGCAGGGACACTTCGCGTTCGGCCATCCGATCGACGAGATCGCGGCGCTCGCCGATCAGTTGAACGTGGATCTGGTGGTCGTCGGGCACCGTTGCCGCAATGGGCTCGCGCGCTGGTGGATGGGCGCGGGGAACACGCCGCTGCTCGACCGCGTGAAGTGCAGCATTCTGGTCGCTGTGTGTCAGGCGGGTGAATCGACCGAGGCGGAAGAAGACGCCGCCATGGCGGCCCGGCCGGCCAAGGCCGAAGCGGGCGCCTGACGGACGCTCTACCCGCGGCTTCAGCCGTTCAGGTTCACCGCAACGAGCTTCCACGACACGAGGCCATCGCGGTGAAAGATGGCTGAGTAGCGGGCGTCGCCTGCGCCGTGCTGATAGGTCACGACGAAAGTGCTCAAGCCTTGATAGCCCGCGGTCGTGGCGGGCGGTTGCGGCACCGCTTCGGGCGGCGGAGCGATGTTGCCCGATGCGGGCGCTCCCGATGATATCGCCGCCTCGTTCGTTCCGGCCGGCGACGGACGTTCGCCGGGTGTGCCGCGCGGCGGGATGCCGTTGAGAATGGCCGCGACGCCGTCAGGTGTTGCGTAGGTATCCACCAGCGGACCGACCACCGCCGCGCCGATCATCGCCCCGATGATCGCGAGCGGATTGCCGCTCTTCTGGATGTCCACGCGCCGTGTGAGCAAGGCAGCGACTTGTTCCTTGAGGCTCGCGCGCAGCGCGGGATAATCGACATATTGGTTGACTGTCTGCGCGTCGCGCGCATCGGCGGCGCGCTTGAGGCGATTTAGCGCGATATACGGCGATGCATAGATATAGCCCAACAGTCCGATGACGATCAGGACGACGAGCGTGGTCAGGGTGAAGCGGGTCGTGCGGGACATGCGACGGAAAGGCCTCGTGCGGAACGTGAATCCCGATTGACCGCGCATGCACCCGATAAATCCCTCGAACCAGAATTCAGCGACTGCCGGACCCGCTTACGCCAGGATTCCGCCCGCCAGCCCTGCGCTTTCCTCCGCGATGCAGCGGTCGAGCATGCGCGACACTTCGTCGATCTTGCCAACGAGAATCACGCGGGATTGTCCACGATAAACGCGCACCGGTGCGCGTTCCGCCGCTTCCGCGTGCACGGCGCTGTTCAGCGAAACCCGCGCAAAAGCGGGCTGACGCGACGGCAGTGCGGGCATGTCCGTCTCGAAGAGATCCGGCGTGGCTTCGGCGCGCGGCATGCCGCACGAAATCAGCGTGCGCAGATGGCGCAGACGGTCGAATTGGCGGAAGGGCAACAAGCGGGCGAAACGTTCCATGGTGACTCTCCAGACGATAGGACGCACAGCAGCGCGCCGCGAACGGTGGCCGTCATGCTGGTTTTCGGTTGAACGCCCGAGTGAGCGTTGCTGCGGTTGGTGAGGTGATATTCCGCTTTGTCCAGGACATTTATTGTCTCTTTAAGACAAGCGGGACATCAAAATTTCGAATCTTTTGCGAGTCTTGGCCTCACCAACGCTTGATGCCGGGATGTCAGAACTCGCCGGAACGAATCAGGCCGACCGCAATGCCTTCGAGCGCGAATTCGCCGGTGCCGGAGCGCACGAAAATGTTCTCGTAGTCCGGATTCTCGGCGATCAGTTCGACGCCGTCGCGATGACGCTTCCAGCGCTTCACCGTCACGTCGTCGCCCAGACGCGCGACGACGATCTGCCCGTCCTTCGCCTCGGTGCGCTTCTGCACGGCGAGCAGGTCGCCGTCGAGAATGCCCGCGTCGCGCATGGACAGTCCGCGCACCTTCAGCAAGTAGTCCGGCTTGCTCGAAAACAGCGCGGGGTCGCAGGCGTAGTGCTGAGAGATGTGCTCCTGCGCGAGGATGGGACTACCGGCCGCGACCCGGCCGACCAGCGGCAGCGAGAGCTGCATGATGCTCGCATGCGGCAGCGTGAACTGATGCGGCAGGTCTTCCAGCCGCTCGATGCGCGCTGACTCGGCCAGCAGCCGGATGCCGCGTGACGAGCCCGCCGCGAGCTCGATCACGCCCTTGCGCGCGAGCGCCCGCAGATGTTCCTCGGCCGAGTTGGCCGAACTGAAGCCGAGTTCGGCGGCGATCTCGGCGCGTGTGGGCGGGAAGCCCGTACGCTCGATCGCACGCTGGATCAGCTCGAACACCTGCTGCTGCCGCGCGGTGAGTTTGGATGTCTTGTTCACTGGCTCGGACCCCTCGGACACTGTATGGATGGACAGGTGACTGTATTTTTATACAGTATTCGGCGCTTTTCAAGCTTTACTTTAAGTTCGGCCGTGCGGGCCCCCGGCGCGCTCGATGTGCGGCCGGAGCGGCTTCCCATGCACAGGAATAAGCTTCTTAGCAGTTTTACGTATAAAAAAGTGAGAAACGATTATTTCTAATCATATAGACGCATCGTTAGACTGATTCCGTCAATTCGATAAGACGGAGAACGGGGAATGCAAAGCTTGAAATGGGGTTTGGGGCAGGGCGCGCGCCGCCTGCTCGCGGCGGCGGCGTTGACGGCGGCGGGCATCGGCATGGCTGCGTCCGCGAGCGCGGAGACATCGTTCCTGAATGTGTCCTACGATCCGACGCGCGAGCTCTATCAGGACTTCAATCAGGCCTTCGCGAAGAAGTGGAAGGCCGAGACGGGCGAGACCGTCACCTTCAAGCAGTCGCACGGCGGGTCCGGCGGCCAGGCCCGTGCGGTCCTCGACGGTCTGCAGGCCGACGTCGTCACGCTCGCGCTGGCGTATGACATCGACGCGCTCGCGGGCAAGGGCCTCGTCAATGCGGACTGGCAGAAGCGCCTGCCGGACAATGCCTCGCCGTACACCTCGACCATCGTGTTCCTGGTGCGCAAGGGCAATCCAAAGCACATCAAGGACTGGGACGACCTGGCGAAGCCGGGCGTGTCGATCGTCACGCCGAATCCGAAGACTTCGGGCGGCGCGCGCTGGAACTATCTGGCCGCGTGGGCGTATGCGCAGCACAAGCCGGGCGGCAACGAGCAGACCGCGAAGGATTTCGTGACGAAGCTCTACAAGAACGCGGGCGTGCTCGATTCCGGCGCGCGCGGCGCGACGACAAGTTTCGTGCAGCGCGGCCAGGGCGACGTGCTGATCGCGTGGGAAAACGAGGCGTTCCTGTCGCTGAAGGAGTTTGGTCCGGACAAGTTCGAGATCGTAGTGCCTTCGGTGAGCATCCTGGCGGAGCCGCCGGTCGCGGTGGTGGACAAGGTCGTCGACAAGCACGGCACGCGCAAGCTCGCCGAGGCGTATCTCAAGTATCTGTATAGCGACGAAGGCCAGCAGATTGCCGCACGCAATTTCTATCGTCCGCGTTCGAAGACGGTGCCGGCCGACCTCACGAAACAGTTTCCGAAGCTGAAGCTCTACACCATCGACGACACGTTCGGCGGCTGGGCCAAGGCGCAGAAGACGCACTTTGCCGACGGCGGCGTGTTCGACTCGATCTATCAGCCGCAGTAAGGACAGGTTCCGACGACGCGGCGCACCCATGACGCCGCGCGTCGCTCAAGCAGTACCCCTCAAGCAGTACCCCGGCAGCACGCGCCTCCCCCGGCGCAAAAGGAAGACTCAAGGATGACGACCTTCACATTCAGGAAACCGAGCGCCTTGCCCGGTTTCGGCCTGACCCTCGGCATCACGCTGGCTTACCTGAGCCTCGTGGTGCTGATTCCGCTTGCGGCCACCTTCGCGAAGACCGCGACGCTCGACTGGGCCCAGTTCGTGCGCGCGGTCACGTCGCCGCGCGTGCTGGCCTCGTACCGGCTGACCTTCAGCGCGGCCCTCGGCGGCGCGCTCATCAACGCCGTGTTCGGCTTTCTCGTCGCGTGGGTGCTGGTGCGCTACACGTTCCCATTCAAGCGCATCGTCGATGCCATCGTCGACCTGCCGTTCGCGCTGCCCACGTCGGTGGCGGGCATTTCGCTCGCCGCGGTCTATGCGAGCAACGGCTGGGTGGGCCAGTATCTCGCGCCGCTCGGCATCAAGGTTGCGTTCACGCCGCTTGGCGTGCTGGTCGCGCTGACGTTCATCGGCTTGCCGTTCGTCGTGCGCACGGTGCAGCCGGTGCTGGAGGACTTCGAGCGCGAGCAGGAAGAAGCCGCCGCATGCCTCGGCGCATCGCGCTGGCTGACGTTCCGCCGGGTGGTGCTGCCGTCGTTGTTGCCGGCGCTGCTGACGGGCTTCGCGCTGGCGTTCGCGCGTGCGCTCGGCGAATACGGCTCGGTGATTTTCATCGCCGGCAACGTGCCGATGAAGTCTGAGATCACGTCGCTCCTCATCATCACGAAGCTCGAACAATACGACTATGCCGGCGCCACCGCGCTCGCCGTCGTGATGCTGTGCGTGTCGTTCCTGATGCTGCTGCTCATCAACACCTTGCAGTGGTTCCTGCAACGGCGCACGAGCAAGACCGGCGCCGCGCCGGTGCATGTTACGCAGGCGACGGCAGGAGAACCGGCATGAGCAAGGTCCTGCCATTGCAAACCACATCGCAGCGTGACACGCACACGCTCAATCCCGTCACCGAACCGCGCGCGGTGCGCTGGCTGCTCACGGGCATCGCGCTCGCGTTCCTGGCGTTCTTTCTCGTCGTGCCGCTCGCGGCCGTGTTCGCGCAGGCCTTCGCCAAGGGCCTCGACTACTACTTCGAGTCTCTGAAGGACCCGGATGCCTGGTCCGCGATCCAGCTGACGCTCCTGACCGCCGCGATCGCCGTGCCGCTCAATCTCGTGTTCGGGCTGGCGGCTTCGTGGGCCATCGCGAAGTTCGAGTTTCGCGGCAAGGCGCTGCTCACCACGTTGATCGATCTGCCGTTCTCGGTGTCGCCGGTGATCTCCGGCCTCATCTACGTGCTGATGTTCGGCGCCCAAGGCTGGTTCGGTCCGTGGCTCGCCGCGCACGACGTGCAGATCATCTTCGCGGTGCCGGGCATCGTGCTCGCGACGATCTTCGTCACGTTCCCGTTCGTCGCGCGCGAACTGATCCCGCTGATGCAGGCACAGGGCAACGACGAAGAAGAAGCGGCGCACGTGCTGGGCGCATCGGGCTGGCAGATCTTCCGTCGCGTGACCTTGCCCAACGTGAAATGGGGCCTGCTGTACGGCGTGATCCTTTGCAACGCGCGCGCCATGGGCGAGTTCGGCGCCGTCTCGGTGGTTTCCGGCCACATTCGCGGCCAGACCGACACCATGCCGCTGCACGTCGAAATTCTCTACAACGAATACAACTTCTCGGCAGCGTTCGCGGTGGCGTCGCTGCTTGCGCTGCTCGCGCTCGTGACGCTCGCGCTCAAGCTCCTCGCGGAGCGGCGCATGACGCAGTCCGTGAGCGAAGCCAAAGCCTCCGCCACCGCCCCCGCACAGAACTGACAGGCCGACATCATCATGAGCATCATCGTTCGCAATCTGCAAAAACGCTTCGGCGATTTCACCGCGCTCGACCAGGTCTCGCTGGACTTTCCCGCCGGCGAACTGGTCGCGCTGCTCGGGCCGTCGGGCTGCGGCAAGACCACGCTGCTGCGGGTCATCGCCGGCCTCGAATTCGCCGATGCGGGCCAGGTCGTGCTGCACGGCGAGGACGTCGCGGAAGTGGGTGCCCGCGAGCGCCAGGTCGGTTTCGTGTTCCAGCATTACGCGCTGTTCCGTCACATGACGGTGTTCGAGAACGTCGCGTTCGGCCTGCGCGTGAAGCCGCGCCGCGAGCGGCCGAGCGAGGCCGTGATCCGCGAGAAGGTGCATGAACTGCTCAAGCTCGTGCAGCTCGACTGGCTCGCGGAACGCTTTCCTTCCGAGCTGTCGGGCGGACAGCGGCAGCGCATTGCCTTGGCGCGGGCGCTGGCCGTCGAGCCGAAGGTGTTGCTGCTCGACGAACCGTTCGGCGCGCTCGATGCCAAGGTGCGCAAGGAACTGCGCAGCTGGCTGCGGCGTCTGCATGACGACCTGCATATCTCGACGCTGTTCGTCACGCACGACCAGGAAGAGGCGCTGGAAGTGGCCGACCGCATCGTCGTGATGAATCACGGCCATGTGGAGCAGGTCGGCAGCCCGCAGGACGTGTACGATCATCCGCAGACTTCGTTCGTCTACGAGTTCCTCGGTGCGGCGAACCGCCTGCAAGGGCAGGTCGATGGCAACGGCTTCACCGTCGACGGCGCCGCCAGCCCGATCGCCGCGGAGGCCCATTTCAGCGGCCGCGCGCTGGCCTACGTGCGGCCGCACGATCTCGCGCTGTATCCGGCGGACGGCGCGCATCGCGACGGCATCACGGTTGGCGTGCGGCGCGTCGTGACGCTTGGCGGCTCGGTGCGCGTGGAGCTGGAAGGCAACGCGGGCGGTGTGATCGAAGCCGAACTGGATCGCGAGGCATGGCGGGCGCTCAGGCTCGAAGTCGGAGACGGCGTGACCGCGGTGCCGCGCACGCTGCGCGTGTTTCCGGCGCAATGACACACAGAAGCACACAGAACAAGCGATAAAAGCATCACGGAGAGACTCCCATGAACTTCCAGCAACTGCGCTTCGTGCGCGAGGCCGTGCGTCAGAACATGAACCTGACGGAAGTGGCCAACGTGCTGTACACGTCGCAATCGGGCGTATCGAAACAGATCAAGGACCTCGAGGACGAACTCGGCGTCGATATCTTCGTGCGCCGCGGCAAGCGCCTCACCGGGCTGACGGAACCGGGCAAGGAAGTGCATCAGCTGATCGAGCGCATGCTGCTCGACGCCGAGAACCTGCGGCGCGTCGCGCGTCAGTTCGCGGATCAGGACAACGGCCATCTGGTCGTGGCGACCACGCATACGCAGGCGCGCTACGCGCTGCCCAAGGTGATCCGCCAGTTCACGGAAGTGTTCCCGAAGGTCCATCTCGCGCTGCGTCAGGGCAGCCCGCAGCAGATCGCGCAGATGATCATCAACGGCGAGGCGGACATCGGCATCTCCACCGAGGCGCTGGACCGCTATCCGGACATCGTCACGTTCCCGTGCTATTCGTGGCATCACACGGTGGTGGTGCCGAAGGATCATCCGCTGGTCGGGCGCGAGAATCTCTCGCTGGAGGACATCGCCGAATATCCGATCGTCACCTACGACACGGACTTCACCGGCCGCTCGCATGTCGACCAGGCGTTCGCGAGTGTCGGCGCGATTCCCGACATCGTGCTCACCGCGATCGACGCCGACGTCATCAAGACCTACGTGGAACTCGGCATGGGCATCGGTATCGTTGCGGCGATGGCCTACGACGCAAAGCGCGATTCGGAACTCGTCGCGCTGGATACGCAGCATCTGTTCGAGGCGAGCACGACGCGCGTCGGCCTGCGCAAGGGCGCGTTCCTGCGCGCCTATGCGTACCGTCTGATCGAGATGTTCGCCCCGCAACTCGACGAAGCGCAGATCGCCGCGCAGCTGCGCGAAGCGGCTTGATCTACGCGTGATGCCCATGCCGGCTGATTTACAATCGCCGGCATGAAACCATCCTCCCTCCCTCGCATTGCCGTGCTGGCAACCGGCGGCACCATCGCCGGATCGGCCGGCGATGCCTCGAAAACCGCGGGCTACAAGGCGGGCGTCGTCGGCGTCGACAAACTGCTCGACGCCGTGCCCGCACTCGGTTCAGTCGCACGCATTCACGCGGAACAGATTGCGAGCATCGACAGCAAGGACATGAGCGCCGCGCTCTGGACGACGCTGTCACGCCGCATCGACGCGCTGCTGGCGCAGGACGACATCGACGGCATCGTGGTCACGCATGGCACCGATACGCTCGAAGAAACCGCTTACCTGCTGCATCTGACGGTGAAGCACGCGAAGCCCGTCGTGCTGACGGCGGCGATGCGGCCGTCCACCGCGCTGTCCGCCGACGGTCCGTTGAACCTGCTCAACGCGGTGACGGTGGCGGCATCGCGGGACGCGGCGGGGAAGGGCGTGCTGGTGGCGTTCAACAATCAGATTCACTGCGCCCGCGATGTGACCAAGACGAGCACCTATGCCGTCGATGCCTTCCGTTCTCCCGAAACCGGCGTGCTGGGTTTCGTGCAGGACGGACGCGTCGAGTTCCAGCGCACGGCCGTGCGACCGCATACCGTGGCGAGCGAATTCGCCGTAACCGATCAATGGCCGATGGTGGAGATCGTCGCGAGTTATGCGGACGCGTCGCGCGTGACCGTCGATGCACTCGTGGCGGCGGGCGTGAAGGGGATCGTGGTGGCGGGCACGGGCAACGGCTCGATGCACGCCACGCTGACGCAGGCGCTCGCCGATGCGGTGAAGCGGGGCGTGGCGGTGGTGCGTGCGTCGCGCGTGGGATCGGGCCATGTGATGCGCAATGGCGCGGCCCCGGATGACACATTGGGCACGGTCGGCGCGGGCACGCTGAACCCGTACAAGGCGCGCGTGCTGTTGATGCTGGCGCTGGCCAGAGGCGGGAACGACCTGCAACGCGTATTTGATACGTACTGAACAAAAAAACGCGAGCTCATGGCTCGCGTTTTTCATGATGTGCGCCTGAGGCTCACGCAGCCGGAGGAATGCGCAACACCTGTCCCGGATAGATCTTGTCGGGGCTTTTCAGCATCGGCTTGTTTGCCTCGAAGATCTGATCGTTCTTCGCGCCGCTGCCGTAATACTTCTCGGCGATTTTCCAGAGATTGTCGCCCGACACGACGGTGTAATACTGCGACTCGGGTTCCGAATTAGGCACGGTCAGTTGGTCGTCCACCTTGTCGACGTGCTGCACGTTGCCCGCGGCGACCAGAATCTTCTCCTTGGTCGCCTGATCCGGCGCCTGGCCCGACACGGTGACCGTGTGCGACGCGCCATCGTATTTCACATCGAGGTTATCCGCGTTGAGGCCTTGCGAGCGGATATAGGTGGCGATGGCTTCGCCTGCTTTCTGGTTCAGCGCGGCGACATCCGGCGCTGCGGCAGGCGTCGCGGCCTGTGCGGCCGGCGTGGCTGCGCCGAAGAGTTTCTCGCCTGCTTCCTTGATAAAACTGAGGATTCCCATTGCTTGCCTCCTTGGTTGACGTGGTGAAACGGTCTGCGAACTTTCAGGCAGTTTAGTCGCGCGCACCACCAGATAGTTCTGAGTTTCAACAAAGGAAAACACAGCAGTTGCAGCACCGCTTTGTGCAAGCGGCAGGAATCGATGCATGGCAATCCGACGCGGACACCCGACGACACTCCGTCTGACCGACCAAGGCTTACCCGGCGCAACGCCGGGTGCCGCTCTCGGACCCCACTTGCCGCCCTCAGCCCAGGACGGCATTTGTCCCGCGTGCCCATACGCGGGACGCCCCACGGTTCAGGCGCCGCGCGTTACGCGGCGGCTTTGGCTTGCGCCGGCTCGTCGGCCACCTGGAAGTTGGACATGATTTCGAGCGCACGCACGAGCGCCGAGTGATCCCATGCCTTGCCGCCGTTCGCGGCGCACACGCTGAAGAGTTGCTGGGCGCTGGCCGTGTGGGGCAGGGCGAGGCCCATCTTGCGCGCGCCGTCGAGTGCGAGGTTCAGATCCTTTTGATGCAGTTCAATCCGGAAGCCCGGATTGAAGGTGCGCTTGGTCATGCGCTCGCCGTGTACTTCGAGGATGCGCGACGACGCAAAGCCGCCCATCAGCGCTCGGCGGACGCGCTCCGGATCGGCGCCCGAACGCGCGGCGAACAGCAGCGCTTCGGCGACCGCCTCGATGTTCAGCGCGACGATGATCTGGTTCGCCACCTTGCAGGTCTGGCCCGCGCCGTTGTCGCCGATCAGCGAGATGTTCTTGCCCATCAGTTCGAACAGCGGCTTCGCGATCTCGAAGGACTTTTCCGGACCGCCGACCATGATGGTGAGCGTCGCCTCACGTGCGCCGACTTCGCCGCCCGAGACCGGTGCATCGAGATAGTCGCAGCCGAGCGCGTTGATCTTCTTCGCGAATTCCTGCGTGTCGAGCGGGGCGATCGAGCTCATGTCGATCACGAGCTTGCCCTTCGAAAGACCCTTGGCGACGCCGTCGTCGGCGAACAGCACATTGGCGACATCAGGCGTGTCGGGCACCATCGTGATGACGATCTCGCTGGCTTTCGCGACCGCGGCCGAGTCTTCC
This sequence comes from Caballeronia sp. LZ065, assembly GCF_031450975.1. Lineage (NCBI taxonomy): Bacteria > Pseudomonadati > Pseudomonadota > Betaproteobacteria > Burkholderiales > Burkholderiaceae > Caballeronia > Caballeronia sp. LZ065. Next base: position 1,678,078 of record NZ_JARUXV010000001.1, read on the forward strand.
ACGACCTTCGTCTGCGCGCGGATGTCGTCCGGCACCGGAAACTTGCCGTTCACGACGAGCGCGTGGCCGCCCTTGATGAGATTGCGCGCCATGTGCGCGCCCATGATGCCGAGGCCGATGAAACCGATCGTTGCCATACTGGATGCTCCTCCTTGTGTACTGGTGTCCTGGGTTACGCTGCGCTGCCTGCCGTCACGCCGCCGATGCGTTCGAGCCAGCCCAGGCCCGCTTCGGTGCCGTTGAGCGGCTTGTACTCGCAGCCGATCCAGCCTTGATAGCCGATCTCGTCGAGCAGCCGGAACAGGAATGCGTAGTTGATTTCGCCGGTGCCCGGTTCGTTGCGGCCGGGGTTGTCGGCGAGCTGGATGTGCGCGATCTGCGGCAGATGCTTCTTGATGGTCGCCGCGAGTTCGCCTTCCATGCGCTGCATGTGATAGATGTCGTACTGCAGGAACAGGTTGTCCGAGCCCACCGCGCGGATCACGTCGAGCCCGTCCTTCGAGCGGTTCAGCGCGAAACCGGGAATGTCGTGGTTGTTGCACGGCTCGACCAGCAGACGGATGTTCTCTTTCTTGAGCGCGGCGGCGGCGAAGCGCAGGTTCTCGATAATCGTCGCGCGCGCCTGTTCCGCCGAAAGGCCCGCCGTCGGAATGCCGACGAGGCAGTTCAGCTGCGACACATTCAGCGCCTTCGCGTATTCGATGGCGCGCGGCACGCCCTCACGGAATTCCGCCACGCGATCCGGCAGACAGGCGATGCCGCGCTCGCCCGCGTCCCAGTTGCCGGCGGGCAGGTTGTGCAGCACGATCTTCAAATCGTGGTCCTTCAGGCGTTGCTGAATATCGCTGATCGAAAACGCGTACGGGAACAGGAACTCGACCGCGCTGAAGCCCGCGTTCGCCGCGGCCGCGAAGCGGTCGAGGAACGGGACTTCGTTGAACAGCATGGTCAGGTTCGCAGCAAATTTCGGCATGGTTCGGTCCTGATGGTCGGTCAGTGATGAAGGCCGCGCGTACCTTCAACGAACGCGCGGCGGCGAAGCAGGGGAATCAGTCCAGCGGCGTGACGGCAGTCGGCGCATCCGACTTGCTTTCGGCGAGTTCCTCGAACTCGTTGATCGCGTCGATCTCCGTGCCCATCGCGATGTTGGTCACGCGTTCAAGAATCATCTCGACGACCACCGGCACCTGATGTTCCGCGGCCAGCGCCTGCGCCTGTTTCAGTGCGGGCGCGATGTCCTCCGGCTTGTGCACGCGCAGCGCCTTGCAGCCGAGGCCTTCGGCCACCGCCACGTGATCGACGCCATAGCCTTCGAGTTCGGGCGCATTGATATTGTCGAACGCGAGCTGCACGCAGTAGTCCATGTCGAAGCCGCGCTGCGCCTGACGGATCAACCCGAGATACGAGTTGTTCACGACCACATGCACATACGGCAGCTTGAATTGCGCACCGACCGCAAGCTCTTCGATCATGAACTGGAAGTCATAGTCGCCCGAGAGCGCGACGATCTTGCGTTGCGGATCGGCCGCCCGCACGCCGAGCGCTGCCGGAATCGTCCAGCCGAGCGGGCCGGCCTGGCCGCAGTTGATCCAGTTGCGTGCCTTGAACACGTGCAGGAACTGGGCGCCTGCGATCTGCGACAAACCGATCGTCGTGACGAAGCAGGTGTCGCGGTCGAAAGCGAGGTTCATTTCCTCGTAGACGCGCTGCGGCTTCATCGGCACGTTGTCGAAGTGCGTCTTGCGCTGCATCGTGCGCTTGCGCTGCTGGCAGTCCGCCACCCACGCGCCGCGATCCTTCAGCTTCCCGGCCGCCTTCCACTCCTGCGCCACTTCAACGAACAGTTCCAGTGCCGCCTTCGCGTCCGACACGATGCCGAGATCCGGCCCGAACACGCGCCCGATCTGCGTCGGCTCGATATCGACGTGCACGAACTTGCGGCCCTTCGTGTACACCTCGACGCTGCCCGTATGGCGGTTCGCCCAACGGTTGCCGATGCCGAGCACGAAATCCGAGGCGAGCATCGTCGCATTGCCGTAGCGGTGCGAGGTTTGCAGGCCGACCATGCCGGCCATCAGCGGATGGTCGTCGGGGATCGCGCCCCAGGACATCAGCGTCGGAATCACCGGCACGCCGATGGTTTCAGCGAACTTCACGAGCAGGTCTTCAGCCGTCGCGTTGAGCACGCCGCCGCCGGAGACGATCAACGGCTTCTCGGCGTCGTTGAGCATCGTCAGCGCTTTCTCGATCTGCGCGCGCGTTGCCTTCGGCTTGTAGACCGGCAGCGGTTCGTAGGTATCGATGTCGAACTCGATCTCGGCCATCTGCACGTCGATCGGCAGATCGACCAGCACCGGGCCCGGACGGCCCGAGCGCATCAGGTGGAATGCCTGCTGGAACACGCGCGGCACGAGCGCCGGCTCGCGCACGGTGACGGCCCATTTCGTCACGGGCTTGGCGATCGATTCGATGTCGACGGCCTGGAAATCTTCCTTGTAGAGCCGCGCGCGCGGCGCCTGACCGGTAATCGCGAGGATCGGAATGGAGTCGGCTTGAGCTGAATACAGGCCGGTGATCATGTCCGTGCCCGCCGGTCCCGACGTGCCGATGCACACACCGATGTTGCCCGGCGCCGCGCGGGTATAACCTTCGGCCATGTGCGAGGCGCCTTCGACGTGGCGCGCCAGCACGTGGCTGATGCCGCCCGACTTCTTCATCGCCGAGTAGAACGGGTTGATGGCCGCGCCCGGCACGCCGAACGCGGTATCGATTCCTTCTTTTTCCAGCACGAGGACGGCTGCATCGACGGCTCTCATCTTGGGCATGGTTGTCTCCTTCCTGGGGGCGCTAACTGAAATCCGAAATCGGGAAATGGCTGTCTGCTTTCATGCAGGGTTCGATGCACTTTAAGTCTGTGAAAAAGGTTTGATAAGATCAGCGCGAGTCGCTTTTTACCAAACAAAAAGTATCGAATGGCGACGTGGCGCGGCTGAGCGGCCGGTGCGCGTCCGGAGACGACAGATGGACCGTTTCAAGCAGATCGAAACCTTCGTGCGTGTGGCCGAGGCCGGCAGCCTGGCTGCGGCGGCGCTGGAGGAAGGCGTTTCGCCGGTGATTCTCGGGCGGCGCATCGACGCGCTGGAGAAGCGCCTCGGCGTGAAGCTGATGTATCGCTCGACCCGGCGGCTGGTGGTCAGCGAGGAAGGCGCCGCGTTTCTCGACCGCTGCAGGAATCTGCTGGCGGAATGGGATCAGGCGGAGAACGAACTCGCGGCCGGACGGCGCGCGGTGGGCGGGCATCTGATCGTGTCCGCGCCGGCGGCGTTCGGGCGCATGCATGTCGCGCCGCACGCGCCGCGCTTCCTCGCCGACAAGCCCGAATTGCAGATGTCGTTCAATCTGACGGACCGCGTCGTGGATCTCGTGCGCGAGGGCTATGACCTGTCGATACGCATCGGCGGGGCCGTCGATCCGAACTTCGTCGCGGTGAAGCTGGCCGGCAACCGGCGCGTCGTGTGCGGCACGCCGGCGTACTTCAGGAAGCACGGCCGGCCGAAAACGCTCGAGGACCTGCCGAACCACAATTGCCTGGCGTTCAATCTGCAAGGCGGCCAGAACCGCGGATGGTATTTCCGCCGCAACGGCAAGATCGTGACGGTGCGCGTGGCCGGCACGCTCGATTGCAACGACGGAGAACTGCTGCACCGCTGGGCCTCGGAAGGGCTGGGGCTGGGCTGGCGATCGACGTGGGAGATCCAGCGGCAACTGGAATCCGGGGAGCTCGAAACCGTGCTGGACGACTTCGAACTGCCTGACTACGACATCCTCGCGGTCTACCCGCAGCAGCGTTACGTGCCCGCGCGCGTGCGCTACTTCATTGATTATCTTAAGGAAATTTTCGCGCAATCGGGTTATTGGAGCCGTCCGCTCACCTTGCCGGGCGAACCGGTTCACATGGAGACTGCGACGGCCAAGCACCGCTAACTGCCTGAAATCACTACTGAAATCGGCTGAGAAAAGGCTATGTGGCTTGCGAGAAGCGGCATTCCACGCTATAGTCTCGGGCTTCTCACTTGCCGCACCGGTCCGACGCCCGGGCGGCTTAAATCCACAAGTCAGTACAAGGAGTGAATATGCGTCATTACGAAATCGTCTTCATCGTGCATCCCGATCAAAGCGAGCAAGTGCCCGCCATGATCGAGCGCTACAAGAGCACGATCACGTCGCACGGTGGCCAGATCCACCGCGTCGAGGACTGGGGCCGTCGTCAACTGGCCTACATGATCGAGAAACTCGCCAAGGCTCATTACGTCTGCATGAACATCGAGTGCGACCAGCCCACGCTGGAAGAGCTGGAACACGCATTCAAGTTCAATGACGCCGTTCTGCGTCACCTGATCGTCAAGATGAAGAAGGCCGAAACCGGCCCGTCGCCGATGATGAAGGAAGTGCAGCGCGAAGAAGCCAAGAAGGCGGCCAGCCAGCCGTCCGAAGCGCAGGCTTAAGGCGAATCAGTTCGTCACAGCCACCAAGGTTCAAGTGAATCGGCTGCAACTGACAGCAAGCGTCGTGGAACGCGAACCGGTGCGGTACACGCCCGCCGGCATCCCGATTGCAAGCTGCACGTTGCAACACGCCGCGGAAGTCGTCGAAGCGGGCATCGCCCGGAAAATCGAACTGACGCTTCAGGCGGTCGCAGCCGGAGAGGCGAGCGGCAGGCTGGAAAGCTGTCCGATGGGCGTCGAAACACGCTTCACCGGCTTTCTGGCCAAAAAGAGCCGTAACGCGCGAACCCTGGTGTTTCACATCACAGAATTGCAGGACATTGGAAAGGACTAATCATGCCCCGCCCGACTAATAAGAAGTTTGACAAGCGTCGTCAGCAACAAAACCCGCTCTTCAAGCGCAAGAAGTTCTGCCGTTTCACGGCAGCCGGTGTCGATCAGATCGACTACAAGGACACGGAAACGCTGAAGGACTTCATCGGCGAAAACGGCAAGATCACGCCGGCTCGTCTGACCGGTACGAAGTCGCATTATCAGCGTCAGCTCGACACGGCCATCAAGCGCGCACGTTTCCTCGCGCTGCTGCCGTACACCGACCTGCACAAGGCCTAATCAGACGACGCAATAGGGAAAGCCAAAAATGCAAATCATTCTTTTGGAAAAGGTCGTCAATCTGGGCAACCTGGGCGACATCGTCAAGGTCAAGGACGGCTACGCACGTAACTTCCTGATCCCCGGCAAGAAGGCACGCCGCGCGACCAAGGACGCCATCGCCGAATTCGAAGTTCGCCGCGCCGAACTCGAAAAGAACGCCGCCGAAAAGCTGGCTGCGGCTCAAGCCCAAGGCGAAAAGCTGAGCGGTTTCACCGTGCAGATCTCGCAAAAGGCAGGCGTCGACGGCCGTCTGTTCGGTTCGGTCACGAACGCGGACATCGCTGAAGCGCTGAAGTCGCAAGGCTTCGCCGAAGTCGAAAAGGCGCAAGTGCGCCTGCCGAATGGCCCGATCAAGCTGGTCGGCGACCATCCGGTTCAAGTGGCGCTGCACACGGACGTGCTGGTCGACGTCACGGTGTCGGTGCTCGGCGAGCACGCTTAAGTCTGATGCGAGGCATCGCGCCTCGCGAATCGGATCAGAAATGGCAGGAGCTGAACGGCTCCTGCCATTTTTTATTGTCCACGCTCGGCCATTGTCCGATAATTCCACCCCATGAACGCTCCGTCCAAAGATCCGCAACTCGACGCGCTGAAGGTCCCGCCGCATTCGATCGAAGCTGAACAATCGGTCATCGGCGGCCTGCTGCTGGACAACGCCGCGTGGGACCGCATCGCCGACGTGATGGCGCAAGGCGATTTCTATCGCTACGACCATCGCATCATTTACGAACACATCGGCAAGCTGATCGCGGCCACGCGTCCCGCGGACGTCATCACCGTCCACGAAGCGCTGACGATGGCCGGCAAGGCCGAGGAAGTGGGCGGGCTCGCGTATCTGAATGCGCTGGCGCAGAACACGCCGAGCGCGGCGAACATCCGCCGTTATGCCGAAATCGTGCGCGACCGCGCGGTGTTGCGCCGGCTGGTCTCGGTCGCAGACGAAATCTCCGCCGACGCTTTCAATCCGCAGGGCAAGGAAGTCCGCCAGATTCTCGACGAAGCCGAATCGCGCGTGTTCTCGATCGCCGAAGACGGCGCGCGCGGCACGCAGGGCTTTCTCGAAATCGGACCGCTGCTGACGCAAGTCGTCGAGCGCATCGACACGCTGTACCACACCGCCAACCCCAGCGACGTGACCGGCACGCCCACCGGCTTTGTCGACCTCGACCGCATGACCTCGGGCATGCATGGCGGTGAGCTGATCATCGTGGCGGGACGTCCGTCGATGGGCAAGACGGCCTTGTCGATGAACATCGGCGAATATGTGGCCGTGGAATATGGCCTGCCAGTCGCCGTGTTCTCGATGGAAATGCCCGGCACGCAGCTCACCATGCGTATGCTCGGCTCGGTGGGCCGGCTCGACCAGCATCGCATGCGCACGGGCCGCCTCACCGACGAAGACTGGCCGAAACTCACGCACGCCGTGCAGAAGATGAGCGAGGCGCAATTGTTCATCGACGAAACCGGCGGCCTCAACCCGATGGAACTGCGCTCGCGCGCGCGGCGTCTGTCGCGCCAGTGCGGCAAGCTGGGCCTCATCATCGTCGATTATCTGCAGCTGATGTCGGGCTCGGGCAGCGCCGGCGAAAACCGCGCCACCGAAATCTCGGAAATCTCGCGGTCGCTGAAGAGTCTCGCCAAGGAACTCGACGTGCCCGTGATCGCGTTGTCGCAGCTGAACCGCGGTCTGGAACAACGTCCCAACAAGCGCCCGATCATGTCGGACCTGCGCGAATCGGGCGCCATCGAACAGGATGCGGACGTGATCCTGTTCATCTATCGCGACGAAGTCTATAACCCCGACAGCCCGGACAAGGGCACGGCGGAAATCATCATCGGCAAGCAGCGTAACGGTCCGATCGGACCGGTGCGCCTGACGTTCCACGGCCAGTTTACGAAATTTGACAATTTCGCAGGCTCGCAGACCTTCTACGGCAGCGAGTGAAGTCGCTGCCTTTCAGCAGTAGATAAAAGGTAGTCAAGTGCCGTGGCGCAAGCATCCTGGAAGGTGCGAAGCGCACGCGGCGGCACGACGACTGCTTGCCTGTCCCGGGTGCACGCCATGATTCGCGGCGCTTGAGCGCGGCACGTCGGGGTGCGCGCACGGGTACAATATGTCAGTTTGATGTCTGCCTTTAAATTGACCCATTAATCGGGATCGGGATTTTCATGTTCGGTCGTTTCATGCCCACTGAGGGCAAATTCTTCGAAATCTTCAACGCGCACGCTAAGTGCATCGTGGAGGCCAGCCGCGAGCTCGAGCTGCTGATCGACAACCTCGACGAAGCCGAGATGCACAAGCAGAAAGTGCAGGCGAACGAGAAGCGCGCTGACAAACTCACGCATGAAACCATCGACCTGCTGCACAAGACCTTCATCACGCCGCTCGACCGCGACGAGATCCACAAGCTGATCACCACGATGGACGACATCCTCGACCTGATGGAGGACGTCGCCACGGCCATTTCGCTGTATGACGTGCGTGCGGTGACCTCGGAGGCGAGCCAGCTCGCGCACATCAGCACGGCGACGTGCGAGCGCGTGCAGCAAGCGGTCGGGCTGTTGTCCGACATGAAGCGCGCGAGCGAAATCCTGAAGATCTGCGAGGACATCGACCGGCTCGAGTCGGACGCGGATCGCGTGCTGCGCTCGGCGATGTCGAAACTGTTCCGCGAGGAAGACGACGTGAAGACGCTCATCAAGCTGAAGGCGATCTACGAGCTGCTCGAAACGATCACCGACAAGTGCGAAGACGTCGCGAACATCATCGAAGGCATCGTGCTGGAAAACGCCTGATCGACGGCGCGCACAACACCGGTCAAACCCATACTCACTGATGCATTCGATTCAACTCGCCATCTGGGCAGTCGTGTTGCTCGTTGTCGTCGCACTCGCGTTCGACTTCATGAACGGTTTCCACGACGCCGCCAACTCCATCGCCACGGTCGTCTCGACCGGTGTGCTCAAGCCGCAACAAGCGGTTGCCTTTGCGGCGGCGTTCAACGTCATCGCGTATTTCATCTTTCACCTGAAGGTCGCGGAAACGGTCGGGAAGGGCACCATCGATCCCGAGATCGTCGACCACTATGTGATCTTCGGCGCGCTCGTCGGGGCGATCGGCTGGAATATCGTCACCTGGATCTACGGCATTCCGTCGAGTTCGTCGCATGCGTTGATCGGCGGGCTGGTCGGCGCGGCGCTCGCCAAGTCGGGCTGGGGCTCGCTCAACTGGGACGGCCTGCTGAAGACGGTCGCGTTCATCTTCATCTCGCCGTTGCTGGGCTTCGTGCTCGGCTCGTTCTTCATGCTGCTGGTGTCGTGGCTGTACTTCCGCACGCCGCCCTCGAAGGTCGACCGGCGCTTCCGCCGCATGCAGCTGGTCTCGGCGGGTTTGTATTCGCTCGGTCACGGCGGCAATGACGCGCAAAAAACCATCGGCATCATCTGGATGCTGCTGATCGCCACCGGCTACGCGTCCGCCACCGCCGATGCGCCGCCGATCTGGGTCATCGGCCTGTGCTACCTCTCGATGGGCCTGGGCACGTTGTTCGGCGGCTGGCGCATCGTGCGGACGATGGGTCAGAAGATCACCAAGCTCAAGCCGGTCGGCGGTTTTTGCGCGGAGACGGGCGGGGCGATCACGCTGTTCGTCGCGTCGTTCCTCGGCATTCCAGTGTCCACCACGCACACGATCACCGGCGCGATTGTCGGCGTCGGCGCAACGCAGAAGTTCAGCGCGGTGCGCTGGGGTGTCGCGGGCAACATTGTGTGGGCGTGGATTCTGACCATTCCGGCCTCCGCCGCGCTCGCCGCAGCGGGCTGGTGGCTCGGACACCGGTTCCTTTAAGCGTCGCTTGGAACGGTTCGCCCCGCGTCATGGCGGGGCGGGCATGGATCAGATGATCGGCGAGGAGACCCCGTCCATCGGAATGAGCGCGCCCGAGACGTAACTCGCCCGGCGGCTCGCCAGGAAGAGCGCGACGTCGGCGATTTCCTCCGGCTTCGCATAGCGTCCGAACGGCACCTTCGCCTGACTGTCGGCGAGAACCTGATCCCGCGTGACGCCCTGGCGTTTGGCTTCGAGATCGAGCGCTTCCTCGACGCGTTCCGTCAGCGTGGAGCCCGGATTGATCGCGTTGATGCGGATGCCGAGCTTCGCATAGTGATGCGCCAGCCCCACGGTATTGAGCATCAGCGCGGCATTGGCGGCGCCGCCCGCGATGTGGATGTCGCTGGCCATCTTCCCGCCCATCCCGATGATGTTGACGATGGCGCCCGGCTCCGCTTGCGGATCGGCGCGCAGGCGTTCGGCCATTCGCTTGAGCACCACTTGCTGGGGATACACGTAAGAGAAGTACTTGGCATCCATCGCGGCCTTGTACGCGGCGGCGTCGAGCGTGTCGGGATCGTAGCGTTTTGCGGCGCCCGCGCTGTTGATCAGGATGTCGATGGGGCCGAGCGCCGCGCTCGCTTCCTCGACGACGTCGTCCGCGCTGTGCGCTTCGTGCAGATCGGCGCGCGCCAGATGCACGTGATAGCCGCTGCTCGCGAGCTGCTCGCGGGCGCGGGCGAGATTGGCGGCATCGCGCGAGACGATGGCCACTTTCGCGCCTTCCGCGGCGAACGCCTTGGCACAGGCGAAACCGATACCCTTGCTGCCGCCCGTAATCAGCACGACCTTGCCCGCCAGTCCCAGATCCATGGTGTTGCGCTCCGTGGTGAAATCGTTCGGAACACGATAGCAGACGCGCGCGGCCCGCGTCAGTTCGTGCCGGTGGCGAAGCGGGCGATGGGGTCGTCGTTCGGTGCAGGACGCGGCGCGGCGAGCGAGCCGGTCGAGGCGCGCATCACGCGCACGGGCGGCTCTGCGGGGGCGAGGTTGGCGTTGTCATAGGCCGTTTGCGCCGTGCGTGCCTGCTGCTGCGCGGCGCGCGAGTTGGACGGCGGCGGCTCGAAGGCGTCGGCGGCGGCCTGGATCGGATCGGTTGACGCGTTGATCGCGGCCGTGGCGGCGGGCGCAATCGCGCCAGCGGCTTGCGATTGCCGCTGCGCCGCGCTCAGCGACGAAGGCGGCGGCTCGAAGGCGTCGGCGCTTGCGGCTACCGGGGCCGGCGCCGTCTGGCGCGCGTAGGTCGGTGCAGGTTGCGCGGCCGGCGCGGCGGCTTGAACCGCGGGAGACGCGGCAGGTGCGGCAGGCGCAGGCGATGCCAGATAAGTCGGGCCATCGAATGGCGTCGGTGCGGCCTTCGGCGCCGCGACGCGGCGGATGCCGTCGAAACGCTTGGCCCAGTATGGATTCGTGAGGTAATCGAGACGCACCGTGCCGCCCGTCGATGGCGCGTTCACGAAGCGCAGCTTGCCCACGTAAATGCCGACGTGCGAATGCGCCCGCCCAGTCGTATTGAAGAAGATCAGGTCGCCGGCGGCGATTTCGTCCGGTTCGACCGATTCGCCGCGCGAACTCATCTCGCCGGTGGTGCGCGGCAGATCGACGGACGCGGCGCGCTCGACGACATAGCGCACGAGGCCGCTGCAATCGAAGCCTGCATCCGGCGTGTTGCCGCCCCAGCGATACGGCACGCCGACGAGCGACATCGCCTGGATGGAGATTTCCTCGCGCCCGATGCTGTGATCGACGAAGGTCGGGAAACCGGGCGGCGGCTTGAAGGTACGCGTGGCGGCGGTACTGGACGCGGGCTTGCGCGTGGCCTGCTGCGGCGCGGAACCACACGCGGCGAGCAGCACGGACACGAGAAGCGGCAACCAGATTCGACGCATTGCAGAAAGGCGAGCGCAGGCTCGCCCAAGGATGGCAGTGTGCCGATACTAGCCCGTCGCACGGGCGTGCGGCAAGCGCTGTTGAAGTTTTACATGAGGATTCGGCCATAAGTGTTGCCGTCGCGGAACGGCGAAAAGAACTGAAGCCCCATGAAAAACGGCCCGGCGGATCGCTCCGCCGGGCCGTGCATTGCAATCAAACCGCTTACAGGATGTCCGACGCGTAGTCGGCGAGTCGCGAGCGTTCGCCGCGCGCCAGCGTCACGTGCCCGCCGTGCGTCCAGCCCTTGAAGCGGTCCACGACATACGTGAGGCCCGAACTGCCTTCGGTCAGGTAAGGCGTGTCGATCTGCGCGATATTGCCGAGACACACGATCTTGGTCCCCGGGCCCGCGCGCGTGACGAGCGTTTTCATCTGCTTCGGCGTCAGGTTCTGCGCTTCGTCGATGATCACGTACTTGTCAACAAAGGTCCGGCCGCGCATGAAGTTCATGCTCTTCACCTTGAGACGCGAGCGGATCAGCTCCTGCGTCGCGGCGCGGCCCCATTCGCCGGCGGCGTCGTCGGTTTTCTGGAGCACTTCGAGGTTGTCGTCGAAGGCGCCCATCCACGGCTGCATCTTCTCTTCCTCGGTGCCCGGCAGGAAGCCGATGTCCTCGCCCACCGGCACGGTGGCGCGTGTCACGATGATCTCGTTGTAGCGCTTGTCGTCGAGCACCTGCGCCAAACCGGCGGCGAGCGCCATCAGCGTCTTGCCGGTGCCGGCCTGGCCGAGCAGCGTGACGAAGTCGACTTCCGGGTTCATCAGCAGGTTGAGGGCGAAATTCTGCTCGCGATTGCGCGCGGTGATGCCCCACACATTGTTCTTGTGATGGCCGTAGTCACGCAGCGTCTGCAGCAGCGCGGTCTTGCCGTTGAGTTCGCGCACCACGGCGTGGAACGACGGCTCGCCGTTCTGCGGCTCGAGATAGACAAACTCGTTGACGAGCATCGACGAGCACAGCGGACCGGTCACGCGGTAGTACGTGGTGCCGGTCTTGGTGTCCTGCCAGCTTTCCATGCCCTTGGCATGCCGCGTCCAGAAGTCCTGCGGCAGCGCGCGCACGCCGGAGTAGAGCAGGTCCTTGTCTTCCAGGACCTGATCGTTGAAGTAGTCTTCGGCGGGCAGCCCGAGCGCGTGCGCCTTGATGCGCATGTTGATGTCTTTCGACACCAGCACGACCTGGCTCTCCGGGCGCTCCTTCTGCAACGCGCGCACGACGCCGAGAATCTGGTTGTCGGCCTTGCCGACCGGCAGGCCCTCGACCGGCTCGATGTCGGTGAGCGTCGTCTGGAAGTAGAGGCGGCCGAGCGCGTCACGGTTGCCTTGCGCGGCGAGCGGAATGCCTTCCGTCATCTTGCCTGCATGCGCGACCAGTCCGTCCAGCGTGCGGCTCACCTGACGCGCATTGCGCGCCACTTCCGACATGCCCTTCTTGTGGTTGTCGAGCTCTTCGAGCGTCATCATCGGCAGATAGACGTCGTGTTCCTCGAAGCGGAACAGCGAGCTTGGATCGTGCATCAGCACGTTCGTGTCGAGCACGAACAGCTTGCGCAATTCGGCTTCGGCGGCGGCGCCCTTGCGGCGCTTGGGCACCGCACGTGTGTCCTTCGCGCTAGCCACGGGCACTTCCGCGTGTTCAACGTGTGCTTGCGGTTCGTCCTGTTTCGACCGGACGGCGGGCGCCGGCTGCAACAACGCCGCGGTCTGCCGCGATTTGCGGCCGCGCGTCGGGATGGTGCCGGGCGCGGGCGGCGGCACGGCCGCATCCACCTGCGCTTCGGCGGGAACCTGGATCAGCACTTCGCTGGCGATGGCGCGCAGCGTGTGCGCCGCGTTCGCGGGACGTTCGGCGGTAGCGGTGGCGGCGCCGCCGTGGGCATCGTCGTCGCTCGCTGCAGCGGGCTTCTTCGACGATTTCGAAGGCCGCGCTTTGGCCTTGTACTCGTCGGACGGAAGGAGATGGCCGAGCTTGGCCGGGGCGGTAGGCAAAGGCATGGTGTTCCCTCGAAAGGAATCGGGTCGTGTATCGTGCGCCGCCTGTCGCATCCTGCTCGTCCGCCCTCGCAGCGAGACGCGTGCCGCAGTTTGCGCCCGGCGGCGCGCTTCAATGTCGAAAACGCCGGTTCGCCTAGGTGTCGATCTGCTCCTCGGGAGTGCGTCCGTGGGTTATCGCGCGGCGGGGAACTGCGTGGCTTCCGCGCGATATCCAATAAAAAAGCCGCCGTTCCGACTACCGGAACCCGCGGCTGACTTCTCTTTCAGAGCGCCTGCGCCGACCCGCTGCCTCACCGCCCGGATAACCCGGATCCATGCCGACCGCGCCGCAGGGCGCACGACGGCTCGTGCCGGGAAGGAGGAAAGTGAAGGGACAGGCGCTCATTGCGAACCAATATATCGTGCCTCAAATGGCTTGTACAGCCTCCACGATGGCCTCGACGTGCCCCGGCACGCGCACGCCGCGGAACTCCTGCCGCAGCACGCCCTGCGCGTCGATCAGGAAGGTCGAGCGCTCGATGCCGCGCACTTCCTTGCCGTACATCTTCTTCATCTTGATGACATCGAACTGTGCGCAGATGGCTTCGTCGCCGTCCGACACCAGCGTGTAGGGAAGTTCCAGCTTGGCCTTGAAGTTGTCGTGCGACTTCACGCTGTCGCGCGAGATGCCGACCACTTCCGCGCCGGCTTTCTGGAACTGCTCGTAGTGGTCGCGGAACTGCAGGCTTTCGGTCGTGCAACCCGGCGTGTTGTCCTTCGGATAGAAAAACAGCACGACCTTCTTGCCGCGCAGGGAGGAGAGGGTGAACTCGCCGCCGGTTGCGGGCGCGGTGAAATCGGGGACGGGCTGGTCGACAGCGACTGACACGAAGGCTTCTCCGTTGTTGTGGATTGTTGGTGAGGGAGACGATCTGGACACGCGCCGCGCACGCTGCCCGGGCATCAATTCAACCCGGCTGGACGATGAGTTCGCCCGCGCGGCCCGGAATCTCGCCCCACGTGACAGGGTACGTGGGCAGCGTCGCGCGGTCCAGCGCCGCATGATAATCGCCCATCGTGGCGAAGACGTGTCCTTGCGCGCGCCAGCCGGCCAGCAGTTGCCCGAACACGGGCGCGAGTTTCTGGCCTTCGAGTTCCGCATGCAGCGTGAACACCTGGTCGTGCGGGTTGTTCTCGGTGTGCTTCAGCAGATACGCCGCGACATTGCTTTCGTCGACGCCCGCCACGCCGAGCACTTCGTCGAGCGTCGGCAAGGTGGTGGGCATCTGCACATGGTTCAGCGTGCGGCCGTCGAGCACGGGGATGTAGGGCGTGTGGCCGCGGCCGTCGGAGGCGTAGCGCATGCCCCAGGCGTCGATCTGCTCGAACGCGTGGCCGTTCATCTGCCAGCCGGCCGCGCCGTGCGTGACCGGCGGCGCGCCGAAGATCTCGATGAAGCGCGCATGGCTCTGCTGCATCTGCGTCACGGTCCAGTCGCGGTCGCGCGCGCGCACGTTGTCCTGCCAGTACACGTGGTCCCACGTATGGATGCCGCATTCGAAGCCGGCTTCGTGGATGGCGCGCATCTCCGACACGGCTTCGCGGCCGATGTCCGGTCCCGGCAGCAGCACGCCGTACATCAGCGTCTTGAGGCCGTAGTGCTCGACCACCGAGGTGCGCGACACCTTCTTTAAAAAGCCTGGCCGGAACACGCGGCGCAAGGCCCAGCCGGTATGGTCCGGACCAAGGCTGAAGAGAAAGGTGGCGCGCGCGGCGTACTGGTCGAGCAGACGCCCGAGGTTGGGCACGCCTTCGCGCGTGCCGCGCAGGGTATCGACGTCGATCTTGAGGACAATGCGGGCCACGCGGCGTCCTCGCGCTTACGCTTGCTCGACGAGCTTGCGGGCCTCGCCCACATGCCCGCGATACGCTTCGAAGATCTTGCGCAGCGCGTCGTCCATGCTGGCCTTCGGGGCCCAGCCGAGTTCCTGCATCGTGTTGTCGATCTTCGGTACGCGGTTCTGCACGTCCTGGTAGCCCTCGCCGTAGTACGCGCCCGACGAGGTCTCGACGAGCTGCACCTTCTTCGCCATGTCCGCGTACTCGGGGAACTCGTTGGCGAGCGCCAGCATCTTGCCCGCCAGTTCGCGCACCGAGAAGTTGTTCGTCGGGTTGCCGATGTTATAGATCTTGCCGCTGGCCACGCCGCCCTTGTTCTCGATGATCTTCATCAGCGCGCCGATGCCGTCGTCGATGTCGGTGAACGCGCGCTTCTGTGCGCCGCCGTCGACGAGGCTGATGTTCTCGCCGCGCACGATATGGCCGAGGAACTGCGTCACCACGCGCGACGACCCTTCCTTCGGCGTGTAGATGGAGTCGAGGCCCGGGCCGATCCAGTTGAACGGACGAAACAGCGTGAAGTTCAGGCCTTCCATACCGTAGCCCCAGATCACGCGGTCCATCAGCTGCTTGGAGCACGCGTAGATCCAGCGCGGCTTGTTGATCGGGCCGTAGGAGAGCTGCGAGTTCTCCGGGTCGAACTGCTCGTCGGTGCACATGCCGTACACCTCGGACGTCGACGGAAACACCAGGTGCTTGCCGTACTTCACGGCCGATCGCACGATGGGCAGGTTCGCCTCGAAGTCGAGTTCGAACACGCGCAGCGGCTGTTTCACGTAGGTGGCGGGCGTCGCGATGGCGACCAGCGGCAGGATCACGTCGCACTTCTTGACGTGATACTCGACCCATTCCTTGTTGATCGTGATGTCGCCTTCGAAGAAGTGCATCCGCTCGTGATTCGCGAGGTCGCCCAGACGATCGGTTTGCATGTCCATCCCGAAGACTTCCCAGTCGGTGGTCTCGAGGATGCGCTTGGACAGGTGGTGGCCGATGAAGCCGTTGACACCCAGGATCAGAACTTTTTTCATGAATGACGAGAGGATTGAGTGAGGCGGCCGAAAGCAGTGGCGAATTCGGCGGGGCTGACGGCGCGCTCGTCGCCCACGGGCTGACCGTCGGCGGACAGCGGCCGATGGCGCAATTCGTGGATGGCGATGACGCGGCCATCGCCGCACACGCCGAACAGCGCATTATCCGTCACGGCAAGGCCCGGGGGCAAACCGCGCAGCTCACCGAGCCTTTCCGGCGCGATGCCCGGCGCGCCGGTTTCCGGCACGAGCCGCGCGCGCGCGACGATGAAGCGGTCAGGGTTGAGATCCGTGAACGCACCCGGATAAGGCGGCGCCACGGCGCGAATCAGGTTGTAGACGCGCGCGGCCGGCTGGGTCCAGTCGAGGCGCCCATCTTCCGGCTTGCGCCCGCCGTAGTAGCTGCCGGCGGCGAGATCGTTGGGCAGGCGCGGCGCCTCGCCGGCCAGCAGCGCGGGCAGCACGCGCCAGAGCGTCTGCTCGGCGGCGACCACGGTCTTGTCGAAGACCTGCGCGGCGGTATCGTCGGGCAGGATGGGCACCGGCGTCTGTGCGAGGATCGCGCCGGCGTCGGGCTTCGCGGCCATTTCATGCAGCGTCGCGCCGGACTCGGTTTCGCCGTTGAGCACCGCCCAATTGGTGGGTACGCGTCCGCGGTACTTCGGCAGCAGCGAGCCGTGCATGTTGTACGCGCCGCGCCGCGCGAGCGACAGCAGCGCCACCGGCAGCATGTGCCGGTAGTAGAACGAGAAGATGAAGTCGGGTGCGAGGCGTTCGACGGCTTCGTGAAGCTCGGGCGACTCCGGATCGGCCGGGGTGAGCGTGGCGATGCCATGCTCCGCCGCAACCTGCGCGACGCTGCCAAACCAGATGTTCTCGCTCGCGCTGTCCTCGTGCGTGACCACGAGCGCGACCTCCACGCCGCGCGCGAGCAGCACTTGCAGGCAACGGACGCCGACGTCGTGATAGGCGAAGACGACTGCGCGCGGCTTCATACGCCGTCTTCCTCGCGCGTGACCACGGCGACCTGCTGCACGGCGTCCTGCAGCGGCCGCGTGGCGGTGGGCAGGCCGTCGCGTTCCTCGAGGATGGTCTGCACCAGATAGCGCGGCCGCGCGCGCACTTGCTGATAAATGCGCCCGATGTATTCGCCCAACAGGCCGAGCGCGAAGATGATCACGCCGAGCATGAAGAAGGTGATGGCGAACAGGGTGAACACACCCTGGACTTCCGCGCCGAACATGAAGCGGCGAATCAGGAGCAGCAGGAACAGGCCCGCCGATCCCACCGAGAGAATCACGCCGATGAACGACAGCCATTGCAGCGGCACCACCGAAAAGCCGGTGACCAGATCGAAGTTCAGGCGGATGAGGCTGTAGAGCGAATACTTGGATTCGCCCGCGAAGCGCTCCTCGTGGGCCACGTCCACTTCGATCGGGTTCTGCGCGAAGGTGTAGGCGAGGGCCGGAATGAAGGTGTTGATCTCGCCGCAGCGGTTGATCGTGTCGATGATATGGCGGCTGTAGGCGCGCAGCATGCAGCCCTGGTCCGTCATGCGGATCTTGGTGATGCGCTCGCGCAGCCGGTTCATCGCGCGCGAGGCTTTCTTGCGCCACAGGCTGTCCTGTCGCTGCTGGCGGATCGTGCCGACGTAGTCGTAACCCTCGTGCATCTTCGCCACGAGCTTGCCGATTTCCTCGGGCGGGTTCTGCAAATCGGCGTCGAGCGTGACGACGATCTCGCCGCGCGACTGCTCGAAGCCCGCGAGAATCGCCATGTGCTGGCCGTAGTTGCCGTTCAGCAGAATGACGCGCGTGGTGTCGGGGCGCGCGTGGAACTGCTTCGCAAGCAGCGCCGCCGACTTGTCCCGGCTGCCGTCGTTGATGAAGATCACCTCGTACGACGTGCCGAGCGCGTCGAGCGCCGGATACAGGCGCTGGAACAGCGCAGCGAGGCCGGCTTCCTCGTTGTAGACGGGGATGATCACCGAAAGCTCGGGGGAAGTCGCCGGAAAATCGAAATGACTCATGTTGCGCTGGTTGTCCCTGGGTTGCCCGTTATTGGCTTGTGCTGCATTTGCTTGCCTTTCTCAGTGCGCCTTCACTTTCCGAACTGCTCGCAGATCGCATCGATGGAACTCACGACATGATTCACGTCGCCCGTTTCCATCAGCGTGAAAAGCGGCAGCGTGAGCGTGGCCGCGCCGAGCTTCTCGGCATGCGGGAACATGCCTTCGTGAAAACCGCGCGCGCGATACAGCGTGAACAGATGCAGCGCCGGATAGTGCACGCCCGTGCCGACGCCGCGTTCCTTCATCTCCTGCATGAACTCGGCGCGCGTGAGCGTCAGCCGCTCCAGCGGCAGTGCGATCTGGAACATGTGCCAGTTGGCGTCGCTGAAGTTGCGCGGCGGCAGGCCCACGCCGAGCCGCACGGCCGCGCCGCCTTCGAACGCGTCGAAGTACGCGCGCGCCAGCTGGCGGCGTTTTTCCGTGAACCGGTCGATCTGGCGCAGCTGGCCCAGCCCGACGCGCGCCGCGACATCGGTCAGGTTGTACTTGCCGCCCAGCACGTCGCAGTCCATGCCGTCGAGGCCGGTGCGCGTGATCCCTTGCAGGCGATACTTGCGCGCGAGCTCCGCCTCGTCCTCGTTGTTGAGCACGAGCGCGCCGCCTTCGATCGACGTCAGGTTCTTGTTCGCGTGGAAGCTGAACGAAACCAGGTCGCCGAGCGCGCCGATGCGCTTGCCGTTCCAGCTGGAACCGAATGCCTGCGCCGCGTCCTCGATCACCCGCAGCCCGTGCGCCCGCGCGATCTCGTAGAGCCGGTCCATGTCCACCGGCAGCCCCGCCAGGTAGACCGGCATGATGGCTTTCGTGCGCGGCGTGATGGCGGCTTCAAGCAGGTTCAGGTCGAGATTGCGCGTGACCGGATCGATGTCGACGAACACCGGCGTCGCGCCCACCTCGAGGATCACGTTCGCCGTGGACACCCAGGTCATTGGCGTGGTGATGACTTCGTCGCCTGCGCCGACGCCCGCGATGCGCAGGCCGATTTCCATCGTGCAGGTGCCGGAGTTGAACACGCGCACCGGCCGGCCACCGCAATACGCCGACAGCTCCGCTTCGAACTGCTGGTTCTGCGGGCCGGTGGTGATCCAGCCCGAACGCAGCACGTCGACCACGCCCTGGATGGTTTCTTCGTCGATGTCAGGCTTCACGAAAGGCAGGAACGGCCGCGAGGTTTGGGTCATGGACTATGCGTTGTAATTGATGATTGATCCGGACAGGGCCGCCGCGGGTCGGGACGCGAGGCGGGCCGCGCTTCAGCCGCGCGCGAGCACCACCACGCCGACCAGGATGATGCCGATGCCGATGAGCCGCTGCATCGACATCACTTCGCCGAACAGGTACCAGGCCGCGAACGCGTTGACGACGTACCCGAGCGAGAGCATCGGATAGGCGATCGACACGTCCACGCGCGACAGCCCGACGATCCACACGACCACGCTCAGCACGTAGCAGGCGAGCCCGCCGATGATGGGCAGCTGCGTGGCAATCTTGATGCCGACCGGCACGATATTGGCCGGCGTGAAGTCGAAATGGCCCACCGCGTTCACGCCGGCTTTGAGCAGCAACTGCGCGCATGCGTTCAACGATACGCCGATGATGATGCAAATGAAGGAAATCAGGTTCATCGTGAAAGGTCGGGTGCGGGTCAAGGATAACCGGTTCGCCGCCGGTTGCCGCACGACCGTGCGATCATCCGGCGCGACCGTAAGGCATTCGAAGGCTCAGGGCTGCGGTTTCTCGACGATCACGCGACGCTCGTCGCGCGCGATCACCTGCATGGGCACGTGAAGCTTCTCCAGTTCGTCGTAACGGTAGGGCGGCATCAGCGCGAGCGCCGCGTGCTCCGAATCCCAGATTTTGATCCACTCGTCGATGCTCGGCACCCATTTCTGCGGCTCCGCATGCACGCCGAAGCTCAGTTCGTCCGCTTCGCCGACCATGATCATCGTGTGGCCGAGGTAGAAGGGCATCGTGTGATCGAGTTTGGCGATCGAATAGAAGGGTGTGTCGGGCGGCAGTTTCGCCATCGCGGCCTTGACGGCCGGCACGAGTTGCACGCCCGAGCTCTGCGTGCCGAAGACATCGTGGCCCGAGCCGGCGATCGTGCCCAGCAGCAGCCACGCGGCGCCGAGTCCGGTTGCGCCCGCCAGGACGCTGCGGCGGTTCAGCCACAGCGCGACCAGCGTCACGACGAAGGCTACGCCGAGCGCCGCCCACACCCAGAGCTGGAACGCGCGATAGAGCGCGTTCGGCGTGTTGGCGCTGCCCGCCCGGCCGAGGAAAATTGCGCCGAGCGCCGCCGCGATCAGGAACAGCGCATAGCCGATCAGATGCATGCGATAGCGCGGCCGCGTGAGTGACGGCAGATAGAGCCCGATCACGAGCGCCAGCGCCGGCGCGACGGGCAGCACGTAGGAGAGGAGCTTCGAGTGCGACGCGCTGAAGAACAGGAAGATGAACGCCGACCAGACCAGCAGCAAGGTCACGGGCGCGAAGCCGTTCGGCTGGCGCGGCGTGCGGATGCCGTGCCACACGCTCTGCGCGGCCACCGACAGCCACGGCAGAAAGCCGACCAGCAGCACGGGCACGAAGTAATAGAACGCGCCCGGGCGATTCTGCTCGGGCGTCAGATAGCGTTGAAACTGCTGGACGATGAAGAAGAAATTGAAGAACTCGGGATTCTCCATCTGCACGAGCACGAACCACGGCGCGACGATGACGAAGAACACGATCAGCCCGCTGCCGATATAGAGGCGCTTCCACAGCGCCCAGTCGCGCGCGACGAGCGAATAGAGGATCAGGACGGCGCCCGGCAGGATCAGCCCGACCAGGCCCTTCGACAGCACCGCCGCGGCCATGCCGGCCCAGCACAGCCACATCCAGCCGCGCACGGCGCGCGGCGGCAGTCCGGGGCGCTGCGCCAGCAGCAGCGCGCACAGCGTGACCTGCATCCAGAACGACAGGGCCATGTCGAGCGTGTTGAAGTGGCCCATCAGGTTCCAGTACGGACAGGTGGCCAGCACGACGGCGGCGGCAAAGCCCGTCATCGCATTGAAGACGCGCGTGCCGGTATAGCCGACCAGCAGCACGCCGGCAAAGCCCGTGAGTGCCGTATAAAGCCGGGCCTGCCATTCGCCGATGCCGAACCACGCGAAGGTCAGCGCGTTCGCCCAGGTTTGCAGGGGCGGTTTCTCGAAATACTTGTAGCCGTTGTAGCGCGGCGTGATCCAGTCGCCGGTCAGGAACATTTCGCGGGCCATTTCGGCGTAGCGGCCTTCGTCGCTCGGCACCAGATGGCGATAGCCCAGCGGCCCGAACCAGACGAGCGCGAGCGCCAGAACCAGCAGAATGAGCGTGAGACGGGTGAGCGGTAGCCGCGAAGGCGTATCGTTCATGAAGTCGACCTGTCCGATGCCGCGATGCGCGGCGCTAGTGGAACGAAAGGGGCAGCAACCGCCCGGCGGTTCGGGGCGTTCGCGGCGTCGGGCGCGTCTGCGTTGCCGCCGCGCCGGTCCGGCGTCTTGCGGTCCGTTGCCATGAATGCCGGGCGGGAGTTTAGCAGTACGCCACGGCGCAAACTGCTGGAGCGTGCTCGCCTGCACCGAAGGCAGCGCCGAATTCAGGCGCGCGGCCGGAGTCTGCCAGTCATATCCTTAACGGTTCCTTAGCGCATCCCGGCGCTTGCGCCAGGCTCGATCAACCCTCGATCAACAAGGCCGCCGCCACGCGCCGGCCCTCGGACATCAGGATGTTGTAGGTCCGGCAGGCGGCGCCGAAGTCCATCGTTTCCACGCCGATGCGATGGCGCGCCAGACTCGCCGTGAGATGCGGATGCGGAAAGCGCAGGCGCGTGCCGCTGCCAAAGATGACCACCTCGGGGGCGGCGTCGACCAGCGCCTGGAAGTGCTCGGCGGTCAACGCGTCGAACGATGCAACCGGCCATGCGGTCACCGGCGTTTCAGGCATCACGATCACGCTGCCTTCGTGCCGTTCGAGGTTGATCGCGACGAAACCGTCTCCGTAGCTCGTGATCGTATTGAGCGCGCTGGTGGAATCCTGGTGAAGTTTCAAAACAGTGATCCGGCAGGGAAGGGATGAAGGGCTCAGCCAGCATTACGCAACGTGCAAGCCAGCGGACGCGCCGTGCAGGTCCCTCGTGCCCGCCCGCAGGGCGCGGCGGCGCGGCTTTGGTGCATTGCGGAACTGAGCCATAATCAGTAAATTATAACTTTCCGGCTGCCGGGCCCGCTCGCGGCGCCCGTTGCGCTCGCTGCCGCCACAAGCCGCCTCCGCGCGCAATCGCCGCTTCCGGCTTAGCCCCCGGTCCGCAACGCTCAAGCCTACCCGGCGCTGCGTCTAGAATATGTCGTCCCGCGCCTGGGCGGCTTGCCCGGGACTCAAGCGGCTGGCTTCGAAGGTCCATTGCAAATGTGACTTCGAAGCCCAGTCTTCAGTGAGGCCCCAATCCCGCTCCGGCACGCTCATCCGCCGCTGTCCGCGCGCGAGGCTGGCCGCACGGATGACCGGGCCGGAATCGCGCAACCTTAGTCGGGCAACGCCAGCGGGCAAAATCAGCGGGCACGACGCCCAAGCCGCACCGAACCAGACCACGTCCGTCCACACATCCAGACCAGAGCGCCAGCCGTGAAACCGATTCTGAAATCCAACAAGCTGCAAAACGTCTGCTACGACATTCGCGGACCCGTGCTCGAGCACGCGAAGCGCCTCGAGGAAGAAGGCCACCGCATCATCAAGCTCAACATCGGCAATCTGGCCCCGTTCGGTTTCGAGGCCCCCGACGAAATCATCCAGGACATGATCCGCAACCTGCCGGGTTCGTCGGGTTACTCGGATTCGAAAGGCGTGTTCGCCGCGCGCAAGGCGATCATGCATTACACGCAGCAAAAAGGCGTGGAAGGCGTGGGACTGGACGACATCTACATCGGCAACGGCGCCTCCGAGCTGATCGTCATGGCCATGCAGGCGCTCCTCAACGACGGCGATGAGGTTCTGCTGCCCGCGCCCGACTATCCGCTGTGGACGGCGGCGGTGAGCCTTTCGTCCGGCACGCCGCGCCACTACCTGTGCGACGAGGGCAACGGCTGGATGCCCGACCTCGACGACATCCGCGCGAAGATCACGCCGAACACGAAGGCGCTCGTCGTCATCAACCCGAACAATCCCACCGGCGCGCTGTACTCGGATCAGCTGCTGCTGGACCTCATCGCCATCGCGCGCGAGCACGGCCTCATCATTTTCGCCGACGAGGTCTACGACAAGATCATCTACGACGGACTCACCCACACGTCGATGGCCGCGCTCTCCGAAGACGTGATCACGGTGACCTTCAACAGCCTGTCGAAGAGCTATCGTTCGTGCGGCTATCGCGCGGGCTGGATGGCCATTTCGGGGTTGATCGAAGAGAACCGCCGCCGCGCGAAGGACTATCTCGAAGGGCTGGGCATCCTGGCGTCGATGCGCCTGTGCCCGAACGTTCCCGGCCAGTACGCGATCCAGACGGCGCTCGGCGGCTACCAGAGCATCAACGACCTGATCCTGCCGGGCGGACGCCTCTACAAGCAGCGGGAACTCGCCTACGAGATGCTCACGGCCATTCCGGGCGTGACCTGCGTGAAGCCGCAGGCGGCGCTCTACATGTTCCCGCGCCTCGATCCGAAGATGTACCCGATCCAGGACGACCAGCAATTCATTACGGACCTTCTGCTGGAGGAGCGCGTGCTGCTGGTGCAGGGCACGGGCTTCAACTGGCCGACGCCGGATCACTTCCGCGTGGTTTTCCTGCCGAATGTCGACGACCTCGCCGACTCCGTGAATCGCATCGCACGATTCCTCGACGGCTATCGCAAACGCCACTCCGCTTAATTTCCCTTTTTAAGAAGCACGCTGCATGGAACCGATCAAAGTAGGACTGTTGGGCTTCGGCACGGTCGGCAGCGGCACCTTCACGGTGCTGCGCCGCAACCAGGAAGAAATCACACGCCGGGCGGGCCGCGGCATCGAAATCACGCGCATTGCCGTGCGCACGCCGACCAAGGCCGAAGCGGCCGCGGCGCAGGGCATCGCGGTGACGGATGACTTCAATGCGGTGGTGGATGACCCGGCCATCGCGATCGTCTGCGAAATGATCGGCGGGACGGGCTACGCGCGCGAACTCGTGCTGCGCGCGATCGCGAACGGCAAGCACGTGGTCACCGCCAACAAGGCGCTGCTCGCGGTGCACGGCACGGAGATCTTCGAGGCGGCGCGCGCGAAGGGCGTCATGGTCGCGTTCGAGGCCGCGGTGGCGGGCGGCATTCCGATCATCAAGGCACTGCGCGAAGGACTGACGGCAAATCGTATTGCGTACATCGCCGGCATCATCAACGGCACCACGAACTACATCCTCTCCGAAATGCGTGATCGCGGGCTCGACTTCGCGACCGCGCTCAAGGCCGCGCAGGAACTGGGCTATGCGGAAGCCGATCCGACCTTCGACATCGAAGGCGTCGACGCCGCGCACAAGGTCACGATCATGAGCGCCATCGCGTTCGGCGTGCCGGTGCAGTTCGAGCGCGCGTATGTGGAAGGCATCAGCAAGCTTGCCGCCATCGACATCCGCTATGCCGAAGACCTCGGCTACCGCATCAAGCTGCTGGGCATCGCGCGGCGCACGGAGCAGGGCATCGAACTGCGCACGCATCCCACGCTGATCCCGGCGAAGCGCCTGCTGGCGAACGTCGAGGGCGCGATGAACGCGGTCGTCGTGCATGGCGACGCGGTCGGCACCACGCTGTACTACGGCAAGGGCGCGGGCGCGGAGCCGACGGCGTCGGCGGTGGTCGCGGATCTCGTCGACGTGACGCGCCTGCATACGGCCGATCCGGAGCATCGCGTGCCGCATCTGGCGTTCCAGCCGGACAGCCTGTCGAACACGCCCATCCTGCCGATCGACGACGTGACGAGCGGCTACTACCTGCGTCTGCGCGTCGCCGACGTGACCGGCGTGCTCGCCAACATCACGCGCATCCTGGCGGACAAGGGCATTTCCATCGACGCGCTGTTGCAGAAGGAATCCGAGGAAGTGGACGGCGCCGGCAAGGGCGAGACCGACATCATCCTCATCACGCACGAGACGGTGGAAAAGAACGTGAACGCGGCGATCGCGGAGATTGAGGCGCTGTCCACGGTGGTCTCGAAGGTGACGAAGCTGCGCATGGAAGCGCTCAACTGATCAGGTACGTGACATGAACTATATTTCGACGCGCGGCGCAGGCAGCAGCGAGCGCCACACGTTCTCCGATATCCTGCTGGGCGGACTCGCGAAAGACGGCGGGCTGTATCTGCCGGCGGAGTATCCGAAAATCAGCGCCGACGAACTCGCGCGCTGGCGCACGCTGTCGTACGCGGATCTCGCATTCGAAGTGCTCTCCCGCTTCAGCGACGACATTCCCGCCGCCGATCTCCGCTCGCTCACGCGCAAGACCTACACGGCGCAGGTGTACAGCAACGTGCGCCACGAGGAAAGCGCGGTGCAGATCACGCCGCTCAGGACGCTCGGCGTGGAGAATGGCACGGCGCTGTCGCTGCTGGAGTTGTCGAACGGTCCGACGCTCGCGTTCAAGGACATGGCGATGCAGCTGCTCGGCAACCTGTTCGAGTACGCGCTGGCGAAACATGGCGAGACGCTCAACATCCTCGGCGCGACCTCCGGCGACACCGGCAGCGCCGCCGAATACGCGATGCGCGGCAAGGCCGGCGTGCGCGTGTTCATGCTTTCGCCTCACAAGAAGATGAGCGCGTTCCAGACCGCGCAGATGTTCTCGCTGCAGGATCCGAACATCTTCAACCTCGCGGTGGAAGGTAACTTCGACCATTGCCAGGACATCGTAAAGGCGGTGTCGAACGATCACGCCTACAAGGCGCGCCACAAGATCGGCACGGTCAATTCGATCAACTGGGCGCGCGTCGTCGCGCAGGTCGTGTACTACTTCCGCGGCTATTTCGCGGCGACCACGGACAACAGCCAGCAGGTGTCGTTCACGGTACCGTCGGGCAATTTCGGCAACGTGTGCGCGGGACACATCGCGCGCATGATGGGTTTGCCGATCGACCAGCTGGTCGTCGCCACGAATGAAAACGACGTGCTCGACGAATTCTTCCGCACCGGCGTGTATCGCGTGCGCGGCGCGGCGGAGACGTATCACACGACGAGCCCGAGCATGGACATTTCGAAGGCGTCGAACTTCGAGCGTTTCGTGTACGACCTGCTTGGACGTGATCCGGCGCGCGTGCTGCAACTGTTCCGCGACGTCGAGGAAAAGGACGGCTTCGACCTCGCCGCGAGCGGCGACTTCGCGCGCGTGAAGGAATTCGGCTTCGTGTCGGGCCGCAGCGGCCATGACGAGCGCGTGAACACCATTCGCGACGTCTTCGAGCGCTATCACACGATGATCGACACCCACACGGCGGACGGCGTGAAGGTCGCGCGGGAAAATCTGAAGCCCGGCGTGCCAATGATCGTTCTCGAAACCGCGCAGCCGATCAAGTTCGGCGAGACGATCCGCGAAGCGCTGAAGCGCGAGCCGGAGCGCCCGGCGGCGTTCGCGGGACTTGAAAAACTGCCACAAAGGTTCGATATCGTTCCTGCTGATGCAGACGTCGTGAAAGCGTTCATCGCCGAGCGCACCTGACTACGGGCGCGCGTCCGCCGCGTGCGGAGCGTCGCGGGAACGCACGGGGCGCAGCGGCCGTCGCTGCGCCCCGATTCGTTTCGACGCATGGTTTCGAGGCACGCGAGCAAGGCTTTCGGGCCTGAACAAGCCTCAAACCCTGCCAAAAGCTGCTAAAATCTTAGGTTTTTCGTCGTACCCCATTCGAAAGGACGCGCCGTGCTGTCTACCGCCAACATCACCATGCAATTCGGGCCCAAGCCCCTCTTCGAGAACATCTCGGTCAAGTTCGGCGGAGGAAATCGCTATGGGCTGATCGGGGCGAACGGCTGCGGCAAATCCACCTTCATGAAGATTCTGGGCAGCGATCTCGAGCCCAGTTCCGGCAACGTGATGCTGGAGCCGAACATTCGCCTAGGCAAGCTGCGCCAGGATCAGTTCGCCTACGAAGACATGCGCGTGCTCGACGTCGTCATGATGGGCCACACTGAAATGTGGGCCGCGATGACCGAGCGCGACGCGATCTACGCCAACCCCGACGCCACCGACGACGACTACATGCGCGCGGCGGACCTGGAAGCCAAGTTCGCCGAGTACGACGGCTACACGGCCGAGGCCCGCGCGGGCGAGTTGCTGCTGGGAATCGGCATCGACATCAACGATCACAACGGCCCGATGAGCAACGTGGCGCCGGGCTGGAAACTGCGCGTGCTGCTGGCGCAGGCGCTGTTCTCGAAGCCCGACGTCCTGCTGCTCGACGAACCGACCAACAACCTGGACATCAACTCGATCCGTTGGCTGGAAGACGTGCTCAACCAGTACAACTCGACGATGATCATCATCTCCCACGACCGCCACTTCCTGAACCAGGTGTGCACGCACATGGCGGACATGGATTTCGGCACGCTGCGAGTCTGGCCGGGCAACTACGACGACTACATGCTGGCGTCCACGCAGGCGCGTGAGCGTCAGCAGGCCGCCAACCAGAAGGCGAAGGAGCGTGTGGCGGACCTGCAGGACTTCGTGCGGCGCTTCTCGGCCAACAAGTCGAAGGCGCGCCAGGCCACCAGCCGTCTCAAGATGATCGACAAGATCAAGATCGAGGAATTCAAGCCGTCGTCGCGTCAGAACCCGTTCATCCGCTTCGAGTTCGAGAAGAAGCTGCATAACATCGCGGTGGTGGCGGAAGACCTGACCAAGAAGTACGACCGGACCATCTTCCAGAACTTTTCGTTGTCGGTGCAGCCGGGCGAGCGCATCGCGATCATCGGCGAGAACGGCGCGGGCAAGACCACGCTGCTCAAGTCGCTCAAGGGCGTGCTGGCACTCGATCACGGCACCGTGAAATGGGCCGAGAACGCGAATGTCGGCTATATGCCGCAGGACACGTACGAAGAGTTTCCGAAGGACGAGACGCTCACCGATTGGATCGACCAGTATCGCAAGGAAGGCGACGACGAGCAGATGATGCGCGGCACGCTCGGCCGTCTGCTGTTCAACGCGGACGACATCAAGAAGAACGTGAAGGTGCTGTCGGGCGGCGAGAAGGGCCGCATGATCTGGGGCAAGCTGATGCTCGGCCGCCACAATGTGCTGCTGATGGACGAGCCGACCAATCACATGGACATGGAATCGATCGAGTCGCTGCAGATCGCGCTGGAGAAGTTCGAAGGCACGTTGATCTTCGTGTCGCATGACCGCGAGTTCGTGAGCGGCCTGGCGGATCGGATCATCGAAGTGAAGACCGACGGCACGGTGAGGGACTTCGGGGGGAATTACGAGGACTTTTTGTCGAGCCAGGGGATTCAGTAAGCCCGGAAGCTGCGCGATAGATGCAACGGCCCGCCTCGCAAGAGTGCGGGCCGTTTTTGCATGGTCTTGAGCCTACAGCCGGTCGTTACGAAACCGCATCGCCGTGCCTTCGCGCGTGATCCGTTCCCAGATCGCGCGCTTCTCCTCATCGGAGAGAAACACCCAGTTGGACACCTCGATGGCCGTACGGCCGCAGCCTTTGCAGACATCGTCGAAGAGGGTGGAGCACACGCCGATGCAGGGACTGTCAGGCTGATCGTGAAGAGTGGAAGACATAAGGCTTGGTGGTGGCCCGTCGCCGTCCGCAATACGGACCGGCAACGCGGCGATCTGGAACAAAAACAAAAGAAGACTCAGCGCGCGATACTGTAGCCTATCCGCGCGATCCAGTGATGTCGCTGGTTGTAATCAAGGATATCTTCGCCGTAGCCGTTGAAGTAGCTCACGAACACGTAGCCGCCCCACGCGCTGCCGATCAGCTTGGCCAGCGGATAGGTCAATTGCGAATCGACGCTACCGTACCAGTGCTTCGTGCCCTTGCGCAGTGTCGTTGCGAGTTGCAGGCCATCCGGGCTGCCGTACTTCACGAGAAAGTCCACATACCCGCGATAATCCGCGATGTCCTGATTGCCCGACTTCGACAGGTAGTAATAGAACTTCGGCGACAGCGTCAGGTGATTGCTGTCGAGGTCGCCGAATTCCCAGGTCGGCCGCACGAAGGCAATGTTGATCGCCCGCGAATCTGCGCCGCTCTTGCCGTTCGATTCATGCCCGATACCCGCCGCCATGCCCATGCGCGTATAGAGCGGACTGTTCCAGCCGGTGTCCTGCACGTAATAGAACAACTGCGGCTGGAAGCTGATGTCGCGGAACGGCACCGATTCCGCCGAGAGATTCCAGATGGCCGTCTGCGTGTAACCGAAGTAGAGGTTATCCAGGAAGCCGCGCGAGCGCGGATCGTCAGGCAGATGCAGCCGGTACTTGAAGCTGAACTGGAACTTGGCGAGATTGTCGCCGTTCTTGCCATCGGCGAAATAGATGGGCTCGAAGGTCGAGAAGCGGCCCGACAGCAAAGTATCCGCCGTCGAGGTCGGCGCTGCCTGCGTGTTCGCCGCGGCCGTGGCGGTCGCGAGTTGCGCGGGCGTGGTCGCCTGCGTTTCGCGATGCTCGGCGGCGGCCACCTGGGTCTGCGACTCGCCACGATTGATCGTGACCAGCATCGGCGAGGCGTCGAAGCCCACCGGATCGAGCTTCACCGTGCCGCGCGCCGCATCCGGCCACGGCGCCGAAAACCGCACCCGTCGATACTGCCCCGGCGCAAGCCGCAAACGGTCGGGCACCTTGGGGTCGCGCGTGAGCGTCACGGGGGCGGGCGGCAGGTCGCCGTTGGTCAGATTCACCGTGAGTTCTTTCGGCACATCGATTGCGAGGACTTTCGCGTTGTCATCGGTGTAAAGCAGCGTCAGTTCGAGCGGTTGGGAAGCCGCCGCTTCGCGCGCCGGTTGCAGCACGGCGACCGTGGCGTGGGCGGCACCGCTTGCGCAAAGCGTGGAGACCAGCAGGGCGTGCGTGGAAGAGAGCCGTCGTGGGCGGTAAGGCATGTCGGGTTATTGTCCTGTTGCAGGCGAGATCCAGCGCGCTGCGGCGTGCTGTGGCATGGCTCGGCATGGTTTGACGAAGCGGCTAGAAATGCCGCGCGTCGGTATGCGGTAGCGAAAATCATGCCTCGTCTCCCGTTTGCACGGAAGCAGTCCCGATCAACCCGGAATTCAGCCCTAAAAAGCGGCCTGCCAGAGCATCGCGCCATTCAACGCGAGGATGACGCCCGCGCAGCCCCACGCCAGCCCGAGCGGCAGGCGTGCGACCCGCCAGCGGCCCATCAGCCGCGCGTCGGACGCGAAGCTGACGAGCGGAATCACCGCGAGCGGCAATTGCAGGCTCAGCACGACCTGCGTCGCGACGAGCAGCGTGTTCGAGCCATGCTGGCCGAAGCACGCCACGGCCACCAGCGCCGGACCGATCGCAAGGGCCCGCGTCGTCAGCGCGCGCGCCCAGCGCGCCATCTTGAGGCGCAGGAAGCCTTCCATCACGGCTTGCCCGGCAAGCGTGCCGGTCACCGTCGCATTGAGGCCGCAAGCGAGCAGCGCGGCCGCGAACACGACGCCCGCCCATTGACTGCCGACGAGCGGTGCAATCAGCCGGTGGGCATCGGCGAGATCTTCGACTTCAGTGTGGCCGCTCGCGTGAAAGACGGCCGCGGCCACGATCAGCAGCGACGCGTTGACGACGAACGCCAGCCCGAGCGACGCGAACGTATCGATGTTCACGCCACGCAGCGCCTGCGCGATCGACACGTCGTCGCGTCCGTGCGCATGCTCCTTCACGAGCGCCGAATGGAGATACAGGTTGTGCGGCATCACGGTGGCGCCCAGCACGCCGGCCGCGAGCCACAGCATGCCGGCATCGCGCACGAGCTGCGGCGAGGGCGCCACGCCGCGCAGCGCCTCGCTCCAGGACGGATGCGCCAGAGCGAGTTCCACCACGAAGCAGACGCTCACGAACAGGATCAGCGCGGTCACGACCCGCTGCAAGGGCCGCCGCCCGCGGCTTTGCAGCGCGAGCATCGCGAAGGTGCCGAACGCCGAGAACAGCACGCCGGCGGTCAGCGAGATGCCGAACAGCAACTGCAACGCCACCGCGCTGCCGACCACTTCGGCCACGTCGCACGCAATGATCGCGATCTCGCACGCCACCCACAGCGCGAAGTTCGTGCGCGGGCCGAAACGTTCGCGGCACAGCTGCGCGAGATCGCGTCCGGTGACGACGCCCACGCGCGAGGCGACCCATTGCAGCAGCATGCCCATCAGGCTCGCGACCAGCACGACGAAGAGCAGCGAATAGCCGTAGCGCGCGCCGCTGGCGAGTGCCGTCGCCCAGTTGCCCGGATCCATGTAGCCCACGGCAACGAGCGCGCCCGCGCCGGCGAACGAGTACCAGCGTCCGCCCGAGCGCGGTCCGCGTCGGCGGGGCGTGTCCCGCTCGTCCAGATTCGCCGTGCTCTGCGCGTCGGAATTCGCGGCGGACAGTGCGCCAAGCGTGGACGGGTTGGTGTTCATGCGAAGGCGGCCTCGAATAGCGGGCAACGGCGCAGCGATGGCGTGCGGTCGTTGCGGGTTCTGGAGGCGCCGCAATGCACGGCGCACGTCTCACGCCGTCTGCACGGCGCGTGTCGCGAGCCGCCTCAACGGCGCTCGTGGAATTGGCTCGCAACAACTGTTCCGCTGGCTATTCGTGATCGGATGCCGGAATGCACGGGTACGACTCATGGTCCGCTTGCCGCCTGAAAGAAACTGAAAGGCGGGCAAGGGAAGGACGCGCCGGCAGCCGATCACAGATAATGACACCCCATTGGCGCAGCGCGCGCGCGGTCCCTTTGGCGAGTGTGGTTTTATCAGGCGCCGCAGGGGGGCGATTAAAGGCTAAAATGCGCGCTCCCGGCGGGTGCGATTTGCCTCGTCGAAGCTTGCTGCGCAAGCCTTTCGGGCCGGCGTGACGCGCGGCTGTAGATTTTGTGCGACAGGCGGTCCGTTAATTTTTGTCGGGCTTGCGTTTAATGGTAGTTTTCGGGGTTTTGAAGGGCGTCGCGAGCCAGGGTCGGACTTGAAGCGATCAGGACTCAACCCGTCGCGCAAGCGCGGCACGACGTCGTGACAGTCGCAACAACGGAGAATCGAGATGAACGAGAAACTGGCGGGCCGCATGGCCAAGCTGGCGGGCGCGCTGACCTGCGCCGCGATGTTGACTCCGCTCGCTGCAATGGCGAAGGACACGCAGCTGAACGTGTACAACTGGTCGGATTACATCGCCAAGGACACGATTCCCAACTTCACCAAGCAATCCGGCGTCAAGGTGAAGTACGACAACTACGACAGCGACGACACCCTTCAGGCCAAGCTGCTCACCGGCAATTCGGGCTACGACATCGTCGTGCCGACCAGCAACTACGCCGGCAAGCAGATTGCCGCCAACATCTTCTCGCCGCTCGACAAATCGAAGCTGCCGAACCTGAAGTATCTCGATCCCGATCTGATGAAGCTCGTCGCGGGTGCGGACCCGGGCAACCAGTACACGGTGCCCTGGGCGTACGGCACGACCGGCCTGGGCTACAACGTCGACAAGGCGAAGAAGCTGCTCGGCGACAATGTCGAACTCAATAACTGGGACATTCTCTTCAAGCCCGAGAACATCTCGAAGCTGAAGGCCTGCGGCGTGTCCGTGCTCGACGCGCCCGACCAGATGTTCGCGGCCGCGCTGCACTACATGGGCAAGGATCCGATGAGCACGAACCCGGCCGACTATCGCGCGGCCCTGGCGATGCTGAAGAAGATCCGTCCGTACATCACGCAGTTCAACTCGTCGGGCTACATCAACGACATGGTGGGCGGCGACATCTGCTTCACCTACGGCTGGTCGGGCGACGTCGTGATCGCCAAGCATCGCGCGGTCGAGGCGAAGAAGCCGTTCAAGATCGAGTACTACATTCCGAAGGGCGGCGCGCCGGTGTGGTTCGACGTGATGGCCATTCCGAAGGACGCGAAGAACAAGGACGCGGCGCACGAGTGGATCAACTACATCGAGACGCCGCAGGTGCATGCTGCGATCACCAACGCGGTGTATTACCCGAGCGCGAACCTGGAAGCGCGCAAGTACGTGGACAAGGACGTCGCCAACGATCCGGCCGTGTACCCGCCGCAGGACGTCATCAAGACCCTGTTCCTGCTGAAGCCGTTGCCGCCGGAAATCCAGCGTCTGCAGACGCGGCTCTGGACCGAGTTCAAGTCCGGCCGTTGATGCCGGCACGCAGCTCACGTTCCTGAAGCGACGAAGCCCCTGGTCCTCCGGGGGCTTTGTTCGTGCGGGAAGCACCAATGACAATGATGGGCAAGGGCGCGCGCAACGCGGCGCAACCACGCAGGAGTCGGACAGGCAATCATGAGTGAGCAGTCGAGCGCGTCGCAGGCGACGCCCAATGGATCCGGAGCACCGGGTGGTATCAATGGCCGGCAGGAGCCGGTCGGCGCCTTGTCCGGCGCAAGTCTCACTGACAACTTCGTGCAGGTCGTCGATGTCGTCAAGAAGTTCGGCGAGACGACGGCCGTGCGGGGCGTCAATCTGTCGGTGAAGAAGGGCGAGCTGTTCGCGCTGCTCGGCAGTTCCGGATGCGGCAAGTCCACGCTATTGCGGATGCTGGCCGGCCTCGAGTCCGTGACCGAAGGCCAGATCCTCATCGACGGCGAAGACCTCGCGCAGATGCCGCCGTATCGGCGGCCGGTGAACATGATGTTCCAGTCATACGCGCTGTTCCCGCACATGACCGTGGAGTCGAACGTCGCATACGGGCTCAAGCAGGAAGGCGTGCGCGGCGCGGAGCTGAAGGACCGCGTCGACACCGCGCTCAAGCTCGTGCAGATGGCGCCGTATGCGAAGCGCAAGCCGCATCAGTTGTCGGGCGGCCAGCAGCAGCGCGTGGCGCTGGCGCGCAGCCTCGTCAAGCGTCCGAAGCTCCTGCTGCTCGACGAGCCCATGTCCGCGCTCGACAAGCAGATTCGCCAGCGCACCCAGATCGAGCTGGTGAACATTCTCGATCAGGTCGGCGTGACCTGCATCATGGTGACGCACGACCAGGAAGAGGCCATGACCATGGCCAACCGTCTGGCCGTGATGAGCGAAGGGCAAATCGTGCAGCTCGGCACGCCGCACGAAGTCTATGAATTCCCGAACAGCCGCTTCTCCGCGCAGTTCATCGGCTCAACCAACCTGTTCGACGGCAATGTCGTGGAAGACGAGCCGGATCACGTGTTCGTCGAATCGACGGACCTGCCGGTGCGGCTTTATGTGAACCACGGCATCACCGGGCCGCTCGGCATGCCCGTCACGATTTCCGTGCGGCCCGAGCGCATCGCGCTGACGCGCAAGCCGCCCGACGGCGCCTATAACTGGGGCCGCGGCAGGGTCAGCAACATCGCGTACATGGGCGGCTATACGCTGTATCACGTGACGCTGGATTCGGGCAAGGTCGTGGTGGCGAACCTGTCGAGCCTTGCGATCGGCGAGATCGATTCCCCGACCTTCGACGACGAAGTCTACGTGCGCTGGAGCGCGTCAGCCGGCGTGGTGCTGACGTCATGATGGCCAACCTGTTCAGGCGCATGGGCGTGTCGGGGCGCACGCTGGTGATCGGCGGGCCGTATCTGTGGCTGCTGCTGCTGTTCTTCGTGCCGTTCCTGCTGGTCGTGAAGATCAGTTTCGCCGACAGCCAGCTCGGCATTCCGCCGTACACGGAACTGGTCGCGCTGAAAGACGGCGTGCTCAACATCGCGCTCGATTTCTCGCACTACGCGTTCCTGGTGCAGGACAGCCTGTACTTCGCGACTTACATGAACTCGCTGCTGGTCGCGGCGGTCTCGACGCTGCTGTGCCTGCTGATCGGCTATCCGATGGCGTATTACATCGCGCGTTCGAATCCGGCCTCGCGCAATTTGTTGCTGATGGCGGTGATGTTGCCGTTCTGGACGTCGTTCCTGATCCGCGTGTACGCGTGGATCGGCATTCTCAAGAACAACGGCCTGCTCAATAACTTCCTGATGTCGATCGGACTGATTCACTCGCCGATCGAGCTGTATCACACCAACATCGCGGTCTATATCGGCATGGTGTATTCGTACCTGCCGTTTCTCGTGATGCCGCTGTACGCGCATCTCGTGAAGATGGACCTGACGCTGCTCGAAGCCGCCTACGACCTCGGCGCGAAACCGTGGAAGGCGTTCGTGCAGATCACGCTGCCGCTGTCGAAGAACGGCATCATCGCGGGCTGTTTGCTGGTGTTCATTCCGGCGGTGGGCGAGTACGTGATTCCCGAACTGCTCGGCGGCGCCGACACCCTGATGATCGGCCGGGTCATGTGGAACGAGTTCTTCGACAACGCCGACTGGCCGATGGCCTCCGCCGTCACCTGCGCGATGGTCCTGCTGCTGCTCGTGCCGATGGCGCTTTTCCAGCACTTCCAGGCGAAGCAACTGGAGCGCAAGCGATGATCAAGACCAGCCGTCCGTTGCAGGTCACGTCGCTCGGTATCGGGTTTGCGTTCCTGTATATCCCGATCCTCAGCCTGATCGTCTATTCGTTCAACGAGTCGCAACTCGTGACCGTGTGGACTTCGTTCTCGCTCAAGTGGTATCGCGCGCTCTGGTCCGACGACGAACTCATCAACGCGGCGTGGCTCTCGTTGCGCATTGCGTTCCTGACGGCGTGCGCGTCGGTGGTGATTGGGACGTGGGCGGGCTTCGTGCTGGCGCGCATGGGCCGCTTCAAGGGCTTCACGCTCTATACGGGCATGATCAACGCGCCGCTCGTGATTCCCGAAGTGATCCAGGGTATTTCGCTGCTGCTGCTGTTTGTCGAGATGGCCAAGCTGATTGGCTGGCCGGCGGGGCGCGGACTCTTCACGATCTGGGTCGGACACGTGATGCTGTGCATCTCGTATGTGGCGATCATCGTGGAATCGCGCGTGCGCGAGCTGAATCCGTCGCTGGAGGAGGCCGCGCTCGACCTGGGCGCCACGCCCTTGCGCGTGTTCTTCACGATCACGTTGCCGCTCATTTCGCAGGCGCTGGTGGCGGGGTGGCTGCTGTCGTTCACGCTGTCGATCGACGATCTCGTGCTGTCCGCGTTCCTGTCGGGGCCGGGCTCCACGACGCTGCCGCTGGTCGTGTTCTCGCGCGTGCGGCTGGGCCTCAATCCGGAGATGAACGCGCTGGCGACCTTGTTCATCGCGGTGGTGACGGTCGGGGTGATCGCGGCGAATTACTTCATGCAGCGCAGCGAGCGCAGGCGGCTCGCGGGGGTGATGTAAGCCTTGTTTGAAACGCACGCGGCCCCGCGTCGAAAGGCGCGGGGCCGCGTCGCGTTTCAGACCTTCAGACCGCAGCGAGATGACGCGCGAAGGTGGCCGGATCGGTGTTGGTGCCGCACAGCAGCACGCCGACGCGTTTGCCTTGCAGCCGTTCGTGCAGCGGGCCGAGGAGGGCAGCGGTGGCGGCCGCGCAGGCTGGCTCCACGGCGAGCTTGAGTTCGCCGAACAGTTGCAGCATGCCGTGCCGCAATGCGTTGTCCGACACGGTGACGATTTCGTCGATATGCCGCCGGCACAACTCATAGCTGTATTGCTCGGTGTGCGGCGCCATCAATGAATCGGCGATGCCGTGCATCGCGCCCATCTTGATGGTGTGATTGGCTTCGAAGCTGCGCTTCATCGCGTCCGAGCCTTCCGGTTCGACGCCATACACATGCAGTGACGGATTCGCGAGGCGCATCGCGGTGGAGACGCCCGCCGCGAGTCCGCCGCCGCCGATCGGCAGGATGACCGCGTCGAGATCCGGCGCTTGCGAGGCCCATTCGTAGCCGAGCGTGGCTGTGCCGAGCACGGTGCGATAGCCGTTGAACGGATGGATGAACACGCGTCCTTCTTCCGCCTCGACGCGGCGCACGACATCGAATGCTTCCGCGACGTTCTCCGCGAACACGACTTCCGCGCCGTAGCGCCGGCACAGCGCGACGCGCGCGGGACTTGCGCTGCGGATGATCACCACCTTGGCGCCCACGTCCATGCGTTGCGCGGCGTAGGCGACCGCCACCGCATGATTGCCCGCCGACACGCAGGTCACGCCTGCCGAGCGTTCGCTGTCCGTGAGCGCGAGCAGGTTGGAGAACGCGCCGCGCGCCTTGAAGGTGCCGCTTGCCTGCAACAGCTCCATCTTGAAGGTGACGGGCGTGCCTTCGAGCGTCGGGAAATCGTGACGTTCGAACGTGGGCGTGCGTGCGACCCAGGGCGTGAGGGCCATGTGCTGCCCGGCGATGTCGTCGAGCGTGGGGATCGGCGTGCCGTCGATCGTGTTGTCGGAATGGTGCGTGTCGGTGGACATGACGCGTGGTGACTTGGGTTGGATCAGCGTGCCTGTGCTTCGACGGACATGCTGTGGATGAACTTGCCGAGGAACGCCTCGCACTGCGCGAGTTGTTCGAGCGACACGTATTCGTTCGCCTTGTGCGCCTGCTCGATGTTGCCCGGCCCGCACACGATGCTCGGCACACCCGCGTTCGCGAACAGGCCGGCTTCGGTGCCGTAGGCGACCTTGTGCTTTTCCTGGTCCGCGGTGAGTGCGCGCACGAGTTGCGTGATGGCGGCTTGCTCGGTGGCGTCGAGGCCAGGCGCGGCGGCGAGTTTCGTGAATTCGATTGCGGCGTTGCCGTGTTCCTTCAGCATGCGGGGCAGCAGCGTCTCGCGTGCATAGGACTCGATGCGCCCGAAGATCTGCTCGGGATCGATGGTCGGCAGATTGCGGAATTCGAACTCGAAATTGCATTCGGCCGGCACGGTATTGATCGCGTTGCCGCCCTTGATGGTGCTGGTCTGGCCGGTGGTGAAGGGGACGTCGTAGAGTTCGTCGAACGGGCCTTTGGCGCG
Source organism: Caballeronia sp. LZ065 (assembly GCF_031450975.1). NCBI lineage: Bacteria > Pseudomonadati > Pseudomonadota > Betaproteobacteria > Burkholderiales > Burkholderiaceae > Caballeronia > Caballeronia sp. LZ065. The sequence goes on from NZ_JARUXV010000001.1 coordinate 1,716,034, forward strand.
GAACTCGTCGACGAGATCGCGGATATGGCAGATGAGGCGCGCGGCGTATTCGATTGCGTTGAGACCCTTCGGGGTCAGCGACGAATGCGCGGCGAAACCGCGCACGCAGCAGTGATAGGTGTTGATGCCCTTGTGGGCGATGATCGGGCGCATGGAGGTCGGTTCGCCGACGATGCAGCCGTCCGGTTGCAGGCCGCGCTTCTTGAGGTCGGCGAGCATCAGCGGTGCGCCGGCGCAGCCGACTTCTTCGTCATACGAAAGCGCGAAGTGGATGGGTTTGGCGAGTTTTGTGGCCTGCATTTTGGGCAGCATCGCGAGTGCTGCGCCGATGAAGCCTTTCATGTCGCATGAGCCGCGGCCGTAGAGGAGGCTGTCGCGGATTTCGGGCTTGAAGGGGTCGCTGTGCCAGTCCTGGCCGTCGACCGGAACGACGTCGGTATGGCCCGACAGCACGATGCCGCCGTTGGTCTGGCCGTCGTGGGCCGGGACGGTGGCGAAGAGATTGGCCCACTGGCCGCGGGGATCGTTGGTGATCGTGGCTTCGATGCCCGCGCGGCGGAGTTCATCGCGGACGGTTTCGATCAGGCCAAGGTTGGGGTTGCGGCTGACGGTATCGAAAGAAATCAGTTTTTCGATCCAGGGGAGGGAGAGCGGCGAGGCGGTTCCGGACGAGGACGATGAGGCTTCGAGATGCGCCGGGTCAGCGATCTGTGACATGTTTTTGGCTCCTGCGGGTAGGGTTTGATCATAGCCCAAAAACGCTCGTTCGCTCGCTTGGGGTTCTGGGCTCTTGGTCTTCGCCTGGGTTGCTTGGGTTCGCCTGCGCTTCTATGGACTTCCTGTATTCGCGTCGGTCTGTTGGCACTGCCCCGGTCTTCGCTCTGGTCCTTCGCGTGGTTCTTTGTGTTTGCCACACGCTTCCATGGACTTCCCGTAATCACGTCGGTCTACTAGCACTGCCCCTCCCCGGGGCGGGGGTAACTTTCTTTGCGGCTGCAAAGAAAGTCACCAAAGAAAGCAGCTTTCTTACCGCCCAAGGTCCACCAAGCGACGCGACACAGAAACACCTCACTGGCCCGGCACTAGCGAGTGCCCTCACAGGCCTAACCGGGCTTGGATCGCGGACCCACCGTGACAACGCGCCGTTCAACGAACTGGTGCAGCCATTGAAAGCGCCGGCTCAGCGCTACGCGCTGCCGAAGGATATGCAACGGAAACCACCGATGTGTTACCCATGTCGTGGAACAGGTGTCATGTCTCCGGTCCACACGCGCCTGCAAAGAAAGTGACTTTGCTCGGCGGAGGGGCGTGCTGATAGACCTGCGCGATCACGGGCAGTCCATGGACGCCCACGCAAACCAGCGAATGCCATCTACCCGTTGCCGCGGTTTTATTTTTTTGCGGTCAGCGCTTGATCGTCAGATAAGCCCGGCTAATTGCGGGCCTCGTATGGACCCACAATCGTGAGGCAAGCCAGCTTGCGGGGCGATCGCGTACCTCGAGACGCTTGATCGTTCGTTCCGCATCGGCCGATGCCGTGCGGTCGAGCAAACCCGCGCCCACATTCGTGCCCGTATGGCATGTATAAAAATGCCGAAAGCCGGCATCGAGCGCCACTGCACGATAGTCGTCGTCGTAATAGCCCTGCGGCCAGCAAAGATGGTTCGATGTTTCGCCAAGGCGCGCGCGCAGAACCCTACGCGCCGCACCAAGATCCTCGCGAAGCCGCGCGCGCTTCTCCACATTTGATTTCGCAACCTGGTCCCAGCGCACATGCGTATGCGTATGGCTATGGAATTCGAACGTACCGGCTTCACGCATCGCGTCGATTTCCGACCAGCGCAGAACAGCTTCATCCGCGCGCCCTTCTTCTATCGCAATCTCGCTTGAGCGATGATCGAGCAACGACGGAAGGCGCGCTCCCGCATGCGATGCATTCGCGCGCACGTCGCCTTCGCCAGGCCAGCTGCTCACCAGAAAGCACATTGCCGTGAACGCATGTCGCTCCAGCACAGGATGGGCGTGGACCCAGTTGTCGAGATAGCCGTCGTCGAAGGTGATGACAAGCGATTTCGGCGGCACGTCCTCGCCCCGCAGAAACGCGGCAAGCTGCGCCGACCCGAGCGTGCAATAGCCCGCGTTCACCAGATATTCCATCTGGGCGGCGAAGTGCTCAGGCTTCACCGTGATCATGCCCGGCGATGTGCTGACGTGGTGATACATCAGCACCGGCACTGCGTTCGCGCGCTGTCGGCTCATTGACGATGTCCCCGCTCATGCAATGCGCGCCGGTAGAAGAGGGCCGTTTCATAGGCCATGTCACCCACGGTGAAGCCGCGTTCCGTGATGCGCAGACTCTCGCGGCGCAGCCGCTCGCGTAACGGCGCTTCGTCGATCATGCGCACGATCGCCGCGCGCAAGGCCACCGGATCGCGCGGCGGGACGAGCAATCCGTTCACATCGTGCTGAATCAACTCCGGCACACCGTCGACATGAGTGCCGATGACGGGCAAACCGGCAGCCATCGCCTCGATGAAAGCCTGGCCGAGCGCTTCCTGATGCGTGGGCAACACGAAGAAATCGCTGCCACGAAAGATGTTCGGTATGTCGGTACGAAAGCCGAGCAAGTGGATGCGATGAGCCATCCCAAGACTCTCCACGATGCCCTTGATGCGCTCGAAGGCCGGACCGTCTCCCGCCATCACCACATGAAAATCCGGATGCGTTTCGAGCAACGGACGCACGGCGGCGATCAGGTCTTCGTGTCCCTTCTCGTCGCGCATGATGGCGACCATGCAGGCGACCAGCGCATCGGGTTGGAGGCCGAGCTCCGCGCGCAGGGTCGAATGCAAAACGAGTTCGGGCTTGACGATGCCGTCGTAGATCGTTTCGACCCGCTTCTCCGCGACGCCTGCAGAGATGAGATAGCGGCGCACGAAATGACTCACCGCGATCACGCGATGAGGAATCCATGTATAGGTCGCAAGCGAGCTGATCGGCAACGCGAGATGCCGCGTACGCACGATGAGCGGCGTGTTCGCGAGTCGGGCCGCCGTGCCCGCGACGAGGCTGTCGTGACCACTGTGTGTATTGAGTACGTCGAAGGCGCGACGTCGCAGCAGTGATTTGATGCGCATCATCGAATGCATGTCGCCGCCGCTGCGCATGCGTGCGTGCGTGATGAACCGTAAAGCCCTGCTCGGCGCAACGCTGTCCGAGGCGCGCGTCGCCCGGACAGATCAGTTCGACGGAGTGGCCGCATTCGCGCATTGCAACCATCTCCTTCAGCGTGCGGATTTCCTGCCCGCCCCAGCCTTTCGATGACTCGCTATGTAAGATCTTCAAGCGCCTGGTCTCCCACAACCTTGGCAACGATGTGCCAGAAATATTTGGTAATAATTCGAATGCTTTTCGGCCCTTGGCGGTTCATGAGAAGGCTCAAGGGATTTGTTCGGCCCGGAAGGGGGGCGACGAGAGACGTCGGATCGAAAGCGTAACGAAAGCGTTTTGCGGGCGAGACCTTGCGTGACAAGCGACGATGTTTGATGGTCGATTGGGGTGGCTAGGCGGGTGCCGGACGTGATTGGCTAACGGCAGATGCTTAAGGTTGGTTGACTAGTTGCTAGCAAATTTCTTATGGGGTTTTCGATGAGTTAGCGCCTTGCTTAAGCAGTCGTGTCTTGGCTTCGACTCAAGGCGGCTCGTTTGAAGTGCATGACAGGAGCGCAAACGTTTGTCCTTGGTTTTGTTTGCCTGCGCTTCTATGGACTTCCTGTATTCGCGTTGGTTTGCTTGCACTGCCCCTCCCCGGGGCGGGGGTAACTTTCTTTGCGGCTGCAAAGAAAGTCACCAAAGAAAGCAGCTTTCTTACCGCCCAAGGTCCACCAAGCGACGCGACACAGAAACACCTCATTGGCCCTGCACTAGCGAGTGCCCTCAAAGGTCTAACCGGGCTTGGATCGCGGACCCAACATGACAACGCGCCGCTTAACGAACTGGTGCAGCCATTGAAAGCGCTGGCCCAGCGCTACGCGCTGCCGCAGGGTATGCAAGGGAAACCGGTGGGAGGCAAGAGCAATGAGATGGAGGCGTTAGCAAACAGGCACGGGCAGACCCG
>NZ_JARUXV010000001.1:1720250-1818566 GCF_031450975.1 Caballeronia sp. LZ065
CGGCCATGAACCAATTCGCTATCCTTTATGCAGATCGATTCGTTCGACCTTCCGTGTAATTACTCAATCTGCCTCGAACACGGAAATACTGACACCCCCGCTTTCTTTGGTGACTTTCTTTGCAGCCGCAAAGAAAGTCACCCCCGCCCCGGGGAGGGGCAGTGCTAGCAGACCGACGCGAAAGCGGGAAGTCCACGAAAGCGCAAGCGAAGAACGAACAGATCCCTCAGAAGAAGAAAAAACCGCTCTCACCGACCAGAAACCGCCGGCTGCCTGACCGGCGCTCCCAACGCACGGAGGGTCTCCTTGACCGTAGCCAACCGCACAGCAAGATCCGGACTCCGCGTCTCAATCCGCAACTTGTCCTGCCCCGCAAGCTTGATGTGCTTGTGCTTCTGCACCATCTCGATGATCTTCATCCCATCAACCGGCGGGTTCGGCACGAACTGCAACGAGATAGCCTGCTCACCCGCATCGATCTTGGAGATGCCCAACGGCTTGGCCGCAAGTCTCAACCGATGTGTCTCCACCAGCGCATGCGCCTGCGGCGGCAACTTGCCAAACCGGTCCACCAGCTCCTCGAGAATCCCGTCGATCGCATCGCTCGATTCGCAATTGGCCAGCCGCTTGTACAGCGACAGACGCTCCTGCACATCGCCGCAATAATCCGCAGGAAGGATCGCCGGCGCATGCAGATTGATCTCCGTCGTCGCGGCAAGCGGCGCATTCAGATCCGGCTCGCGCCCATCCTTCAGCGCCCGCACGGCGTCATTCAGCATGTCGGTGTAAAGCTGAAAACCAATCTCGTGAATCTCGCCCGACTGCTTGTCGCCCAGCACTTCGCCCGTGCCGCGAATCTCCAGGTCATGCATCGCGAGATAGAAGCCCGAACCCAGTTCCTCCATCTGCTGAATCGCTTCCAGCCGACGCTGCGCCTGCTTCGTCAGCGACTGCGGATCATGCACCAGCAAATACGCATACGCCTGGTGATGCGAGCGCCCGACACGCCCACGCAACTGATGCAGCTGCGCAAGCCCAAACTTGTCCGCCCGATGCATGAGAATGGTATTCGCAGTCGGCACGTCAATGCCGGTCTCGATGATCGTCGTACACAACAGCACATTCGCACGCTGCCCGACAAAGTCACGCATCACGCGTTCGAGTTCGCGCTCATGCATCTGTCCATGCGCCACCGCAATGCGCGCCTCGGGCACCAGCGCCTCCAGCATCGCGCGACGATTCTCGATGGTCTCCACCTCGTTATGCAGGAAGTACACCTGCCCGCCGCGCTTCAGTTCGCGCAGCATCGCCTCGCGAATCACGCCGTCTTCCTCGCGACGCACGAAGGTCTTGATGGCAAGACGCTTCTGCGGCGCCGTGGCGATCACGGAGAAATCGCGTAATCCCTCCAGCGCCATGCCGAGCGTACGCGGGATCGGCGTGGCGGTCAGCGTGAGCACGTCCACCTCGGCGCGCAAGGCCTTCAATCCTTCCTTCTGACGCACGCCAAACCGATGCTCCTCGTCGATGATGACCAGCCCCAGCCGCTTGAACTTCACGTCGCCGGACAAGAGCTTGTGCGTGCCGATGACGATATCCACCGAGCCATCGTTGATCTGCTGCACGGCCGTCGATACTTCCTTGCCCGTCTTGAAACGCGACAGCTCCGCAATGCGCACCGGCCAGTCCGCGAAACGGTCCGTGAAGGTCTGCGTATGTTGCTCGGCAAGCAGCGTGGTGGGCGAGAGAATCGCCACCTGCTTGCCCGCCATCACCGCGATGAAGGCCGCACGCAGCGCCACTTCCGTCTTGCCAAAGCCGACGTCGCCGCACACGAGGCGATCCATCGGCTTGCCGCTCGTCATGTCGCCGATGACCGCGACAATCGCCGCCGCCTGATCAGGCGTTTCCTCGAAGCCGAAGCTCTCCGCGAACTTCGTGTAGTCGCGCGGCTCGAGCTTGAACGCATAGCCCTCGCGCGCGGCACGGCGTGCATAGAGGTTGAGCAGTTCGGCGGCGGTGTCACGGATCTGCTGGGCCGCCTTGCGCTTGGCCTTCTCCCATTGTCCCGAACCCAGCTGATGCAGCGGCGCGCTCTCCGGATCCGCGCCGCTATAGCGCGAGATGACATGCAATTGCGACACCGGCACGTACAGCTTCGCCTCGTTCTGATACGCGAGATGCAGGAACTCGGTCTCGCCTTCGCCCAGATCCATCGACACCAAGCCCATGTAGCGACCAATGCCATGCTGCGCGTGCACGACCGGATCGCCTACCTTCAATTCGGCGAGGTCGCGCACCATCGAATCGACATTGCTCGCCTGTTCCTGCCGGCGCCGTCCAGGGCGGCGCGCAAGCGGTCCGTAGAGCTCGGTCTCGGTGATGATCGCGAGCTTTTCGGATGGCAGCGAGAAACCATTAGCCAGCGGCGCGATGCCGAGCGTGAACTTGCCGTCGCTCGTCAGCCACTCGTGGAAGGTGTCATGCGCTTCGCCGCGCAGGTGATTCTCGGCGAGCAGTTGCTGGATGGTTTCACGTCGTCCCGCCGATTCCGCCACCAGCATCACCCGATTCTCCGTCTGCTCCAGATAATGGCGCAGCGCGAGTAGCGGCTCGTCGGCGTGGCGGTCGAGCGCAAGCCCCGGCAAGGGCGCCGCCCAACCGCCTTCGGGCACGGCCGGGAACTTGAGCTGCGCAAACGGCTTGGCGAAGGTGAAGAAGTCGTCGTCAGTCAGGAACAGGCGGCGCGGTTCGAGCAGCGGCCGCTCGCGATCGTGCGACAGAAAGTCGTGACGCTGCTTGGTATCGTGCGTGAAGCGCTTGATCGCCGCATCCAGATCGCCGACGAACGCCAGTTGCGTGCCTTCGGGCAGATAGTGGAAGAGCGTCGCGGTGTCGTCGAAGAACAGCGGCAAGTAATATTCAATCCCCGCCGACGGCACGCCGTTGCCCATGTCCTTGTAGATCTGCGAGCGGCTCGGATCACCCTCGAACACCTCGCGCCAACGGCTGCGAAAGGCCGTGCGCGCGGCTTCATCGAACGGAAATTCGCGGCCCGGCAGCAAGCGCACGTCCTTCACCGGATAGAGGCTGCGTTGCGTGTCGGGATCGAATGCGCGGATCGAATCGACCTGGTCATCGAACAAATCGAGCCGATAGGGCAGCGGTGAACCCATCGGATAGAGATCGATCAGCGAGCCGCGCACGCAGTATTCGCCCGGCCGCACGACCTGGCTCACGTGCTCGTAACCCGCGAGCGTCAGCTGCGCCTTGAGCTTCGCTTCGTCGAGGCGCTCGCCCTGCTTGAACGAGAACGTATAGGCTGCCAGGAACGACGCCGGCGGCATCCGGTACAGCGCCGTGGTCGCCGGCACGATCAGGATGTCGCAGCGGCCTTCGCCGAGATCGTGCAGCGTCGCCAGACGCTCGGAGACCAGATCCTGGTGCGGCGAAAAGGTGTCGTAGGGGAGCGTTTCCCAGTCGGGCAGCAGCCGCACACGGGCATCGGGCGCGAAGTAGGGGATTTCGGCCGCGAGACGCTGGGCATCGACCGCGCTGGCCGTGACAATCGTCAGCAACGGCACGCTTTCGCGATACGCCGCGTGATAGCGCGCGAGAGCAAGGGCATCGGACGAAACGGTCGCGCCGGAGAAGACGAAACGCTGGCCGGGCTTGACGACGGCGATGGGAGAACTGGACTGCGCGGTGACGGCTTTGGAAGGCATAGGGTGTGCATGGAGCCGTCCGGCGCGCCGTTCGAATAAGCGAACTGGCGTGCGCCGGACGTGGTCGCGATGGACCTATTATAAAATCCGGGCTTCGACTTTGACTTGGCCACGTTAAACCACGTTATCCACCCGTGACTTCGCGCCTCTTCTCACTGATTCCCTGCGCCGGCACCGGCAGCCGATCCGGCGCCCCGATGCCGAAGCAATACCAGACCGTCGCGGGCCGCCCGATGCTCGCCTACACGCTCGCGGCATTCGACGCATGTTCCGAATTCTCGCAGACCCTGGTCGTGCTTGCACCGGACGACCCGCACTTCGACGCCCGCCGCTTCGCCGGCCTGCGCTTCGTGGTGGCGCGCTGCGGCGGCCCTTCGCGGCAAGCCTCGGTGTACAACGGCCTGCTCGCGCTTGCCGGCTTCGGCGCGCGCGACGACGACTGGGTGCTCGTGCATGACGCCGCGCGCCCCGGCATCACGCCGGAGATGATTCGCAAGCTCGTCGCGGCACTGCGCGACGATGCGGTCGGCGGCATTCTCGCGCTGCCGGTCGCGGATACGCTCAAGCGCGTCGCACCCAACATGCCCGACGTGTCCACTAACGACGCCCATGATGTGCGGGTTGCCCGCACGGAATCGCGCGACGGCCTCTGGCAAGCGCAGACGCCGCAGATGTTCCGCGTCGGCATGCTGCGCGAGGCGATCGAACGCGCGCGGCACGACGGCCACGACCTGACCGACGAAGCAAGCGCCATCGAATGGCTCGGGCACTCGCCGAAACTCGTTCAGGGCAGCCTGCGCAACTTCAAGGTGACGTATCCGGAAGACTTCGCGCTCGCCGGCGCGATGCTCGGAACGCACGCCTGAAGTACGTCAACCCCTCACTCAACCAAGGTTTGCATCGATGGATTTCAGAATCGGACAAGGCTACGACGTCCACCAGCTCGTCGAGGGCCGCCCGCTCATCATCGGCGGCGTGACGGTGCCTTACGAACGCGGCCTGCTCGGCCACTCGGACGCGGACGTCCTGCTGCACGCCATCACCGACGCGCTGTTCGGCGCGGCCTCGCTCGGCGACATCGGCCGGCATTTTCCGGACACGGCGACCGAGTTCGCCGGCGCCGACAGTCGCGTGCTGCTGCGCGAAGCCGTGCGTCGCGTGACGGACGCCGGTTTCGCGATCGTCAACGTGGACAGCACCGTGATCGCCCAGGCGCCGAAGCTCGCGCCGCATATCGAGGCAATGCGCGCGAACATCGCCGACGACCTCGACCTGCCGCTCGACCGCGTCAACGTGAAAGCCAAAACCAACGAGAAGCTCGGCTATCTCGGCCGCAAGGAAGGCATCGAGGCGCAGGCGGCCGTGCTGCTGCGCCGGACCTCCATCGACGCCTGAAGCATCCAGTACGTGACGGGCGAGCGGCGCGCGCTCAGAGCGTCGTGCCGCCGGCGGGCCGCTTGCAGGCACACAGCTCGCCGGTCTGCAGGGCGTCGAGCACGCGCAGCACCTCCTCGGGGCTGCGGCCCACGTTCAGGTTATTCACCGACACGTGCTGGATCACGTTCTCGGGATCGACGATGAAGGTCGCGCGCAGCGCCACGCCCGCTTCCTTGTCGCGGATGCCGAGCTGGTCGATCAGTTCGCCCTTCACGTCGCCGAACGCGTAGTGATTGAGCTTGCTCAATTCCCGGTGCTCCCGGCGCCAGGCCAGCTTGACCAACTCGTTGTCGACGCTGCCGCCCATCAGCACCGCATCGCGATCTTCGAAATCCCGTGCAAGGCGCGCGAACTCGATGATCTCCGTCGGGCACACGAAGCCGAAATCGCGCGGGTAGAAGTAGATGATCTTCCACTTGCCCGGAAAGGATTGCTCCGTGATGTCCTCGAAGGCGGACTGGCCGTTTTCCTCGTAATGGTTGAAGCCCGGCTTCGCCGCGGTGACGGTGAATGCCTCGACTTTGTCGCCGACGGTCTTCATGCGGAGGCTCCTGAGGAAGGGAGAAAGGACACATTCAGTGTCTGACACGAAGGACGACGCGGGGTTTCAACATCGCGATGCGGCTCAGCCTTCGAAGCGCGCGCCGCCCTTCATCGACGGGAAATCGATCGTCACCTCGAAGCCCGCCAGCGGCGCGCGGTTACGCAGGCGCAGCGTGCCGCGCTGCCGCGTGACGAGGCGCTGCACGATCGCCATGCCGAGGCCCGTCCCGTTCGCCTGGGTTCGCGCGGTATCGACGCGATAGAACGGACGCGTGATCAGCGCGACCTGGTCGTCGGGAATGCCGCGGCCTTCGTCCATCACGGAAAGCTCCACCTTGCCGTGCGACACGCGCGTCTGCAGCGTGATGCGGGCGATGTCGTCATGCTCGCTGCGCCCATACTTGCGCGCGTTCTCGAGCAGATTGCCGACGACGCGGCGCGCATCGGTCGGATCGCCTTCGATCACCGCGCCGGGCGCGAGATCGGTGCGCATCACGACGCCTTCGTCGGCGTGGAAACGCGCGGCCAGTTCGCTGGCGATCATCGAAAGATCCACGGCCTCGGGCATGCGCTGCATGGGCCGCGCATAGTCCAGGAAGCGGCCGATGATCATGTCCATCTGCTCGATGTCGTCGATCATCGCGAGCTTGGTCGCCTCGTCCGACGGACTCATTTCGGTTTCGAGCCGCAGCCGCGCGAGCGGCGTGCGCAAGTCGTGCGAGATGCCTGCGAGCATCAGCGCGCGGTCCGCCTCGAGCTGTTCGAGGTCTTGCACCATCTGGTTGAAGCTTCGGTTGGTCTCGGCGGCGACGCCCATGCCGCGCTCCGGCAAGGGCTCCGGCGACTGTCCCGAACCGAGCTTGCGCGCGGCCAGCGCCAGCCGCGCGAACGGCCGGTTGACGAGACTCGTGATGAAAGCCGCGCCGAACAGCGACAACGCCAGCGCGAACACGCCCCAGCCGGCCCATTGCAGGCCGGTGACGGTGTCGAGCTGGTCGCGGTCGAGCGCGACCCAGTAATCGTCGTCATCAATCTTGAAGCTGATCCACACGCCGGGAATCTCGTTGACCGACTGCGCGATGATCGTGTCGTTGCCGAGCCGGCCACGCACGTCGCGCTCGATCAGCCGGTTGAGCGATTCGTCCGGCTGGAGCTTGTATTTGTCGGTGGTTTCGCGCGGATAGACGCGCACGCCCTCGTTGCTCTCCAGATCCTGCAACAGCGCGCGGCGCAGATCGGGATCGGAATAGAGCAGGGCGGTGCGCGTCAGCTTGACGACCGCGACGAGCTGCAGCGCCACGCGCTGCGCGCGCGGTTCGCGTTCGATCACGCGAAAGCTCTGGAACCATGCGGTCAGGCTGACCGCGATGAGCAGCGCGATCAGCGCGAAGGTACGCCAGAACAGGCCGCCGAACGCGAGCGCCAGTAGCCGCCTGTCGATGCGCATGGGTCTGCCGGGTTCAGCTCGGGTAAGGGAAGAAAGCGTGACCAAACTTGCTCAAGCTCAAGAAGCTCAGGAACACTCAGGCCGCGCCGTCGGGAATGAACACGTAGCCCAGGCCCCACACCGTCTGGATGAAGCGCGGACTGCCGGGGTCGGGCTCGATCAGCTTGCGCAGACGCGAGATCTGTACGTCCAGACTGCGGTCGAACACTTCGTATTCACGGCCGCGTGCGAGCTCCATCAGCTTTTCTCGCGACAGCGGCTGGCGCGGATGACGCGCGAACACTTTGAGCACCGAGAATTCGCCGGTGGTCAGCGGAATTTCCTGGCCGTTCTTCGTGAGCGTGCGCGTCGCGAGGTTCAGCGCGAATTCGCCGAATTCAAAAACCTCGGTGGTTTCCGAAGGCGCGCCCGGCAATTCGGACGGCGTCTGGCGGCGCAGCACCGCATGAATGCGCGCCACGAGTTCGCGCGGATTGAACGGCTTCGGCAAGTAGTCGTCGGCGCCCATTTCCAGCCCGACGATACGGTCCACATCCTCGCCTTTCGCGGTCAGCATGATGATGGGCGTGCGGTCATTGCTGCCGCGCAGACGGCGGCAGATGGAAAGGCCGTCTTCGCCAGGAAGCATCAGGTCGAGCACCAGCAGGTCGAAACGCTCGCGCACCCAGAGCTTGTTCATGGCCGGTGCGTTTTCCGCAACGTACACGTTGAAACCTTGCTCGCCGAGGTAACGGCGCAAGAGATCACGCAGGCGCGGGTCGTCGTCGACTACGAGAATTTTTGAAGGGTTCTTGGTTTCCATGGCGGCATCTTAGCGCGATTAGTCAAACGTCGAGTTTGTAACAAAAGCGAGTGTAACAGTTGGTTACAAAATTTACGGGGCCTGTGGCACGGCCTAAGGGTTTGGGTCGTACACTCCTTAGCGAAAGCACGCCATTCGGTAGATACTCCATTAGACCAGCGCGTCGTGCGGCCCGACCAGCCATGGCAGGACGCGCATGAAAAGACTGAGGCTGTCCGGTTGTCGAGCAACGAAGGGAACAATATGAAGGGAGCGCGGCAACGCGGACCCGTGCGCGCCGAGCGCATTTTCAGAAAGACACTTCTTGCCAGTGCGCTCTATGCAGTGCTGAGCACGCCTCACGCCCATGCGCAGAACGCCGGCTTCGCGCTTGACGGCAACCGTTCCGACCGTTTTGACCGCAGCGTCGCCACACCTCCCAAACGTTTCGATGGCCGCATGATTCGCGCGCAGCAGCGCGTGAGCAAAGGCGCGCCCGGTGCTCACGACAACCAGGCACCCGCGATGCAACCCGTCCAGCAGGTCGATCAGGCGCCGCCCGCGCGCCCGCCGCGCCATACCGTGATGACAGCCGACGAGCGCCGTCTCTTGCGGCAGCACATCGAAGAAGCGGTTCGCGATCTCTACAAGCGCTAGGCGCGCCTCCTCATGAACCGACGCCAGTTCCTCTGCACGACCGGCGCGTTCGCGGGGTGGTCGAGCGGCGTCGCATGCGAGCCGCGTGCAGACGCGTCCACGTTTCATCGCGCGCTGGTGCTCGTCGATCTGAATGGCGGCAACGATGGCCTGAACACGGTCATCCCAATCGGCGATCCGCGCTATCGCGCGCTGCGGCCGACGCTGGCCGTGCCGCAAGATCAGGTCGTGCCGCTCGATGACCGCACGGGTCTGCATCCGTCACTCTTGCCGTTGCTCAAGGTCTGGCAAGGACAGGAACTGGCGATCGTTCAGGGCGTCGGTCATGACGCGACCAATCGCTCGCATTTCCGCTCACGTCAGATCTGGGACACGGCTTCCGATACGCATGAGTACCGTGGCGACAGCTGGCTCGCCCATGCAAGCGTGCCGCTCGCCCAAGCCTCGCCTGCCGCCTCGTTCGCGGCTTCATGCACGGCCGCCGCGCACTCGATCGTGCAGCGTGAAGCCGCCGTGATACGCATCGCGATGCACGGCTTCGATACGCACGAAAACCAGGCGCCCCGGCATGCGGCGTTGCTCGCGCAATTCGCGGATGGGCTCATGGCGCTGCGAGCGACGCTGATCGCAGCGGGCGACTGGCATCGGACGCTGGTCATGACGAGCTCGGATTTCGGACGCTCGGCCCGCGAGAATGCGGCCCGCGGCACGGAACATGGCGCCGCCGCGGCGCAGTTCGTGATGGGCGGCAACGTGCGCGGCGGTCTGTGGGGCGCGGCGCCGCGTCTCGATGCGCTCGAGGCCGGCGACGGCCTGCCCGTGAGCCTCGACTTCAGGCGGCTGCACGCCACCGCGTGCGCGCATCTGGGCGTCGCGCCGTCGTCATCGGTGGCGCGCTTCGCGCCGCTGCCGCTATTGCGCGTCTAGCGCGTTCAACGCGTGCGCCACGTGATCCACAGCTTGCGGATCGGCGTGAGCGAAATGCGTTGATGCAGCAGCTTGAAGTCTTCCCGCTCGATTTCATCGAACAATGCGTAAGCGAGCGCCGCCTCTGCGCGCAGCACGCGCTGCGTGGCGCGTTCGGCGGGCGGCAGGGCCGCCAGGGCAGCGTCGAGCGCCTGGCGCGCGCGCGTGGTCTGGAAGCGCATCAGTTCGGCGAAAGCGTCGCCGTACTTGCGATTGATGATGTCCGCCGCCGTCACGTTGAAGCGCTGCAATTCGTCGATCGGAAGGTAGATGCGGCCATGGCGCGCGTCGTCGCCAATGTTCTGCACGCGTTCGGCCAGTTGCAGCGCCGCGCCGAGCGGAGCGGCCCACGCGGCGGCGTGCTGCGGCTCGCGCGCGGTCACACGGGCGACGGCCGTGGCGAACGCGCCGCCGGTCGGGTCGAGATAGCGCCGCAGGCCGGGCCAGTCGAGATAGCGCGCCTGATCCAGATCCATGCCGAAGCCATCGACGACCGTCGCCAGCAACGCTTGGCCCGCCTCGTCGAGCACGGCATGCCGGGCGTCGCCGGCATGGGCCTGTAGGGCCTGGGTGACCGGATGGGTTGGCGTACCTGCGTCGAGCCGGCCGAGTTCGCTTTGCCACCACGCGTGCTTGGTGCGGCCGATGGTCGGATCGCTGGTTTCCTTGACCGTTTCCTCCAGCTCGCGCCGCAACGCGAACAGGGCGGTCAGGAGCGGCTGCACGGCGGCGGGGGCGCGGCGCAGTGCGTAGTACGTGCCGGAGCCTTCGGGTGCGGCTTTCTGCTGGCAGTAGTCGTCGAAATTCACGAACTTGATGTGTGGGGAGGCAAGGGTGAGCGGGGCGATGTCCGCCGACGCATGGGCGCCCATTTTATCCGCCCGGCGGGAGCTTTGCCGCCGATCGCCGGCGGCCGCGGCTGTATCCGGATGTGCGGCGTACCACTGACGCCGCTCACGCCCGGCGCAACACTGCCGCAATCCGTCCGAGTACGACGTTCCACCGCAGTGCACGCAGTCGGGAGGCGCCCATGGCCCTGAGCAAATCCGAGAACAAGCAGTTCGGCGACCGATGCCTGCCGTTCCTCGTCAAAAGCGTGGCGACGGATTTCGGCTTCGACTTCCGTGTGTGTCCGCGCCAGATGCATGTGTCGCCGACGGTGGGCCTGCACATCACGGCGAACCGCAGGGCCGATGCCGCATTGTCCTATCCGCTCAACGTCTTCGTGTTCTGGCAGCCCTCGGGCGTGCGGCAGTTTCTGTCGCACGTGGACCGGCCGATCGCGGCGGCGCGCGCGAGCGAACTGGTGCCGAACGAGATCCGCAGGGTGATGAATCACTCCGGAGTGGACTTCGCAGGACGCTCGCAGGAGAAGGGCGAGGTGATGATGGTCGAACTCGGCGACATCAGCGTCTAGCGGCTGACGGCCGCGGGCTTCGCGTCGACGAGGACTGGCAGCATTGGTTCGGGATGCTGCGCGATTGCGAG
The DNA here is from genome assembly GCF_031450975.1 of Caballeronia sp. LZ065. Lineage (NCBI taxonomy): Bacteria > Pseudomonadati > Pseudomonadota > Betaproteobacteria > Burkholderiales > Burkholderiaceae > Caballeronia > Caballeronia sp. LZ065. The sequence goes on from NZ_JARUXV010000001.1 coordinate 1,731,295, forward strand.
CTTGCGCAAGACGTGTACGGGATCAAGCCGGCCAAACGGGCGCTGCGCTTTCCCAGACGCTCGCCGGCGTTCAAACACAGCGCGCGTGGGCGTCGTGGAAGGCTTGATCGAAACAAGCTCCAGCGCGCGCGTGCTGGCCGGCCTTCAATATCGATTCGACAAGAAAAAACCCGCGTCAGCCAGAATCGGCGCGGGTTTGTTTCAAGTCCGGGGCGGAAGATACAGATCTCCGGCCGCGTGTACTGCGTGAGGTTCGGCTCGATGCAACGCGGTGGAAAACCACGCCGACAATGCCGAATGCGTTCGATACGCACCGCCGGGGAACCCGGCTTCAACCACGAGCCGCGAGTGGTGCGAGGAGCGGGACTCGAACCCGCACACCCTTGCGGGCGTCAGGACCTAAACCTGGTGCGTCTACCAATTTCGCCATCCTCGCGTCACGGCTTGCGCGGCGGGTTTCTCGACGCCTTGCGGCCTGTCTCGACGCCCGGCGATGCCGCCGTGTCCGGCACCAGTCCAACGTGCCAAGCCCGAGATTCTAACCGATTCATTTGTCGATGTCCGGGAATTTGCGGCAATGCGGCGGCGCTCCGCGTGCATGGGTGCGTCGCTTGCGTCGCTTGCGTCAATTGCGCGCGTGATGCTCTTCATGCGCATCATGAGATTGCGGCATGCTCGCGCGCTGCCTACAATCTCGGCAATCTTTCGCTTCGACTTCCATTCCGCTCTCATGACCCGCAACGCGCGCAATCGCTTCGTCGCCTGGCTCGGCATTGCCGCCATGTGGCTCGCCATTGTCGCGCCGGTCATCAGCCAGACGCTCGCAGCCCGCGCGGCCTCCGATGATCCGCAAGCCGCCCTCTGCACGGTCTCTCCTTCCGCTGAAGCCGCACATGCGGCACGAGCGTCGCCGGCGTTACATGACGCCGCCGGCCATCTCGACGCCTGTTCCTATTGCGGCCTGCTCGCGCATCATCTGCCGGTCACGCCGGGCATCACGCCACAGGCTGCGCGCATCGAGCGGGTCGCGCGCATGGCGCCGCGCGCGCAAGTCGCCTCGATTCATTCGAAGTCGTTCAACGCCGCGCGTCCGCGCGCGCCGCCCGTCTTTTCCTGAACCCGTTCTTCGTCCGGTCCCATCGACGTCCGTCGCGCGCGTGAGCACGACGGACGCGTGACCGCTCGTCCGTCCTGTCAGGAATTCACGATGTTTCCACTCATCACGCGCGCGCGGCAGTGCTCGCGCCGCCGTGCCTTCGCGCATTCACGCGCATGGCTTCCCATTTCGCTGATGGCGCACGCGGCGCTATCAGCGGCCGCTGCGCCTGCCGCATCGGCGGTCGAGTCCGCCGATGCCACCGATTCCACCGACACCGCGCTCGCGCCGGTACGCGTCAGCGCGCAATCCGCGCCGCCTGCGTCGTCGCTCGACCCGAACCTGCCTTCGACCGTCAACACCGTCAGCGCCGACCAGTTCCAGTACTGGAACGTGACGTCGAGCGAAGACGTGCTCAAGTACGCGCCGAACCTGGCCGTGCGCAAGCGCTTCATCGGCGACCTCAACTCGACCATCGCGGTGCGCGGCACCAGCAACGCGCAGACGGCGCGCGGCCTGGTCTATGCCGACGGCCTGCTGCTCAGCAACTTCCTTGGCAACACCTGGAACTTCGCGCCGCGCTGGTCGATGATTTTCGCGGACGACATCGACCGCGCCGACGTGATCTACGGCCCGTATTCGGCGCTCTATCCGGGCAATTCGATCGGTGCGACCGTGGCCATCACCACGCGCATGCCGACCCAGTTCGAATCCGATGCGAAAGTGCAGGGTTTCACGCAGCATTTCAGCCTGTTCGGCGTGGATCGCAATTTCACCGGCGCCAACACGAGCGCGACGGTGGGCGACCGGATCGGCAGGCTGTCGTTCCTGATCGGCGCGGATCATCAGGAGAGCACGGGCCAGCCCTTGCAGTTCGCGACGCTCGCGCAGTCGAAGACGCCCGCCACGGCCGCCGACACGCCCGTCACCGGCGCGACCTTCTATCGCGACCAGTACAACACGCCGACGGCCGTGCTCGGCACCTCGGGCGAGGGCATCGAGCGCACCTTCCAGGACCAGTTGCGCGTGAAGCTCGCGTACGACCTGACCGACACGTTGCAGGCCGGCTTCACCCTCGGCTACTGGCATCAGAAGTACAACAGCGACACGCAGACCTTCCTGCGCGACGCCGCGGGCAATCCGGTGTACAGCGGCCGCGTGAACATCGGCGGCTACGCGTACGACATTCCCGCGGCCACCTTCGCGCCGAGCATGGGCGCGAGCGAGAACACCCTGTACGGCGCATCGCTGCGCACCCATCACGCTGCCGGCTGGAACGCGGAGGCCCTCGCGTCGTATTTCGACATCGCGCAGAGCATCGCGCGCACGGCCAGTTCCGGCGTGCCCGGCGACGGCCCCGGCACGCTCACCGACGGCAGCGGCTCCGGCTGGAAATCGCTCGACCTGCGCGCGAGCTGGACGCCCTACACACGCTCGGGACCGGCGGCGCATGCGCTGTCGTTCGGCTATCACTACGACAACTATTTCGTCTCCAACGTGACGTCGAACACGGATGCATGGCGCGAAGGGGCGGGCGTGTCGTTCGCCAACGCGTTCGGCGGCCGCACGCGCACGCAGGCCGTCTACGCGCAGGACGCGTGGCGCTTCCTGCCGCGCTGGGCGTTCACGTATGGCGTGCGTTATGAGAACTGGAACGCCTACGACGGTTCGCGCGCGGTGGGCGCGACGTCGCTCGACTATGCCGGGGCCAGCGAAGGCCACTGGTCGCCCAAGGCCTCGCTGTCGTTCGACGCGACCCAGGACTTGACGCTGCGCGCCTCGATGGGACGCGCGTATCGCTTTCCCACGGCGGGCGAACTCTTTCAAGGGCAGATCAGCGGCATGTCGATCGTCAACAACAATCCTGATCTCAAGCCGGAAGACGATCTCTCGAAGGAACTCAGCGCGGAGTGGATTCACGGCAACGGCCTTTATCGCTTCACGCTGTTTCAGGACGACGTGAAGAACACGATCCTCAGCCAGACCAACACGACCGTGATTCCGAATGTCACGAACTTTCAGAATATCGACCGTGTGCGTTCGCGCGGCGCGGAGTTCGCCTATGAAGGTCAGGACGTGCTGGTGCGCGGTCTCGATCTCGTTGCCAATGTCGCTTATACGCAGTCGAAAATCATCGCGAACAGCGGCAATCCGGCATCGGTGGGGAAGTACTTCTATCGCATCCCGCTGTGGCGGGCGAATCTCGCGGCGACCTGGCGCGCGACCGGGAATACGGCGGCCACGCTCGCGGTACGGTATTCCGGACGGCAATACAACTCGCTGACGAACACCGACGTCAACCCGGATACCTACGGCGGCACCAGCAGCTACACCGTGGTCGATGCCAAGCTCACCTACCGGCCGACGAAACACACCGAACTGGGCGTGGGCGTCGACAACCTGTTCGACGAACGCTATTACGTGTATCACCCGTATGCGGGGCGCACGTTTTATGTGGAAGGGCGCATCGGGATCTGATGCCTACAGATGCCTTCGATCTGACACGCACACACTCTTCAGAGAATCGCCATGCTCGCACCCGAATCACCTGCCACCGCCCAGCCCATTCCGGGCGATGTCATCGCGCAGCGCCGCACGCTCTGGCGCTGGCACTTCTATGCCGGCCTCTTCGTCATGCCGCTGCTGATCGTGCTCGCCGTCACGGGCACGCTCTACTGTTTCCAGCCGCAGCTCGAGCCGCTTCTGTATCGCGACCGGATGGTCGTCGCGGATCCGCACGTGCCGCCGTTGCCGCGCGAGGTCCTGCTCGCCAAAGCCGCCGCGAGTGAACCGCGCGGCGCGATCGCGACGCTTGCGCAGATCGAATCCGACCGCACGCGCAGCGCCGAATTCGTGTTTCGCCTGCCTTCGGGCGAAAGCGAAAGCGTGTATGTGAATCCGTATGACGGCGCCGTGCTCGGCAGGCTGTCGGTCGAACATCGGCTGATGAAACAGGTGCGCGACCTGCATCGCGGCTTGATGCTCGGCAAGACCGGCGAACTGCTGATGGAACTGGCCGGCTGCTGGACGCTCGTGATGATCGGGACGGGCGTCGCGCTGTGGTGGCCGGATCGAACGAATGTCCGCAACGGTGGCAAGGGCGGCGTCTGGCTACCGCGCCTGTCATTGCGCGGCCGCGCGTGGTGGCGCGACCTGCATGCGGTCGGCGGCATATGGCTCGCAGCGGGCGCGCTGTTCTTCGTGCTGTCCGGACTGCCGTGGTCGGGATCGTGGGGGCGCGAATTCAAGGCACTCGCGACTTCCGCATCGCTTGGGTATCCGAAAGGCGCGTGGGGCGAAGCGCACGTGCAGTCGAGCGTGCCGACGGCGGGCGCGCAGGAGGCCGATGCTCACGCCGGACATGCCGGACATGCCGGACACGCCATGCCGATGACCATGGACGATCTGCCGCTCAAGCAGACGCCGTGGGCCGTCGGCGCGACGGCCGTGCCGGGCAGCGTAACCGAGCCGGCTACTGCGGCCGCGCGGCTGTCGCTGGATCAGGTGGTGGCGCTCGCGGCGCGCAACGGCGTCGCCGACGATTACGGCCTCGCGCTGCCGAGCACCCGGGGCGGCGTCTATACGGTGTCGTCGTTCCCTGCCGATCCGCGCGACGAACGCACGCTGCACATCGACCAGTACAGCGGCCGCGTGCTGGCCGACATCTCATACGCGAACTATGGTCGCGTCGCGCAATGGATCTCGTACGGCACGTCGCTGCACATGGGACGCTACTTCGGTCTCGCGAACCAGCTCGTCTGCTCGGCGATTTCGCTCGGACTCGCCGCGCTGGCGCTGACGGGTTTCGTCATGTGGCTGAAGCGCCGGCCGGCACGGACCATCGGCGCACCGGCGCGGCCGGCCCGGCGTCCGCCGATGCGCGCGTGGCGCGGCGGCCTGACGCTGCTCGGCATGATCTTCCCGCTGATGGGTATGACGATGCTCGCCGTGTGGTGCCTTGACCGGATTGCGTTCGGCGGGAAGCGGGTGGCTGCGTGAGGGGCTCGCCCTTATCGCGACCCGCGCGACCCGAACTTCAAACGCGTGAGTTGCTCGGCTTCATTGGCGAGCAGCCGCGCGGCGTCGCGGATGGCAGTGTCGAGCGTGATCGGCCCGGGCGCGGGCGAAAAGCAGCCGTCGAAGAACTCGGAAAGACGCGGCAGCGCCGCCGAATCCACCGCACCCGACAGCAGCGAAGCCGGCACGCCCGCCGCCCGCGCGTGCTTGCAGGCGATGAAGGGCGCCTTGCCGTGCAGCGTCTGCACGTCGGAGCGGCCTTCGCCGGTGATGAGCCAGTTCGCGCCGGCGAGGGCATCGTCGAGTGCGATCTCGCGCGCCACCACTTCCGCGCCCGTTTCGAAGCGCGCGCCCAGCATGTGCAGCGCGAACCCGAGCCCGCCCGCGGCCCCCGCGCCGGGTGCGTCGCGCTTGACGACACCCAGCGCCGGTTCCAGCAGATCCGCGAAATGGGCGAGGGCGGCGTCGACCGGCGCGATCTGCTCCGGCGTCACGCCTTTCTGCGGACCGAAGATCGCGGTGGCGCCGTGCTCGCCGGTCAGCGGATTGTCCACGTCCGACATGCCGATGAACTGCGCCTCCTTCACGCGCGGATCGAGCCCCGACGCATCGATGCGCGCGATCTTCGCCAGCGCGGAAGGTACCGGCTCGAGTTCCTGGCCGCCGGCATCGAGCAATCGGAGACCGAGGCCGACGAGCAGGCCCGCGCCGCCGTCGTTGGTGCTGCTGCCGCCCAGCGCGACGTAAAAGGTGCGGGCGCCCGAATCGAGCAGCGCGCGGATCGCCTCGCCCATGCCGAGCGTGCTGCGCTCGGTGACGGGCACGGCCATCCCGTCCGGATCGGTGATGCCGACCACTTCAGCCGTCTCGATGATCGCGCCGCCGTCGGCGAGCAAGCCCGTCGCGGCATCGCGCCGCGCGGCCGCCGCGCCGCGCACGTTGAGCAGGCGGCGCTCCCCGCCGGCGGCCAGCATCGCGTCGAGCGTGCCTTCGCCGCCGTCGGCCATCGGGCGGATGCGGATCTCGGCGTCCGGCCGCGCGCGCCGGATGCCTTCGGCGATCGCGCCCGCGACGCCTTCCGCGGAAAGCGAGCCCTTGAACGAATCGGGAGCGATGACGACTACGGGGGCGGACATGACGTTGGACATGGTGTCTCGAATGTTCTGGTTTGGAAGTGAACGAACGCACGTGCGCGACGCCAAACGCCATTCATTTATTGCATGCGCTTCATGCCTTTCGGTCATGGATTGCGCAAGGTGCCGATTGGTCGCGCGAATCGTGCGCTGGCAAGCTTATCAGCGTGGCGCCCTGCGCAAAATAGCCGCGCGCGGATAACGGAGATTCTGCGCGTGTGGCGAAGCCGCGAAAACGCGGAATTACGCCAGATCCGGGCGTGAATCAGGCGTTTCAGGGGCCGCGGCGGGCTATCAAGGCCGGCGCACGGATTCGTCGGACAGGGTGGCCTGATTTGTTTGCTAAACTACTGGGCTCTGTTGGCTGACACCGAGTCGGGCGACGGCCCGGCCCTCCGCGAGACGCGCACGATGCATGACATGCGCGCCACGGTGCCGGTCACCGATCCTGGCCGGCGGCAGCAGCCGGGCCTTGGCAACAGGCCCGGCCAGAGCCCGCATCCGGACCCGCGCGTTTAGAACCGCGGAAGAACCGAACACCGAATTGACGTTTCACTTTAGGACGATTTCAGCCATGGCTAACGTAGTTGAGAACCTCGGCAAGCTCGAACGCCGCGTGACGATTTCCCTGCCGAAAGAGACAGTGCAGAAGGAAGTGGATTCGCGTATCCGCCAGTTGGCCAAGAACGTGCGCATGCCGGGTTTCCGCCCGGGCAAGGTGCCGCTCAAGATGGTGACCCAGCAGTACGCCGGCCAGGTGGAAGCCGAAGTGCTGAGCGACAAGGTCGGCAAGGAATTCTTCGACGTCACCCGCGCGGAAAACCTGCGCGTCGCGGGCCAGCCGAGCTTCGCGCCGAAGGTCGAAGACGCCGCCGACGCCTACGCGTTCGACGCGACCTTCGAAGTCTATCCGGACGTGAAGCTGGGCGACGTCGCCGACGCTGAAATCGAACGCACGGTCACCACCATCTCCGAAGCCGAAGTGGACCGCACGCTGGACATCCTGCGCAAGCAGCGCGTGCACTTCCACGCACGCGGCGAAGCCGGCGAGCACGGCGACGGCGGCGACACGGCAGCCAAGGAAGGCGACCGCGTAACGCTGGACTTCGTCGGCAAGCTTGACGGCGTGGCATTCGAAGGCGGCAGCGCACAGGACTTCGCGTTTGTGCTGGGCGAAGGCCGCATGCTGCCGGAGTTCGAACAGGCTGCCACGGGGCTGAAGGTCGGCGAGTCGAAGGACTTCGACCTCAAGTTCCCCGAGGACTACCACGGCAAGGACGTGGCGGGCAAGACGGCGCAATTCACGGTCACGATCAAGAAGATCGAATGGCCGCATCTGCCGGAAATCAATGCGGATTTCGCGAAGTCGCTGGGTATCGAAGACGGCGACCTGACGAAGATGCGCGGCGAGATCAAGGACAACCTGGAGCGCGAAGCCAAGCGCCGCACGCAGCAGATCGTCAAGAATCAGGTGATGGACGCACTGCTCAAGATCTCCGAACTCGACGTGCCGAAGGCGCTGATCGAGCAGGATCAGCAGCGTCTGGTCGAAATGGCCCGTCAGGACCTGCAGCAACGTGGCGTGCCGAACGCCGCGGACGCACCGATCCCGGCCGAAATGTTCGCCGAGCAAGCCGAGCGCCGCGTCAAGCTCGGCCTGGTGCTGGCCGAACTCGTGAAGGCCAACGAACTGCAGGCAAAGCCCGAGCAGATCCGCGCTGAAGTGGACGAATTCGCCAAAAGCTACGAAGACCCGAAGGAAGTCGTCCGCTGGTATTATTCGAACCAGCAGCGCCTCGCCGAAATGGAAGCGTTCGTCGTTGAGAGCAACGTCGTCGACTTCGTCCTCGGCAAGGCCAAGGTGACCGACAAGGAAGTCAGCTTCGAGGAACTGGCCAGCGCAACGGCGCAAGCCTGACGCGCGGTGGCAAGGGGCGTGCGAGTCGTGGGTTCACGGCTCTCACGCCTTTTTTGCATTAAAGTTTGGGCGTTTCCAAGCCGTTCTAGTGATGTTCCTTTGTCGTCCAGTATCCCTATTCCGAACAAGGAAATTGCATGACCTTTCGCGCTGAATTGCTCGACACGCTGGCGTCCCACGCAACACGGGACTTCGAAGCCCAAGCGCTCGGCCTCGTTCCGATGGTCGTCGAAACGAGCGGCCGCGGCGAGCGTGCCTATGACATTTATTCGCGTCTTCTCAAGGAGCGCGTGGTGTTCCTGGTCGGAGAAGTGAACGACCAGTCGGCGAATCTCGTCGTGGCGCAGTTGCTGTTCCTCGAAAGCGAGAATCCCGACAAGGACATCAGCCTGTACATCAACAGCCCGGGTGGCTCGGTATCGGCCGGCATGGCGATCTACGACACCATGCAGTTCGTGAAGCCCGATGTCTCCACGCTGTGCATGGGTCTCGCCGCGAGCATGGGCGCGTTCCTGCTGGCCGCTGGCGCCAAGGGCAAGCGCGTCGCGCTGCCGAACGCCCGTGTAATGATCCACCAGCCGCTCGGCGGCGCACGCGGCCAGGCATCGGACATCGAAATCCAGGCCCGCGAAATCCTGTACCTGAAGGAACGCCTGAACCAGTTGTTGTCGCATCACACCGGCCAGCCGGTCGAACGCATTGCGCGCGACACCGATCGCGACAACTTCATGTCGGGCGACGACGCGCAGGCTTATGGACTGGTCGACCAGGTGCTGCACAAGCGTCCCTGATCAGACTTGAAAGGCGCACGAAGCGGCGCCGCGCCACACAGCGCTTCAACCGGGCCGCGCGGGTGCGAATCTGCGTGGCCAGATTGAAGGGCGTATCATGTAACAAGCGTGTCCGGAGGCGTACACATTTATGGCGGACAAGAAAGGTTCCAGTAGCGAAAAGCTGCTGTATTGCTCGTTCTGCGGAAAGAGCCAGCATGAGGTGAAGAAGCTCATCGCGGGCCCGTCGGTGTTCATCTGCGATGAATGTATCGACCTCTGCAACGAGATCATTCGCGATGAGGCGGCCGGTGCAGCCGAAGAGGCCGGACTGACCAAGTCCGACCTGCCGAGCCCGCAGGAAATCAGCGACATTCTCAACCAGTACGTGATTGGCCAGGAACGCGCGAAGAAGATTCTCGCGGTCGCGGTGTACAACCACTACAAGCGGCTCAAGCATCTCGACAAGAAAGACGAAATCGAGCTGTCGAAGAGCAACATCCTGCTGATCGGGCCGACCGGCTCGGGCAAGACGCTGCTCGCGCAGACGCTGGCGCGCATGCTGAACGTGCCGTTCGTCATCGCGGACGCCACGACGCTGACTGAAGCCGGTTACGTCGGCGAGGACGTCGAGAACATCATTCAGAAGCTGCTGCAAAACTGCAACTACGAAGTCGACAAGGCGCAGCGCGGCATCGTCTATATCGACGAAATCGACAAGATCAGCCGCAAGTCGGACAACCCGTCCATCACGCGCGACGTGTCGGGCGAAGGCGTTCAGCAGGCGCTGCTCAAGCTGGTCGAAGGCACGATGGCGTCGGTACCGCCGCAAGGCGGGCGCAAGCATCCGAACCAGGATTTCATCCAGGTCGACACGACCAATATCCTGTTCATCTGCGGCGGCGCGTTCGACGGCCTCGAAAAGGTCATCACCGACCGGACCGAGAAGACCGGCATTGGTTTTGCCGCCAGCGTCAAGAGCAAGCAGGACCGCGACGCGGGCGAAGTGCTGCGTGACGTGGAGCCCGAGGATCTGATCAAGTTCGGTCTGATTCCCGAGTTGATCGGCCGCCTGCCGGTGGTCGCCACGCTCGGCAAGCTCGACGAGGCCGCGCTCGTGAAAATCCTGATCGAGCCGAAGAACGCGCTCGTGAAGCAGTATCACAAGCTGTTTGCCATGGAACGCGTGGAACTGGAGATTCGTCCGGCGGCGCTGCAGGCCATCGCGCAGAAGGCCATCCGTCGCAAGACGGGCGCGCGCGGGCTGCGTTCCATTCTGGAACAAGCGTTGCTCGACGTGATGTACGAACTGCCGACCATGAAGGGTGTCTCGAAGGTGATCGTCGACGACAACACCATCGATGGCGATGGCAAGCCCCTGCTCATCTATGAAGATGCGCCCAAGGTGGCGGGTTCCAACTGAAGCAGGCTGTGGCTCGGCGAGAGGCCGTTCATGGCAACGTGAACGGCCTTTTATTTTTTTCGGTTTATTGTGTGGACGTGACTGACGCGATCTTTGACTACCGACTTTTCCCTTCCGATAAAGGCTTGCAATAGCTCTGAACGGCCTTACTTACGACTGAACTGATTCCACTCATGGGGAAATGAAATGTCAGGAACCCAACTCCTCCCGCAGGAACGCATTACGCTGCCGCTGCTCCCGCTGCGCGATGTAGTCGTTTTCCCGCATATGGTGATTCCGCTCTTCGTCGGGCGGCCCAAGTCGATCAAGGCCCTCGAAGCCGCGATGGAAGGCGGCAAGCACATCATGCTCGTCGCCCAGAAAACGGCGGCGAAGGACGAGCCGACCGAAAAAGACATGTACGAAGTGGGATGTATCGCCAACATCCTGCAAATGCTGAAGCTGCCTGACGGCACCGTGAAGGTGCTCGTCGAAGGCTTGCAGCGCGCCAAGACGCTCACGATCGAAGAGCAGGAAACGCAGTTTTCCTGCGACGTGATGCCGCTCGAACCCGATCACGCCGACAGCGCCGAAACCGAAGCGTTGCGCCGCGCCATCGTGTCGCAGTTCGACCAGTACGTAAAGCTCAACAAGAAGATTCCGCCGGAGATCCTGACGTCGCTGTCGGGTATCGACGAAGCGGGTCGTCTGGCGGACACGATCGCCGCGCATCTGCCGCTCAAGCTCGACCAGAAGCAGCACATCCTCGAGATGTTCCCGGTCATCGAGCGTCTCGAGCATCTGCTCGCGCAACTCGAAGCTGAAATCGACATCCTTCAGGTCGAAAAGCGCATCCGTGGCCGCGTCAAGCGCCAGATGGAAAAGAGCCAGCGCGAGTACTACCTGAACGAGCAGGTCAAGGCCATCCAGAAGGAACTGGGCGAAGGCGAAGAGGGCGCGGATCTCGAGGAACTCGAGAAGCGCATCACCGCCGCGCGCATGCCGAAGGAAGCCAAGAAGAAGGCCGACGCGGAGCTCAAGAAGCTCAAGCTGATGTCGCCGATGTCCGCGGAAGCGACCGTCGTGCGCAACTACATCGACACGCTGATCGGCCTGCCGTGGCGCAAGAAGAGCAAGGTCAACAACGACCTGACGAACGCCGAGCGCGTGCTCGACGAAGATCACTTCGGCCTCGAAAAGGTCAAGGAACGCATTCTCGAGTATCTCGCGGTTCAACAACGCGTCGAGAAGGTGAAGGCGCCCATCTTGTGCCTCGTCGGGCCTCCGGGCGTCGGCAAGACCTCGCTGGGCCAGTCCATCGCGCGCGCCACGAATCGCAAGTTCGTGCGCATGGCGCTGGGCGGCGTGCATGACGAATCCGAGATTCGCGGTCACCGCCGCACATATATCGGTTCGATGCCCGGCAAGATCCTGCAGAGCCTGACCAAGGTCGGCGTGCGCAATCCGCTCTTCCTGCTCGACGAAGTCGACAAGATGGGCATGGATTTCCGCGGCGATCCGGCCTCCGCGCTGCTCGAAGTGCTCGATCCGGAACAGAACCATACGTTCGCGGACCACTACATCGAAGTGGACTTCGACCTGTCGGACGTGATGTTCGTCGCCACGTCGAACTCGCTGAACATTCCGCCGCCGCTGCTCGACCGGATGGAAGTCATCCGTCTCTCGGGTTACACGGAAGACGAGAAGGTCAGCATCGCGCAGCGTTACCTGTTGCCGAAGCAGAAGCGCAACAACGGCCTGAAGGAAGGCGAGATCGACGTCACGGAACAGGCTATCCGCGACATCATCCGCTACTACACGCGTGAAGCGGGCGTGCGTTCGCTCGAGCGTGAAGTGTCGAAGATCTGCCGCAAGGTCGTGAAGATGCTGCTGCTGAAGAAGGCCGAGGGCGCCGTGAAGGTCGACGGTTCCAATCTCGATACCTTCCTCGGCGTGCGCAAGTACGACTTCGGTCTGGCCGCGAAGGAAAACCAGATCGGCCAGGTCACGGGTCTCGCGTGGACGGAAGTAGGCGGCGACCTGCTGACGATCGAAGCCGCCGTGATGCCCGGCAAGGGCGGCGTGATCCGCACCGGTTCGCTCGGCGACGTGATGAAGGAATCGGTGGAAGCGGCGCGCTCGGTCGTGCGTTCGCGTTCGCGCCGTCTCGGCATCACGGACGAGTCGTTCGAGAAGAAGGACATCCACATCCATGTGCCCGAAGGCGCGACGCCGAAGGACGGTCCGTCCGCCGGTATCGCGATGACCACGGCGCTGGTGTCGGTGCTGACCGGTATTCCGGTGCGCGCGGATGTCGCGATGACGGGCGAAATCACGCTGCGCGGCGAAGTACTGCCAATCGGCGGGTTGAAGGAGAAGCTGCTGGCGGCGCATCGCGGCGGCATCAAGCTCGTGCTGATCCCGGAAGAGAACACGAAGGATCTGGCCGACATCCCCGACAACGTGAAGAACGCCATCGAGATCGTGCCGGTTCGCTGGATCGATCGCGTGCTGGAACTGGCGCTCGAGCGCACGCCGGAAGCGCTGCCTGAGGAAGAAGCGAAGGCTGCGCCCGTCGCTGCCGAACAGCAGAAGGACGCACCGGCGGCAGGCGAGTTCGTGAAGCACTAAGCCTCTGTCATGTTGCGCGGCGTGGGATCATCCACGCCGCGCTGTTCAAGGCAGGACTCAAAACCCGCGGGATGTTTCCGCGGGTTTTTTATTGGTCGCGCCGCTCGGGCGAAGCTTCGTTCTCATTCTCCGAAACAACCGCCGGGTCAGGCTCCCCCCCGTTGACATCGTTCTTTCGGCTACGTCTAATGAGCGCCGCATCCGGACACGTTCCGGCTGACTACAACGCGTCATGACAACGTGCCATCAACGATTCGGGGATCACCATGAACAAGACGGAACTGATCGATCACATTGCGCAGGAAGCCGATATCTCCAAAGCCACCGCCGGCCGCGCGCTGGAGGCGCTCATCGGCGGCGTGCGCGCGACGCTCTCGAAGGGTGGCAGCGTGACACTCGTGGGCTTCGGCACGTTCGCGGTCGGCAAGCGCACGGCGCGCACCGGACGCAATCCGCGCACGGGCGCCGAGATCAAGATCAAGGCCGCGAAGGTGCCGAAATTTCGCCCTGGCAAAGCTCTGAAGGATGCGCTAAACTAGCGGACTCGCTGGATACGGCGTCTCGCATAACGAGGCACCGAACGAGCGTAGCGCGACACGTTGAAAGTCATCGGCCGGGTGCTTAGCTCAGTTGGTAGAGCGGCGCCCTTACAAGGCGTAGGTCGGGAGTTCGAGCCTCTCAGCACCCACCAGGTCAGCATGACATCGCATTCAACCTGTCGCACGTACTACTCTGGAGCGGTAGTTCAGTTGGTTAGAATACCGGCCTGTCACGCCGGGGGTCGCGGGTTCGAGTCCCGTCCGCTCCGCCAGATTCAAACAAAAGTCCCGCACGCTTCACGGCCTGCGGGACTTTTGTTTTATGCGTCACTGACGCTGCGTTTCCCGCGTGTTCAATGCCTTGCCGAAACACGCCCGCCGAATGTGTCACAAGCGCACTCAACTCACTGATTCATCGGCCGTTTCGTCTGCGCTGGCGAACCCTGCGGCCCAAGCCAGACTGCCCCGCGCGGCCAATTCCCCGTCACCTTTCGCCTTTTCCCCGGCCACTGTTGTAATATCGAGCGTTTTGTTCCGACAACGCAGCGCTACATGCTCGACTTCTTCCGAAATCACCAGCGCCTGATGATGGCCCTGCTGATCCTGATCGTGGTGCCCGGTCTGGGTATCGTGGGTATCCAGGGTTTCAGCAACTTCTTCGACGAAAACGCTTGGGTAGCCAGTGTCAATGGCCACAAGATCACGCGTCCCGAATTCGACAACGCCTTCCGCCAGCAAGTGGATCGCGCCCGCTCGATGCTCGGTTCGCAGTTTGACGCCAAGATGTTCGACACGCCCGAAGCCCGCTCGGCAATGGTCGACAGTCTCGTGCAACAGCGCGCACTCGCCGACGAAACCCAGCGCCTGCACCTGACCGCATCGGATGACGCCGTGCGCCGCGCACTGCTCGCCGACCCGGTGATCTCGTCGCTGCGCAAGCCGGACGGCAGCATCGACGTCGAGCGCTACAAGCAGTTGCTCGCCATGCAAGGCATGACGCCCGCGCAATACGACGAGCGCATGCGCTACAGCATCGCCACCGAGCAGATCCCGGGCAGCATTCAATCGACTTCGTTCACGTCGAAGTCGCTCGCACAAAGTCTCACTGAACTCGCCGAGCAGAAGCGCGCGGTGCAGGGCATGTCGCTGCGCAGCGCGGACTACACGGCGAAGATCCAGCCGACCGACGCCCAGCTCACCGCGTATTACGACGCGCATCGCAACGCGTTCGCCACGCCCGAGACGGCCACGATCCAGTATCTGGTGCTGTCGCCGGGCGCGCTCGCGGCGGCCTCGAAGCCGAGCGACGCTGACCTCAAGAAGTACTACGACGACAACATCCAGCGCTACCGCACGGAAGCGCAGGTGCGCGCGAGCCACATCCTGATCAATGCACCGAAGGACGCCAGCGCCGCCGACAAGGCGAAGGCCAAGCAGAAGGCCGAAGCGCTGCTCGCGCAAGTGAAGGCGCATCCGGACCAGTTCCCGCAGATCGCCCAGAAGAATTCGGAAGATCCGGGCTCGGCGAACAAGGGCGGCGATCTCGGTTACTTCGCGCGCGGTCAGATCGCGGGCGGCAAAGACTTCGACGACGCCGCGTTCAGCCTGAAGAAGGGTGAGGTGAGCAACATCGTCGAATCGGACTTTGGCTATCACATCATCCAGGCCACCGACGTGAAGCCCGCCGTCACAAAACCGTTCGACGAAGTGAAGGACGCGCTCGCGAAAGACTATGCGGCGCAACAGGGCGCGAAGGGTTTCGCCGACGACTCGCAAGGGTTCACGGACCTCGTCTACGAGAAGTCGAAGTCGCTGCAACCGGCCGCCGACAAATACAAGCTGTCCATTCAGACCGCGACCGTCGGTCCGAAGCCGAATCCGCAGTTGCCGCAGGACAACCCGCTCAACAACGCGAAGTTCCTCGCTGCCGTGTTCGCACCCGATTCGGTGAAAGAGCGCAACAACACGCAGGTGATCGACGTCGGCAACAGCACGATGATCGCCGCGCGCGTGACGGACTACAGGCCGTCCGCCGTGCCCGCGTTCGACGCCGTGAAGGACCCAGTGCGCAAGCAGGTCATCGCGGAGATGGCGGCCGCCATGGCGAAGAAGGAAGGCGAGACGAAGCTTGCCGATCTGCAGAAGTCGAAGTCGACCGACGGCTTTACATCGGCTATCACCGTGTCGCGCAACGATGCGCAAGGGCTGCCGCCCGCAGCGCTCAGCGCGATCTTCAAGGCGGATGCAGCGAAGCTGCCGGCCTACGTGGGCGTCGACCTCGGTGCGGACGGTTATGCGATCTATCGCGTGAATGCGGTCGAGAAGCCCGCAACGGTCGCGGCGGACCGCCTGGCCGGCGCGCAGCAACAGATCGCGCAGGTGTACGCGCAGGCGGAAATGGAAGCCTATACGGATGCGCTGAAGGCGCGTTCGAAGATCAAGCTTAGTCACGCAACGGCGCCGGATCCGTCGACATCGAATTGATCCGCTGATCGCAGTATGCAAAAAGCCCCGCTATCCGAAGACTAGCGGGGCTTTTTGCATTCACGCCCGACGCGCTGGAAGCGCGCGGACGTAGCACCTAGACACGACCTTACAGGCAAGCCTGCACGTCGCCGCTGGCCTGGCTGGCGGCCGCGCCCGAAGCGCGGAAGCCCACCCACGAGCCCGAACCGGTATAGGCCGGGCGAACCACGGCTGCGGCGCCGTTCGGCGGCTGCTGGCCGGGAACGTAGACATCGACGGCCTGGTCGTTCGCCAGCGTGTCCTGCGACACGACCTGCTGCTGCGACTTGTCGGCCCACTTCTGGGCGACGCATTGCGCCACGACCTTCGGCGCCTTCTGGCTCGTGCCGACCTGCTGCACGCCGGCAGGCGGTTGAGCGGCACAGGCCGAGATTGCAACGGTCAGGGCGAGAAGAGGGATAAATTTCACGTGACCTCCTTGTCGGATCGCTCTCTCAGTACGAGCGGGGTTATAAGAGTTACGCGAAAGTCTCAGATGACTGAATCGTGGCCGTGTTCCGCGTCAGGTTGAACAAGCCGTGCGGCCGGCGTGTCGCCTAATGCGACGCGCCCGCGCCCAGCAAGGGTTTCAAGCTTGGCCAGACGTTGTTCAATAGCAATGGCTGGGCCTGCACCGTCGGATGGATCTGATCGGCCTGGAACATCGAGGGCGTTTCGGCAATGCCCGCCAGCAGGAAAGGCACGAGCGGCACGCTCTTCTCCTTCGCGATACGCTCATAGACCGCGTGGAACTTTTGCGTGTAGTCGGGGCCGTAATTGGGTGGAACGTACATGCCGATGAGTAAAACCTTCGCATGCGCGGCCTGCGATGCATCGACGATACCGCGCAGGTTCGCCTCGGTCGTCGTGAGCGGCACGCCGCGCAGTGCATCGTTGCCACCCAGTTCGACAATCACCACGGCAGGCTTGAGCCGCGCGAGCACGGCGGTGAGGCGCGCGCGCCCGCCGCTCGTGGTGTCGCCGCTGATGCTCGAATTCGCGACGCTATAATCGAAACGCTCTTGCACGAGCTTGCCGCGCAGCAAGTTGACCCAGCCGGTGTCGCGCGGCAGGCCGTATTCCGCGGAGAGGCTGTCGCCCAGCACGACGATCGCGGGCTTCGTCGGCGCCAGGGCCGGCGTCGCGGGCTGAGGCGCCGCCTGGGCATCCGCTGCCTGCGCCGTGACACAAACCGCCATCATCAGGCCCAGCACGGGAAGCGTGCCGCGCAAGTTTTTCTTCAGGGTGTCCATGCAAAACAATATCGAGCCGGTCATCGAAGTTCGGGGATTGAACAAGCGGGTGAAGGACGCAACGGGCGAACTGACCATACTGGATCAGATCGACCTTTCGATCGCGCAGGGCAGCAGCGTGGCGATCGTCGGGGCGTCGGGGTCGGGCAAGTCGACGCTGCTCGGCCTGCTCGCGGGATTGGACAGCGCGACGGAGGGCTCGGTTCGTCTGCTTGGCAAGGAGCTCTCCACGCTCGATGAAGACCAGCGCGCCGCGCTGCGCAGCGGCGCCGTGGGCTTCGTGTTCCAGTCGTTCCAGCTGATGCCGCATCTGACCGCGCTCGAGAACGTGATGTTGCCGCTCGAACTGCGTGCCGAGATGCCGCACCATGAAATCGCCGCACGCGCCCGTGCACTACTCGATCAGGTCGGTCTCGCGCAACGCATGGGACATTATCCGAAACTGCTCTCCGGCGGCGAACAGCAACGCGTCGCGCTGGCGCGGGCGTTCGTCACGCATCCCGCCGTGCTGTTCGCCGACGAGCCCACCGGCAGCCTCGACGCCGCCACGGGCTACGCGATCATCGACCTGATGTTCGAGATGAACCGCCGCAATGGCGCGACGCTCGTGCTCGTCACGCATGACGCGGAACTCGCCGAGCGCTGCGATGCCACTGTGACGATCGAAGCCGGACGCATCGTCAACGGGTCGGGCGTCTGAAAAGCCTGTAAAAAAGCCCGCGACGCCTGATGAGCGCGCGGGCTCCATTGCAACGAGACAGCGTCAGCGCTTCAAGGCCTTGCGCGCCCGCGCGATCAACGCCGATGTCGACGAATCGTGCTTCGCCGGATCGGCGCTTGCCGCGGTGATGTCGGCCTCGACCACCTTGCCGAGAATCTTGCCGAGCTCCACGCCCCACTGATCGAACGAGTTGATGTTCCACACGGCGCCTTGCACCAGCACCTTGTGTTCATACAGCGCGATCAGCGCGCCGAGCGTCTGCGGCGTCAGCGCGTCGAGCATGATGGTGGTGGTCGGACGGTTGCCGGGGAAGCTCAGGTGCGTCGCCAGTTCTTCCTTGCCCGGGCCCGCCACCTTCTTCGCTTCCTCCAGCGTGCGGCCGAGCATCAGCGCTTCGCTCTGTGCGAAACAGTTGGCCAGCAGCTTCGCGTGATGATCGACGAGCGGATGCTCCGGCGTCAGCACCGCGATGAAGTCGATCGGGATGATCGTCGGGCCCTGGTGCAGCATCTGGAAGAACGCGTGCTGACCGTTCGTACCCGGCTCGCCCCAGATCACGGCGGCGGTGGGGTAATCGACCATCGTGCCGTCGAGACGCGCCGACTTGCCGTTGCTCTCCATCTCCAGCTGTTGCAGATACGAAGGCAGGAAGTGCAGCGCTTCCGAATACGGCGCAATCAGATCGCTCTGCGAGCCGAAGAAGTTGCGATACCAGATGCCGATCATGCCCATCAGCACCGGCAGGTTCACGTTGAGCGGCGCGGTGCGGAAATGCTGGTCCATCGTGTCCGCGCCTTGCAGCAGCGCGTCGAAGTTGTCCGGGCCGACCGAGATCATGATCGAAAGGCCGACCGCCGACCACAGCGAATAGCGTCCGCCCACCCAGTCCCACATCTCGAAGACGTTCTCTTTCGCGATGCCGAACTTGACCACTTCGGCCGGATTCGCCGACACGCCGACAAAATGTTTCGACAACTGGTCTTCGGGGCAGCCGGACTTGATGAACCAGTCGCGCATCGAGTGGGCGTTGGTCATCGTCTCGAGCGTCGTGAAAGTCTTCGAGACGATGATCGCGAGCGTTTCCTCCGCGTCGATCTGTTGCAGCACGTTGTAGATATCGGCGCCGTCGACGTTGGACACGAAGTGCGTGTCGAGCTCCTTCGAGGCGAGATGATGCAGCGCGTGGACGACCATCTTCGGCCCGAGATCCGAGCCGCCGATACCGATGTTCACCACATGGCGGATGCGCTTGCCGGTGTAGCCGGTCCACGCGCCGTCGCGGACCTTCGTCGCGAAGGCGGCCATCCTGGCCTTCTCGGCTTCCACTTGCGCATGGAAGGGCGCATCCGGCGACTGGGCGCGCAAGGCCGTGTGCAAGACCGCGCGATGCTCGGTGACGTTGACGATGTCGCCGTTGAACATCGCGTCGCGCTTCTTCGTCACGCCGGCTTCCTCGGCAAGCTGGATCAGGAGCTTGAGCGTGGCCTCGGTGACACGGTTCTTGGAGAAGTCGATGGTGAGCCCGCCGCCTTCGAACGTCAGACGTTCGGCGCGCGTGGGCGCGCTGTCGTTTTGCGGCGCGAACCAGTCGCGCAGGCGCTCGCCGGAAATGGAGTCGTAGTGCGACTGGAGCGCCGACCAGGCAGGAAGCGAATTGAGCGTCGAGGTTTGGGTCATGAGCGGTCCGTTAGTCTGAGGGTGACAGAGGAAAACGTTCGTGCAATGCCTGCGCGGCCGGGGTCAGCGTGTCTGGTGAACGCGGTGACGAATGGCGCGGATGCCCGAATCGAAAAGAGTATAGCGACGATGCATGAACGGTTGCTTGCAACGTGTCGCAGGGGCTTCAGAGGCGATCTGCGCGTGCCGCGTAGAAGCGTCGGTTGAGCAGTGCGCGCACGGCCGGCGCAAGCTCGCCCGCGGTGAGGCCGGCCGGGCCGATGCCCTCGTCGGTGAGCGTCTGCGCGGCCAGGCCGTGCAGATAGACGCCGGCCAACGCCGCTTCATATGCGGGCAGCTTCTGCGCGAGCAATGCTCCGATCAAACCGCCCAGCACGTCGCCGGTGCCACCCGTCGCGAGGCCGGCATTGCCGGTCGGATTCACGGCGACACGACCGTCCGGCGCCGCGATCACGGTGCCTGAGCCTTTCAGCACGGCGACAGCGCCATAACGCGCCGACAACTGCCGCGCCGCCGCGATGCGGTCGGCCTGGACCGCTTGCGCGTCGCCTTGCAACAGACGCGCCGCTTCGAGCGGATGCGGCGTCAGCACGCACGGGTCGCCCTGCGCGCCGCGCGCCGCGACGGCGGCCGCCAGCGGCTCGTCCCGGGCGACGAGATTGAGCGCATCGGCGTCGAGCAGTTTCGGGACGTCGAGCTTCAGCACGTCCTCGAGCACCTTGCGGGCGCGCGCGCTCGTGCCCATGCCGCAGCCGATCGCGAGCGCGTCCATCTTGTCGAGTGCGAAGCCTTCGACGTGATGCAGCATCAGTTCCGGATGCGGCGGGTCATAGGGTGGAAAGCCGTCGCCGAGAAAGGCGATGTTCACCTTGCCCGCGCCGCTGTACAGCGCCATGCGCGCCGCCAGCACGGGCGCGCCGCACATGCCGGTGTCGCCGCCGATCACCGCGAGCGTGCCGAACGTGCCTTTGTTGGTCGCGTTGTCGCGCGGCGGCAGGGCCGCGCCAAACAGCGCGGGCGCGTTCAGTACGAGCGACGGCGTCGCGCTCGCTTCCAGCTCCAGCGTAGCGACGCACAGCCGGCCCGTGAGATCGCGTCCCTGCGACGTGAAGTGCCCCGGCTTCGCGCCGATGAAGGTGAGCGTGTCGGTCGCGCGCACGGCGTCGCCGCCGCGCACCGGCGTGCCGGTGTCGCTGTCGAGGCCGCTCGGCACGTCGAGCGCCAGCACGCGGCCCTCGCTGCGCGCCCGGCGCGTGAGGCGCGCAGCGAGGTCCGCGAACACGCCTTCGAGCGGCCGCGTGAGGCCGATGCCGAACATGCCGTCGACCAGCCAGCCGAAGCCGTCGAACGACGCGGGCGGCGCGGTGTCGATGGGCACGCCCGCCGCGCGCGCAGACGCCAGCGCCCAGCGTGCGTCGTCGGGCTTGACCTCGATGGGCATGCACACCTGCACGGCAATGCCCGCGCGATGCAGCCGTTCGGCCATCACGAGCGCATCGCCGCCGTTGTTGCCCGGGCCGGCGACGAGCCAGACGGGTTGCGCGCGGCTCGCGGCATCGTGCGACAGGGCGTCTTCCAGCCACTGCGCGGCAGCCGCGCCTGCGCGCGCCATCAGCGTATGTGGCGGCAGCGCGGCAGCGCCACGCGCTTCGAGCGCGCGCAGTTCGTTGAGCGTCAGGAGCGGAAGCGGTTCGTCTTTCGGCGTGAACCAGGCAGAGCGGGGAACGGTCATGGCGGCCCAGGGAAGGGCGCTCCGGGAATCGGAGCGGTCGGAAACCCGACGCCGTTGCAGCAATCGTGCCCGGCGCGCGCACTCGAGGTGCGCGGCGAGCGCCGCGCGAACTAGAAGCGTTCGAGACTCAGCGCGGCAAGCGTGTCGGCGGGGAGATCGGGCGTGACGCCGGAGACGAGATCCGCGATCACTTTAGCAGAGCCGCACGCCAGCCCCCAGCCCGCCGGGCCGTGCGCCGCATTGACGAACAGCCGCGGATGGCGCGTCGCGCCGGCGACCGGCAGGCCATCGGCGCTCAGGAGGCGCAGGCCGTCCCAGGCGCGCGCGGCGGACACCCGCGCCGCGCCGGGAATCCAGTCGTGCGTGCCTTGCCCCAGCAGATCGAGCGCGCGGCGCGAGAGCGCGGCGTCCAGCGGTTTGTCGGCCTTGGCGGCGCTCTGCAGCACGCCCGCGCCGCCGACGCGCAGCCGCTGGTGGATGCGCGTCATCGTGATGCGCTTGACCGAATCGACGACGCTCAGATGCGGCGCGCGTTCTTCGTACGCGACCGGCGCCGTGAGCGTATGCACGCGCAGCGGAAACAGCGCGGACGCGGCCTTGCTCGCGCCGGCGAGCGCGGGCGTGCTGGTTCCGGCTGCGACGACCAGCGCATCGGCCGTGAGCGTTTCGGCGTCATGCGCGCGCTTCTTGCCTTCATCGGAGGACGACAGTTCTACCGCCGCCCGCGCGCCGTCGAGGCGCAGCGCCGCGACTGTCTGCTGCATGCGGAATTGCACACCTTGTTCTTCGAGGAACTGCTTCAGTTGCTTGGTGAACAGCGGGCAGTTCGCGGTGCGCTCGTCGGGCAACAGCACGCCGCCGGCGAAAGCGGGGTCGTCCGGCACGGAAGGCTCGATGGCGACGCATTCTTCCGGCGTCAACACCCGATGCGGCACCTTGAAGCGCTTGAGAAGCTCGATGGCGGCGTGCGCGTCTTCCAGCTCGCGCGGCTGGCGGAACACGTGCAGGACGCCGCGCCGCTGCTCGAAATCCAGTTCCAGACGCTGCTCGATATCGCTGATCACCTGCCGCGACAATTCGACGAGCGGCGCCAGCTTCGTGTACTGCGCCGTGAACGCATCGGGATCTTGCAGCAGCGACAGTTGCCTGACGAACTCGCGCGCGCCGGAGTCGAAGCCGGTCTTGACCACCATGCCGCTCTGTTTCGCGCGGCTCGAGGTCATGAAGGTCGGGCCGAACCAGACATCGAGCGGCGAGGGCAGAAGCGCGCCGCCCTGGCCGTAGGTGGCGCCCTGCGCGACGGTCGCGTGCCGCTCGATCACGCAGACGCGATGACCGGCCGCATGCAGCTGATAAGCGGTGGCGATGCCGGCGATTCCTCCGCCGATGACGATGACATCCATGACTGTCTGATGCTGAATGGGGTGCTGAACGTGATGCTGATTGTGATTGGCGCCCGCAGGCGCGAGCAGCGCGGCGTTGCGCGATGAAACCAGAAGCGCGGCGGACCGGGCTTGAGCGTGGCGCGCACCGGAAGAAAGCGCGCCATGATAGCGCCAAAACCGTTTGCGGGGGCTGGCAATCCGCTCCCAATCCGCACGCGAGGGGCGATCGAAAGGAAGCGTCGCAAGCCGCGCGGCCGCTGCGCGTCCAGCGTCGGCAGGACACGACCAGTCGGGCGCCGCTTCCGGGTTATAATCGCGGTCTTCCTTTTGCCTCATGCCGTTTCGCGTGCTCGGTCCGGTTTTGCGAATGTCCAGCTTCGCAGACGGAGCGCCAGACAAGTTTTCGCGCACCAGCGAGCGCCTCGCGAGCGGCACACAGACGTCATCGACGCACCGTCACAATGGCCCACTTCTCGTGTTTCCCCGGCGCTTCGGCCCTCTCCGATTTCCGTCAGACCCGCCTTCTCGAAACGCTCGTCCGCATCGACGCGAATATCGTCGGCGTGCGCGGCCAGTTCCTGCATTTCGTGAATGCGTCGGAACCGCTCTCGGATGAAGACAATCGCCGCATCGAGGCGCTGATGCACTACGGCGCGCCCTTCGAGGCATCGAAGGAGCGCGGCGCGACGGAAACCTTCATGGTCGTGCCGCGCTTCGGCACCGTGTCGCCGTGGGCCAGCAAGGCCAGCGACATCGCGCATCACTGCGGGCTCACGAAGGTGCGGCGCATCGAGCGCGGCGTCGAGTACACGGTGATCATGAAGAGCGGCTTCCTCGGCGGCAAGAAGGCGCTTCCCGACGCGGCGCGCGCCGCCGTCGCCGACGCGCTGCACGACCGCATGACCGAAAGCGTCGCCGCCTCGCGCGAGCAGGCGCTGCATCTCTTCGACGAACTGCCCGCCCGGCCGCTGCAAACGGTCGACATCATCGGCGCGGGCCGCAGCGCGCTCGAAGCCGCCAACCTGGAACTGGGCCTCGCGCTCGCCGACGACGAAATCGACTATCTGGTGAGCGCGTTCGAAGAGCTGAAGCGCAATCCCACCGATGTCGAACTGATGATGTTCGCGCAGGCCAACAGCGAACACTGCCGTCACAAGATCTTCAACGGCGAATGGACCATCGACGGCGCGAAGCAGGACATGTCGCTGTTCCAGATGATCCGCAACACCGAGAAGCTGAATCACGCGGGCACAATCGTCGCGTATTCGGACAATTCGGCGATCATGCAGGGCGGCATGGCCGAGCGCTGGTTCCCGCGCGGCAAGGACGAGCAATACCGGCGTCACGTGGAAATGACCCACACGCTGATGAAGGTCGAGACCCACAATCACCCGACTGCCATTTCCCCGTTCGCGGGCGCGGCCACCGGCTCCGGCGGCGAGATTCGCGACGAAGGCGCGACCGGCCGCGGCGCGCGTCCGAAGGCCGGACTCGCCGGCTTCACGGTGTCGAACCTGGATCTGCCCGACGCCCGCCGCAACTGGGAAAACGACCGCGACGCCGCCGTGCCGCTCGCGTCGCGCAATCCGGCCGACGCGCATCAGCCGTACGGCCGCCCGGACCGCATTGCGTCGCCGTTGCAGATCATGATCGACGGCCCGATCGGCGCCGCTGCCTTCAACAACGAATTCGGCCGGCCGAACCTCGGCGGCTACTTCCGCACCTTCGAGCAGAACGTGGCGGGCCGCGTGCGCGGCTATCACAAGCCGATCATGATCGCGGGCGGCATCGGCAATATCTCGGACCAGCACACCCACAAGCTCGACCTGCCGGCCGGCACGCTGCTGATCCAGATCGGCGGACCGGGCATGCGCATCGGCATGGGCGGCGGCGCGGCGTCCTCGATGGCCACCGGCGCGAACACTGCCGAACTCGATTTCGATTCCGTCCAGCGCGGCAATCCCGAAATCCAGCGGCGCGCGCAGGAAGTCATCAACAGTTGCTGGCAGCTGGGTGACAGCAACCCCATCCTGTCGATTCACGACGTCGGCGCGGGTGGCATCTCGAATGCGTTCCCGGAACTCGTCGACGGCGCGGGCAAGGGCGCGCTGTTCGAACTGCGCAAGGTCCAGCTCGAAGAGAGCGGTTTGTCGCCGCGCGAAATCTGGTCGAACGAGGCGCAAGAGCGCTACGTGCTGGCCATTGCGCCGAACGATCTGCCCGCGTTCCAGGCCCTCTGCGAACGCGAGCGCTGCCCGGTGGCGGTGGTCGGCGTGGCGACCGAGGAGCGTCAACTGAAGCTCGTCGATGAAGCCAACAGCGGGCAGGAACCCGTCGACATGCCCATGGACGTGCTGCTCGGCAAGCCGCCCAAGATGCATCGCGACGTGAAGCGCGAAAGCGCGCAATTCAACGAAGTCGATGTCACCGGACTGCCGCTGTCCGAAGTCGCGGTCGAGGTGCTGAAGCATCCGACGGTCGCGAGCAAGTCGTTCCTCATCACCATCGGCGACCGTTCGGTGGGCGGCACGACCGCGCGCGACCAGTTCGTCGGTCCGTGGCAGGTGCCGGTGGCGGATTGCGCCGTGACCACGATGGACTACGTCGGCTATCGCGGCGAAGCCATGACGATGGCCGAGCGCACGCCGCTCGCCGTGATCGACGCCCCCGCGTCCGGCCGCATGGCCGTGGGCGAGGCGGTGACCAATATCGCGTCGGCCCCCATCGCGTCGCTCGACAAGCTGAAGCTCTCGGCGAACTGGATGGCCGCCTGCGGCAGCGCGGGCGAAGACGCCGCGCTGTACGACACGGTGCAGGCCATCGGCATGGAACTGTGCCCGGCGCTCGGCATCAGCATTCCGGTCGGCAAGGATTCGCTGTCGATGCGCACCAAGTGGCAGGATGCACGCGGCGGCGCGCGGGAAGTGGTGTCGCCGGTGTCGCTGATCATTTCGGCGTTCGCGCCGGTCGAGGACGTGCGCCGTCACCTGACGCCGCAGCTCGTCAACGACACCAACACGGTGCTGATCGCGATCGACCTCGGCCGCGGCCGCAACCGCATGGGCGGCAGCATTCTCGCGCAGGTCACGCAGCAGGTCGGCGACACGGTGCCGGACGTCGACGATCCTGAAGACCTCAAGCGCTTCTTCACGGCCATTCAGGCGCTGAACGCGGACGGCAAGCTGCTCGCCTACCATGACCGTTCGGACGGCGGCCTGTGGGCGACGGTCTGCGAGATGGCGTTCGCGGGTCACGTGGGTGTGTCGCTGAACGTGGACATGCTGACGCTCGACGCCAATCACGAGTCCGATTACGGCGACGCGAAAGACTGGACGAAGCAGACCAGCGGCCGCCGCGAGGACCGTACGATCCGCGCGCTGTTCTCGGAAGAACTCGGCGCGGTGGTGCAGGTGCGCGCAACGGAACGCGACGCGGTGCTGGCCGCGCTGCGCGAGCACGGTCTGTCGGCGTGCTCGCATGTGATCGGCAAGCCGAACGAGAACGGTGCCATCGAGATTTATCGCGACGCGAAGAAGATCTTCGACGCGCCGCGTGTCGAGCTGCATCGCGCGTGGAGCGAAGTGAGCTGGCGTATCGCGCGTCTGCGTGACAACCCGGCCTGCGCTGACGCCGAATACGACGCGCTCCTCGACGCCGCCGATCCCGGCCTCTCGCCGGTCCTGAGCTTCGATCCGGCGGAAGATGTGGCGGCGCCGTTCATCGCAACGAAAGCGCGGCCGCGTGTCGCCATCCTGCGCGAGCAGGGCGTGAATTCGCATCTGGAAACCGCGTACGCATTCGATCGCGCCGGTTTCGACGCGCACGACGTCCACATGAGCGACCTGCTGGAAGGCCGCGCCACGCTCGCCGATTTCGCGGGTGCGGTGGCGTGCGGCGGCTTCTCCTACGGCGACGTGCTGGGCGCGGGCGAGGGCTGGGCGAAGACCATTCGCTTCAATGCGCAACTGGCCGACATGTTCGCCGCATTCTTTGGCCGCGCCGACACCTTCGCGCTTGGCATCTGCAATGGCTGCCAGATGATGTCGAGCCTGGCGTCGATCATCCCTGGCGCCGAGCACTGGCCGAAGTTCACGCGCAACAAGTCGGAGCAGTTCGAGGCGCGCTTCTCGCTGGTCGAAGTGCAGAGTTCGCCGTCGATCTTCTTCGCCGGCATGGAAGGCTCGCGCATTCCGGTGGCGGTTGCGCACGGCGAGGGCTTTGCCGACTTCTCGCAGCAAGGCGATCAGGCGAAGGCGCTCGTCGCGATGCGTTACGTGGATCATCGCGGCAACGCGACCGAACAGTATCCGTTCAATCCGAACGGCTCGCCGCAGGGCATCACGTCGGTCACGACGCCCGATGGCCGCTTCTCCGTGCTGATGCCGCATATGGAACGCGTGCATCGCAACGTGCAGATGAGTTGGACGCCGGAAGACTGGACCCACGACGGCAGCCCGTGGCTGCGCGTGTTCCAGAACGCGCGACGTTTCCTCGGCTGATCCACCGCTCCGCGCTTGCCCGACGACACCCCGAAGTTCACGCTTCGGGGTGTTTTGTTTTGTGCTTGCCTGTCGGCAGGTATCCCAAAAAAATAGGGCCGTAAGTTGCAGGTATAGTGCTCCGACGTGTCCGGGCGACGCGTGTCGTTCACGGAGGCAAGATGCGGCAGTGGGCTTCACATTACTTAGGCATCCCCATTTTAAAAGCGTTGGGTATCGTCGTCATGGCGTGTCTCTTGGTGTCGTGCGGCGGATCGAGTTCGGACGCGGATGCGGACCGCTTGGCGCCGGCAGCGCGAGTGGCTGCCATCGGCGATGCATTGACGGTGCGCGTCGCGATCGACGTCAATGACGCCGCGGCGTCCGGCACGAACTGCGCGGACCTGGGCGCGGACTGGGCCAGTTGCGCGCGCGGCAGGCTGATTCTGGAGAACAGCGGCGCGCGCAGACTGGCAGCGGGCGGCTGGACGTTGTACGTACACAGCATCCGGCGGCTGCTCATGGTCGCGCATCCAGCTATCACGTGGAAGCACATCACCGGCGACTTGTACGCGCTGACGCCCGCGGCGGGCGCGTTCACGCTGGGTAGCGGCGAGCGGCTCGAGGTGCCGTTCGTCGGGGAATACGGGTACCGGCGCACCAGCGACCTGTTGCCGCGCGCGTATGTCGTGGCGGACGGCGATGCCGGGTCCGCCGTTCTGCGCAACAACGACACCGACGACGAAAGCCGCTATGTCGAGCATCTTCCGCCCGTTGCGGATGACGCCGCCGCGTTTGCCGCGACGCCCGCTCAAGTGTTGCGGGCGCGGGCGGAGGCCGTTCTACCCGACGCCCGTCAGGTCGCGGCGCGTGCGTTGCCTTCAGTGCTGCGCGAAGCGGCCGGTCAGGGCGTCGTGCAGGTCGGCGCGGTGGAATTGAACCTGCCGGGACTGACGGCCGCGCAGACCGTGGCCCTGGCGACGCGGGCCGCCACGCTCGGGCTCAGCGGACCCGCGATGCGCGTGAACGGCGCCATCGCCGCCGGCACGCTGCCCGCCGATATCGCGAGGCACGGCGGCTACCGGCTGAGCATCGCGCCGGGCGGCGTCAGCATCGAAGCCTTCGACGCCGCCGGGCTCTACTACGGCACGCAGACCCTGTTGTCGCTGACGCCCGCGGGCGGCGGCAGCGTGCCAGCCATGACGATGGAGGATGCGCCCCGCTATGGGCATCGCGGCATGATGGTCGATGTGGCGCGCAACTTTCGCCAGCCGGCCACGCTGCGCCGGCTGATCGACCAGATGAGCGCGTACAAGCTCAACCGGCTGCATCTGCACCTGTCGGACGACGAGGGCTGGCGTGTCGAGATTCCTGGCTTGCCCGAACTCACCGAGGTCGGCGCAAAGCGTTGCCACGACCTCAGCGAAACACGCTGTCTCGTGCCACAGCTGGCGTCGGGGCCGGACAACCGCTCGGGCAGCGGCTATCTGAGCCGCGCCGATTACGTGGCGCTGGTGCGTTACGCGGCCGACCGCTTCGTCGAGATCGTTCCGGAAATCGACATGCCGGGGCACGCGCGGGCGGCAGTGGTATCGATGGAAGCGCGTTACCGGCGCCTGCACGCCCAGGGCGACGAAGCAGCGGCCAGCGCCTATCGCCTGCTCGATCCCGCCGACACCACGAACGCAACCACGGTGCAGTTCTACGACCGTCGCAGCTTCCTCAATCCGTGCGGGGACGGGGCGCGGCGTTTCGCGTCGAAGGTGATCGGCGAGATGGCGTCGATGCATCGCGAGGCGGGTGCGCCGCTCGCCATCTGGCATTTCGGCGGCGACGAAGCAAAGAACATCCTGCTCGGCGCGGGCTTCCAGCCGCTCGACGGCACGGACCCCGGCAAGGGACGCGTGAATCTCGCCGTGCAGGACAAGCCATGGGGCCGCTCACCGCAGTGCGCGGCGCTGATCAGAGCAGGGCAGGCGGCCTCCGTCGACGAACTGCCTTCCATGTTCGCGCGGCAAGTCAGCCAGATCGTGCGAACGAACGGCATCGGCACCATGGCGGCCTGGCAGGACGGTATCCGGCATGCAAACGGGCCGCAGGATTTCGCGACCGCGAACGTGATGGTGACGCTGTGGGACACGCTCTTCTGGGGCGCCGCCGACACCGCCCGCACGCTCGACACGCAGGGCTACCAGACCGTGCTTGCGCTGCCCGACTATCTGTACTTCGACTTTCCCTATTCGTTCGATCCGAAGGAACGGGGCTATTACTGGGGCTCGCACGCCACCGACAGTTTCAAGACCTTCTCGCTTGCGCCGGACAATCTGCCGCAGAACGCGGAAATCATGCCTGACCGCGACGGCCGTCCGTTCGAGGTGACGAGCGCGGGTTCGGCGCCACGCATCGAAGGCATGCAGGGTCAGGCATGGGCCGAAGTGATGCGCACGGACACGCAGTTCGAGTACATGGTGTATCCGCGCCTGCTGGCGCTGGCGGAGCGGGCCTGGCATCGGGCGGCGTGGGAGCGGCCGTTCGCGGCGGGCGAGCGCTATCGCCTGGGCGAGACGAACAAGGTCGACAAGGCAGCGCTCGCGAACGACTGGGCCGGGTTCATGAGCGTCGTGGAGAACCGCGAACTGCCAAAGCTGGTGCGGGCGGGCGCAACGGTGCGACCGGGCCTCGCGCTTGCGAACGGCGGGTGAGTCTGCGCGTATCAGCAAGACGCGACCTTGAAGCCACGCTGCGCGATTTCGAAGGCCGGAGGGCTTGAACGCAGGGCGCCTGAGCCGCTTGCGATCGTCCTTCGTGAACAGAAGCGCCATGGCTGGGCAGGCAGGGTTCAAGCCGGCAAGCAGCGATCGCGAGGCGTTCGAGACCCGCACGAACATGCCGTCCGGAAGCGACAAAGCCGCCCGAAGGCGGCCTTGTGCTTGAAGCGAGTCAGCCGTAGGACGTGCAGCCTTACTTCACCACGGCCTTCTTGCGCAGACCTTCTTCAAACCCTTGCAGCTTCTCCTGCTGAATCTGCTGGGCGATCTGCGCCTTTACCTGCTCGAGCGGCGGCGGGGCGACGTCGCGGGAATCGTCGAGGCGGATGATGTGCCAGCCGAACTGCGTCTTGACCGGCTCCGGCGTGACTTCACCCTTCTTGAGCTTTTCCGCGGCCGCGCCGAATTCCGGCACATACGCCGACGGCGCCGACCAGTCGAGATCGCCACCGTTCTTGCCCGATCCCGGGTCCTTCGAATATTGCTTGGCGAGGTCCTCGAAGCTCGCGCCGCCCTTGATCTTGGCGATCAGGTCTTTCGCCTGGGCTTCGTTGTCGACGAGGATGTGATGCAGGTGCAGTTCCGTGCCGCCGCCATTCTGCTTGACCAGTTGGTCGTAGCGAGCCTTGATCTCGGCGTCGGTGGGCGTGTTCTTCTTCACGAAGTCTTCGATCATCGCGCGCAGCACCACGGTCTGCTGCGCAACCGCCAGTTGCGCCTTGACGTCGGGACGCGACGCGATGCCTTCACGCGCGGCTTCCTGCATCAGGATTTCGCGATTGATGAGTTCTTCGCGCACGGCTTGCTGAAGCTGCGGCGAATCCTGCTGACCTTGCGCGACCAGTTGCTTCACGAGCGCATCGGCGCGCGACGTGGGAATCGGCGTGCCGTTCACAACGGCGACGTTCTGCGCAAACGCGGGGGCCGCCGCGAACGCAGCCAGCAACACCCAGACGCGGGGTTTTTTCAGAGTCATCGGAGAGTCCTAACTGAGCAAACAGACGCCTTCACAGGCGAGATTCAAGAAGCAGGGCAAACGGCAAGCAAGGGGCGCGTATCGGGTCACGTCATCCATGGGGATGCGTCACCGGGCGCGCCTGGTCGCGCGCCTATTCGCGCGCCTAGTCGAATTGTTCCGCGAATTCTTGCGGCGTATAAGCCCGAATGACCAGCGCATGCACGCCACGCTGCATTTCGTCGGCCAGCGCATCATACACCAGCCGATGCCGCGCCACGCGCGCCCGGCCAGCGAAGCAAGCGGCCACGATCGTCACGGTGTAGTGGCTGCCCGAAGCCGCGCCGGCGTGGCCCGCATGGGCCGCGCTGTCGTCGTCGATGTGCACGGACTGCGGCGTCAGCGCCGCGTTCAGGCGCGCTTCCAGATGGGCGATCTTGTCAGCGGCCGTGGCGCTCATGAAATCGAAGGAATCGCTCATTGACCATCCTCCTTCATGTACTTCGCGAGCCAGAAACTCTGCGCGACGATGAAGACCACCAGGCATCCGGTGGCGCCGAACAGCTTGAAGTTGACCCACTGGTCCGTGGTGAAGTGATACGCGACGAACAGGTTCACGATACCGAGCAAGCCGAAGAACACGGCCCACGCGACATTCAACTGGCCCCATACGCGATGCGGCAGCACGATCTGCTTGCCCATCATCGCTTCGATCAGATTCTTCCTGAAACCCAGTTGCGCGACGATCAGCGCGACGGCGAACAGCCAGTACAGCGCGGTGGGCTTCCACTTGATGAAAGTGTCGTTGTGCAGCACGAGCGTCGCGCCGCCGAACACCACGACCACGCCGAGGCTCACCCACAGCATCGGATCGACCTTGCGGTGGCGGAACGCGACCCAGGCGATTTGCAGCAAGGTCGCCGCGATCGCCACGGCCGTCGCGGTATAGATGCCCCAGACCTTGAATGCGACGAAAAAGAGAATGATCGGAAACAGATCGAACAGAAATTTCATTGGCGTCCGGACGTGAAAGGCGGGGGATGAGGGGCAGCGCATGAACGAACGCCCGCTCGGATTGCAGCGGGCGTCAAACGGGCATCAGACGGCTCGAACCAGCAGCGCGAGCCGGTGTTCCGTGCCCGCTTGCTAGTGTTCGCTTACTTGGGTTCGAATTGTAGCGCAGCCGAGTTGATGCAATAGCGCAGGCCGGTCGGCGCCGGGCCGTCCTCGAATACATGGCCGAGATGCGCGCCGCAGTTCTTGCACACCACCTCGATGCGCAGCATGCCGTGCGAGCGGTCGGTGTTCTCCTGGACCACTTCGCCGTTGATCGGCTTGAAATAGCTGGGCCAGCCGCAGCCGGCGTCAAATTTCGTGTCCGACTCGAACAGCGGCGTGCCGCAGCACACACAATCATAGATGCCGCGTTCGGTGTGATCCCAGTATTTGCCGGTGAACGGCCGCTCGGTCGCGGCATGGCGCGTCACCTGGTATTGCATGTCGTCCAGCTCGTTGCGATAGGTCGCATCGTCCTTCTGCAGCGGATAGCTCGCGGGGGTGTCGTCGTGGCTCATCTGTGGTTCCTTTGATCTGGCCGGGAAGGCCGTGTATATGAGGACGATCCTACGAAGAACAACTCACTTCGAGATCGCTCGCCCAGTCGGGCGGCAGGCCCGCATAGGCCTCGTTCCCGGGTTGCTCGTCGTAAGGGTGGCGCAACACGTCCAGCAGGCGCGCAACTTCGGAAAAATCCTTCTCCGCGGCCTGCCGGATCGCCTGTTCCGCCAGATGATTGCGCAGCACGTATTTCGGATTCACGTGGTTCATTGCGTCCGCGCGCGCGGCGTCGTCACGCGGCTCGTGCGCGAGACGTTCGCGATACTTCACGGCCCACGCGTCGAACGCGGCGCGGTCGAGGAACAGGTCGCGCACCGGCGCGTCGCCGCTCGCATCGGCCTTGCGAAGCTTCGACAGATTGCGGAACGTCAGCGTGAAGTCGGCCCGGTTCGCATGCATGATTTCGAACAGGCCGTTCGCGAGCGCGTCGTCGCTTTCGCGTTCGACGGCCAGGCCCAGTTTCGCGCGCATCGTGGCGACGAGCGCCGGAGCGAAGCGCGTCTTGAAACCTTCGAGCACTTTCTGCGCTTCCTCGACGACGCGTTCCGCGCGGCCTTCCTCGGGCAGATTGTCGCCGAACAGCGGCACGAGGGCCTGCGCGAGACAGAACAGGTTCCAGTAGCCGACCTGCGGCTGGCGGCCATACGCATAGCGGCCCTGCGTGTCCGAGTGATTGCAGACGTGATGCGCGTTGAAGCCGTCCATGAAGCCGAACGGACCGTAGTCGATGGTGAGACCCAGGATCGACATGTTGTCGGTGTTCATCACGCCGTGACAGAAGCCGACGCCTTGCCATTGCGCCATCAGGTCGGCGGTTGTGCGCACGGCCTCGGCCAGCAGCGCGAGATAGGGGTCCGGCTCTGCGCGGCAATGCGGATAGAAGCGGTCGATCACGTGGTCGGCGAGCTTGCGGAGATCGTCGGGGCGGTCGTTCGAATAGAAATGCTCGAAGTGCCCGAAGCGCACGAAGCTCGGCGCAACGCGCGTGACGATCGCCGCAGTTTCCATCTCCTCGCGGCGCACCGGCAGGTCGGAACCGACGACCGCGAAAGCGCGCGTGGTCGGAATGCCCAGGTGATGCATCGCTTCCGAACACAGGAATTCGCGGATCGACGAGCGCAGCACCGCGCGGCCATCGCCCATGCGCGAGTAAGGCGTGCGTCCGGCGCCTTTCAGCTGCACTTCCAGACGCGCGCCGTCGTGCTCCACTTCACCCAGCGTGAGCGCGCGTCCGTCGCCCAGCTGACCCGCCCATACGCCGAACTGATGCCCCGAGTAGACGGCTGCGTAGGGCAAGGCATCGACCGGCCAGTCACGCGTGGGATTGCCCGCGAAGTAGGCGGCGAAGGCGTCTTTCTCCGGGCCGGTGGCGATGTCCGGATTGAAGCCGAGCGTCTGTGCCATCTCGCGCGACAGCCCGACGAGATACGGCTCCGGCACGGGCGCGGCAGGCAGGCGGGTGAGGAACGCGGTGCCGAGCGCCGCGAAGGAACCGGGCTTGCCGGCTTCGACGGCACCGGCGATCTGCTGCATCGATTGTGCGTCTGCGGGTGTCTCGTCCCGCGAAACGCTTGGGGAAAACGACATATTGAGCGCCTCTGAGTTAAACGATATTGTAATTCCGCGCCCGCCGGCCTGCAGGGGCCGGGCGCCACCCGGCCATCGACCACCCGAGGACTTCGCCCATGATGTCGCCGCTTCACGGCCAGATGATGGAAGTACCGTTGCTCGCGTCGTCCCTGCTGTCCCATGCGTCGCGCCACTTCGGCGATACCGAGATTGTTTCGCGCCGTATCGAAGGCGACATCCACCGCTATACCTGGCGCGACTGCGAACGGCGCGCGAAGCAGCTCGCGCAGGCGCTCACCGCGCTCGGCGTCGCGCAGGGCGAGCGCGTCGGCACGCTCGCGTGGAACGGCTACCGGCACCTGGAGTGCTACTACGGCGTGTCGGGCATGGGCGCCGTCTGTCACACGATCAACCCGCGCCTGTTCCCGGATCAGGTCGCCTTCATCATCGATCACGCCGACGACGCCTATGTCTGCTTCGACATGACCTTCGCGCCGCTGGTCGAGATCATCGCGCCTCAGTGTCCGAACGTGAAAGGCTGGATCGCGCTCGGCGATGCATCGTGCATCGAGACGCATCTGTCGGACCTGAGCGTGCCCGTGATGAGCTACGAGACGCTCATCGGCGCGCACGACGGCGACTACGACTGGCCGATGCTCGACGAACGCCAGGCTTCGTTCCTGTGCTACACGTCGGGCACGACCGGCAATCCGAAGGGCGCGCTGTATTCGCATCGTTCGACCGTGCTGCACGCCTACGGTGCGGCGCTGCCCGACGCGATGGGCGCATCCGCGAGCGACTCCATTCTTCCCGTCGTGCCGATGTTCCATGTGAACGCCTGGGGCATTCCGCACGCGGCGCCGCTGGTCGGCGCGAAGCTCGTGCTGCCCGGCAAGGATCTCGACGGCCAGTCGCTGTATGAATTGATGGAAGCGGAGGGCGTCACTTATTCGGCCGGCGTGCCGACTGTGTGGATGGGGTTGCTCGCCTATCTGAAGCAGCACGAACTGCGTTTCTCGACGCTCACGCGCACGGTGATCGGCGGCTCCGCGTGTCCGCCCGCGATGCTGCGCATCTTCGAGGAAGAGTACGGCGTGCAGGTGATCCACGCGTGGGGCATGACGGAGATGTCGCCGCTCGGCACGCTGTCGCGCCTGAGCTACCGGCAGAAGCAGCGGCCACCCGAGGAGCAGCGGCATGCGCTGGAAAAGCAGGGCCGCGCGCTGTTCGGCGTGGACATGAAAGTGGTCGGCGACGACGGCCGCGAGCTGCCGTGGGACGGCAAGTCCTTCGGCGACCTGTACGTGCGCGGGCCGTGGGTCATCAACCGCTATTTCCGGCGGGATGACTCTCCGCTCGTCGACGGCTGGTTCCCGACCGGCGATGTCGCGACCATCGACCCGGACGGCTTCATGCAGATCACCGATCGCAGCAAGGATGTGATCAAGTCGGGCGGGGAATGGATCAGCTCGATCGATCTGGAGAACATCGCGGTGTCGCATCCACAGGTGGCCGAGGCGGCGTGCATTGCGTGCGCGCATCCGAAGTGGACCGAGCGGCCGGTGATCGTCGCCGTGCTGAAGCCGGGGGCGACCGTTACGCGCGAGGAACTGCTCGCCCATTTCGACGGCAAGGTGGCGAAGTGGTGGATCCCCGACGACGTGATCTTCGCCGAGGACCTGCCGCATACCGCGACCGGCAAGCTGCAGAAGGTCAGGCTGCGGGAGCAGTATCGGGATCACGTGTTGCCGACCGCCGCCGAAAATCCGGCCTGACCGGCGCTTTTTCAGGTTTCGCAGGGTTTGAAGCCCCGGACGCGCGCAGGCGTTCGGGGCTTTGTCATCTTCAGCGTGCTTGAGCGTTAAGATCTCACTGTGTGACGATCGTGCTTTTCCGCCTGGCGCGGCACGCGCATTTCCTTATCGCGATCCATCAGGAGACAGCTTCATGGCAGTGGATTATTCGATCCGCGACGGCGTCGCCGTCATCATGCTCGACAATCCGCCGGTCAACGGACTCGGGCACGCGACGCGGCTCGGTATCGTCGAAGGCATCGAGCGCGCGAACAGCGACGCGACCGTGCGCGCCATCGTCCTGATCGGCGCGGGCAAGGCCTTTTCGGGCGGCGCCGACATCACCGAATTCAATACCCCGAAGGCCACGCAGGAACCGACGCTCCTGACCGTCATCAAGGCCGTCGAGGGCAGCGCGAAACCTGTCGTCGCCGCGATTCATGCCGTGGCGATGGGCGGCGGACTGGAACTCGCGCTCGGCGCGCATTATCGCGTCGCCGCGCCAGGCGCGCAGATCGCGCTGCCGGAAGTGAAGCTCGGCCTCCTGCCGGGCGCGGGTGGCACGCAGCGGCTGCCGCGCGCGGTCGGGCTGGAGACGGCGCTCAACATGGTCGTGTCCGGTACGCCGGTGCCGTCCGAGCAGCTCGCGCAGAGCGGGCTTTTTGACTCCTTGGTACAAGGCGATCTGCTCGACGCGGCGCTGAGCTTCGCGCGCGATGCCGCGGAGCGCGGCGGTCCGCATCCGCGGCTGCGCGAGCGACGCATCGAGCATGCGAACGCGGAGGGCTTCATCCAGTTCGCGAGGAACAGCGTGGCGACGGCAGCCCGGCATTTTCCGGCGCCGCACAAGTGCATCGATGCAATCGAGAAAGGCGTCAAGGAAGGCTTCGAACGCGGCCTTGCGTTCGAGCGCGAATGCTTTCTCGGGCTGGTGCAGACGCCCGAGAGCCGCGCGCTGCGGCATGCGTTCTTCGGCGAGCGCGCGGCCGGCAAGATCGCGGACGTGCCGTCGAACACGCCGGTCAGGAAAATCGAACAGATCGGCATCGTGGGTGCGGGCACAATGGGCGGCGGCATCGCGATGAACTTTCTCAATGCAAAGCTGCCCGTCACGCTGCTCGAAACGAAGCAGGACGCGCTGGATCGCGGTCTCGCAACGATTCGCCGCAACTACGACGCGCAGGTGAAGAAGGGCAAGCTCACGCAGCAACAGGTGGAGGAACGCATCGCGCTGATCCGTCCGACGCTCTCGTTCACCGATCTCGCGCAAGCCGACCTGATCATCGAAGCGGTGTTCGAGGAACTGGACGTGAAACAGCACGTGTTCCGCCAGCTCGATGAAGTGGCGAAGCCGGGCGCGATCCTCGCGTCGAACACCTCGACGCTCGACCTGAATCGCATCGCGTCGTTCACGAAGCGTCCCGGCGATGTGATCGGCATGCACTTCTTCAGTCCCGCCAACGTGATGAAGCTGCTCGAAGTGGTGCGCGGCAAGGAGACGTCGAAAGACGTGCTCGCCACCGTCATGCAACTTGCGAAGAAGATCAAAAAGACCGCGGTGGTTTCGGGCGTGTGCGACGGCTTCATCGGCAACCGCATGATCGAGCAGTACATTCGCCAGGCGCTCTTCATGCTGGAAGAAGGCGCGCTGCCCGCGCAGGTGGATCGCGCGATCGAGCAGTTCGGCTTCGCGATGGGCCCGTTCCGCATGAGCGATCTGGCCGGCAACGATATCGGCTGGGCCATTCGCAAGCGGCGTTATCGCGAACAGCCGGAGTTGTGTTACGCGCGCGTGGCGGACCGGCTGTGCGAGATGGGCCGCTTCGGACAGAAGACCGGCGCCGGCTGGTACGACTATGCGCCGGGCAAGCGCGACGCAGTCCCGTCTCAGGCCGTCGACGAAATGATCGCCGGCCTCTCAGCCGAACAAGGTGTGGCGCGGCGCGAAATTGGCGATGAGGAGATCGTCGAGCGTCTGGTGCTGTCGCTCGTGAACGAAGGCGCGAAGATTCTCGAGGAAGGCATCGCGGCGAAGGCCTCCGACATCGACATGGTGTATCTCACCGGCTATGGCTTTCCGCTCTGGCGCGGCGGCCCGATGCTGTACGCGGATACCATCGGCCTCTATAACGTCGATCGCGCGCTGCGCAAGTACGCCGCCCGACCCAACGGCGACGCGTGGCAGCCCGCTGCGCGCATCGCGGAACTCGCCGCCGCCAACGGCCGCTTCAACGCCTGAGCTTCTCTTTGAACATGATGAAACCCGTGGAAGACGTACTGATCGTCGTGGACGTGCAACCTGATTTCATGCCGGGCGGGGCGCTGGCCGTCGCGCGCGGCGACGAGGTCGTGCCGGTCATCAACTGCATCGCGCGCGGCTTCTCGCACGTCGTGCTGACCCAGGACTGGCATCCGCGCTCGCATGTGTCGTTCGCGGCGAACCACGCGGGGCGCCAGCCCTTCGAAACGATGACGCTGCCCTACGGCGAGCAGGTGCTGTGGCCGGTGCACTGCGTGCAGGACACCGAGGGCGCGGCGCTGCATCGCGATCTGCATGTGCCGCACGCGCGGATGGTCGTGCGCAAGGGACATCACGAACACGTCGACAGCTATTCGGCCTTCGTCGAAGCGGATCGCACGACGCCGACCGGCCTGACGGGCTATCTGCACGAAACCGGCGCGCGGCGCGTGTGGCTGGCCGGACTTGCGACCGATTATTGCGTCGCGTGGTCGGCGCTCGATGCGCGCGCGGCCGGTTTTGAAACCATCGTGATCGAGGACGCATGCCGCGCGATCGACCTGGACGGGTCGCTTGCGCGCGCGTGGCAGGACATGCTCGGCGCCGGCGTGCGGCGCGTGAGTTCGAACGACATCGCAACGAGAGAGACGACGACATGACCGACGCTGTGATCGTAGCCACCGCGCGCACCGCGCTCGCCAAATCGTGGCGCGGCGCACTTAACATGACCCATGGCGCGACGCTCGGCGGCCATGTCGTGCGGGCGGCGGTCGAACGCGCGGGCATCGACCCGGCGCGCATCGAGGACGTCGTCATGGGCTGCGCGTTTCCTGAAGGCGCGACCGGCATGAACGTCGCGCGGCAGATCGCGTTGCGCGCCGGCTTGCCGGCCGCGGTGCCGGGCATGACGGTGAACCGCTTCTGCTCGTCGGGGCTGCAGAGCATCGCGCTCGCTGCGCAGCGCGTGATGACGGGCGAGGGCGAGGTATTCGTCGCGGGCGGCGTCGAGTCGATTTCCTGCGTGCAGAACGAGATGAACCGCCACATGCTGAAGGAAGGCTGGCTCGACACGCACAAGCCGGCCATTTACTGGCCGATGCTCCAGACCGCCGAGAACGTCGCGCGGCGTTATGACATCTCGCGGGAACGCCAGGACGAATACGGCGCCCGTTCGCAGCAGCGCGCGGCCGCCGCGCAGGCGGCCGGCCGCTTCGATGCCGAGATCGTGCCGATCAGCGTGCTCGCCGGCGTCGCGGACAAAGCCAGCGGCCGGTTGTTCACGCGCGAAGTCACGCTCGCCGCCGACGAAGGCATTCGCGCGGACACCACGCTCGAAGGCGTCGCGAAGATCCGCACGGCGCTGCCGGGCGGCGTCATCACGGCGGGCAACGCGAGTCAGTTTTCGGATGGCGCGTCGGCCTGCGTCGTCATGAGCGCGACGCTTGCCGAGCGTGAAGGGTTGCAGCCGCTCGGCATCTTTCGCGGCTTCGCGGTCGCGGGCTGCGAGCCGGACGAAATGGGCATCGGGCCGGTGTTCGCGGTGCCGACGTTGCTGCAACGCGCGGGGCTCACCGTCGATGACATCGGCTTGTGGGAACTGAACGAAGCCTTCGCCGTGCAGGTGCTCTATTGCCGCGACCGGCTGGGCATTCCCGACGAACGCCTCAACGTGAACGGCGGCGCGATCGCGGTCGGGCATCCGTATGGCGTGTCGGGCGCGCGGCTGACGGGGCATGCGCTGATCGAAGGCAAGCGGCGCGGCGCGCGCTTCGTCGTGGTGACGATGTGCGTCGGCGGCGGACAGGGCGCGGCGGGACTGTTCGAGATCGTGTGACGGAACCGCATCCGTCGCGTCACGTCACTGCACGGCGATTTTTGCTACGCTGCAAGTCTCGACCGATATCAGGAGCCGCCGTGCTGCGTCACATCGTCATGTGGAAGCTGAAGGAAACCGCCGAGGGCGCCAGCCGCGCAGAGAATGCGCAAAAGCTGAAAGCCCGGCTCGAAACCTGCCGCAGCATCGTGAAAGGGCAGGGACACTTCGAGGTCGGCACCGCTCAGCCGGGCTTCGACTGCACCTATGACGTCGTGCTGGTATCCGATTTCGACGATCGCGCCGCACTCGAAGCCTATCAGGTCCATCCGAAGCATCAGGCCTTGAAGGACTTCGTCGCGGCGGTGCGTGAAGACCGTCAATGCGTCGACTACGAGGTTTGAGCGCGATGTCCAGCACCGATCCGGCGAACACCGGCGTGTCCATCGAAAGCCCGTTCATCGACTCGCTCGGCGTCGATCTCGTCCGCGCGCAGGACGGCGAAAGCGAAGTGTGCCTGCCGCTGCGCGACACGCATCTGAACACCTGGGGCATCGCTCATGGCGGCGTCACGATGACCCTGCTCGACGCCGCGCTGGCGCTCGCCGCGCGCAGCGTCGCGGGCGACGGCATCGGCGTCGTCACCGTCGAGATGAAGGTGAACTTCATGCAGCCCGGCCGCGGCGAGTTGCGCGGCTACGGCCGCGTGCTGCACCGCTCGACCACGATGGCTTACTGCGAAGGCGAAGTGCGCGACAGCGAAGGCCACTTCGTGGCGAAG
Source organism: Caballeronia sp. LZ065 (assembly GCF_031450975.1). Classification (NCBI taxonomy): domain Bacteria; kingdom Pseudomonadati; phylum Pseudomonadota; class Betaproteobacteria; order Burkholderiales; family Burkholderiaceae; genus Caballeronia; species Caballeronia sp. LZ065. The sequence continues at coordinate 1,772,087 of NZ_JARUXV010000001.1, forward strand.
GCGCTCGGCACGTTCAAATACATGAAGCGGCTCGCGGTCGGACGCGACATCGCACGCCAGAAAATGCGTACCGATCCGAAGGCGCTGCCCGGCCCGAGCGACGCGTAATACCCGCATCATCCCTTTGAAGACTGGAGAACCCGCCATGGCAGACGCACCGCTGAACCGTCAGATCCTGCTCGTATCGCGCCCTGAAGGCGAAGCGTCGGTGAGCAACTTCAAGCTCGTTGAAACGGCGCTCGCGCCGCTCGCCGACGGCCAGGTGCGGGTCCGCAACCACTATCTGTCGCTCGACCCGTACATGCGCGGCCGCATGGACGACGCCAAGTCCTACGCGCCGCCGCAACCGCTGAATGAGGTGATGATCGGCGGGACGGTGGGTGTCGTCAGCGAGTCGCGCAATCCGAAGTTCGCGGTCGGCGATAGCGTCGTCGGCATGCTCGGGTGGCAGGAGTACGGCACCTCGGATGGCACGATGCTGAACAAGGTCGATGCCTCGCGCGTGCCGCTCTCCGCCTATCTCGGCGCGCTCGGCATGCCGGGTGTCACCGCGTGGTACGGTCTGAACGGCATCATCAAGCCGAAGGCGGGCGAGACCGTGGTGGTGTCGGCGGCGAGCGGCGCGGTGGGCAGCGTCGTCGGGCAACTGGCGAAGGCGGCCGGCTGCCGCGCGGTGGGCATCGCGGGCGGCGCGGAGAAATGCCGCTACGTGGTGGAGACGCTCGGCTTCGATGCCTGCGTCGATTACAAGGCGGGCAACCTTCGCGCCGACCTGAAGGCGGCCGTGCCGGACGGCATCGACGGCTACTTCGAGAACGTCGGCGGCGAGATTCTCAATGCGGTGCTGGCGCGCATGAACGCGTTCGGCCGCGTCGCGGTATGCGGCATGATCTCCGGCTATGACGGCAAACCCCTGCCGCTGGACGCGCCCCGGCTCATCCTGACGCAGCGGCTCTTGCTGCAAGGCTTCATCGTCTATGAGCATCTGGATATCTGGCCGCAGGCGCTCAAGGATCTCGGCGAACGCGTCGCGACAAAGAAGCTGCTGTTCCGCGAGAGCATTGCTGAAGGCCTCGACAAGGCGCCCGAAGCCCTGCTCGGCATGCTGCGCGGGAAGAACTTCGGCAAACAATTGGTGAAGCTGGTCTGATCGAACCTCGGAAGGCTCACGTGGACAGTTTCGCAGGCAAGGTTGCCGTCATCACCGGCGCAGGCAGCGGCTTCGGCCAGGCGTTCGCGCAGCAGGGCGCGGCGCTCGGCATGAAGCTCGTGCTTGCCGACCTCGACACCGCTGGACTCTCCGCCACGGTGGACGCCATTCGCGCGCAGGGCGGCGAAGCGCTCGGCGTGACGGCGGATGTCTCGGACGCGGTGCAAGTCGAGGCGCTGGCGCAGGCCGCGCTCGATGCGTTCGGCGGCGTGCATCTGCTGTTCAACAACGCGGGCGTCGGCGCGGGCGGCTTCGTGTGGGAGAACAGCGCCAACGACTGGCAATGGGTCTTCGGCGTGAACGTGATGGGCGTGGCGAACGGTCTGCGTGCCTTCGTGCCCATCATGCTGCGGCAGAACGAGCCCGCGCATATCGTCAATACGGCGTCGGTGGCCGGCCTGCTCGCCGCGCCGGCGATGGGCGTCTACAACGCGTCGAAACACGCGGTCGTCGCACTGACCGAGACCTTGCAGCATGACCTGCGGCTGGCGGGTGCGGATCTGATCGGCGTGTCGCTGCTGTGTCCGGCGTTCGTGCCGACCGGCATCGCCGACGCCGAACGCGCGCGACCCGAAACGCTCGCCAACGCCGCGCCGTACACCGCATCGCAGAAACTCGCCGCGCGGCAACTCACGAAAGCCGTGGAAGGCGGCAAGCTCACGGCGGACGACATCGCCGCACTGACCTTCGACGCCGTGCGCGCGGGCCGCTTCTACGTCATCACGCATCCGGCCATCATGGCTTCGGTGCAACTGCGGCTCGACGACATCGCGCAACTGCGCAATCCCACCGATCCGATGTCGCTCAGGCGGCCGCGTTAGCGTCGCTTTCACTGCTCCTCAACCGATGCCGCTCAATCCCAAGATCGCCCAAATCCTCGAGATGGTGGCGCGCGCGAAGCGCCCGCCGTTCCACACGCTGACGCCGCAGCAGGCGCGCGCCGCGTATGCGATGAGCGCACCGATCCTCGACATCGCGCCGCTGCCGATGTTCAGCGTCGAAGACGTGCAGGTGCCCACGCGCGACGGCGTAACGATCGGCGTGCGCGTGTACCAGCCCGTCGAGCCTGACTGGACGCAGCCGGTGGCGGGGCTGCTGTATTTGCATGGCGGCGGCTTCACGGTCGGCAGCGTGGCGACGCACGATGCGCTGTGCCGCAAGCTCGCGCACGATGCGCTGTGCCGCAAGCTCGCGCACGATGCGCGGTGCGCGGTGGTGTCGGTGAACTACCGGCTCGCGCCTGAGCACCGGTTTCCCGTCGCGGTGAACGACGCGTTCGACGCACTGCAATGGCTCGCGCGCGAGGCGGGCACGTTCGGTATCGATGCAGAGCGGCTGGCGATCGGCGGCGACAGCGCGGGCGGCACGCTGGCCACCGTATGCGCGGTGCTGGCGCGCGACGCGGGCATCGGCTTGCGGCTGCAATTGCTGATCTATCCGGGCACGAGCGCGCGCCAGCAGAGCGCGTCGCACGCGCAACGGGCGGAGGGTTATCTGCTTTCGGGGGAAACCATCCAGTGGTTCTTCGCCCAGTATCTGCGCGATGACCGCGACCGCGACGACTGGCGCTTCGCACCGCTCGATGCGGCGGGCGGCGTGCCCGACATGGCGGGGGTCGCGCCGGCGTGGATCGCGGCGGCGGATCACGATCCGCTGTTCGATGAAGATGTCGCGTATGCGGAGAAGCTGGAGCAGCAGGGCGTGCGGGTCACGCTCAGGCGCTACGAAGGCATGATCCATGAGTTCTTCAAGATGGGCGGCTTCGTGCCTGAAGTGGCCGATGCGCACGCGGAAGCGGTGAGGGCGCTGCGGGAGGCGTTTGAAGGTGGAGGGTGAGGATTGAGTATTGTCTGAAATGCGGGGCGAGTGGTTTTATCAGGATTGCTGGATGATAGGATCGAAAAATAGTGATCAGGGGTAGAGCTTTCCCTGCACGGCGGTCCAATCCCATCTTCTTGTATGTATGTCAGATGACTATGCAGCAGAGCACGGTTTTCCGCGCAGTCCCATGTGTGCCCGTTCAGGAACGATCTCTCTTTCGTTCAACGGCTCGTCTCTTGTGATGCATGCGCAGGATGGACGGTCCTATCCTGCGATTTCCGGAAAACCATTAATCGGGGGAAGGTTTGATTTCTCTCCCGCCCGATACCGAACACGCAATCAAGGTCCCATTCCGCCGGGTCGATATTGGATTCAACCGTCACAGATGTGGACGAACGGATGGCACAAGGTGGCGTCCCCACGCTCAACCTGGGGCGATCATCGAATCACAATTCACATATTCCCAGGTACGGAAACCTTCGGTCGCGGTGGATTCTTTATTCACGGCGGAACGAATTCAAGAACTGCTGGATGCATCAATCTGGGTTCGCGAATGGAGGATTTCGTTCGCGACGTAGAAGCTGCTGTAGCTGATTCTACGGAATGCTACATTCCTTTGACCGTTCGATACTAAAGACAATGCAAATCAGGAGCTATCGGTCCTTACTGAGGGCGGGGCTATATGCCATCGTTGCTGTTCTTGTTGTTCTTCTCGTCGCCTGGAATGTGCTCAATCTGAATGAGGCCTACGGCGACGGCCCGCCGTATTATGCGCGAACCACCAATATGGACCTATGGTTCGATCCCGTCCCGATACTCGCCTTGGTGGACTGCATCGGCGCACTGATCATCGGGGGCATTCTCTATCTGATGCGACGCACGCGCGCCACGCCCGCGTTTTAACCGCCTTTGACATCGAATTCAAAAGCCCGCTCGAACGCGCCGGGCCGCGTGATCCGATGTGAACCATCATCGTCGCCGCGTTCCTTGATATCGACCGCAAGCCCAAGCGCCGTCAGGTCCACGCGCAACGCCGTGGTGCTGCGCGTCCCGTACTCGGGCGTCTCGATGAACGCCGCCGACAACACGCGTTCCCGCTCCATCGAAATGCCAGTGGAAGGGAGCAGCGCGTCATTGGCCGTACGCGGATCACGCAAGGTGTCGATCAACACGTCGAGCGACGGCCGCTCATCGGCGTGAATCAGGTCGTGCAAGGCGTCGCGCTGGGCCACCAGCTTCGGCCACGGCGTGTTCAGCAGACTGTTCGACAGGCCGTGCACGCCCGCTTCGAGCAAGGCAGGCGGCGCCTCCGCGCGATTGCCATACCAGCCCAGTTCGCGCCGCGTGAAATCGCCGCACAGCAGGTTGAAGCCGTTATAGCGCTGCCCTTGCTCGGCCACGCGTTCGAGATAGGTCAACGGCGCAAGCCGTTCGCCCGCGAGAAAATTGCTCACCAGCGTGCCGCGCGTCGGCGCATCCGGGCGCGTCTCGCTCGGCGCGCGATAGTTCGTCAGCGCCGCGAAGCGCCCGTCACGCGAGACGCCCAGCCACGTGCCGCCGCCCGTCAGATCGCGACCCGCGAGCACGCCTGGCGCGTCGGTCCACCAGTGCATCGGCTCGGCGGTGCGGCGGAAGAACTCATCCCGGTTCGCCGAGAGCGTCAGCAGCGCGCGGCGCTCGCCAGGCGCGGCCGAGGGCTGCCAGTCGAAGACGATCAGGCACATCCGCAGGCCTCACGCATCGGCGGGGAAGGCGTAGGGCAGCGGCGAGAACGCGAGCGCCGGGCCATCGGCGGAACCGGCGTGCACGCTGCCGTTGTCGAGCGCGGCCAGCTTGATCTCGACCAGGCAGTCCATGCCGCCGCCCTCCGCCGGCGCCGCGTTGACCACCAGCCCGCACGGCTGGCCCGGATCGTCGGAATGGAACAGTTCCGTACCGGCCGCCGCCGCCTCGGTATGCGCGAGCGCCGTGCGCCGTTTGATCGTGCCGCGATACTGGCTGCGCGCGACGATCTCCTGTCCCGGATAACAACCCTTCTTGAAGTTCACGCCGCCCAGCACGTCGAAGTTCACCATCTGCGGGACGAACTGCTCGACCGTCGCGTGGGTGATGCGCGGTTCGCCCGCATGGATGTCGAGCCAGTCCCACATCTGCCCGGGCACGCGCACCAGTTTATCTTCCAGTGCCGCGAGTTGCGCCTCCACCAGGGCCTTCGGCCCGACCCACAGGAAACGCGGCCGATGCGCCGCATCCGGCACGCGGATCAGCGCGCCGTTCGGACCTTCGACCTTCACGTGCACGCCGTCGGGCAGCGCATCGAAGACGCCGGACAGCGCCGCGCGCACGTCGCCCGCGAAGCCGACCGCGGCCACTTCCGAAGTCGCGTCGGAGAGTTTGGCTTTCAGCCGCAGCACGAACATCGACAGACGCTTCTGCACCGCCGCCTGTGTGTCCTGCGCAATCAGCAGGCGCACTGCGTCAGCCGTGCGCCACATCAGGAACGAGGCCAGCAGGCGTCCCTTCGGCGAGCAATAACCGGCCAGACGCGCCGTGGAGGCGTCGAGATGCTGGACGTCGTTGGTGATCTGGTTGTGCAGGAAGGTGGCGGCATCCTCGCCCCTGACATCGATCACGCCGAACTGCGTGAGCGGCATGAACGCGCCGGCGGTCTTGACGGCTTCGAAATCGGCGGGGGCGAGGGTCGGGGTCTGGGAATTCATGGAGGTCGCGGCTGTCCTTTCAGAGAAACCCGGACCGGTGAAAGCGACTCCGGCACAGGCGGCAAGTTATTATATTGGTCTTATCCCAAGCGTGTTCCGCATGTCCCTCTTGAAGAAATGCGTCGTGGCCATCGTGCTCGCCGCGCTGGTCGCGGCGGCCGTCGCGGGTGGCGTGGTCTGGTGGGCGCAACGCCCCATGACGCTAGCGACACCCGACCTCGACGTCACCATCAAGCCGCACAGCAGTCTGCGCAGCGTGAGCAATCAGTTGAACCGCGGCGGCGTGCCGGTCGAGCCGGAATTGTTCGTGCTGATGACGCGCGTGCTGGGCCTGTCCGCGCAGCTCAAGTCCGGCAATTACGCATTCAAGAGCGGCGTCACGCCTTATGAGGTGCTGCAGAAGATCGCGCGCGGCGACGTCAACGAGTACGTGGCCACGGTCATCGAAGGCTGGACGCTGCAGAAGATGCGCGCCGAACTGGACGGCAATCCCGCGCTCAAGCACGACACGGCCGGCATGAGCGACACGGACCTGCTGCGCGCGATCGGCGCCGCGGAGGTGGACCGGGCGTCGGCTGAAGGGCTGTTCTTTCCCGACACCTATCTCTTCGACAAGAACACGAGCGACCTCGCCGTCTACCAGCGCGCCTACCGGCTGATGCAGGCGCGTCTCACCGAAGCGTGGAACGCGCGCGCGCCGAATCTGCCTTACAAGACGCCTTATGACGCGCTCATCATGGCGTCGATTGTCGAAAAGGAGACGGGTCGCGCACCGGACCGGCCGCTGGTCGCGGCGGTGTTCGCGAACCGGCTGCGCATCGGCATGCCGCTGCAGACCGACCCCACCGTGATCTACGGTCTGGGCCCGGCCTATGGCGGCAAGCTCAGGAAGAAAGACCTGCAGACGGACACTCCGTACAATACCTACACGCGCATGGGCCTGCCGCCGACGCCGATCGCGCTGCCCGGCGTGGCCGCGTTGACCGCCACGCTGAACCCCGCCGCCAGCACCGCGCTGTATTTCGTCTCGCGCGGCGACGGCAGCAGCATCTTTTCCGACACGCTCGGCGACCACAACAAGGCCGTCGACAAATACATCCGGGGTCAATGAATGGTGCGCGGCAAGTTCATTACGTTCGAAGGCATCGACGGCGCGGGCAAGACCACGCATCTCGACTGGTTCCGTCAGCAACTCGCGGCGAAGCTCGCGCCGTCGGGCCATGCAGTCGTGATGACGCGCGAGCCGGGCGGCACGCCGCTCGGCGAGACGCTTCGCGGCATCCTGCTGGACCAGCCTATGGATCTCGAAACCGAAGCGCTGCTGATGTTCGCGGCGCGCCGGGAACACCTGGCGCAGGTGATCGAACCGGCGCTGTCGCGCGGCGACTGGGTGCTGTCGGACCGCTTTACGGATGCCACTTTTGCGTATCAGGGCGGTGGCCGCGGCCTGCCGCGCGACAAGCTCGAAGCGCTGGAACGCTGGGTGCAGGGCGGTTTTCAGCCAGACCTGACCGTGCTGTTCGACGTGCCGACCGAAACCGCAAACGAGCGCCGCTCGGCGGCGCGCGCGCCGGACAAGTTCGAGCGCGAGTCGGAGACCTTCTTTGCACGCACCCGGGGTGAGTATCTGCGCCGGGCCGCGGAGTCGCCGCAGCGCTTTGCCGTCGTCGATGCCACCCGGACGATTGAAGATATTCGCAAAGAACTTGAACAAACGATCGCAAGCTTCTGATTTACTACGATAAAAACAATGATCTACCCCTGGCAGACCGATGACTGGCAACGCCTCCAGCAACTGCGCGCGCACTGGCCGCACGCGTTGCTGCTGCATGGCGAGGCAGGCATCGGCAAATTGCAGTTCGCGCAGCATCTGGCGCAAGGGCTGTTGTGCGAGGCCGCCGCGGCAAACGGCGAACCCTGCGGCCACTGCCCGGCGTGCCTGTGGTTTTCGCAGGGCAACCATCCGGACTATCGCGTGGTGCTGCCGGAAGCGCTCGCGGGACTTGCAGCTGCCGCCTCCGCCGACGCCGCCGACACCCCCGCCGACAAAGCCGACGGCGACGAAGGCAAGAAAACGCGCGCGCCCAGCAAGGAGATCAAGATCGAGCAGGTGCGGGCGCTGCTGAACTTCTGCGCCCTCGGCTCGCATCGGGGCGGCATGCGTGTCGTGGTGCTGTATCCCGCCGAGGCATTGAATGTCGCCGCTGCCAATGCGCTGTTGAAGACGCTCGAAGAACCGCCGTCGGGCGTCGTGTTCCTGCTGGTGTCCGCGCGCATGGACCGGCTGCTGCCGACCATCGTGAGCCGCTGCCGTCAATGGCCGATGAGCGTGCCCGAGCCGGCGCAGGCGAAAGAGTGGCTCGCGGCGCAAGGTATCGACGACGCAGCGGGCCTGCTCGCGCAGGCCGGCGGCGCGCCGCTGGCGGCGCTGGCGCTGGCGAACGACGAGAACCGCGCGTTGCGCGACTTCACGCTCGCCCAGCTCGCCGCCGGACCGAACTGCGACGCCTTCGCCTGCGGCGAGAACCTGCAGAAGCTGCCGGTGCCGCTCGTGCTCGGCTGGTTGCAGCGCTGGCTCTACGACTTGCTCGCGCAACGGACGGCGGGCCGGCCACGCTATTTCCCGGGCGCGGCCAAGTCGCTCGCGCGTTGTGCACAGGGCGCGGATGCCGCCGCGCTCGCCCGCTACATGAAAACCGTCACGCGGCAGCGCGCCGTGGAAAATCACCCGCTCAACGCGCGCCTCGTGTTCGAGGAACTGTTCCTCGGCTATCGCGGCATCTACGTCGGCTGATGCAGTGCCCAAGGCCTTTTTGAATTCACCATGACGCTCCAGTACCGCGACGCCACCTTCGACGATCTGCCCGCCATCGTCGCCATCTACAATTCGACGATCGCCTCGCGCCAGGTCACCGCCGATCTCGAGCCGGTCACGCTCGAAAGCCGTCACGCGTGGTTTTACGCGCATTCGCCGCAAGCGCGCCCGCTGTGGGTCGTCGAGGAGGGCGGCGAGGTCATCGCATGGCTGAGCTTCTCGGACTTCTATGGCCGCCCGGCGTATGCGCGCACCGTCGAGGTGAGCATTTATCTGCACGAGCGCGCCCGCGGCAAGGGTCTCGGCCGTGCGCTGCTGCGCGAGGCGCTCGAACGCGCGCCGTCGATGAAGGTCGATACCGTCCTCGGTTTCGTCTTCGGGCATAACGAAGCCAGCGTCAAACTGTTTGCCGGCTTCGGCTTCGAGACCTGGGGCGCGCTGCCGCGCGTCGCGGTGCTGGACGGCGTCGAGCGCGATCTCGTGATCCTCGGCCTGCGCCTCGACGCGCCACGCGCCGCCGCACCGCACACGCACTGAGGAGCCGCGCATGTTTGTCGATTCACACTGTCACATCAACTTCGAAGGACTCGCCGACCGCCTGCCCGACGTGCTCGACAACATGCGCGCGCATTCGGTCACGCATGCGTTGTGCGTGTCAGTCGATCTGGAAACGCTGCCTTCGGTGCTCGCCATCGCCGAACGCTACGAGAACGTGTATGCGTCGGTCGGCGTGCATCCGGATCACGAGGACATGCGCGAGCCGAGCGTGGACGAACTCGTCGAGCTGGCGCGGCATCCCAAGGTCTGCGCGATCGGCGAAACCGGGCTCGACTACTACCGTCTCGAAGGCCGCAGCCTGGCCGACATGGAGTGGCAGCGCGAACGCTTCCGCACCCACATCCGCGCGGCGCACAAGACGGGCAAGCCGCTCATCATCCACACGCGCGCATCCTCCGACGACACGCTGCGCATCATGGAAGAGGAGCGCGCCGGCGTGCCGGGCGGCGTAATGCATTGTTTCACCGAGCCGTGGGACGTGGCCGAAAAGGCGCTTGCGCAGAACTTTCATATTTCGCTGTCCGGCATCGTCACATTCAAGAGCGCGAAGGACGTGCAGGACGTGGCGCGCCGCGTGCCGCTGGAACGCCTGCTGATCGAAACCGATTCGCCTTATCTCGCGCCGGTGCCGTATCGCGGCAAGCCGAATGAACCTGCGTACGTAAGCCATGTCGGACGATTTGTCGCGCAACTACGCGAGCAGCCGGAAGAAGCGCTGGCGCAGGCCACCACGGACAACTTCTTCCGTCTTTTCAAGATCGCGCGGGCAGGCTGAGGCCGGCCGCACCGCGTGCACTGCAACCCGTTTCAAGGCAATCCGAAGGCAACCATGAACAATTCGTCGATGATTTCCGCTTTTTCCACGACAGGCACGTCAAACGTTTTCGCCACGGGCACGAAGCAAACGAAGGGCTCGGCGCTGCGCCGGCTGGTCGCCGCGGCGCTCGTCGCCGGCTGTGCCGTCGCCCAGCCGGTCTGGGCGGCGTCGGTGGATTCGCTCATCAAGGCCGTCAAGTTCGACGACATTTCGGCGGTCAAGAAGCAGCTCGCGCAGGGCGCGGATCCGAACACGGTGGACAACACCGGCACGCCGCTGCTCGTGATCGCGGCGCGTGAGAAGTCCGACAAGGTCGGCCGACTGCTTGCGGAGAATCCGAAGACCGATCTGGAAAAGACGGATCCCGCCGGCGAAAACGCGATGATGCTCGCAGCCCTCAACGGCGACGCGACCTTCGTGAATGCGTTGATCGCCAAGGATGCCGAAGTGAACAAGAAAGGCTGGACGCCGCTGCACTATGCCGCGACCAACGGCCATGACGACATCGTGAAGATTCTGCTGGACCATTCGGCCTATATCGACGCGGGCTCGCCGAACGGCACGACGCCGCTGATGATGGCCGCGCGGGGCGGGCATCTTTCGACCTGCAAGCTGCTGCTCGACGAAGGCGCGGACCTGCGCGTCAAGAACCAGATCGGCATGACGGCCGTCGACTTTGCCCGCAAGTACGAGGCGAAGGACGTCGCCGAGGGTTTGCAGGCGCGCCTCGATTCGATGCAGCAAGGCAGCGGTGCTGCTCCAGGCGGCGCAAACGGTGCAAAATAGCGCAGCGCTGCATGGACACGGGCGCACCCGGCGGTCAGGCGCGGCCGCCCCGGTGCTCCGCCGTTGTCCGGACCCAAGCCGCCGCTCAACATAAAAGGAAGATCATGCTGCGGGAAATCGTCATCGCCTGTGCACTCGCGACCCCTCTGTGCGCGTTCGCGTTCACCGGCAACGACCTGAACAAGCTGTGCACCAAGACGGACCCCAACTCGCGCACCGCCTGCGCGGCCTATATCGAAGGCGCGGCGGACGGTGTCTACAACACGATCGAGGCCATCGGCGGAACCTCCGGGCCGCAGGTCGGCCAGTACTTCTGCCTGCCGGCGGACGTGAAACCCCAGCAACTGACGGATGCGGTGCGCAAGTACATCGCCGGCAATCCGGACAAGGCCGATTTCAACGCCACGACCATGGTGTCGCTCGGTCTCGGCAAGGCGTTTCCCTGCAAGGCCGAACGCTGATGGCGGGCTGAGCGGTCAAGCCCGGACGGGCAGGAAGGGGGCTGGCGTCCCGCTTGCTGTCCCGTAATTGACCGCCGGCCGGCAAGTTTCGCTGAACACGGTGCGGCTTCCGCACCCATGGTTTGTGGCATCGCGTCCGCGCGATGCGCGCCGCCGTATCCACCTCGCCCTGTATTCAACCCGAGGCTGATCCCGCGACCTTCATGCTTTCTTTCGATCATTTCCTCGACCTGGCCGAACGGCCGCTCGGCACTTGGCCGGGCGCGCTGATCGTCGCCGTCATTGCCGTGCTGTTCGCGCTGGGCGTGCATCGGGCCGGCGCGCGCATCCTGACCCGCATCGCGCGGCCCTATCCGCTGATGAGCGTCGTGCTGCGCTACATCGACAAACCCGCGCGAGTCCTGCTCATCATCCTCGGGATCGGCTTCATGATCTTCGAGGCGCCCGACACGCTGCCGTTCATCGGCGTCCTGCGCGATGTCGAAACCGTCGCGCTGATCGTCGCGCTCACGTTCCTTGCAGCGCGCACCGCGGGGGCGGTCGGCGAGGCGATCGTGCAGGCGCACCCGCTCGACACCCACGACAATCTCGATGCCCGCCGCATTCACACCCAGGCGCGCGTGCTCGCGCGCTCGGTGATGGTGGTGATCGTCATCATCGGCTTCGGCGGGGCGCTGATGGCGTTCCCGAGCGTGCGCCAGATCGGCGCGAGCCTGCTGGCGTCGGCGGGCGTCGCGGGACTGGTCGCCGGTATCGCCGCGCGGCCGGTGCTCGGTAATCTGATCGCGGGCTTGCAGATCGCGCTGTCGCAGCCGATCCGCCTCGACGACGTCGTCGTCATCCAGGGCGAATGGGGGCGGGTCGAGGAAATCACCGGCACCTATGTGTCGATCCGCATCTGGGATCAGCGCCGGCTGATCGTGCCGTTGCAGTGGTTCATCGAAAATCCGTTCACGAACTGGACCCGCAACAGCTCGCAGATCATCGGCACGGTGTTTCTCTACGTGGACTACCGCATGCCGCTCGCACCGCTGCGCGAGGAGCTGGAGCGCATTCTCGCGCATGCGCCGGAATGGGACGGTCGCGTACAGGTCTTGCAGGTCACCGACGCGACGGATCGCGCGCTGCAACTGCGCGTGCTCGTCAGTTCGTTCGATTCCGCGCTGAACTGGGATTTGCGCTGCCGCGTGCGCGAGGGATTGGTGAATTTTGTGCAGGCGGCGTATCCGAACTACCTGCCACGCGCGCGGGCGGACCTTTCGACGGACAAGGAAAGCCACGTCGATTTCGCGCCGCCGCTCCAGCGTCCGGGCACGGTGCCGGACAACGCTGCCGGCGCGGCCAATACGGCCAATACCGCCGCCGATCCGGTCGCAAGCCGCGGCGAGGCGAGCGGACCGGACCCGCATGCGCGTTCGGCGGCGTCTACCGCACCGACGCGGGGCGAAAAGACGTGAAGAATGAAGGCGCCTGACGGATCACTCGCCGCGCGTGGAAACCCCGCAGGCGATTCACAGTCGAAAAACAAACCAACATGTTCAAAGAGGAAAAGGCAAAGCTATGAGTCGTCTCGTCGTCGTATCCAACCGGGTCGCCACGCCGACCGAAACCAAGGGCTCCGCGGGCGGGCTCGCTGTCGGCGTCTTCGGCGCGCTGAAGGACAGCGGCGGCGTCTGGTTTGGCTGGAGCGGGGACGTCGTGAGCGAGACCGTGGCGAATCAGGGTCCCAAGCTCGAACAGGACGGCGCCGTGACCTTCGCCACCGTGGGCCTGACGAAGAAGGACTACGACCAGTACTACCGCGGTTTTTCGAATGCGATGCTGTGGCCGGTCTTCCACTATCGCAACGATCTTGCCGTCTACGACCGAGACGAATACGCCGGCTACCGGCGCGTCAACGCCTGGCTCGGGCACAAGCTGATCAAGCTGCTCGAACCCGACGACGTCATCTGGGTCCACGACTATCACATGATCCCGTTCGCGGAGGCCCTGCGTTCGGAGGGCGTCAAGAATCGCATGGGTTTCTTCCTGCATATTCCGTTTCCGTCGCCGCAGATCCTGTTGAACATTCCGCCGCACGAGGAACTCGTCAAGTCGCTGTGCTGCTATGACGTCGTGGGCTTCCAGACCGAAGGCGACCGCGTGGCGTTCCACGATTACATCGTGCGCCATGCCCATGGCACGGCCACCGCCGACGGCCACGTCGAAGCCTTTGGCCGCAAGCTGAAGACGAACGTGTACCGCATCGGCGTGTTCCCCGATGAGATCGCCGAGCAGGCCGAGCGCGGCGAGGCGCGCCAGGACGTCATGGACCTGAAGCAGAGCCTCGAAGGCCGCAAGCTCATCATGAGCGTGGACCGGCTCGATTACTCGAAGGGACTGGTCGAGCGCTTCCGCGCCTTCGAGCATTTCCTGGAGAAGTCGCCGGAGTGGCGCGGCAACGTGACGCTCGTGCAGATCGCGCCGCCCACGCGCTCCGACGTCGAGAGCTATCAGCAGATCCGCCAGAACCTCGAATACGAAGCAGGGCGCATCAACGGGCGTTATTCGGGCCTCGATTACACGCCGATCCGCTACCTGAACCAGCGCTATGACCGGTGGAAGCTGATGTCGCTGTTCCGGGAATCGCAGGTCGGGCTGGTGACGCCCTTGCGCGACGGCATGAACCTGGTCGCGAAGGAGTATGTCGCCGCGCAGAACCCGGACGATCCCGGCGTGCTCGTGCTGTCGCAATTCGCCGGCGCAGCGGACGAGATGACCGGCGCGGTGCTGGTGAATCCACACGATATCGTCGGCACGAGCGAGGCGATCGCGCGGGCGCTGACCATGCCTCTCGCGGAACGCCAGCAGCGTTACGAAGCCAACATGAACGCATTGCGCAAACACGATCTCGGCGTCTGGCGCGACAATTTCCTGACCCACCTGCGCGGCGTCTCCAAGTCGTAACGGCGGGCCGAAACGATTGTTTCGGCCCTGTAACAGAGCGATGAAAGTGCAAGCATGCGCCGGGCGGCCGCCTTTCTCCTTCGATAATGCGGATAACGCGTGGACCTTCCCGCACGCGGCATCTCGATGACAGGGCATTGAACTGATGTAAGGGCAAACCTCGTGGCCGGGCTGTCAGCCGGCTGTCATACTCGATGCCGCAGGCGACGGTTCGCGCCACGCGTGTGCTGCCGTTGATATGCTCATGGAGACGAGAACGATGAGAATTGCCCAGATCGCCCCGCTGACCGAATCGGTGCCGCCGAAGCTCTATGGGGGCACGGAACGTGTCGTGTCGTATCTCACCGAGGCGCTCGTGGAACTCGGTCACGAGGTCACGCTATTCGCCACCGGCGATTCCCAGACCAGCGCCCGCCTGGAAGCGGTCTGGCCGCGCGCGCTGCGGCTCGACCCGGCGATCCGCGACCGCATCGCGCCGCACATGCTCCTGCTGGAACTGGTGCGCCGCCGGGCTGAAGAGTTCGACGTGCTGCACTTTCACATGGATTACTACTCGTTTTCGCTGTTCAAGCGGCAGGAGACGCCGTTCGTCACCACGATGCACGGCCGTCTGGATCTGCCCGAACAGCAGCCCGTCTTCGATACCTTCGACACCGCACCGGTCGTCTCGATTTCCGATGCCCAGCGCCACCCGCTGCCGCAAGCCAAATGGGTGTCGACGGTTTATCACGGGCTGCCGGAAAACCTGTACACGCCGCAACCCGTCGAGCAGAAATATCTCGCTTTCCTGGGTCGCATTTCGCCGGAGAAACGGGTCGATACGGCGATTCGCATCGCGGGCCGCTGCGGCGTGCCCATCAAGATCGCCGCGAAAGTGGACTTTGCCGATCACGAATACTTCGAACGTGAGATCGCGCCGCTGCTCAAATTGCCTTACGTGGAATTCGTCGGCGAGATCAACGATAGCCAGAAGGCCGAGTTCCTCTCGGGCGCGCATGCGTTGCTGTTTCCCATCGATTGGCCGGAGCCGTTCGGCCTCGTGATGATCGAGGCGATGGCCTGCGGCACGCCCGTGATCGCCTTCAATCGCGGCGCGGTGCCGGAAGTGGTCGATGAAGGAGTGTCGGGGTTCATCGTCGAGGATGAGATTGGCGCGGTGGCCGCCGTGAACCGGCTGCATACGCTGTCGCGCGAAGGCGTGCGCAAGCGCTTCGAGGACCGCTTCACGTCGCATCGCATGGCGCGCCAGTATCTCGACGCCTACAAGGCCGTTGTACGCGCGCAGAAACGGGCGCGCTTCAGGGTCATCGACCGCGCGACCACGACCTGATCCGTTTCGTCCGTAGATAAGAAAACCGCCGTGCGGCGCGACCCGAAAGTCGCGCGGCACGGCGGTTTTGCCATGCGGACCCCGCTGCGGTCCGCAATGGAAGGGGATTAGAACTTCAGGCGCGAGACCTTCGTGCCCTGGAGCGAGACATCGGCCATCAGGCCGGCGTTGGTCAGCACGATGGCTTCGACCGGCGCGGTGGCCGTGGTGGTGTCGATCACGCCGTTCGCGCCCATCTTCACGAGTGCGACGGACGCATCCGCGCCTGCCGACCAGCCGTCCGAGTTGCGGAATTTGTCGAGCGCGTCCTGCGTCATGAACAGGAAGATCAGCGCCTTCGATTGCGCGCCGGCTTGCAGGCCGAACGAGCCGGACGTGGTGCTGTAGTAGCCGACGCTGCTGCCGCCCACGCGCAGCGAACCCTTGCCGTACTGGGCGCCAACGATGAAGCCCGCCTGCAGGACCTGCGGGAACACGAGCACGCCGCGCGACTTCGCGACCAGCTCGCGCGAGCCGCCGACGGTCGCATACAGACGCTGGATGGTGCTGTCGACATCGGCGTCGATGGAGCGGCGCTGGTCCGCTGCGCCTGCGGACTGTTCAGCGCCCGAGTTGGTGTTGGTCGTGCAACCGGCAAGCGCAAGGCCTCCCAGCGCCAGAACAGCGGTGGACTTGAGCATGAAGTTTCGTCTTTGCATCATTGTTCTCCATCGTGAAATGTGGAAACCCCATAGAGCGGGAGGGTGAAACACACAAGTTATAGCACGGCCGCAAACCGGCACGGTTCTCCGTGCACAGGCTCGAAACCTTGCCGGACGCGGGTTTTCAGGCTTTGCAGCATTCGGTTCGCGCGTCGCCTGACGGCGACGCGCGCTACGAATCCGCTTTCCTGCCCCGTTCCAGCGTCATAAATGACGCACATTGCTCGCCGTATCGCGACTGTAAGCTCTGGCTGGACGATGTTTCGACCAGTGGAATGCAAGGCGGAGCTTTCGCCCGAATGACGCCTCGCAAGCGAGCATTAATTTCGCGATGTTGCCGCGCAATGTTGCGACAAGACCGCATCAAGCAGTAGCAACGACCGTACCCGACCCGTATTCAGGACGGGGTTGTCGTTTTTACTTTCGTGGGAGCAACACTTGCGGGCGCGGCCGTAGCGGTGTCCGAAGCTTTTGCCGACGTGCTCGAAGGCCGGCGCAACGCGCGCCTGATGCCGCCGATCAGCACGCCAAGGACGAGCAGAAAGGCGGCCGGAACAATCCAGTAGCCGACAAACGCATGCCATAGATAGTCGGCCAGTGTGGCCTTGCGATGCGCGTATTCATCGAGCGCTTCCTGATGCTTGCCGGCGTTCGCGGCAAGGATGTCGGCGGGGCAGCCGGCGGCGCGCGCCTCGTCGGGGGCGCCGTGGCAGCGGGCCGCGGCGCCGGCCGCGCGTTGCGCGTCGGTCAGTTCCCAGGTGGAGAGGGCCTTTTGAAGATCGACGCTGTTGTAGGCCATCTCTTCGTGCACTTCATTGACCGCGACGATCAGCACCGGCACGAACCAGAACGTGATTGCCACGAGCCAGCGCCGGAACCAGCGGTTCTTGTGTCTCCATGCCATCCAAAGCCTCCATGCGGGGCTTGCGCTCCGCTCGAAACGGCGGCGGCCGATGGCTTCTGCTTGTATGGGTGAGGGGGCCGCCTCGCGCCATCTTATGAGAAAAAGACGACGGTGCGAATCATCAACTTGGGTGCAGTGCAATAACAGCGCGTATCGAGCGTAAATAAGTGAGACGCTGGCAAGAGAGAATCGCCGCGCATGCAGCGCGGCGCGAGGAACAGGGGCGGCTCGCTCAGCCCTTGTTGCTGAGACAGGTCTTCATGAACGTCTTGCGGTCGTCGCCTTTCTTGCCGGACGCCTGCTGGTTGCACGCGGTCATCTTCTGCTGCTGCGTCATCGGCGCGGAGGCCGCAGCGGGCGCGGCGGACAGACAGCTCTTCATGAACGCCTTGCGGTCGTCGCCTTTCTTGTCGCCCGCCTGCTTGTTGCAGTCGCCCATCTTGGTCTGCTGGCTGTTCGCAGCAAAGGCCGCATTGGCGCCGAAGGTGAGGCTCAGCACGGCGAGGACGGCGGCGACGGCGGTGGTTCGAATAGTCATGAGATGCTCCCTGATCTGATTGACGGTTATTCTTCGACGACTCGTTCTTTGAAACACGCTCCAGCCCGCGCATTATGGCAAACCGAATTTGAACGGTGTATGGCGTAAGGTGAAATCAGGAGACGCGCCAGACGAGCCGACGGGCATGCGCCTTGCCACCTTGCAGATGACTTTCATCAAGCGCGATAAAGGCTTTCGTCGCAAAGTGTTTAGCCGTGAGGCGCCTGAAAAACCGCCGACGTATGATCGTGCCGACCGCACCCTCCAAGGAGACGCATCATGTCCACGCCGCTTTCCGACCATTACAAGGGCTTCGAGATCAAGGTGCAGGCCCTGCGCCGCGCGAAGGACCGTGATGAACCGGACGACGGCCCGCGCCACTTCGACATCGTCGTGACGATCGCGCGCAGCGCGCATGGCGACAGCGGGCGCACGGTCATGTTCGGCGTGCCGGACCAGGAGCCGTTCGAGAGCCCGATCGATGCCACGCGCGCGGGCATCGATTACGCGCGCGACATCATCGATGAAAAGGTCGAGGGACAGTCGGTCAAGGACCTCTGAAGGCTGGCCGCTGGTCTGACTACGGGTCAACGCCGGCACCACGGCGCACGAACGCATGTTCTACACGTAAGCCCGATTGACCTCGCGCGCCTCTGCAACGAGAATCGACGGCGAGCAAACGTTGAAACCGGCGCTGAGAGCGTTGAATCGGGCCTGGCGCGTACATTCTCCTTTCACGTCCCGTGCGCGGTTCATGACGTCATGCTCGCGTTCGCTGCCGCGTTCGCTGCTTCACGCACAAACCAGACAAACCACAAAAAAGCACTGGAGATCCGCATGAACCGAACCCTTCGCCGGCGTGTCTTGTCGGCTGCCGTCGCGCTCGCTGCCTTTTCCATCCTGCCGTTTGCTTCCACTTCAGCGTTCGCGCAGGCGGCCAGCAAGCCGAAGGTCGCGCTCGTCATGAAGTCGCTCGCCAACGAGTTCTTCCTGACCATGGAAAACGGCGCGAAGGACTATCAGGCTCACAATCCCGCCAAGTTCGATCTCATTACCAACGGCATCAAGGACGAGACCGACACCGCCGCGCAAATCCGCATCATCGAGCAGATGATCGTCTCCAAGGTGAATGCGATCGTCGTCGCGCCGGCGGATTCGAAGGCGCTCGTGCCGGTCATCAAGAAGGCGACGGATGCGGGCATCATCGTGGTCAACATCGACAACCGGCTCGACCCCGACGTGCTCAAGTCGAAGGACCTGAACGTGCCCTTCGTCGGACCGGACAACCGCAAGGGCGCGCGCAAGGTCGGCGACTACCTGGCGCAACGCCTCAAGAAGGGCGATGAAGTCGCGATCATCGAAGGCGTGACGACCACGACCAACTCGCAGATGCGCAGCGCCGGCTTCAAGGACGCGATGGATGCGGGCGGCATGAAGATCGTCGCGCTGCAATCGGGCGAATGGGAGATCGACAAGGGCAATGCCGTCGCGGGGCAGATCCTGAATGCGAACCCCAACGTCAAGGCGCTGCTCGCCGACAACGACAACATGGCGATCGGCGCGGTCTCCGCGATCCGCGCGGCGGGCAAGGCCGGCAAGGTGCAGGTGGTGGGCTTCGACAATATCGGCGCGATCAAGCCGATGCTCAAGGACGGCCGCGTGCTCGCCACCGCCGACCAATACGCCGCGAAGCAGGCGGTGTTCGGCATCGACGTTGCGTTGAAGGCGATCGCCGAGCACAAGAAGCAGTCGGAACTGTCGCAGGTGGTGGAGACGCCCGTCGATCTCGTGACGAAGTGAAGCGGTTTCGTCTGCGGCGAAACGGTGCTGAAAGCGCCGTTTCGCGTTCATCCGGCCTCAAGTTTGCCGCCGCCGTGCCGATAAGCTACGGGCGAACCTGCCGTCAGACTGCGCGCGGCGTGCCTGAGGAGCGACACGCGAACCGCGCGGGACCTCAAGCGAAGATGCACAGCGAAGCCTGGAAGCAGTCATGAGCCCATCCAACGACGCAAGCGACGCAACCCACGCGCACGTGCTGACGGTGACGGGCATCGGCAAGACTTATGTCGAGCCGGTGCTGGCGGACGTGTCGCTGTCGCTCAACGCGGGCGAGGTGCTCGCGCTGACCGGCGAGAACGGTGCGGGCAAGAGCACGCTGTCGAAGATCATCGGCGGACTGACGGACCCGACCACCGGCACCATGACCCTCGCGGGCCAGGCCTACGCCCCGCGCAGCCGTTCCGACGCCGAAGCGCTCGGCGTGCGCATGGTGATGCAGGAGCTGAACCTGCTGCCCACTTTGTCGGTCGCCGAGAATCTGTTCTTGAACCGCTTGCCGCGCAAGGGCGGCTTCGGCTGGATCGACCGGCGCACGCTCGCGCAGGACGCGCGTCACGCGATGGCGCAAGTCGGGCTCGATGCCATCGATCCCGATACGCTGGTCGGCAGCCTGGGCATCGGTCATCAGCAGATGGTGGAGATCGCGCGCAATCTGATCGGCGATTGCCGCGTGCTGATCCTCGACGAACCCACCGCGATGCTCACCGCGCGCGAAGTCGATCTGCTGTTCGAGCAGGTCGAGCGGCTCAAGGCGCGCGGCGTTGCGCTCGTGTATATCTCGCACCGGCTGGAGGAATTGCGGCGCATCGCCGAGCGGGCCGCCGTGCTGCGCGACGGCCGTCTCGTGCACCTCGGACCGATGGCGGACCTGACCAGCGACCGGCTCGTCACGCTGATGGTCGGACGCGAGATCGGCGAGCGCATCGATCTGGGCGAACGCCGCATCGGCGATGTCGCGCTGAAAGTGGAGGGCATGACACGCGGCACGGTGGTGCGCGACGTGTCCTTCGAGGTGCGCGCCGGCGAGATTTTTGGCGTGAGCGGTCTGATCGGCGCGGGCCGCACGGAACTGATGCGCCTCATCTACGGCGCGGATCGCGCGGACGCGGGCCAGGTGTCGGTGGCGCGCGCCGGACAGCCGTTGCAGCGCGTGAACGTGCAGTCGCCGTCGGATGCAGTGAAGGCGGGCATCGCGCTGATCACGGAGGACCGCAAGGGCGAAGGGCTGCTGTTGAGCCTGCCCATCGCCGCCAACGTTTCACTGGGCAATCTCGGTGCGGTGGCGCGTCACGGCGTGGTCGACACGCGCCGGGAAGCCGCGCTCGCGCAACGCCAGATCGAGGCGATGCGCATCCGCACCTCGGGACCGGCGCAGGCGGTGTCGGAGTTGTCGGGCGGCAACCAGCAGAAGGTCGTGATCGGCCGTTGGCTCGCGCGCGACTGCCCGGTGCTGCTGTTCGACGAACCGACGCGCGGCATCGACGTCGGCGCAAAGTTCGATATCTACGGCCTGATGGGCGCGCTGACCCGCGAAGGCCGCACGCTGGTCGTGGTGTCGAGCGATCTGCGCGAACTGATGCTGATCTGCGACCGGATCGGCGTGATGTCGGCGGGACGCATGACGGGCGTGTTCGAGCGCGCGACCTGGTCGCAGGACGCGCTGCTGGCGGCGGCGTTCTCCGGCTACGCGCGGCGCGAGGCCCTGCTGCAGGAGCCGATCGCGCCCGACGCGAAGGCGCCCGAAGACAACGTGGAGCATTGAATGAGCGAAGCGAACCTTCCAGCCGATGCACCGAAGAGCGCGAAAGGCGTCGGCACGCGGCTCGGGCTGTCGAATTACCTGGGTCTGGCGGGCGCGCTCGCCGCGATGATCGCGCTGTTTTCCGTGCTGAGCTCGCATTTCCTGACCTACGACACGTTCAGCACGATCGCCAACCAGATTCCGGATCTGGTCGTGATGTCGATCGGCATGACCTTCGTGCTGATCATCGCGAGCATCGACCTCTCGGTGGGTTCGGTGCTGGCGCTGGGCGCATCGGTCGTCAGCGTGGCCGCGCTCAGGTGGCACTGGCCCGCGCTTCCGGCCGCGCTGATCGGGCTCGCGGCCGCCGCGCTGACGGGCGCGGTGACCGGGCTCGTGACTGTGGCATGGCGGATTCCGTCGTTCATCGTGTCGCTTGGCGTGCTCGAAGGCGCGCGCGGACTCGCCTATCAGATGACGAACTCGCGCACGGCGTACATTGGCGAAGCGTTCGATTTCCTGTCGAATCCGATCGCCTTCGGCATCTCGCCGGCGTTCCTGATTGCCGTCGTCGTGATGATAATTGCGCATCTGGTCTTGACCCGGACGGTTTTTGGCCGATATCTCGTAGGGATCGGCACGAATGAAGAGGCCGTGCGGCTCGCCGGCGTCAATCCGCGGCCGTACAAGGTGATCGTGTTCGCGCTGATGGGCGCCTTGTCGGGCTTGGCGGCGCTGTTCCAGATCTCGCGTCTGGAAGCCGCCGATCCGAACGCGGGCGCCGGCGTGGAGCTGCAGGTGATCGCGGCGGTGGTGATCGGCGGCACGAGCCTGATGGGCGGGCGCGGCTCGGTGATCAGCACGTTTTTCGGCGTGTTGATCATCTCGGTGCTCGCGGCGGGACTGGCGCAAATCGGCGCGAACGAGCCGACCAAGCGCATCATTACGGGCGCGGTGATCGTGGTGGCGGTGGTGCTCGACACTTACCGCAGCCGTCGCAAGCGCGTTTGAGGCAGGTAAAGGCAGACAGCAAGGGCAGGCAGCAAGGGCAGGACGGCGACGGCTCGCGCTCCGCACGGGGTGGAGAAGCGGCTCGAGTCGGGACTTGAAACTCCGGCGAACAAACGTTCGCGTACCTGCGAAAGGGCGCCGGAGAAGTGACGGAAAGCAGGCAGGGCGCGGGGAAACAGTGCGGCGCGAGCAGCGGAAGCTGCCGGCGCCGCCCGCCTTACGACCAATAAGAGAGCAGTTGGACCAAAGCAAAGCGAAGGACGATGTATGGCGACGATCAAAGACGTGGCAGCCATTGCCGGGGTGTCGTTCACGACGGTATCCCACGTAGTGAACAATTCACGGCCGGTTTCGGCCGACGTGCGGGCGAAGGTGGAGCGGGCGATTCGTGAGCTGGATTACGTGCCGTCGGCGGTGGCGCGCTCGCTGAAGGCGCGTTCGACGGCGACCATCGGCCTGCTCGTGCCGAACGCGACGAATCCGTATTTCGCGGAACTCGCACGCGGCGTGGAGGACGGCTGCGCGAAGAACGGCTATTGCGTGTTCTTCTGCAACTCCGACGACGACCCCGCGAAGCAGCGCAGCTATCTGCGCGTCTTGCAGGAAAAGCGCATCGACGGCCTGGTGATCGCCTCGGCGGGCGAGGATTCGGTGCTGGCGCAGTGCCTCGCGGGCGCGCGCGAGCCGCTCGTGATCGTCGATCGCAACATCGAGGGGGTGCAAGCGGACCTCGTCCAGATCGATCACGAAAAGGGCGCGTATATCGCGACCCGGCACTTGCTGCAACTCGGGCATTCGGAGATCGGCTGCATTACCGGGCCCGTGCAGACCGCCGTGTCCGCCATGCGTCTGCACGGCTTCATCCGCGCGATGGCCGAGCGCGGCATCGAAATCGAGCCGCACGCGATCCAGCAAAGCGACTTTTCCGCGACCGGCGGTTATGCTGCCGCATCGCAGCTGTTCGACCGCATGAAGCCGACCGCGATCTTCGCGTGCAACGACATGATGGGCATCGGCGCGCTGCGGGCGGCGGCCGAGCGTCACATCAACGTGCCGACGGACTGCTCGATCATCGGTTTCGATGATGTCGAACTGTCGCGCTACACCTACCCGGCGCTGTCGACGGTCGGGCAATCGGTTCGCGCGCTCGGCGAGATGGCCGCGCAGACGCTGATCGAACGCATCACGGGCAAGCTCACCGGTACGACGCGCCGCCGCGTGGTGCCACCGCGCCTGGTGCGCCGCGAATCCACGGCCGTGGTGCCGAAATCGCGCAGCGTCCGGGCCTGATCCAGCCGGCCACGCCGGTCAACCAGGGAAGCATGATGGGCGAAAGCGCCAAAGCAGGCGATACGAACAAGACCGGGCGCGTGACCGTGGTCGGCAGTCTCAACATGGACCTCGTGGCGCGCGCGCCGCGTCTGCCGAAGCCGGGCGAGACGCTCGCCGGCCACGCGTTTGCGCAGGTGGCAGGCGGCAAGGGCGGCAACCAGGCGGTTGCCGCCGCGCGTCTGGGCGCGCAGGTTGCGATGATCGGCTGCGTCGGCGACGATCCGAACGGCGCGATCCTCAAGCAGAG
This sequence comes from Caballeronia sp. LZ065, assembly GCF_031450975.1. Lineage (NCBI taxonomy): Bacteria > Pseudomonadati > Pseudomonadota > Betaproteobacteria > Burkholderiales > Burkholderiaceae > Caballeronia > Caballeronia sp. LZ065. The sequence goes on from NZ_JARUXV010000001.1 coordinate 1,795,864, forward strand.
TCTCGAGGCGGAAGGCATCGATTGCAGCGCGCTCGCGACGAGCGCCGGCGCATCGACGGGCGTGGCGCTGATCGTCGTCGACGACGCCAGCCAGAACGCCATCGTCATCGTGGCCGGAAGCAATGCGCTCGTGACGCCGGCGAGCATCGAGGCGCAAGAGCAGTTGATCGCCGCGGCGGACCTCATCGTGTGCCAGCTCGAAACGCCGCTCGACACCGTGCGCGCCGCGCTTGCCGCCGGTCGCCGTCTCGGCCGCACGACCATCCTCAATCCGGCGCCCGCGGCCCGCAAGCTGCCGCCCGACTGGTTTCCGCTGATCGACTATCTGATTCCGAACGAACACGAGGCCGCGACGCTGTCGGGCGTCGCGATCAACTCCGCGGAAGACGCGCGCCGCGCCGCGCAGACGCTGAAAGCCAAGGGCGCGCGCAATGTGATCGTGACGCTCGGTTCCGACGGCGTGCTCGCGCTGCTGGATGGCGAGGACGAAGCGGGCGTCCATCTCGCTTCCCCCCGCGTGGAGGCCATCGACACCACTGCCGCGGGGGATACCTTCATCGGCGGTTTTGCGGCCGAGCTGGCGCGCGGCACGGCGGTGCGCGACGCGATCGCCTTCGGTCAACGCGCCGCGGCAATTGCAGTGACGCGCGAAGGTGCTCAGCCGTCGATTCCACACCGCAGTGAAATTTCCGCATAATTATTCAGTATCTGCTGAAAAATGGCGCGTTTTACGCGCCATTTTTGTTTCATACGACACAATCCTCTCAAGTGACCGCGCCCTGACGCCGTTTACGTCTGGAACGGTTGCGCCCCGGCGGCGCAGCCGGCAATCAACGGTCAAGAGGGCGCGCATCGGCCGCACGCGCTTTCCCCGGGGCGCAGCGGCCACCCGCACGCGCCCGCCGTCAGGCGGCCGGGCAACCCGCTTTCGGGCGGCACGGGGACCACTCAATGAAACAGGGTTTGACGATCAAGGCGCGCCTGGGCATCGCGATGGCGTTTCTGGGCGCATTGCTCATCGCGATCGGCGCGCTGGGGCTCGTCGGCATGAGCCACTCGAACGGCGCGTTTCTCGCGACTTATTCGGTGCAGATGCCCGCCGCCATCGCCGTCGGCAACGCGGAAATGTACGCGGCGCGTGAACGCCTCGTCTTCGATCGCGCCGCGTTGCTGGCAGGCACGCCGGAAGTCGCCTCCACGGTCGAGCGATCGCGCCTGATGCGCGACCGCGCCGACGCCTATTGGAAGCAATACACCTCGCTGCCGCTCTCGCCGGGAGAAAAACGGCTCGCCGACGCCGCGCAGGACAAGCGTCTGGCGCTGCAAGGCATTGTCGACCGCGGCGTGGCGGCCGTCATGGCGAACGATCACGACGTCATCATCGCCAGCGCCAAGGCGATGCAGGTCACCTACAACGAACTCGCGACGGCCAATGAAGCCCTGCGCGCGTTTCTCACCGAGTCCTCGAAGCAGAGTTACGAAGCCGCGCAAAACCGCTTCCTGTGGTTCCGCGCGTGGAGCCTGGGCGCGCTGGCGCTCGGCGTCGCGGCGGCCGCGTTCGCGTGGGTGTCGCTGCGGCGTGCGATCGCGCGGCCGCTGGAAGCCGCGCTCGGCCACTTCGACGCCATCGCCGCCGGCGATCTGCGACGTGAAGTCGTCGTGACCTCGCGCGATGAAATGGGGCAACTGCTCGCAGGGCTCGCGAGAATGCGCGCCAGCCTGCTCGACACGGTGCGCAGCGTGCGTTCGGGCAGCGAGTCGATCGCCTCCGCCACGCAGGAAATCGCGGCGGGCAATACGGATCTGTCCTCGCGCACCGAGGAACAGGCGTCCGCGCTGCAGGAAACCGCGTCCAGCATGGAAGAGCTGACCGGCACCGTCCGCCAGAACGCCGACAACGCGCGTCAGGCGAGCACGCTCGCGGCGAACGCGTCGGCGATCGCGGGCAAGGGCAGCGCCGTCGTGACCCAGGTGGTGGACACGATGCGCGAGATCAACGGCAGCTCATCGAAGATCGCGGACATCATCACGATCATCGAAGGGATTGCGTTCCAGACCAACATCCTGGCCCTGAACGCGGCGGTCGAAGCCGCGCGCGCCGGCGAGGAGGGACGCGGCTTCGCGGTCGTGGCAGGCGAGGTGCGCAGTCTGGCGCAACGCTCGTCGGCGGCGGCGAAGGAAATCAAGGAACTGATCGATACCTCCGTGGCGCGCGTCCAGACCGGCTCCGCGCTCGTCGACGAAGCCGGCCGCACGATGGCCGAGATCAGCGGCGCGGTGCAGCGCGTGACCGACATCATGGGCGAGATCGCGGCGGCGTCGCAGGAACAATCGAGCGGCATCGAGCAGGTGTCGCGCGCGGTCACCCAGATGGACGAGGTGACGCAGCAGAATGCGGCGCTCGTCGAGGAGGCGGCGGCCGCGGCGCAATCGCTGGAAGATCAGGCCGGGCGCTTGCGACAGGCCGTCGCGGTGTTTCAAGTGGCGGAGGGCGCGCCGCTTGCTGCTCAGTCGACGCCTGCCGCGCCGCGCACCAGGATGGTGACTTCGCCCGCGCCAAAACTTGCAACGAAGGCGGTACCGAAGCCGGCCTCGGCGCCCCGGGCAAAGGTCACAGCCGATACGGGCGGCGACTGGGAGACGTTCTGAGGCTCGCCTGATCCGGCGCCTCGGGCATCGTGTCATGCGCCAGCCATGTCGAACCGGTAACCCGTACACTGGTGAGCATGCTTGACCGCCCATAACGAGGATACCGACATGACCGGATCGACACTCGCTGCGAAGCTTGCGGAAGCCCGCCGCCAGCATCGGCTGATCGAGGTTCTGGAGCCCGCCGACATTCCCGCCGACGCGCCCACCGCCTACGCCATCCAGCACGAGATGCTGCGCGAGACGGAGGCCCGCATCGGTGCCTGGAAGATCGGCGCGCGTGCGCCGGACGCGCTGGCCAACGGTGCGCCCATCGACGCCGCGCTGGTGCACGCATCACCGGCGCGGCTGCCGTTCGAATCGTTCTTCCGCGTGCTGGTCGAACTCGAGATCGCCTTCCGCTTCGCCTATTCGCTGCCAGCACGCAGCGAACCCTATGCGCGCGAGGAGGTGATGGGCGCCATTGGCGGCGTGGCGGTGGCGCTCGAAGTCGTCGACAGCCGCTTCACCCAGTGGCCCAATCTCGACCCGCTCGCGCAGCTCGCCGATTCGCAGAACAACGGCGCGCTCGTGGTCTCGGCGATGGAGCCTTACGACGTCGTCGCACCCGGCTTCGACTTTCTTGCACCGCGCATCGAACTCACGCTCGACGGCATGTCCATCGCGCCGGCGGCGCTCGGCAATCCGGCGGGCGATCCTCGCGAGTTGCTGCTCTGGCTCGTCAACCATTGCTCGCGCATGGGTTTGACTGTCGAACCGTTCTGGACCATCACGACGGGCTCGTACACGGGCGCGTATCGCGTGGATGGACCGGCGATGCTGCATGGTTCGATCGACCGCATCGGCGAGCTCGAACTGGTGCTCGCATGAAGCGCTTCATCATCGTGAAATCACCCTGCATGCGGAACGGTTATCGCCGGCATTGCAGGTTTTGCATCCGTGCACACCGCGTTCGCGTAAGTGAAGAAACGCGAGTAGGACGCCGCTGAAAAAAGATGGCGGAGAGGCGCGGTGACGATGTGCAAAAGAGCGCGGGGAAGCGAACAGGCAGGGTGCGTGTCGAGCAAGAGGATAGGCACATGCGCGACATTGGGATGATGATTGTAGGTGAACGAAAATGACTCACCAAGCTAGTAATTCTGCGAAGCAAATGAACGACGCAAGTGCGTGAAAAAAAATTCGAAAGGGTTTAGGATGATTTCAGGCGATGTCGTTTCGATTACGCGCGTTGCGCACGGCATAGCTTTCTGACTTCGGCGAGGAGGTAGCATGGATATCTACAGCAGTTTCGCGACCCGCTTCGAAAAAACACGCGAGGAGGAGTTCTCGCTCGAAGAATATCTCGCGCTCTGCAAAGATGATCCTGCCACATATGCAACAGCGGGCGAACGCATGTTGACGGCCATCGGGGAACCGGAAATGGTCGACACTCGCCTCGATCCGCGTTTATCGCGTGTGTTTGCAAACAAGGTCATCAAGGTGTACCCGGCGTTCCGCGAGTTCTACGGCATGGAGGAAGTGATCGAGAACGTCGTGTCGTACTTCCGGCACGCGGCACAGGGTCTGGAAGAGAAGAAGCAGATCCTGTATTTGCTGGGGCCGGTGGGCGGCGGCAAGTCGTCAATCGCCGAACGACTGAAGCAGCTCATGGAACGGGTCCCGTTCTATTCCATCAAGGGCTCGCCCGTCAATGAATCGCCGCTGGGCCTGTTCGACTACGACGAGGACGGCCCGGTGCTCGAAGAGCAGTACGGCATCCCGCGCCGCTACTTGAAGAGCATCCTGTCGCCGTGGGCCGTCAAGCGCCTGCATGAGTACAACGGCGACATCCGCAAGTTCCGCGTCGTGCGCCGCTATCCGTCCATCCTTCGCCAGATCGGCATTGCCAAAACCGAACCGGGCGATGAGAACAATCAGGACATCTCGTCGCTCGTCGGCAAGGTGGACATCCGCAAGCTCGAAACCTATTCGCAGGACGACGCCGACGCGTACAGCTACTCGGGTGGCCTGTGTCTCGCCAATCAGGGCCTGCTCGAATTCGTTGAAATGTTCAAGGCGCCGATCAAAGTGCTGCATCCGTTGCTGACCGCGACCCAGGAAGGCAACTTCAAGGGCACGGAAGGCTTCGGCGCGATTCCTTTCGACGGCGTCATCCTCGCTCACTCGAACGAGTCGGAATGGAAGGCGTTCCGCAACAACAAGAACAACGAAGCACTGCTCGATCGTATCTTCGTGGTGAAGGTGCCGTACTGCCTGCGCTACGGTGAAGAGATCAAGATCTACGAGAAGCTCCTGCGCAATTCGTCCCTCGCCGAGGCGGTCTGCGCACCGGGCACGCTCAAGATGATGTCGCAGATGGCCGTGCTCACGCGCCTGCACGAGCCAGAGAATTCGAGCCTGTTCTCGAAGATGCAGGTCTATGACGGCGAGAACCTGAAGGACACGGATCCGAAGGCGAAGTCGTATCAGGAGTACCGCGATTACGCGGGCGTGGACGAAGGCATGACAGGCGTCTCCACCCGGTTCGCGTTCAAGATCCTGTCACGCGTCTTCAACTTCGATTCGTCCGAGGTCGCGGCCAATCCGGTGCACCTGATGTACGTACTCGAACAGCAGATCGAGCGCGAGCAGTTCCCGCCGGAAACGGAGCAGAAGTACCTGTCGTTCATCAAGGACGTGCTGGCTTCGCGCTACGCCGAGTTCATCGGCAAGGAGATTCAGACCGCGTATCTCGAATCCTATTCGGAGTATGGACAGAACATCTTCGATCGTTACGTGACCTATGCCGACTTCTGGATTCAGGACCAGGAGTTCCGCGACCACGACACCGGTGAGAGCTTCGACCGCGCATCGCTCAATGCCGAACTGGAGAAGATCGAAAAGCCGGCGGGCATCAGCAACCCGAAGGACTTCCGCAACGAGATCGTGAACTTCGTCTTGCGCGCGCGCGCGGCCAATGGCGGCAAGAATCCCGCGTGGATCAGCTACGAGAAGCTGCGCGTCGTGATCGAGAAGAAGATGTTCTCCAACACGGAAGAACTGCTGCCGGTCATTTCGTTCAATGCGAAAGGCTCGGCCGAAGAGCAGCGCAAGCATGAGGACTTCGTCAATCGCATGGTCGCCAAGGGTTACACGCCGAAGCAGGTGCGCCTCTTGTGCGACTGGTATCTGCGCGTGCGCAAGTCGTCATGATGTAAGGTGGGAAGGTGCGCGCCAGCGCGTTTTGCGGGCACGCACCGATCGACCGGAACGGACGCCTGCGTCCGTTCCGGTCCCGCGCAGCGCGGGAGTTATGATGTCACTGGCCGTACGGGCGTGAAGTTTGCGCTGGCCGGCTCAGTGGACAGTTTGCGAGTCAGAGACGCTGCGACCGTTGGAAGGCTCCCGCAGCGCCTCGCCATCTCGCCCATTACGCGGGAGACTGGATGTGCTGCACCAAATCATCGACCGCAGGTTAGCCGGCAAGAACAAGAGCATCGCCAATCGCGAGCGCTTTCTGCGACGCGTCAAGAGTTACATTCGCCGCGCGGTGTCCGACGCGGTGCGCGATCGCAGCATCAAGGACATTCAAAGCACCCAGAGCATCACCATTCCCAAGAAGGACATCTCCGAGCCGTCGTTCCGTCATGGACCGGGCGGCAAGCGCGAGTACGTCCATCCGGGCAACGCCGACTACATTCGCGGCGACAAGATTCCCCGTCCGCCGGGCGGCGCGGGCGGCGGCGGCAAGAGCGCCAGCAACGAGGGCGAAGGGCAGGATGATTTCGTCTTTGAGTTGTCGCGCGAAGAGTTCATGCAGTACTTCTTCGACGATCTCGAACTGCCGCGCCTCGTCAAGACCCAGTTGCTCGCCGTGCCCACGTGGAAGAACGTGCGCGCGGGCTGGGCAGCGGAAGGCACGCCGAACAACATCGACGTGGTGCGTTCGCTGCGCAGCGCGCTAGGCCGTCGCATCGCGCTCGGCTTCCCGCTCTCGGCGCAGTTGCGCGAGATGGAGCGCCAACTCGAACAATTGAAGGAAGACAAGGGCGACGCGGAAGAGATCGCGCGGCTCGAAGCGGAAATCGTGATCCTGCAGGGCCGGATCACGCGCATTCCGTTCATCGATCCCTTCGATCTGCGCTACATCAACCGCGTCAAGCAGCCGACGCCGTCGAGCAAGGCCGTCATGTTCTGCCTGATGGACGTGTCCGGCTCGATGGACGAGCAGCGCAAGGACCTGTCCAAGCGCTTCTTCATCCTGCTGTATCTGTTCCTCCAGCGGAACTACGAGAAGATCGAGGTCGTGTTCATCCGGCACCATACGCGCGCCGAGGAAGTGGATGAGGACACCTTCTTCCACTCCACCGAAAGCGGCGGCACCGTAGTGTCGAGTGCGCTCGAACTGATGAAGAAGATCATGGACGAACGCTATTCGCCATCCGAATGGAACATCTACGGGGCGCAAGCCTCCGACGGCGACAACTGGACCGACGACTCGCCCAAGTGCCGCAAGCTGCTGGCCGATGACATCCTGCCGAAGGTCCGGTATTTTGCCTATATTCAAGTTGCGCCAGAGGAGCAGAATCTCTGGCTGGAATATGCCCAGCTCGCGCTCGGAGCGCCCGAGCTGGCCATGAAGAAGGTGGATTCGGCCGCGGACATCTACCCGGTATTCCGCGAGCTGTTCGAGAAGCAGCAGGCCGCGGCGTAGTCTGCGGCATCACGCGAATCGAGTCGCGCGGTTCGGCGGGAAGGCACGGACGATCGTGTTGCGATCGTGTGGATTCCCGGCCGGTCCCGGCACCTGGCAACGCAACGCGTCCGCGGCGACGCACGAGGAAAGCAGGATGAATGTTGCAGAGAAACGGCGGCCGCTGCCGTGCCCGTCAGATTGGAGCGTCGAGCTGATCGAAGAGTACGACGCCGAAATCTCCCGTGTCGCCAATCGCTACGGGCTCGACACCTATCCCATCCAGCTGGAAATCATCAGCTCCGAGCAGATGATGGACGCCTATGCGTCTGTCGGCATGCCGGTGAACTATCGGCACTGGTCGTTCGGCAAGCACTTCCTCTCGACCGAGAAAGGCTATCGGCGCGGGCAGATGGGCCTCGCGTACGAGATCGTCATCAATTCGAATCCCTGCATCGCGTATCTCATGGAAGAAAACACCATGACGATGCAGGCGCTCGTGATCGCGCATGCCGCGTACGGGCACAACTCCTTCTTCAAGGGCAATTACCTGTTCCGTCTGTGGACGGATGCGCACGCGATCATCGACTATCTCGTGTACGCGAAGAATTACATCGCGGAATGCGAGGAGCGCTTCGGGCTGGACCGGGTGGAAGAACTGCTGGATTCATGCCATGCGCTGATGAACTACGGCGTGGACCGCTACAAGCGTCCGCAGAAGCTTTCGCTGGCGAAGGAAGCCGCGATGCGGCGTGAGCGCGAAGCTTATGCGCAGTCGCAGGTCAACGAACTCTGGCGCACGCTGCCGAAGGGCAAAGCACAAACCGCCGAGGAAAACGAAAGCCGTTATCCGCCCGAGCCGCAGGAGAATCTGCTGTACTTCGCGGAGAAAAACGCGCCCTTGCTGGAACCGTGGGAGCGGGAGGTCATCCGCATCGTTCGCAAGGTGGGGCAGTATTTTTATCCGCAGCGGCAGACGCAGGTCATGAACGAAGGCTGGGCGACGTTCTGGCACTACACGCTGCTCAACACCCTCTATAACGAAGGCCGTCTCGAGGACGGCTTCATGATGGAGTTCCTGCATTCGCATTCGAACGTCGTGTATCAGCCGCCGGTGACGAAGCCTTACTACAGCGGCATCAATCCATACGCGCTGGGTTTTTCGATGATGAGCGACATTCGCCGCATCTGCGAAAACCCGACGGACGAGGACCGCGAGTGGTTCCCGGAACTGGCCGGCAGCGACTGGCTGGAATCGCTGCACTACGCGATGCGCAATTTCAAGGACGAGAGCTTCATTGCGCAGTATCTGTCGCCGCATCTGATTCGCGAGATGCGTCTGTTCGCGATTCTCGACGACGACATGCGCGATGCGCTCGAAGTCTCGGCCATTCACGACGGCAGTGGATACCGGTATGTGCGGCAGGCGCTGTCAAGGCAATACGACATTCATCACCGCGAGCCGAATATCCAGGTGTATTCGGTGAACACGCGGGGCGACCGCAGTCTGACGCTGCGGCACTTCATGACGGACAACCGCCATCTGGCCAATGACAGCGACGAAGTGCTCAAGCACATGGCGCGCTTGTGGCAGTTCGACGTGTATCTGGAAAGCGTCGATGAGAACGGGACGGTGAGGAAGCGGTTCGAGTGCAGGTATGTGGCGCCGGAGGGGCGCTGACAGGCGGGGTGACTGTTCGATGAGAGCCGGCTTTACGCAAGTAAAGCCGGTTTTTTATTTGCGGTTTGCCAGAGACCTTTTGCGTGGAATTCAGAAAAATCCGGTGAACGGCGCACGCGTTCTTCGTCAGGATGAATCCGACGCGGCGATCCAGTTCTGCGAGCGGAAACTGGCCTTGATTCATGCAGCCGATATCCCGACAAAATGCAAAGAAAAATATCTGTCTCCACCCTGACCCTGACCCTGACCCTGACCTTGGCAATCTTGTCGACGTTCATCTCAAGCGCGCCGCTCGCCGCGGTCGAAAGCGAACACGAGTCGCGCCTGGCGTGCAGTGAATTCTCGCAAGCAGGGCTGCGTGACTGTCTCGCCGCGAAGGCCTCTGAAAGCGAGTCGAAGCTGGAACACGCCGAGCGTGATGCCGCCGTAACTCTTTCCCGATGGGATGAAGACGATCGATACGTTCGGTCAGCCCAAAACAATCTCGTGCAAGCAAACCGCGCCTTCAGGCATTACCGCGCGACGCAATGCGGGCTGATCGCGTCCCTCACCGGCGGCGCAGCCGGCAACGCTCACGACATCGGGCAACTGGCGTGCGCGGCTTCCCTCAACACCGCACGCGCCGATGACCTTCGCAACGCGACCTCCAGCCTGCCACCCAGGTAACTACGCCCCCGCCTCATCCTGCGAGAACAGATCCCAGCTGGCCATGAACAGCGCCGCTACCAGCGGCCCGATGACAAAGCCATTGATCCCGAACAACGCCATCCCGCCCAGCGTGGAGATGAGCACGACCCAGTCGGGCATCTTCGTGTCCTTGCCGACCAGGATCGGCCGCAGCACGTTGTCCACGAGCCCGATCACCACGACGCAGAACACCACGAGAATCAATCCCTTGACGACTTGCCCGGTCATGAAGAAATAGATCGCCGCCGGCGCCCACACCATTGCCGCGCCGACCGCCGGCAACAGCGAGAGAAACGCCATCAGCACGCCCCACAGTAGCGAGCCGTTGATGCCCAGGATCCAGAAGATCGACCCGCCCAGCAAGCCCTGCACGGCCGCCACCGCGATATTGCCCTTCACGGTCGCGCGCACGACGGTCGTAAACTTGGCGATCAGATGCTGTTTCGGCTCGGCATCGAGTGGAATGGCACGGCGAATGCGCCGGCCAATCTCACCGCCGTCGCGCAGCAGGAAGAACACCAGATACAGCATCACGCCGAAGCTCACGACGAACTGGAACGTGTTCTGTCCAATCGAGAGCGCCTGGGTAGCCGCGAACTGGCTGATCTGGGTCGCGCCGTCCATGAGCTTGTGCTGCACGCCGACGATATCGTCGAGCCCGTAGCGCCCGAGCAACTGCTGCACGGACATCGGCAGCGCATGCAGCACGTGCTGGAAATACAGCCCGAAGTTGAGATCGCCGCTCTTGATGCGCGCATAGACCAGCGCGATTTCCTGCACCAGCGTCACCATCACCACGGCCAGCGGAATGATCACGATCAAAATGGCTGCGGCGAGCGTCGTCAGCGCGGCGAGGTTACGACGCTTGCCGAAGCGCGCAGCGAGATAACGCTGCATCGGCTGGAACAGAATCGCGAGAATCGCTCCCCAAAAGATGGCACCGAAGAACGGCAGCAATACCCAGGCGAGCGCTACCGTGACGACGAACAGCAGGATATGAAAGAAGTTCTGGTGAGTCGTTTGATTGTTCATTCGCGAGCGTGTGACCAAAAGGGCAGGGCGATGGCGCCGAGTTGCATGGAAAGGCAAGCGGAGAGCAAGAAGCGAGCCATGCTGTCGCGCGCCTGCGTGCGTCCCCAATGCGTTGATTCGAGCGCCAAAACCGCCAAGGGTTCGGAAAGATTTACCAAACCCGCGAATTGCTGCTGGAGCGCAAGCTTACTTGTCGACTAAAATCCGGCTTCACTTCCTTGCGGATCGCTTTCCGTCCGACGGCAAGCCGGCCAGGCCCACGAACGAAAAACCGACCGTCCGTCCGCACTGCTTCCGCGCAGAGCATCGAATCATGAATCCAGGCGTCGTCTACGCATTCTCGGCCTTTGCCATCTGGGGGCTGTTTCCGATTTACTTCAAGGCGCTGCATTCCATCGGCGCGGTCGAGATGCTGGCGCACCGGATGGCGTGGTCGATGCTCTTCCTGCTGATCGTGATGACCCTGCGTCGCCAGTGGCGATGGCTCGGCCCGGTGCTGCGCAACAAGCGGCTGCTGGCGCGCTTCGCCGCCAGCGCCGTCCTGCTCTCCGCGAACTGGGGCATCTATATCTGGGCGGTCAACGACGGGCGCATCGTGCAGGCGAGCCTCGGCTACTTCATCAATCCGCTCGTCAACGTGCTGTTCGGGATGGCGTTCCTGCATGAGCGGCTGCGGCCCGTGCAGTGGATCGCCGTGACGGTCGCCGCGCTCGGCGTCGTGTGGCTTACCTGGGTGAACGGCGCGCCGCCATGGATCAGCCTCGCGCTGGCGCTGACCTTCGGTGGCTATGGGCTGCTGCGCAAGACCGCTTCGCTTGGCGCGCTGGAGGGACTGACGCTCGAAACCATGCTGCTGTGTCCCGTCGCGCTGGTGTATTTGTTCTTTCTGAACACGCATGGCGGCAGCGGCTTCGGGCATGCATCGACCGGCGTGAAGCTGTTGCTCGCTGCGGCGGGGCCCGTCACCGCCGTGCCCTTGCTGCTGTTCGCGGCCGGCGCGCGGCGCATTCCGCTGTCGATGCTCGGCCTAATCCAGTACATCACGCCGACGCTGCAATTGCTGATCGGCGTCGTCATCTATCAGGAGTTCTTTGGCCACGACCAGTTGATCGGCTACGGCGCGATCTGGGCCGCGCTCGCACTGTATTCGCTGGAAGGCTTCTACCGGGCGCGCGCCGCGCGCCTGTGAACGCGTGCCGCGCGCGTTTCAGCGCAACGCGTCGCCAAAGCGATACTCGGCCGTCGCTTCATCGAGTTTCGCCTTGATGTCCGGATCGAGCGGTTGATCGACGGCGGCAAGCGTTTCGGTCAGTTGCTCCGGCCGGCTCGCGCCGATGATCGCCGACGTCACCGCAGGATTCGCCAGCACCCACGCGAGCGCCGTGCTTGCGAGCGAGCGTCCCGTCGGCGCAACGATCCCGTTGATCGTCTCGATGGTGTGGAATTCGTGCTCGTGCCAGTAACGCTGCGTGTACATCGCGCCCGCCTTGCCGACGGCCTCGCTGAAACGGCCTTCACCCGGTCCCGCGCCGTAACTGTGCTTGCCGGTCAGGAGACCGCCCGCGAGCGGGTTGTACGGAATCACGGCGAGACCTTCCTCCGTCGCGAGCGGCAGCAGTTCCCGCTCGATCTGGCGGAACAGCAGGTTGTAGCGCGGCTGCACCGACACGAACCGCGCGCACTGCCTGACATCCGCGCGGCCGAGCGCGCGTGCGAGCCGGTAGGCCAGGAAATTCGATACCCCGACATAGCGCGCCTTGCCTTGCCGCACGATGGTGTCGAGTGCTTCGAGCATCTCGTCGAGCGGGGTGTCGCGGTCGTCGTTGTGCAACTGGTAGAGATCGACGTAATCGGTGTTCAGGCGCTTGAGCGACGCGTCGATGGCATCGAGCAGATGCTTGCGCGACGCGCCTTTTTGCCATGCGTGCGGGCCCATCTCATGGACCGCCTTGGTGGCGAGAACGAAGTCGTCGCGCCGTCCTTTCAGCCAGCGTCCGACGATCTCCTCGGTGCGGCCCGCGAGATCGTGGCCGCTGCCAAGCGGGTAGACATTCGCCGTATCGATGAAATTGACGCCGGCCTCGGCGGCGCGGTCCATGATGCTGCGCGACGCGTCCTCGCCGGTTTGCAGGCCGAAGGTCATCGTGCCGAGCGTGAGACGCGAGACGGTGAGGCCGGTGTTGCCGAATTTGCCGTATTGCAAGGTTGTGCTCCCGAAAATGGATAATCCGCTGCGCCAGACAGCTTAGCCTGTCTGGCGCTCAGGCGCTGCCCGCACCGGCGCGGGCGGCGTGCCGCGCGGCGCCGCTTCAAGCCGGCGGAACACGAGGCACGACAGCAGCGTGACCATCCCCATGCACGCGAAACTCAGGCGGAAGCCGGTCGAGGTCGAAAATGGTCCCTGGAACACCTGCACGAGCGAGCCGCCGATCGACACGCCCAGGCCGATCGCCAGCATCTGCACCATCGAGAACAGGCTGTTGCCACTGCCCGCGTCCTTGCTCGACAAACCTTTGAGCGTGACGCTGTTCATCGCGGCGAACTGCATCGAGTTGCATGCGCCGAACAGCGCGAGAATCGCGATTTCGACGGCGAGCGGCAAGGACGGCGAGAACAGCGCGCACGCCATGATGGACGCGCCGACCAGCGCCGTGTTGACGAGCAGGAAGGTGTCGTAGCCGTAGCGCTTCACGAGCCCGGGAATCCAGCGCTTGCTGATCGTGCCGGCGATCGCGATGGGCAGCATCATCAGGCCCGAATGCAGCGGACTGTAGCCGAGTTCGAGTTGCATCAGCAGCGGCAGCAGGAACGGCACGGCGGCCGAGCCGATCCGGCAGACCAGGTTGCCGACCAGTCCGACGCTGAAGTTGCGCTCGCTGAACAGCCCGAGATGAAACAGCGGGTTGCGCTTGCGGCGCGCATACGGGATGTACGCCAGCGCCGACACGACCGAGAGCGCGAACAGGGCCGCCGAGACGGCGCCGCGATGCGTATCGACAGGAGAATCCAGCGCCAGCGAGAACGACACCATGCATAGCGACAGCAAGCCACAGCCGACGAAATCGAACGGCGGCACGTCGTGGACCGCGTCGTTAGGCAGAAAGCGCTGCACGGCGTAGATGCCGAGCGCGCCGATCGGCACGTTGATCAGGAAGATCCAGTGCCACGAGAAGGATTCGACGAACCAGCCGCCGAGCGTCGGGCCGAGGATCGGGCCGATCTGGCCGGCGACGGAAATCATCGCGAGCGCCGACACGTAGGCTTCCCCCGACACCGCGCGCAGCACGGCGAGGCGGCCGATAGGCAGCAGCATCGAGCCGCCGATTCCTTGCAGCACGCGCGCCAGCACGAGCTGATTGAGCGTGTGCGCGCTCGCGCAGGTGAGCGAGCCGATCACGAACAGCGCAATCGATACCGAATAGACCAGACGGGTGCCAAAGCGGTCCGCGAGCCAGCCGGATGCGGGCGTCAGGAGCGCCATCGTGAGCGTGTAGGCGACCACGATCGACTGCATCGCGAGCGGCGCGGCATGAAGACTGCGGGCGATCGACGGCAGCGCCGTGTTCACGATGGTCGTGTCGAGCGTCTGCATGAAAAAGCCCACGGCGACGATCCATAAAAGCGCCGTGTGCGAAGACTCTTCGTTCATGTGGGGAGATGAGGCCGATACGGCGCGGCATCGAAAGGGCGGCGAAAGGCCGCTTCCTGCGCGCACTGTGACATGTTAGTGAATCGGGGCGTCATCGGGAAGCCCGCTGGCCGCATTGACTGCAATCGGATTTGGCGATCACAATGGCGCATGCTCAATCCGGTTTGGCTGACAACTTTCGCGACCGTGGCCGCGTCGCACAGCTTCACCGACGCCGGGCGTCAACTGGGTCTGCGGCAGTCGAGCGTCTCGGAGCATATCCGGCGCCTGGAGGAGAGTGTGGGGCGGCGTCTGTTCGTGCGGGACACGCATTCGCTGGCGCTCACCGCCGACGGCGAAGCCATGCTGATCCACGCCCGCGTCATTCTCGAGGCGATGGCGCACGCGCAGTCGCAGTTCAGCTCGCCGCGTCTGCGCGGGCGGGTGCGGCTGGGTTCGTCGGACGATCTGGCGCTCGGGCCGCTGCCCAGCGTGCTCGCGGCGTTCCGGGACACGCATCCGGACGTCGAACTCGAAATCACCATCGGCATGACGGGCAGGCTCTATCAGATGGTCGATGCCGGTGAACTGGATCTCGCCGTCGGCAAACGTCGGCTCGGCGATCCGCGCGGCACGCGGCTGTTTTCCGGGCGGCTGGAATGGCTCGCGAAGACCGGCACCGTAGTGGACACGAGCCAGCCGCTGCCGCTGATCCTCGTGGCGGAGCCGAGCGTCACGCGCGGCCTCGTGCTCGATACGCTCGCCATGACCGGCGCGAGCTGGCAGATGGTCTGCACCAGCAGCAGTCACGCGGGATGCATTGCGGCCGCGCGCGGCGGACTGGGACTGACCGTGCGGTCGCACTTTCTCGTGGCGCGCGGCCTGGCGCCGCCGATGAACCGCACCGAGCTTCCCGTTCTGCCGGAAGTGGAGTTCATCGTGTTCGGCTCGAAACACCCGGGCCGTCCGGCCGAAACCTTGCTACAGCTTCTGCAGGACAGCGACCTGCGGGGGAAATGGGATGGCGAATGAACACATGACCGGCACAACGCATCGGCACGCGGGTGATGCCACCGTCACGACCCGCCGTCCCCGATGGCCGGCGACAATTTGTTCTCTTATAGTGTGCGGCGTTTGACGCAACCCCTCCACGACGTGTTCCGCCTTTTGCGCTCTCTCTGTTCCGCTCCGTGGCGCCTGCGCGCCTGCCTCGCGACGATCATGCTCGCGGCCTTCGGCCACGCGCATGCCGCGGCCTATGTGACCAAGCATTGCGACGATCTCGAAGGCCAGCACGTGCCCGCATCGATCATCGGTCTGCCGACGCGCGGCGCGACCATCGTCTCGGCGTGGGTCGTGAAGGCGGCGGCGCCGGGCAACCGCAACGGCGAATACTGCCGCATCACCGGCTTCATCAAGGCCCTGCAGGATACGACGCCGGACATCCGCTTCGAAGTGAACCTGCCGAGCCGCTGGAACGGCCGCGCGTTGCAGATGGGCGGCGGCGGCTACAACGGGACCATCGTGTCCGGCACCGAGCCGATGCCGTTCGCGCCCGATTCGACGCCGCTCGCGCGCGGCTATGCGACCTTCGGCTCGGACTCGGGCCACGTGGGCAACTCGGGGCGCGCGGACTTCGCCATGAACGACGAGGCGATCGTCAACTTCGGCTTCGGGCATCTGAAGAAAACCCGCGACGTGGCGCTCGCGCTGATCCAGATGGGCTACGGCCGCACGCCGGAAAAAACCTATTTCGCGGGCGGCTCGACCGGCGGCCGCGAAGGCTTCGCGGTGATCGAGCGCTTTCCGAACGACTATGACGGCGTCATCGCCAACGCGCCCGCGATCAACTTCTCGGGCGTGCGGCTGATGGGCGTGAAAGTCGGCCAGTCGTCATATGCGACGCCGAACGGTTTTGTCGGACTGGCGCAGCAGCGGCGCGTGTTCGAAACCGTCGTGCACGAATGCGACAAGCTCGACGGCGCCGCGGATGGCATCGTCAGCAATGTCGAGGCGTGCAGGAAACTGGAGCCGCAGATCATCGCGTCATTGCGCTGCACGAATGGGCAGCGTCCGTCCTTGCGCGACAGCTGTCTGTCCGACGCGCAGATCGACACGCTCGAAACGCTGCGCGACGGACTCACGCTGCCTTACGCGCTGGCCTATGGCGTGGTCCGCTATCCCGGCTACAACGTGTTCCAGGGCGTCGATTTCACGAGCGCGCTCGGCCTCGGCGATTCGCCGACGCTGCTCAGTCCGCCGACCTTCGCCGCGAACGGCTATCTCTTCGCGCAAGGCGACGCCTACATCCGCTACTTTGTTACGCGCGATCTGTCCTTCAGCGGGCTCGCATTCGACCTCGACAATCCGGGCCGCTTCAAACAGCGTCTGACGACGCTCGCTTACACGGTCGGCGCGATGAACCCGGACTTCTCCGCATTTATCGCGCACGGCGGCAAGCTGATTGCGATGCACGGCCTCTCCGACGAAGTCATCAGCCCGAACCAGACGATCGCGTTCTACCGCGACCTGATCGATCATTACGGCCGCGATACGGTCGAATCCTTCATGCGGCTCTACATGGTCCCGGGCTTTCAGCACGGCAACGGCGTGTTCATTCCGGCGTGGGACGAACTCGGCGCGCTGGACGAATGGGTGAGCAACGGCGTCGCCCCGGAAACGCTCGTCGGCAGCGACATCGCGCCGGCCACCAATGGCCGCACGCGCCCGATATGCCGTTATCCGAACTATCCGCGCTATATGGGGAAGGGCAGCATCAACAGCGCGGCGAACTTCCGTTGCGTCGAACCCTGAACGGTTTGGGCGAACACGCGCCTTATCAAGCGTTCATCGGGCGCGTCCCGATGCGCGGCCAGACTTTCGCGAGCCAGCGCACGGCGCGTCCGTGCATGACGCCGCGATACGAGGTCAGCGACACCTCGACCGCATGCGCGCTTTCCGTCGATAGCCAGACCCGCTCGCCGCGCGACAGGCGCACGACGTCGCCGGCCTTCAACCAGTAATCGTAGGGATCCTGATGACGTGTGAGCCACACGGATGCATCGACGACGCGCAATTCGGCGTCGCGCGACAGACGCCATGACGCGGTCCGGTGCGGATGAACCTCGACAAAGACCACGATGCGCGTCCCGGACGATCCAGCCGCGCCGATGCGGCCCGACGCGACACCGTGGCCGACGCCCTGACATGCAGAACCTTGCGACAACTCTTCCATGCTGCTCTCCAGTGAGTGAGCCGGAGACGGAAGCCTTGCACGCAAAAACAAGAAGGCCCCGTCTTGCGGCGGGGCCTTCGGAACTCATTGCTGCCTTGTGTTTGCTCTTTCGCTAGCGCACACGCTGTTCCGTAGACCCGCCACGAATGGCGTTCATACGGTTTTTAATCGCAGCGATGGAGAGCGAGAGGGCGGCGTGCATGTGTCGCAGTATCGTGTGGCGTGCGCGGACTTGTCAACCGTCGCGATGACGGCCGCATGAAAAAAACCCGGAGCAGGGCAGGCCTGCGCCGGGTTCACGCAAGGGCTGACTTACATGCCCGTATAACCTTGCGGTCGGGTCGAGTTGCTCTTCGCGACGGTCGCATTGGTCGAGACGACGTATTGCGGCGACTCGGTGAGCGTCAGCGTGACCGCGCCGTTCGAATACGGCACGCTCGATACGTTGCCCATCGCGTCGATCAGCTGCACCGTGCCGCTGGAGCCGGCGGCATCGACGTTGAGCTTGTAGCTCGTGCTGTACGTGGTGCTGAAGCTGCCGTTGGACGCCGGCCATACCGAGTTGTTATGCGTCCAAAGCGCGGTAATGACCCGGCCGTTGTTCAGCTGCTGGAACGAGTACGCATACACGCCGGACGGCAGGCTGTTCACCGGACCGAGGGTCGTGGTGCCGTCGAGCACGCGAGTCATCGTGGCGACTTCCATCGCGGCCGGCTTCGGGCTGATGTTGGTCGTGCCGAACTCGGCCTGCGGATGATCGAGGTCGAAGAACGTGCCGTAACCTGCCTCGCCCGGGAAATCCGGACCGAAGAACACGTAGGTCTGATCCGCGCCTTCGCCCAGCAGGATGAGGTGCGTGCGCGCGACCACCGCGCCATGCGCGAACAGGATGTTCGGCGTCGGATAGTTCGGACCGTAGCTCGAACCCACGTCATAGCTGATGCCGGTTTCCGTGACGAACAGCTTCATGTTCGGCTTGTAGTCCTTCGCCATTTCCGCGCGCAGGTTGCGCATCTCGTTGAGCAGCGAGTTGGCGGCGTCGGCCGGATTCGGCTCCGTGTGACGGCGCTCCGGCGGATGCGAAGGCGACGTGCCCGCGTCGTAGTAACCGTGCGTGGCGATGCCGTCGAGATACTGCGCGAGACCCAGCGGCGCAAGACGCTTCAGGCGATCGGTCGTCAGCGAAGGGAACGGCTCGGCCGGGCCCATCACGACCGCGTGCGGATCGCCGGCATGCAGCCCTTCGTACGTGCGCTGATACAGCGCGACGAAGTTCTTGTCCGTGTCCTTCCACTGGATATACGGTTCCCACGTGACCTGGTAGTAGTTCGCCGACATCGTCGGGTAGTACTTCGCGCGGATCGCTTCGGTTTCCTGGCCGACGCGCGTCATGTAGTCACGGTAATAGCCCAGGTCGTTCGGGATATAGCCGTAGTCCGGATTGAGGCCATGCATGCTGGCCCAGCCCGGCAGGCCATCGAGACGCACGAGGCGCATGACCTTGCCCGACGTGTAGAACGGGTCGAGGTTGTTGGCGGTCGGCTTGAACGTGTAGCGGCCGTTCGGCTCCATCACGTTCATTTGACGGTCGTCGATGGTCGAAGTGATGCCGAGCGCCGACAGCATCGTGCCGTTGTCGTTGAAGCCCTGCATGCCGAAACGATGCTGCTCCTGCTTCGCATACGTGACGGCGGGAATCACGCCGGAGACGTCCGAAATCACGCCGAAGGTCGCGATGCCGTTCGGCCGCGTGCCCGAGGTCTGCACCTGGCCGCCGCTGTTGGCGAGCGTTGCCGACACGGCGAAGTAACCGGCGAGGTTCGAGCTGCAGGTGAGGGTGGTCGTCGTGGCCGCGGCGGGCGCTGCGAAGCTGCCGCTGGCGACCGTCTTGCCGAGCGCGTCGGCGATGGTCCACTTGAGCGTATCGGCCGAGCCGGGGCGCGTGGTGATCGCCACCTTGAACTTCGAATTGATCGCGAACATGCGCGAGCCGTCCGAGCCCGGTGTATCGACGGTAATCTGGCCACCGCCGCCCGAGGCCGACGACACCGCCGGCGTTGCACACGTGAGACGCAGATTGGCAGCCGCGTTGGCGACGGCTTGCGCGGTCGTGGCAGCATCGCTTGCGAGCGCGACGTTTGCCGCTTGCGTGCCGGAAGCACTGGCGCTGGCGGCGCCGGACGTGCCGGCTGCGCTGGTCGAGGCAGGCGAATTGCCGTCACCACCGCCGCCGCAGGCAGCGAGCGCCAGCGCGAGCGTCGAAAGCAGGAAAGGATTCTTGATCATCGTGTCATAGCACAGGAACCGGACGCGCAGCAGGGCGCTTCCGGCGACGCCAGCGGCATCGGGAGTTATTGACGGAAAGGCAGGGACAGGCACGAAGCCATCCGGCCAAAGCGGTGTCTCGCGCGGCGTTAGCGCGGCGTTAATCGGTTCGAACGTCGACGTCCGGAGACACGGACGCAAAGGTTCGCTTCGCTCGTCGAACCACGAGCAAAGAATTCAGACGGAACCACCGGAATTGCGCCAGGCGCTGCCAGGCGTACAGCAGGTTCGCTAGCAGAAAAGCCCATCGGGCACAGTGCGCGCACGAACATTAGTAAGACGTGCTTCGGATCGAATCCTACTAGGAAAGCCTCGTTACAGTGAGTAAGAGCGCGTAATGACTTGTAACGTATGATGAATCAATGAATCGTCATAAGAAACGCTCAGGCCCGTCAGTCTTGCCGATGCGCGTTGGACGGTTTAACTTGGATCCCGCTAAAAAATTTTCAGGAGGACGTCGTGGCGTATCTGTTACTCATCGTCGAACCGGTCGAACAACGTGGTCAGCGGACTCAGGAAGAGGGGCGTGAAGCCTATCGGCAAATGGTCCAGTTCGCCGACGGCCTCAAGGCGCGCGGCGTATTGCGGGCCGTCGAATCGCTGACTTCGCAGAAGGAGGCGGCGCGGGTGTCGGCGGCGCACGGCGACACCCGGGTCGTCGACGGGCCGTTTGCAGAAGCGAAGGAGATGATCGGCGGTTTCTTTCTGCTCGACTGCGAGACACGCGCGGAGGCCGTCGCCATTGCTGCCGAATGTCCTGCCGCGGCGTGGTGCACCGTCGAAGTTCGCCAAACCGGGCCTTGCTACTTTTGACCGGGTGTTTTCCCGCATCCGGTAGATTTTCTCGATAGCCCTCATGTCGATTCGGACCCGCGCCGTTCGTCGTGGTGATTGAACGGCCGCGCGATTTCAACCTGGAGACACACACGATGCACAAACAGATTTTCGTGAACCTGCCGGTCCGCGATCTCAGACGCTCCATGAGTTTCTTCAAGGCGCTCGGCTTGAGCTTCGACGCGGCCTTCACCAACGACGACGCCGCGTGTCTCGTGATCGGCGAAAACATCTACGCGATGTTGCTCGTGGAAAGCTTCTTCAAGACTTTCACGGAGAAGCCCATCGTCGACGCGAGCCAGAGCACCGAGGTGCTGGTGTGCCTGTCATGCGAGAGCCAGGCAGAGGTGGACGAACTGGTGGCGAAGGCGCTTGCCGCGGGCGGTCGGGCGCCGCGCGAGCCGCAGGATCACGGCTTCATGTATGGCCACGGCTTCGAGGATCTCGACGGACACATCTGGGAGCTGGTGCACATGAACCCGGAAGCCGCGTGAGCGGGCCGGACACGCGGCCCGCGGTCGCGGACGATACGGCCAGGCGCGCCATCGATGCGGTGTGGCGCATCGAGTCGGCGAAGGTGATTGCGAGCGTGGCGCGCGTGGTGCGCGACGTCGCGCTCGCCGAGGAACTGGCGCAGGATGCGTTCGTCGCGGCGCTGGAGCACTGGAGCGAGACGGGCGTGCCGGAAAAACCGGGGGCATGGCTCATGACGACAGCAAAGAACAAGGCGCTCGACCGGTTGCGGCAGCATGCGTTGCACGCACGCAAGCACGAGGAATATGGACACGATCTCGAGGCGCACGAGGGGTACGTCACGCCCGATTTCGTCGATGCGCTCGCTGCCGCCCAGGAAGACGACATTGGCGACGATCTGCTGCGGCTCATTTTCACGGCATGTCATCCGGTGTTGTCCGTCGATGCCCGGGCGGCGTTGACCTTGCGATTGATCGGCGGCCTCACGACCGATGAGATCGCGCGGGCGTTTCTCGTGCCGGAGCCGACGATCGCGCAGCGCATCGTGCGGGCGAAACGCACGTTGTCGGCGGCACGGGTGCCGTTCGAGATGCCGCAGGCCGAGGCGCGCGCGAAGCGTCTCGGTTCGGTGCTCGAAGTGCTCTATCTGATTTTCAACGAAGGCTACTCGGCTACGGCCGGCGACGACTGGATGCGGCCGGCGCTGTGCGAGGACGCGTTGCGGCTCGGTCGGATACTCGCCGGGCTGATGCCGGATGAGAGCGAGGTTCACGGACTGGTCGCGTTGATGGAGATCC
Organism: Caballeronia sp. LZ065; assembly: GCF_031450975.1. Classification (NCBI taxonomy): domain Bacteria; kingdom Pseudomonadati; phylum Pseudomonadota; class Betaproteobacteria; order Burkholderiales; family Burkholderiaceae; genus Caballeronia; species Caballeronia sp. LZ065. The sequence goes on from NZ_JARUXV010000001.1 coordinate 1,817,878, forward strand.
AGGCGTCGCGGACCCGGGCGCGCGTCGACGGCCAGGGCCGTCCGGTGCTGTTGCCGGATCAGGACCGCAGCCGCTGGGATCCGTTGTTGATCCGGCGCGGGCTGGCCGCGCTGAAGCACGCAGAGGCGCTGGGCGGCGCCCGTGGGGTGTATGCGTTGCAGGCGGCGCTGGCGGCGTGTCATGCGCGCGCACCGACGGCCGCGGAGACGGACTGGACGATGATCGTCGCGCTCTACGACGTGCTGGTGAAGATCGCGCCGACGCCGGTGGTCGAACTCAATCGCGCGGTGGCGGTCAGCATGGCGTATGGCGCCGCCGAAGCGCTGGCGATCGTGGATGCGTTGCGTGAGGCGCCGGCGTTGAAGCATTACCAATGGCTGCCCAGCGTGCGGGCGGATTTGCTGGCGCGGCTTGGACGCACGGAGGAAGCACGCGCGGAGTTCGAGCGCGCGGCGGCGTTGGCGAAGAACGCACGGGAGCGGGCGTTTTTGTTGGAGCGAGCGCGGGAGATGGGGTGACAGGGATTGGGGTGAAGCGGGTTCTGGAAGCGCATTGTCTATTTAACATAAGACAAAATATCTAACTTTTTGATGTCAGCGCTTTTTAGTAATGTCGGGTTTGGGCTCATTAGAAATGTCGGGTTTTGCCCTGCGAGGCGCACGTTGACGATGACGCGTCTATTCGGGGCT
>NZ_JARUXV010000001.1:1818666-1974187 GCF_031450975.1 Caballeronia sp. LZ065
GCCGCGGTGGGGAGATAATGATCTAAAGAGATTGGCAAATCTTAAACCCTGACATTTCTAATGAGCCAGACATCGGACATTTGTATTTAGCCATGACATTTTGATGTGGGTCCCAGATTCAAATGTCGCGTTCCGAACCGGTGGCCACCTGGCCATTGGGTCGTCCAGCGGGTGTCAGCCATTTACATCGCCCCGCGACGGCCACGATGACCGCACACCGCCACGGGTGCTGTTCAGCCGCCGGCAGCGGCTTCCTGAAGTCTCACGCCGGACATCCCCGCAGCATCACGCCCAAACTCGCTCACGCTCATTCATCGCGCGCGCCCGTCACCACGATCAACACTTCCGCGTCGCTGCCGACGCTGCGTATGCGATGCCTGACCAAGCCGGGAAACTGCGCGAAGTCGCCCTCACGCAAGATGACGGACTGATCCGCCAGTTCGATCTCGATCGCACCCGAGAGCACGAAGAAAATCTCGTCGCCGGAATGGAATGCGGCTTCCTTCAGATCGGCGTCGGAAGAAAACCTCACCAGCAACGCCGTTGGACCGTCGCCGCCTTCACTACCGCTCGCTCGACTCAATGGGGCGAAGTCGTAATCCGCGCCGCCCTCGCGGCTGAAATGCCGATCCCCTGCGCGCACCATGTGCAGCACGCCCTGATCCACCTTTTCGCCGAGCAGCGTGGCCGCCGACGTATGAAGCGCCTGAGCCACGCGCATCAGCGCTGAAACCGACACGCTTTTCTCGCCACGCTCGAAACGCGATAAATGTCCCTTGCTGATACCCGTGCGGTTTGCGAGCTCGTCGAGGGTGAGCCCACGCCGCTGCCTGAGCGCGCGCGCCAGCTCGCCAGGCTGCTGCGCTTCGGCGCCGGAGGCGTGCTCTGTCGGACGTGCGGTCGCCCGTCCCCGCGATTTTGCAGTCAACAAACGTTGTCTCACGATGGATAAGTTGCCCTGTCTCGCGCCCGGTGCGCATCTCGAAAATTTATTTTGACAGGGATTTCAGCGGCGATTCTAAACGACTAGACTGGCAACGCCGTGGACAACTTTGTTGTCCATAAGGCAAATTGCAGACAAAAAAGGACACGGCAACGCAACAGGGAGAGACGATGGACACGGTTGAACAGAATGCGTCGAGCCCCACGCACACGAGCGTGCCGGCAGACCGGCGGATGGTGCGGGTGGCAGCTGCCTCGATGGCGGGCACGGCCATCGAGGCGTTCGATTTTCTGGCCTACGGCACAGCCGCGGCCCTCGTCTTCAACAAGCTTTTTTTCCCAAGTCTCGATCCCGCGACCGGCACCCTGGCCGCATTCGGCGCATTCGCGGCCGGCCTCTTTGCGCGGCCGCTCGGCGGCGTCATCTTCGGCCATTTCGGCGACAAGATCGGCCGCAAATCGATCCTGATCTGGAGCCTGGTATTGATGGGCATCTGCACGACGCTGATCGGCTTCCTGCCGACGTATGAGTCGATCGGCATCTGGGCTGCGGTTCTGCTCGTGATGTTGCGGATCGGCCAGGGCGTGTCGTTCGGCGGCGAACTGGGCGGCGCCGTGCTGATGGCCGTCGAGCACGCGCCGCCCGGCGCCAAGTCGTTCTATGGCAGTCTGCCCCAGGCCGGCGCGCCTGTCGGCATTCTGTTGTCCACCGGCGCGTTCGCGCTGGTGAACATGCTGCCGAACGCCAGTTTCATGGCATGGGGCTGGCGCATTCCGTTTCTCGCGAGCGCCGCGCTTATCGCCATCGGCGTGTTCATCCGGATGAAGGTCGAAGAGACGCCCGACTTCAAGGCCGTCAAGAGCCAGCAGAAGGTTGCGTCGATTCCCGCGCGCGACGTGCTGGTCTCGCACATGCGGCCGCTGTTGCTGGCGATCGGCGGCAAGCTGGCGGAAGTCACGCTGGTGTACACGATCATCGTGTTCTCGATCTCCTATGCAACCACCAATCTCGGCTTCACACGCGCCAACGCACTGAATGCCGTGTTGCTCGGCTCGCTCGTGCAGATCTTCACCATCCCGTTCTTCGGCTGGCTGGGCGACAGGATCGGCGCGCGCCGGCTCTACATCATCGGCACGCTGCTGCTCGCAGTCATGGCCGTGCCGCTCTTTCATGCGATGGGCACCGGCTCCCTCACCCTCTATACGCTCGCGGCCATCACCGCGCTGGCGCTGAACTACGCGATCATCTTCGGTCCGCAATCGAGTCTGTATGCAGCGCAGTTTCCGCCCGAGTTGCGCTACTCGGGCATCTCGATCGGTATCCAGGTCGCGGCTGCGCTCGGCGGTGGACTGGCGCCGCTCATCGCGGCGTCGCTCGTCAAGCATCTGGGCGGGATCGGGTCAGTCGGCATCTATCTGAGCGGGCTCGGACTGATCGGCGCGCTGAGCGCCTGGCTGATGAAGCCCACCTCTTCCGACTGACACGAACGCCTTACTTCGGAATCCATCGCGATGATGACACTCTATGACCACCCGCTCTCGGGCAATTGCCACAAGGTCCGGATGCTGCTTGCCATGCTCGGGCTGCCCAGTCGCTGCGAGTTCGTCGACGTGCCGAACGAAGCGCATCATGCGCCGTGGTTCGGCGAGATCAATCCGTTGCGGCAGATTCCCGTACTGGACGACGCCGGCTTTCTCGTGTGCGATAGCCAGTCCATTCTCACCTATCTCGCCCACCGCCATGCGCCGCAGTGGCTGGGTGACACGCCCCGGACGCATGCGCGCGTCGCGCAATGGCTGTCTTTCGCGGCGAACGAGATTGGCAATAGCCTGCAGCCGGCCCGGCTGTACTACCTGCTCGGCGAGCAGGTCGATATCGAAGCGGTGACCGCCAAGGGACAGCGTGTCCTAGGCGTGCTCGATGCTCATCTCGCGAAGCACGAGTGGCTCTCCGCCGACCGTCCCACGATCGCCGACCTCGCGTGCATGCCCTACGTCGGCCTGTCGCGCGAAGGTCGTTTGCCGCTCGATGACTACCCGCACGTGACCGCCTGGATCGAACGCATTGCCGCGCTGCCCGGTTACGTCACGATGAAAGGCTTGCCGCAGCCGGCGGCATGAACAGATCACGCTGCGTCGGCGCCCAATGCGAACCACGCGAATCCATACCGGAGACTCATGATGTTGAATGAAGCAAAACAGTCAGTGACCCAACATGCCGTCAGCGAGATGGCGGCACGGCTGGACACGGGTAACTGGACCGATCGCGAGAAGGTGGTGTTGACGTGCCGCATGCTGGCCATGGAAAACCATTCGGAAACGCTGGCCGGGCAAATCACGGTGCGCTGCGACGACGGCACCTATCTGACCACGCCGCTCGCCGTGGCTTTCGATGAAGTCGAACCGCGCCACGTCATGCAAATCGATGAATCGCTGCGCGTGATCGACGGCGTCGGCATGCCCAATCCGGCGGTGCGTTTTCATATGTGGGTCTACCGACGCCGGCCGGACGTGCGCAGCATCGTGCACACGCATCCGCCGTTCGTCTCGACGCTGTCGATGACAGGCCGTCCCTTGCGTGTCGCGCACATGGACGCCACGCCCTTCTTCGACGATTGCGCCTTTCTCAAGGAGTGGCCCGGTTTGCCGATCGCGGACGACGAAGGCGAGATCATCTCGTCCGCGCTGGGCAGCCGCCGGTCGATCCTGCTGGCGCATCACGGCTTTCTGGCGGCGACGTCGTCGATCGAGGAGACCGCCTATCTGTCGATGTTGATCGAGCGCGCCGCGCGCAATCAGATTCGCGCGGAAACGCTGGGGCCGATCGCGGAACTGAACCCGGTGCTCGCGAAGGAATCGCATGATTTCCTGCTGCAACCGAACGTGGTCAAAGCAAGTTTCGCGATGTTCGCGCGGCGCGCGCTGCGTCAGGATCGTGATGCGTTGAAGGCATAGGGCCGTGCATGACTATCGCGCGGACGCTTCGGCGCGAGACGTCGAAAACGGCCGGATGTCCGGCGCCTTGACTGTGCATCAGAACGTCGTGCGCATGCCGACCATGACGCTGCGGCCACCTTCCGGCGCGATATCGCGCACGACGGAACTGGCGTAACGGATGTCCTGATTCGTCAGGTTGTCGCCGCGCACATAGGCGAGCCAGTGCGTGCTTCCGACGTGGAACTTGTAGGTGAGCATCACGCCCAGCTTCGTGTAGCTGGCAGTCGGCAGATCGTCTTCAGGCACGCGATGCTGCGCCCACGCATGCTGCATCTCCGCGCGCGCGCCGAAGGGCCCGTAACCGTAGTCCAGCGCGACGGTCGCGCGCAGCGGCGAGATGCGCGGCAACGGCGAACCGGTGTCCATATTGCGCGCATGCGTGTAGTCGCCGACCAGCGAGAAATCGACCGTGTGGGCACCGTGCTCGAAGACGCGCCACTTGCTGTCCCATTCGATCCCGTAGAACTCCGCGCGGACGCCGCGATACACCGCTTCGTTGAGGGCGTCATCGGTGCCGGGCGCGACGACCTGATCGTCGTCATCGACGAGACGGCCCGTGTTGTACTCGGTCAGGTAGTTTCTAAAGCGGCTGTAGAAGACGCCGATGCTTCCCTTGTTCGGACCGCTCGCGAAACGCAGCGACAGATCCGCTGAAACCGCCTTCTCCTTCTGCGCCTCCGGATCGCCGATCAGATACTGTCCGGTCGCATCATGCGGGCCGTTGGCGAAGAGTTCGTAGAGCGCGGGCGCCCGTTCCGTGTAGGCGACATCGCCGGCCACCGACCATACGGGCGTCAGCTTGTAGAGCGCACCGAGCGACGCGCTCACGGCATTGAAATCGCGTGTGCTCGCGCTCGCGAACTTCTCGTTGCCAGCAGCGGTCGGATCCTGGCTGACATGTTCATAACGCGCGCCGGCGCTGAGCTTGAGCCGGTCGGTGACCTTCCATTCCTCGAGACCGAAGAGCGCGACGTTGGTGGTCTGCGTGGTCGGTACGAGCGCTTCGTCGCCGAGCGCGGAGAAGGTGTTCTGGCTGACCTGCACGCCGATTGACCCTTCCAGCGGCCCGATCTTCTTGTGCCGTGCTTCCAGCCGCGCCTCGTAGCCGTGGTTGCGGAACGTCGTGCCGGTCTCGCCGTTGTCGATTTCCTTGTGCTCGTAGTCGGTGTAGCCGAAGTCGAACTTCAGCTGCGAGAACGGTCCCTGAAGGTTGCGCACTTCAGATGCGAACGCGATGTGATCCTGATGCATGCGCAGCCGCACATCGTCCTCGGCGACGGAGCCATAGTTCGCTTCGTAGCCGTTGTAGGACAGGCCTGCGTAGCCATCGGCCCAGGTGTACGACGTGCCGACCGCGCCGCCATGCCAGCGGCCATCGCTGTTCGGGATGCTGCCGTAGGCTTCGTCGGCATCGGGGCCGTCAAGCGCGCGCTGGCGGTCCGAATGCGCGAAGCCCGGAATGCGCTCCTTGCTGGTTTCGCGGTCGAAGGCATCGACGTGAAAATTGAATTGACCATTGCCGCCTTCCACCATCGCTTCGCCTGCCCGCGCATTGTTGGCGCCGCCGTAACTGGCATCGACTGCACCGTCGACGCCCTTGATCGGCTCGCGCGGAATGCGATTGTCGATCGTATTCACCACCCCGCCGATCGCGTTGCCGCCGTACAGCAGCGCCGCCGGCCCGCGCACGATCTCGACCCGCTCGATGGTCAGCGGCTCCTGCGGCACCGCGTGATCGTAGGAGAGCGACGACGCGTCCCACGCCGCCACGCCGTTCTGCAGCAGACGGATGCGATCGCCGTCCATGCCACGGATGATCGGGCGGCCGACCATCGGTCCGTACGTCGTCGTGGAGACGCCCGGCAGACCATTGAGCGTCTCGCCCAGCGAGTTGGTTTGCCTGCGCGTCAGTTCATCGCCATAGAGCGCGGTCGCGGGCGCGATGAGATCCGAATCGCCGAGCGGATTGGCGGTGACAAACACTGGCGCAAGCGCGCCGCCCGGCACCGACGATGCCGCAGTCGCTGCATGCTGCTGGGCCTGTGCGGCGAGTGCGAAGCAAGCGAAGGACAGCGGGGACAGGCGCAAGGCACGTTGCGACAGGCGTTTCAGGTCTTTTTTCACGGTGGCTTTTGGATTTGATTTCGTTTTGACGCCGAACGCGCAGGCGATGCAACAATATATCGTTGCTCGATGCAGGCATGGAAATGACGTCGGGCGCAGGCTCGCAACGACGTTGCGGTCGCAATGATATATTGTTGCATTTGAAGCGTAAAGTTCTATCTTTCAGGGCTGGAAAACGCCGCCGATACCCGGCCGGCGCACGCAGAAGTCAATCGAGCCGATAAACGCGACTCACCGTTCCACGAAACAACGCCTCGCGTTCCTGCGAACTTGCCTGAGCGGTCAGGCGCTTGAACGCGTTCCAGCCGTTGCTGAAAGGATAGGAACCTTTGTCGACCGGGAAATTGCTTTCGAACATGCAGCGATCCGCGCCGAACGCGTCGATGCAGGTGTGCATCCACGGCTTCCAGGTTTCCGCCAGTTCAATGGACGAAGGCGGCCGCGCGCCCTTCTCGAAATCGAAGCCGTTGATTCGCATGCCCAGGCCACCAAGCTTGACATGCACGTTGGGCAATTGCGCCAGTTCGCGCATGGAACGCGACCACAGGTCGAACACTTCCTTGCGCTGGTCCGCGAAGCGGGCAATCCGCACGATGCCGCCACAATGATTGACGATGAACGGCGTGCGCGGAAAGGCCTTCGCCAGATCGAAGAGTTCGGGCAATTGCGTGAAGAAGAGCCAGGCGTCACAGGACAGGCCGAGCGCATCGAGCTGCGCCACGCCCGCCCGATAGGCCGTATCGAGCAGCAGGCCTCGCGGGGCGGCCGATATGGGATTCACGAGCGTCGGATCCGAATCCCAGGTCACCAGATGGCGCACGCCATGCAGGCGGCCCTCGCCTGCCTGCAAGCCGGCCTCGAGCACGTCGCGCACCGCGCTGCCGCGCCGCAGATCCGCATACCCGACGATCCCCTTCGCGATCTGCCGCTTGCCTTCCTGCAAGGGCGCAGTGGCCTTGATCACGTAGTCGATCTCGCCGAGCGGCCGCATTGCTTCGGGACCGTCCGTTCGATAACGCGTCAGCGCCTGCATATACACCGACGCCGTGATGTTGTGCCCCGACTCGATATCCTCGAGGTAGTCATCGAGCAGATAGGTCCAGTCGGCGCGTTCATAGAAATGATGATGCGCGTCGATGATCGGCAGGTCCGGTTCGAGCGCCGCCTCGGTGCCCGTGGCGAGCCACGTCGCGCGAACGGGAAGGTAATTGCCTGTCGTGCTCATGATGCGCCGTCTCCTGGGTGAACTTGCTGCCGCGCCGGGAAAACCGGCGCAGACCGCTTCCTTAACGTTCTGTCTTGAAGGCGTAAAGCGAGAGCGTCAACAAGGTCGTGACGAGCAGCACGGCCGACAGACCGACCATGCCCGCCGTGAACGTCCCGAAGCTGTCCTTGAGATAGCCGACGAGATACGGCCCGGCAAAGCCGCCGAGCGCGCCGATTGAATTGATCAGCGCCAGACCGCCGGCAGCCGCCTGGCCGGAGAGAAAGCGGTTCGGCAGCGTATAGAAGATCGTGCGGCCGGCAATGGTTCCGATCAGCGCGAGCGTAATCCCGGTCATGGCGGGCAGCAGCTGATGAAAGTGGGTCGATACGCCAAGCGCCACGGCGCCGATCAGCAGACCCGCCGCCAGATTCGCGACGGGTGCGCCGCGCCGGTCGACCCGCCTCGCCCACCAGAGCAGCGCGATGGTGGCGAAGAAATACGGCACGGCCGACAGCAGCCCCGTCTCCGTCATGCTCATGCCGTGGGCCTTGAGCATCTGCGGCAGCCAGATGCCGATACCGTAAGAGCCCATCGTGAAGCCAAACGAGATCATCGCGAGGAGATAGGTGCGCGCGTCCTTCAGGGCCGCGCTGAAGTCCTTCTTTTTCGTACTGGCCGCACCCTCGCGGTCAAACGCGTTCTGCAGCGCCTGGCGCTCTTGCGGCGAGAGCCACTTCGCATCGGCGGGCCGATCCACGAGCATCCTGAGCACGAGAAAGCCGAGCACGCACGCGGGCAAGCCTTCCGCGATGAACATCCACTTCCAGCCCGCCAGTCCCAGGACGCCGTCCATCGAGAGCAGCCAGGTCGACAGCGGAGCGCCGACGAGCGACGAAAGCGGCGTGGACACCGTGAACCAGGCAAGCACGCGTGTGCGGTAGCTCGCCGGAAACCACACCGCCAGGAAGAAGATCACGCCGGGAAAGAAGCCCGCCTCGCCGATGCCGAGCAGCAGCCGGATCGCATAGAAACTGGCGGGCCCGGTGGCGAGCGCGGTCGCGGCCGCGAAGAAGCCCCACGTGATCATGATGCGTGCAAGCCAGCGCCGTGCGCCGAAGCGATACAGCGCCAGATTGCTCGGCACTTCGCAGACGCAATAGCCCGCAAACATGATGCCGGCGCCCCAGCCGAACTGCGTGGCCGTCAGACCGAGGTCATGATTCATCGTCAGCGCGGCAAAGCCCACGCTGGTGCGGTCCAGATAGTTGAAGAAGTAGGCAAGCGCGAGCAGCGGAATGAAGCGCCATGCGGCTTTCTTCACCGCCTGCTGTTCGAGCGTGGCATCGACGGAACGGTCGGCGACCACGTTGGAGGAAAGGGTTGGCATGAGTCGTCTCCTGTCGGCCGCGCTGTTCGTGCAGCGCAATGATGTGTCGTGCTTCGGCCCCTGTCAGACCGGGTCCTGGCACTTGACGACGCCCGCTTCGGTCAACTGCCTGAGCGCCTCGGACGTATAGCCGAGCTCCATGAGGAGTGCGCGCGTATCCTGACCCAGCGACGGCGGCGCCGCACGCAAGCTCAGCCGTTCACCATCGAGCGTCAGGGGCAGCAGCGCGGTCCGGGTGGACACGGCCTTGCCGGCGCCGCTGGCGTCGGCGGGCAGGGTCACGTCGGCGAGTCCGCCGGTTGCGAGCAAGTGCGGATCGTCGAACAGGTCTTGCGGTGTCGTGATCGGCGCATAGGGCAAGCCGCAGCGCTCGAAGACCGCGCTGATCTCCGCGGCCGTGAACGCTTTCATACGCTCGCGAAGCTGCGGCAGCAGCCAGTCGCGCGCCTGCACGCGCTGATTGTTGGTTGCGATGCGCGCGTCCGCCTTGAGCGCCGACAGGCCGAACGCGTCGCAGAAGATCGCCCATTGCGTATCCGACACGACCGCCAGAAAGATCTGTTCGCCCTCCTTGACCGAGAACACGTCGTAGACGGCCCAGGCGGAGATGCGGCTGGGCATTGGCGAGGCCGCTTGTCCAGTCACCGCGTACTGCATCATGTGCTGCGCGACCAGAAACACGTTGTTCTCGAACAGCGCGCTCTGCACTTCCTGTCCGCGTCCCGTGCGTTCGCGCTGCGCCAGCGCCGCCATTGCGCCGATCGCGCCGAACATGCCACCCATGATGTCGTTGACGCTCGTGCCCGCGCGCAGCGGACGCCCTTCCGGCCCCGTCATGTACGCGAGGCCGCCCATCATCTGCACGACCTCGTCGAGCGCGGTGCGGTGATCGTACGGCCCCGGCAGGAAGCCCTTGTGCGACACATAGACGAGACGCGGATTGAGCTTGCCGAGCGCCGCGTAACCGAGGCCCAGCTTGTCCATCGTGCCGCTCTTGAAGTTCTCGCTGAAGACGTCCGCGCCGCCGGTCAGCTTGTGCATGATCTCGATGCCGCGCGCGTCCTTCACATCGACGGCAATGCTCTTCTTGTTGCGATTGAAGGTGCCGAAGAAGCCCGCGCCCGAGCCGCGCAATGCGCGCGTGCTGTCGCCGGAGATCGGTTCGACCTTGATGACTTCCGCGCCCAGGTCCGCGAGCACCATGCCGCAGGTGGGTCCCATCACCATGTGCGTCATCTCGACGACGCGCACGCCGCTGTACGGCAGGGATCGATTCGCTTGCATGTCGCTCATTGCGCGGCCCCCAGCAGACAGCCTTGCGGTTGCGGCGCGCTCGGCGCACGCCCGTCCGCATAGGCGAATCCCTTCGGCAGTCCGGCATCCTGAACATGCCCGTACTGCGCTTCTCCGGGCAGCGCTTCGGCAAGGATCGCGCGCGCGGCGATCAGCTTGTCGATGTCCACGCCGGTGCTGTAGCCCATGGCCTCCAGCAGGAACGCGAGGTCTTCGGTGACGATGTTGCCGGTCGCGCCCGGCGCATACGGACAGCCGCCGAGGCCCGCCTGGCTCGAATCGATCGTGGTGACGCCGGCGTCGAGCGCGGCGACCACGTTGGCGAGTCCCTGACCGCGCGTGTTATGGAAGTGGGCGCCGCCTGCCTTCGCGCCGAGTTCGGACTGCAACCGGCGAAACAAGCGACGCACCTGGACCGGATTAGCGTAGCCGCTGGTATCGGAGAGACCGATCTCGTCCACGCCGCACTCGGCCATGGCGATGCACATGCGCATCGTCTGGTCGTCCGTGACGGTGCCGGCAAGCGTGCAGCCGAACGCCACCGATACGCCCGCCTCGATCTGCACGCCCGGATACTGCGCGTCGCGCAACGCGACGATGTTGCGAACCTCTTCGATCATCTGCGCCGGGGTCTTGCGAATGTTCGCCATCGAGTGTTCCTCAGTCACCGAGACCGGCAGCGTCAGCTTGTGAACCCCCGCTTCGAACGCGCCCTGCGCGCCGCGCAGATTCGGAACGAGCACCGCCACATGCAGCCCGGGAAGCGACAGCGCATGCGCGACCACTTCGCGAATGTCGGCCATCTGCGGGAGCAGCCGGGCGGGAACGAAGGAGCCCACTTCGATCTCCTGCAAGCCGGCGGCCGCCAGCGCGGAAATCCATCGCAACTTGGCCTCGGTCGGCATGACGCTCTTGATGCTTTGCAGGCCGTCGCGCGGGCCGACTTCGCTGATCAGGATTTTTGGCGTGGAAGGTTCCAAAATCGCTCCTTTGTTCTATCTGATAGATCATGGTTCTGCTAGAGAGAACTATAGGTGCGTTTGGCGATACCTTAAAGATGGGTAAACCCGATTTATAGAATTTGAGTTCTGCACCATAGAACTGTAAAGTGGTGGAATAACCAGGGAGGAGAAGAGATGACGACTACCGCGCCCGCAATGGGAGCGCCATCGCTGGACGCCACGGAGGCAAGCAGTGGTGTCGCGGTGCTGGATCGCGCCTTTGCGATCCTCAATGCCTACGGGCCGACCGACGAACGGCTGACCCTCACGGAACTCTCGCGCCGCACCGGCTTATACAAGAGCACAGTGCTGCGCCTGCTCGGCGCACTCGAACACGGCGGCTTCATACGCAAGCTGAGTGACGGCCAGTATGCAATCGGACATCAACCGCTGCGGCTCGCCACGCTTTATCAGCGGTCTTTCCAGGTGGGACCGGTGGTCGAACCCATTCTTCAACAACTGAGCCGCGATCTCGGCGAGACAGCCTCGCTGTACGTGCGCCAGGGCGACAAACGGCTGGTCCTCTACCGGGTCGAGCCGTCGCGAAGCGTACGGGTCGCGATCCGGGTGGGCGAGGAATTCGCCATCGACAAAGGCGCGTCCGGCAAGGTGCTGCTGGCGTTCACCGAAGCGTCGGACCCGCGCTGGCATGAGGTGCGGGAGCAACTGTTCGCGGTGTCTTATGGCGAACGCGATCCGGAGACCGTGTCGGCATCGGTGCCGGTATTCGATGCAACCGGCCTGATCGCAGGCGCGCTGACCGTGTCCGGACCGAAGGGCCGATTCGGCGACGCCTCCACCATCGATACCGCGCGCAAGGCGCTCCTCCTCAGCGCAAGGCAGGCGACGACCGCGCTGGGCGGCATGGCCGCGCGCTACGACGCGTAGCATCGCCCGATTCGACCGCGACGACGCAACCGATCGCGCCAGCCAGGCGAACCTCCGACACCTCGTTGCCGGCGAAGACCTTCCCCAACGAGCCAGCATCGGCGGCCCTCCATTCGGATTGCCGCCACCCCTCCCTCTTTACGCAAGCCTGCTGGTGTTATCCCTAGTCGCTCGTCTTGACGGCTCGCGACTACCATACGCATGCTGTTGTACAGAACACGGTTCTACTGAATAGAACTATCACGGATGTTGAAAAGGAGAACATGCAGATGGCCAGCCTGCCCGTCGATGGGGTCAACCCGCCGCACACCCCACCGGAGGCCGATAGATCGCAACGCATCAACGCGCGTATCGACCGCCTGCCCGCGACACGCTCGGTATGGGCGCTGGTTTTCATGCTGTCGATCGGCGGCTGGTTCGAGTTCTACGATCTGTTCTTCACCGCTTACGTCGGGCCGGGCCTGGTCAAGAGCGGCCTCTACTCGACGACCACCGCCTCGTTCTTCGGCTTCTCCGGACTGGGCGCCTTCGTCGCGGCCTCGTTCGCGGGGCTGTTCATCGGCACCTTCTGTTTCACGCGCCTGGCCGACCGCTTCGGACGCAAGACCACCTTCACCGTGTCGCTGCTCTGGTATTCGATCGCCACGTTCGCGATGGCCTGGCAGGACAGCGCGACCGCAATCAACCTGTGGCGGCTGATCGCAGGTATCGGCGTGGGCGTCGAACTGGTGACGATCGATACCTACGTCAGCGAGCTCGTGCCGAAACATCTGCGCGGCCGCGCCTTCGCCTTCGTGCATCTGGTGCAGTACACGGCGGTGCCTGCCGTCGCGTTGTTCTCGTGGTGGCTCGTGCCGCGCGCGCCCTGGGGCATCGACGGCTGGCGCTGGGTCGTGATCATCGGCGCGCTGGGCGCGCTGATCGTGTGGGCGATTCGCCGCCGCGTGCCGGAAAGCCCGCGCTGGCTTGCGCAGCAAGGCCGTCTCGACGAAGCGGACAGCGTGCTGGGCGCGCTCGAAGCCCGGGTCGCGCAGCAATACGGTCAGGCGCTGCCCACGCCCGTCGAAAGCCGCGAACCGGCGGCCACTGGCGGCAAGGCGCGCTTCAACGAGATCTGGCAGCGCCCGTATCGCCGCCGCGCCATCACCTTGCTGGTATTCAACCTGTTTCAGGCGATCGGCTTCTACGGCTTTGCGTCATGGGTGCCCACGCTGCTGGTGTCGAAGGGCGTGACCATTACCCACAGCCTGATGTACTCGTTCATCATCGCGGCATCGAATCCGTTCGGGCCGTTGCTCGCCATGGCCTTCGCGGATCGTATCGAACGCAAGACGCTGATCGTGCTCTCGGCGCTCGGCATTGCCGTCTTCGGCAGCCTGTTCGCCACGCAGTCGTCGCCTGCCATGCTGATGCTGCTCGGCGTGCTCATCACGCTGTCGGGCACCCTGCTCTCGGTCGGCTATCACGCCTACCAGACCGAATTGTTCCCGACGCGCATCCGCGCCACGGCAGTCGGCTTCGTCTACTCGATGTCGCGCCTCTCCGCGATGTTCTCGGGCTTCATGATCGCTTTCGCGTTGCGGCATGTCGGCGTGGAAGGCGTGTTCGGTCTGATCGGCGGCTCGATGGTGATGGTGATGGGCGCGATCGGCTTCTTCGGCCCGCGCACGAACAATCGCACGCTCGACGAGATTTCGCACTGACGCACTGACAGCAAGCGCACGCCCAACCGACGCGGACCGAAACTTGCTAATCTGCCCGTTTCGTCGCGATCCGCAGCACGCTGCCCGCGACTCATCTGGCGTGAGCCACGCCCGGGATTTCGACTTGCACCCGGGTGATCGGAGGATCATCGACTGTGCGCTGGCTGCCCTACGTTCTTCTTTCCGCAGGCATTCTGCTACCGGCTTACGCGCTGGGCACCGGCGCGTCCGGACGCTTCGGATTCATTCCCTACGGCGTCGCGGGGGCACTGCTCTGCTCGCTGGCCTGGCTCGCGAACCGGGCGGCCATGAAGGCCGCGAGCAAGCATCCTCATCAGATGTTCGACGAGTAACGCCTGTCTGAAGAAAGCCACGCATCCCTGCTTCAGAACCATCTTCGCAAGCACTCGCCAGATGTGCCGGTCACGAATTTGCCACTGCACGTCGATACCCTTGGCCCTTTTCATAAGAACGACACCAGAAAAGGAGCGCAAGGGATGGTCAACAACAAGACGTTCGTGGCGCTGGCAGTGACCCTCACGCTGGCCGCATGCGGCGGCGACGATTCATCGGCGGACAACAGCCCCGCTGCCCAGGCCAAACAGGCCACGCAGCTCTACACCCAGAACATCGCGCCCTACACGAACTGGGGCAACGTGCCGATCGTCGGCACGGGCTACGGCTCCGCGCTGACGACTGCGCCCAATCAGCCCGGCTACTTCTACGGCATGACCGATCGCGGTCCCAACGTCACTGCCCCGGACGGCGCCAGCAAGATCGAGCCTGACCAGGCGTTTCAACCGGCCATCGCACTGTTCCAGCTGAGCGGCGGCAAGGCGAGCGTGGCGAAGGTCATCGGCCTGTCGCTTGCCGACGGCACGCCGATGAACGGCCGTGTCAATCCGCAAGCGAGCACCGCCGAGACCATCTACGACGTCAACGGCAACGTGCTGCCCACGAGCAGCGCCGGTCTCGATCCGGAAGGTCTCGTCGCCTTGGCCGACGGCACCTTCTGGGTATCGGACGAATACGGCCCGTACATCGTCCACTTCGATGCCAGCGGCAAGGAACTCTCCCGCCTCAATCCCTACTCGACCGCGAGCACCGGCAACGATCTGGCGCTGCCCGGCGAGCTCAGGAAACGCAAGCCGAACAAGGGCATGGAAGGCCTGACGCTCAGCGCCGACGGCAAGTATCTAATCGGCATCATGCAGTCGCCGCTGGACAAGAACGGCGTGACGGCGGTGGCGTCGGGCAAGGGCGCGATCACGCGGGTCGTGAAGGTGTCGCTCGCGGACCCGGTCAACGACGTGCACGAATACCTGTATGCCCTGCATACGAATGGCGCGGGCAACCCCGAAGGCCAGGCCGTCAGCGAGATCACGGCGCTGCCGGACGGCACCTTCATCGTCGACGAACGCGACGGCAACTTCGAAGGCACCGTCGACGGCACGGCAAGCGGCAAGGCGCGCGCGGACAAGAATCTGTGGAAGCTTGATCTGAGCCGGGCCACGGACGTCGGTCCGAAATCGCCGCTGATCGGCACCACGATCGCGGGCGGCGCGGTGAGCTACGATCCGGCCAGCGGGCTCAAAGTGGGCGGCAAGACCATCGAGGATCTGGCGGGCACGGTCGATGCACCCGCCGCCGTACAGGCGCTTGGCGCCGCGGGCATGACGGTCGGCACGGAGTCGCTGTTCCTCAACTATGCGGCGCTCTTCACCACCATCGATCCGAAGGGTATGTACTTCGGTCATGACAAGGTCGAGGGCATCGCCATCGATCCCGCCGACCCGACCCAGCTCTATATCTCGAACGATTCGGACTTCGGCATTACGGACGAACCCGCGACGGTGCCGATGGCCACGGCCGCAAATCCGTTCCCGCCCAGCGAGAAGTTCCTGCCGGACGGCAAGACGCAGGATTTCGGCGAGATCGTCAGGATCGATCTGACGAAGGTGCCGGCGAAGTTCAAGCAGTAAGCGCGAGAGCACGGCAAGAAGAAGGCGCCGCGAGGGTTGCGGCGCCTTTCCCGGCATGCCGCCCGCATCAGGCTGGCCGCGACACCATCCAGCCCACGCCGCGCACGTTCCTGATGACCTCGGCGCCCAGCTTCTTGCGCACCGTGTGAATCAGGAACTCGACGGCATTGCTCTCGACCTCGTCGGTCCAGCCGTAGATACAGTCTTCCAGATCGGCGCGTGACAGGATGGCGCCGGGCCGCATCATCAGCGCTTGCAGCAACGCGAATTCGCGGCCGGAAAGGCGCATCGCCGCCGCGTCCGAGCGGGCTTCCCGGGTCGCCGGATTCAAGGTCAGCACGCCGTTCGTCAACAGCGCCGCAGAGCGCGCGCCGAGGCGTCGCATGAGCGCGTGCAGGCGCGCGTCGAGTTCCAGCATGTCGAACGGCTTGCCGAGACAGTCATCCGCGCCTTCGTTCAGCGCGCGGATCCGGTCGGCGGTCGCGCCCCGCGTCGTCATCACGATGACGGGCACATGCCCGCCCGCGCGTCTCACCATGCGCAGCACATCCAGCCCGCGCGGGATGTGTCTTGCCGCATCGAGCAGGAGGGCATCGTAGACATGCGTCGACATGGACACCAGGGCCGTCTTGCCATCCTGGACGAGATCCACGACATAGCCGTAGCCCATCAGCGCCTGTGGCATGGACTCATCGGCGCTGTGCCCGTCTTCGACCAGCAGGACTCTCATGCGCCGCTCCCGTGCGGCCATGGCGAATGCAGGCCGCGGGCGGAGCGGGAGATTGCGCGCTTCATCTGGAAACTCGTCGACCGGACAAGGCCACGAGCCTAGTGGGCGCATGCTTATGAAATGCTTAGCAGACAGGCGCGCTGCGGAACGGCGACGCAGCAGGCCTCACTCGGCCGTGTGCGCGGCGGTTCTTGGTGCGAGGTCCAGAGGCGCATCGGCGAGTTCGCGCAGCCCCTGCACCGATACCGCCAGCCCCGTCACGTCGCGGCGATTCGCCACGACCAGCGTCGCATGATGGCGTCGCGCCACGCGTGAAGCGATGGCGAGCCCAAGCCCGCTGCCATGCCCTGCCGTCCCTGAAATCCGGTAGAAGCGGTCGCACACGCGAGCGATCTCGTCAACCGGAATGCCGCTGCCGGTATCGAGCACGGTCAGCGCGAGTCCCCGGGGCTCGCGCCGCAGGATCACGTCGACGCGCCCGCCCGCCGGCGTATGGCGCACCGCGTTGTCCAGCAGGTTGTTCAGCAGGACGCCGAGCGCGTGGACATCGCCGTGGATCATGAATGCATCCCGCTCGCCGCGCGCCTGATCGACTTCGAGCCCGAGATCCAGCGACTTCGCCTCCGCCAGCAATGAGTAATCGCCCACGCGCTCCTCGCACAGGTTGCGCAGACTCATCGGCGCCATGGCCGCTTCGCGAGCCGCATCTTCGCGCGCCATGCTGAGCAGTTGCTGGGCGAGATGGATCACGCGATTCAGGCGCCCTTCGATCTTCTGCCGGGTAACGGGGTCGACCTGCATCGAGCCGTCGCTTGTCGCGCCCTGGATCTGAAGCTTGAGCGCGGTCATCGGCGTGCGCAGTTCGTGCGCGGCGTCGGCGATGAAGGCGCGCTGCGCTTCCGACGCCTCGTCCACGCGCCTGAGCAGATCGTTCAATGCCTGGACGAGCGGATACAGCTCGACAGGCATCGGCTTGTCGAAGCGGATGGGGTCGAGCGACTCGGGCGAGCGCGCCGCCAGTGCCCGCGACACCGCGCCGACCGGCGACAGCCCGCGCGCCACGACGAACAGCACGATGCCGATCAACACCGGGATCAGCACGGCCAGCGGCATCAGCGTGCGTGACGCGAGCCGGGCCGCGAGTTCTTCGCGCACGCTCGAAGGCTGCGCCACCTGGATGAAGCGGGTGCGTTCGGCATGGCCGAAGGCGCGCCAGCGAATGCCCTCGCGCTGGGCCGAACGAAAACCTTCGCCCATGAACGGCAGCTCGGGTTCGTTCGGCGAGTGATAGACGAGCCTGCCCGAGCCGTCCCAGATGTCGATCACGAGCCGGTCGTCCGCGATGCCGCGCAACTCCGGCGCGCGTCCGTGCGCACCGGACGTGTCATCGACGTTGCTCGGCATCGACAGCGCGATCGTGCGCAATTCGTAGTCGAAGAGTTCGCCGGCCTCCAGCTGCGCCAGGCTGAAAATGCCATAGCCCGCGATGGCGCAAACCGCGCCGAGACCGCAGATCAGCCAGCCGAGCAGCCAGCGCCGGATCGATGTCATCCGAGCCCCTTCAGACGGTAGCCCACGCCGCGCACCGTCACGATCTCTTCCGCGCCGATCTTGCGCCGCAGGCTGTGCACATGAACCTCGATGGCATTGCTGCCCACTTCCTCGCCCCAACCGTACAGCTTTTCTTCGAGTTCGCGGCGCTTGAAGACCCGCTTCGGCTCTTCGATCAAGGCTTGCAGCAGCGCGAACTCGCGCGGCACCAGGTTGAGCGGCACGCCGCCTTTGGCGGCCTCGTGCGCGGCCGGATCGAGCGACAGTTCGCCGTGCGAGAAGACCGGATGCTTCTGCCCGGTCCGCCGCCGCAACAGCGCGCGGATGCGCGCGGCGAGTTCGGCGAGATCGAAGGGTTTCAGCAGATAGTCGTCCGCGCCGGCGTCGAGGCCGCGGATCCGTTCGTCCACGGCTTCGCGCGCCGTGATGATCAGCACCGGCGCGTTGCCGCCCCGGCTCCGATACGCATTGAGGACATCGATGCCGTCGCGGCGCGGCAGCGACAGGTCGAGCAGCACGAGATCGTAGACGTCGTTGGCGAGCGACAACTCGGCTTCGCGGCCGTCTTGAGCCCAGTCCACGGTGTAGTTGTCGCGGCGCAGCGCGGCCGCCACCGATTCTCCGATCATTTCGTCGTCTTCCACCAGAAGCAAGCGCACGTTGCCCTCCCCAGCCATTTCGCCATGCCGACACTGGCACGACCCGGAAGCTTAGCCGCCCGATATCCGCGATGGTAAGGGGGTGAGCGCTCTTTCTTCGGCGCAGGGGCGCCTTAAGCGTCCCATAAGCACCGCGTCCGCACAATGCGCGATTTTGGGTCCGAGGGCCGACATGACGGGCGCGCATTGCTCGCAGCACCATTCAACGCTTGTGGCCGATGTCGCCACGGGAGCGCCGGCATGAAGACCGCGCGTGTCAGACCGCTCGACATCGGGGCCGACGGCATCGCGTGGCGACACTACGATCTGACCCAGGCCGACACCGTCGCGCAGGCGCCGCCCGCCCCGGGCGAACTCTACGTGTGGCTCGTCTCCACCGACTTTCCTTTTGCGTCCGCGTTGAACATCGGTCAGTGGCTGAGCATCGCGGAACGCAGGCGAGCGCGCATGCATCCCCGCTCGCCGATCGGACGACGCTTCGGCATCGCCCGCGCGACGCTGCGCCTGTCCCTTTCACACATGCTTGCCTGTGCGCCCGAGGAAGTCGGGCTGACCGAAGGCCCGTTCGAGCGCGTCGCCGTAGCAAGCCATGACGTGCAACTGGGCGTCGATGTCGCCTACGCGGGCATCTGGATCGCCATGGTGATCGCCGCGTGCGATGTGGGCGTGGGGCTGACGGTGGCGCCCGTGTCGGACGATGCGTCGCGCGGCGGCCGGGCATGGGCGGAGGCCGCCGGAATCGCCCGCTCGCGGCTCGGGCAAACGAGCGAGGCCATGGCCCACGATCATGCCCTCACCCTGCCGATGCCCGGCGGCTTCCGCGGCGTCGCGCTGACGCGTGAAGCCATCACGCGGGTCAGCACGTTCGGGTTCAGCCGGACGGTCATGCTCGAGGGGTGATCGCGTACTGCGATCGCCCCTTGCCTGCCGCTTACTGATAAAAGTTGAGCGTGACCACGGCCGAACGGCCCGGCGCCCACGTCGCGTAAATCGGATACGCGGTCGAGAAGTACTTGCGATCGAAGATGTTGTTCACGTTCAACTGCAAGTCCACTGCCTTCGAGACGTGATAGGTCGCCACGGCATCGATGCGTGCATAACCCGGCGTCCACTTGCGCACCGTCGGCGAGACCGAAGCGTAGGTCTTGCTCGCGATGGTCGCACCCGCACCGACCTTCAGTTTCGGCATCACGTCATAGAACGACCACAGCGCGACGTTGTGCTTCGGAACCATGACCATCGGCAGGCCGGATGAGGCCGCGCTCGCCGCGCCGGCATCGACGGTGATCGCATCGAGATACGAATAGCCGCCGAACATGCTCCATTTGCTCGTGATGTTCCCGGCCGACCCCACTTCCACGCCGCGCACGCGTTGATGCCCGGCGTTGATCAGGCCGCCCAGGCCGTCGCTCACGCGTGCGTTGGTCTTGTCGGTCTGGAACAGCGCGAGGTTCATCGAGAGCCGGTCGAGCACGTCCCACTTCGCGCCCACTTCGATATTGCGGCTGCGCTCCGGCGAGAGATCCTGATTGGTCGCGGTGATCTGGTCGGTGCCGCCGCCGAGACCCGAGTTCGCGCCCGGGGGATTCGCCGACGTGCCATACGACGTGTACAGGCTCACCGAGGGCAGCGGCTTGTAGACAAGGCCCAGCTGATAGCTGAACAGGTTCGAATCGTTCGTCAGGTCCTTCGCGCCCTGCTGCGTCGCCGTGACGTCGAAACGGTCGAAGCGCACGCCCGCGTTGAAGAGCCACTGGTCGGTGATCTTCACGCTGTCGAACAGATACGCCGATGCCGTGTTGGTCTGCGTATGCGTCGCCGCGCCCGGGAAGCCCTTGTCGCCGTTCAGCAGGATGCTGCCGAGCCAGGGGTTGTCGGGATTCCACGCGTTGATGGGCGTGCAGTTGAACGGCACGTTGCACGGCGTGCTCGACCGGATGTTGTTGCCCGCGCTGTCCGCCACGAGATAGCCCTCGTACAGGCTGCGTTCGTGACTGAACTCGACGCCGCCCGTCATCGTGTGCTGCATGCCGAGCAGCGTCGCCTTGCCGGTCAGTTCGGTCTGGTTGGTGATGCTGTTGGTCGCGTACTTGCCGCTCTTCGCCTGCAGGCCGAGGATGTTCGAGGTCGCGCTCAGCAACTGCGGATTGGTGGCGACGTAATCGAGCGTCGAGCGGCCGAACATCGTCGTGTTGCGCAGCTTCAGATTGTCGTTGAAGCGATGCTCGACGCGCACTTCGCCCGTATCGGTCTGTCCGTAGCGGTAGTCGCGGTTGTTGAAGCCGTAGAACTGGCCGCGGTCGCTGTTGATCGGCGTGCCGCCGGTCGAACGGAACGGCACGCTGAAGTCCGGCATGTCGTACGAGTTCAGATGGTAGTAGCTGACCGTGACCGTCGTCGGACTGTTCAGGCCGAAAGCCACCGAAGGCGCGACGCCCCAGCGCTTGCTGTACACGTTGTTGCGGCCCGCCTGATTGGCGTCGTAACCCATCGCGTTGAAGCGGAAGGCGTTGCCGTCGCCGAATGGGTGGTTCACATCGAGCGTCAGACGCTTGTACGCCTCCGTGCCGATGCCGAGTCCCGCGTTGATGAAGTCCTCGCTCTTCGGCATCTTCGTTTCGATGTCGATGGAACCGCCGACCGAACCGCGTCCCGCGTACACCGAATCCGGGCCCTTGATGACCGTGATGTTTTCGATGTCGAAGGTCTCGCGATTCTGCACGCCCGAGTCGCGAATGCCGTCCACAAAAATCGAATTGCGCGATTCGAAGCCGCGGATCACCGGCCGGTCCGCCGACGGATTCGCCGCCGCGTCGCCACCGAGGAATGTGATGCCCGGCACGGTCTTGAGGGCGTCGGCGAAGGTCGTCGCGTTGGTCTCGCGGATCAGTTCCTGCGGAATGACGGTGATGGAACGCGGCGTGTCGAGCAAGGGCGCCGTGAACTTGTAGGACGGCAGCGCCTTCGTCTGCATGTCGGACTGTGCGGTACTGGCGTTCACCTTGACGGCGGGCAGCGTCGCGGATGAGGCATCGGCGGCGTCCGGCGCGGTCTGCGCGAGGACGTGAGCAGGCAACGCGAAACTGGCGCAATAAAGCGCACCGACGGACGCGAGCAGACGCGTCCGCGTCTTGAACAGAGCGGGCATGGTGTGTGTGAGAAGGGTTGAAGCCTCACATTGCGTGAGGCGCACTGACGCGAACGAAGCCCGCGAGAGATCAAGTAGATGCGAATGTTTCGCATCTACTATCGGCGCGAAGTGTAATGTTTGTTAACAAAGGAGTAAACGGGTCTTTAAGAAGATTTTTAAAGACCGTTGTGCAGCAAGGCTCTCCACGCAACACTGAAAGCTCCGGCTAAGTGTTCGTAAGAATTTTCGTGGGACAATGGGAATAATTCTCATTAGCCGAAGACCCGAAACAAGGAGTTGCCGCCGCCCTTGCAACGTGTGTCACGCTGAAAACGGCGCTGCAAGCGCCGAAAAAAACCCGGCATTCGCCGGGTTGAAAAGACAGTCCGGGAAGGACTGTCTGCGTGGACCTGTAGGCTGAGTTCGCCAAGAGGCTCAGGAATGAATGACGACGCTGTCCGCCCTCTTTTCTGCTCCGCTCGCTTCTCGATGGAGTTGCACGAGCCAACCTGACGGGCACGCTTCGCTGATGCAAAAGCGGCCGTTGCAGTCGTCGCGCTGCCAGACGACATGTCCGGTCTCACGCGCCGCTTCGAACGCCCTGCGCGCGCGCTGCCTGACGACACGCCAGAGCATGCCGGACAGGCACAGGATGGCGCTTCGGGTAGCGACGGCCGCCATCCATCCAGGATGTCCGATGCACGCCAGCGTCAGAAGCGCGGCGCACTCCATGACCATGACCGACATCGCGAAGAGCACGACGTTTGCCCGGATGGCGCCGAGGTGCGGCAGGCTCATCGAAAGCTCCCGGAAGGACGCAACCTGGGTTGCATGAATGCATGAACACTGCGTCATCAACAAGCTTGAGGTTGCCGCCCTTAAGAGAGGCTTAGCCACGCGCATGGACGCGAAAAATCGAACGCATGAAACCGATCTGAAATGCAGCGCGAAGGAAGCTGTCAGCGATCGGATCGACCAGACCCGCAAGCGACCCTAAGCCTTTCATAAGCGATCGCTCACTAAGCTCTCCGCTCCTCCATGCACGACACGTCCCCATCCTTGAGCGGAGCACTCATGCAAAAACACTCTGCGGTCACGGCCAAAGTTCCTGAAGTCACCTTCGGTTTCTGGCTCATCAAGATCGCTGCGACGACCCTCGGCGAAACCGCCGGCGATGCCGTCTCCATGTCCATGAAACTCGGCTATCTGCTGGGCACGTTCATCTTCGCCGCGGTGTTCATCGTTGCCGTCAGTGCGCAGATCAAGGCGCGCCGCTTTCATCCCGCGCTCTACTGGTTCACGATCGTCGCGACGACGACCGTCGGCACGACCCTCGCGGACTTCGCCGATCGCTCGCTCGGGATCGGCTACGCAGGCGGCAGCGCGCTGCTGCTGACGCTGCTCGTGATCTCGCTGGCGGTCTGGTATCGCGCGATGGGATCGGTATCGATCGCCACCGTATCATCGCCGCGCGCCGAGATGTTCTACTGGGTGACCATCATGTTCTCGCAGACGCTCGGCACCGCGCTCGGCGACTGGACCGCCGATGACGCCGGCCTCGGCTACACCGGCGCCGCGCTGATCTTCGGCGGACTGCTCGCGGCTATCGCCATTGCCTTCTACACGACGCGCGCGTCGCGCACCTTCCTGTTCTGGAGCGCGTTCATCCTGACGCGTCCACTCGGCGCGGTCCTCGGCGACTTCCTCGACAAACCCGTGGCGCAAGGCGGACTCGAACTGAGCCGCTATGGCGCATCGCTCGCACTGATGGGCTTCATGCTCGTCTGCGCGTTCACCTTCAGGCAGCGTCCCGCGCGAGCCATGCATTGAACATGGCACAAGCGAATGCCGTTATCGACACCATTCCGTCATCCTTGCCCCTTATATTCCTCAGTCACCTGGACCTGACAGTCACCGTACTGACGGTTACGGGCATGCTATACGTGCATTACGACGTCCTTGAGCTTCCACGAGCGGGGTCTCGGCAGGCAGTCTTCCTTCCGGGCGACATCGAGCATGGAGCGCGGCCGGCTCACGCAGCCTGGCCGTGACAAGCCATGCCGGTGCGCCGGGGGATCGGCTGCGGTGAACGCTATCGAAGGTTTCGACGCTCATTGCGATCTCCAGCCAACAAGAAGGAACACTTCCCCCGTGAACTCCCGTCGCAAGTTTCTCCAGAGCACGGCCTCGGCCGGCCTGTCAGCCGCCGCGCTCAGCGTGTTTCCGCCCAGCATCCGCCGCGCGCTCGCGATAGCGGCACCATCAAGGACGTCAAGCACGTCGTGATCCTGATGATGGAAAACCGCGCGTTCGACCATTATTTCGGCACCTATAAAGGCGTGCGCGGTTACGGCGATCGCTTCACGATCCCGCTGCCGAACGGCCGCAACGTATGGCAGCAGATCGATGCCAGCGGCAACGTCGACCTGCCCTACCATCTCGACGAAACGCGCGGCAATGCCCAGCGCGTCACCGGCACGCCGCACAGCTGGGTCGACACGCAGGCCGCATGGGACGGCGGCCGCATGGCGGCATGGCCGGTGTCGAAGAAGAACCAGACGATGGGTTATTTCGACACGCCTGAAATCCCCTTTCAGCGCGCGCTCGCCGAAGCCTTCACGATCTGCGACGACTACCACTGCGCGTTCCTGGGCGGCACGCATCCGAACCGGATGTTCCACTCCACCGGCACGAATGGTCCGGCGTATGGCAAGACCTTCGTGAACAACTTCACCGGCGACTACACGGTGGCATCGTCGGCCTCGGCGTACTTCGACTGGAAGACCACGGCCGAGCGCCTTGAAGAAGCCGGCGTGAGCTGGAAGGTGTATCAGAACATCATCAACACCTACGGCTGCAACCCGTTGCTCGGCTTCAAGAAGTTCCGCCAGGCCAATGAGGCGTTGCCGGCGGCGCGCCAGGTCAACACGTCGCTCACCCAGGCCGCCGAGCCGGTCTACAACCCGGCCGATGCCGCGGCCCAGCCGATCATCAAGGGCTATGCGAACACGCTGCCGACCACGGACGCCGATCCCAACACCAACGGCACCTTCGTCGAAGCCTTCGCCGACGATGTGAAGAACGGCCGTCTGCCGGAGGTGTCGTGGGTCGTTCCGACCGATGTCTACTCCGAGCATCCTGGTCCTTCGAGCCCGGTGCAGGGCGCGTGGTTCGTGCAGCAATTCCTCGATGCGCTGACCGCCGTGCCCGAGGTGTGGAGCAAGACCG
The DNA here is from genome assembly GCF_031450975.1 of Caballeronia sp. LZ065. Classification (NCBI taxonomy): domain Bacteria; kingdom Pseudomonadati; phylum Pseudomonadota; class Betaproteobacteria; order Burkholderiales; family Burkholderiaceae; genus Caballeronia; species Caballeronia sp. LZ065. Next base: position 1,843,489 of record NZ_JARUXV010000001.1, read on the forward strand.
TGCTGCTCGTCAACTTCGACGAGAACGATGGCTTCTTCGACCACGTCCCGCCCGCGGCGGTGCCGTCGCCGAACGGTGACGGCAGCTGTGCCGGCAAGACCACGCTGTCCGGCAACGAGCTGGGCGTCGAGTATTTCACGCATCCCTATGTCACCCGCGCCGACACCGGCGCCGCGCCCGACAGCCAGCCCGCCGCACCGGACGGCAAGCCGTATGGTCCGGGTCCGCGCGTGCCGTTGTGGGTCATCTCGCCGTGGAGCCGTGGCGGCTGGGTCAACTCGCAGACCTTCGACCATACCTCGGTGCTGCGCTTCCTCGAGGCGCGCTTCGGCATCAAGGAAAGCAACATCTCGTCGTATCGACGGCTGATCAACGGCGACCTCACCACCGCCTTCAACTTCGCGACGCCGAACGGCGAGCCGCTCCCCACGCTCGCCGGGGAAAAGAGCAAGGCCGACGCCGATGCGCTGCGCGCCACGCAGCAGGCGCTGGGACAGATCGTGCCGGAGGCCGGTCGGGGCATGCCGGCGCAGGCGAACGGCTTCCGTCCGTCGCGCGCGCTGCCGTACGAACTGCATGCGAGCGCGCACGTCGACGCATCCAGCGGCGGCGTCAAGCTGCTGTTCGCCAACACGGGCCGCCAGGGCGCTGTGTTCCACGTGTACGACAAGCTGCATCTGGACCGCCTGCCGAAGCGGTACGCCGTCGAACCCGGTAGAACGCTGGACGATATCTGGACCCCGGCCTCCAGCGACCTCGGCAAGTACGACCTGTGGGTGCTGGGTCCGAACGGCTGGCATCGCGAGTTCAAGGGCGATCTCTCCGCGCTGAAGGGACATCGGGGTAGCAACCTGGAAGTCCGCGTGGGCTATGGGACGCTGACCGGCAACCTGCATCTGCAACTGCGCAATGACGGCGCGGGACTGGCCCAGTTCACGGTGAAGTCCAACCGCGTCTATGGCGCGCTGCAGGCGTTTCCGGGTCTCCCGTTGCCGGGCTTCGGACGCGGCCCGTCGGGCTTCGACGGTTTCGCGGCCGCCGGCTTCGGCGCCTGGCCCGCGCCCGCGCCGTTCCCGCGCGCCGACAGCCTCGGACCCGGCCACACGTGGACGGTCAGCACGGGCGGCCTGCTGCCGGTCGCCATGTTCTGGAATCTCGCGCAGACCGGCTACTGGTATGACTTCGAGATCACCAGCAGCACGGACCGCAGCTTCTACCGGCGTATCGCGGGACGCATGGAGACGGGCCGTCACTCGGTCTCCGATCCGGCGATGGGCATGACGGACGCGTTCTGAGCGTAGCGCGAGGCATCGGGCTGCGGCCCGGTGCTTCGCGCCTTCGTCAGGTTCGGGCCAGCGTCATCGAGGCGGCCGCCTCAGGCTGGCCTTCAGTCCGACCATCAGCACCACCGCCACCGGAACCGCCAGCGCCAACCAGGCGAGCGGGTGCCATACGCCCGTGCCGAGCAGCGCCGACAACAACCCGAACAACGTCAGGACCGCAAGCAGCAGCGGTATCGTCCAGATCTTGCGGGCGTCATTCATGTCGCACGTCCGGGATGACAGGCGCAGGTTCGCCGCAAGAACGAGTCTCGTGCACGGCGATCAGGTGCTTCAGTCGCTGATCCCGCGTCTTGCGGCGCGCAAACCACAGATACAGGCCGCTCGCGAGCACCGCGATGGTGAGCGCATCGAACAGCGTCCAGAGAATCTTCAAGGGCAGCCCGCCGTAGTCGCCGAAATGCAGCGGCCGCGAGACTTCGAGCGCGCGCAGATACCAGGGCATCGGCGGCATCGGCGTGAGCGCGCCTGACCGGGCATCGACGAGCACCGGCTCGAACAGCTTCGAAGTCAGGTGACGCGTGCCATGTCCCCACAACAGATAGTGATGCGGCGTGCCATACGGATTGCCCGGAAACATGACGCTCGTGAAAACCGTGTCCGACGTCGCGCGACGCGCCGTGTCCAGCGCTTCCTGCACGGGCCGCAGTTCCGCCTGCGTCGGCGGCCGCGCGCCGCGCCAGGGTGCGAGCGCCGCCTCGACATCGGTACGCTGCCACAGGGCGAAGAGCGGCGTGGTGAGTTCGTTCATCACGCCGGTCGCACCGACGACGAGCATCCACGCGAACCCCGCAATGCCCAGCAGGTTATGCCAGTCCAGCCACTTGAGACGCGTGTTGCGGTCGCGCCGTATCGTGCCGAACGCGAGCTTGCGCATGAACGGCGCATACAGCACGACGCCCGATACGAGCGCGATCACGAACAGCACGGCCATCGACCCGAGGAACAGTTCGCCGGGCAACGCCATGAACAGATCGCGATGCAAGGACAGCATCAGGCCCATGAAGCGCGTGGGCTGCTGGCCCTCCGGCTTCGACACTTCCAACACGGCCGCCGTGCGTGCATCGAAGCGGATGAAGTGCGCGACATCCCGGTCGCGCGTCAATGCATCGAATGACGGAGCCATCCAGACGTAGACCTGCGGCTCGTCGTCGTCGATGAACACGTTGGTCACCACCTCCTTCGGGAACAACCGGCTGCCGATGCCGACGAGCCGGTCCAGCGCGGCCCGAGGCGCATCCGCCGGCAGCGCGGCATAGGTATGCGGTTCGAGCCACGCGTCGATCTCGTCGGAGAACACCAGCGGCAGGCCGGTCAGGCAGACCAGCAACAGAAACGCCGTGCAGACGAGACTCGTCCAGGTATGAACGAGATACCACGTGCGTACGCTGGATCGCCGGGTCATGACAGGGAAACGTGATGTGGGGCGCCCAGCCTACCACTGATAGGTGGCTCGCCCGATGACACTGCGTCGCAAACCATAACCGCAGTACGTGTCGCTCTGGCAATTCACATAGATGCGGTCGAACAGGTTCTGCGCATTGACCGACAGGCGCCAGCGCTCGATGTCGTAATGGATCGCGGCGTCGAACAGCGTGGTCGAGGACAGTTTCAGCGTGTTGGCCTGGTCGCCGTATTGCGGCCCGATATAGCGCACGCCGCCGCCGAAGCCCAGGCCCTTGAGCGGACCGCCCTGCAGCGTCTTGTCGAGCCACAGGCTCGCCATGTGATGCGGCACGTTGGCCGCGCGATTGCCCGCATAGCCTTCGTCGCTGTCCGTGATCACGCCGCTCATGTACGTATAGGCGGCGGTGAGATTCAGGCCGGCGCCCAAATCCGCGACGCCCGACAACTCGATGCCCCGCACCCGCACGCCGCCGGTCTGCTCGACGAAGTTGCCGTCGGTATGCGCGAAGTCCGGCTCGACCACGTTCTTCTGCTTGATGTTGTAGAGCGACAGCATCGCGAAGCTCTTCTGGTTCTTCGGCTGATACTTGACGCCCGCTTCGACGCTCTGTCCGGTCGTCGGCTTGAGCGGCGAGCCGTCGAACGTGATGCCGAGACCCGGCTGGAACGACGTCGCGTAGTTCACATAGGGCGCGAAGCCGCTGTCGAACAGATAGACGAGTCCCGCGCGATAGGTGAAGCGGTTGGCGTCGTTGTCGGCAGCGTTGACGCCGGCGATCCGGTCGAACTGCTTCGTGCTGGTCCAGTCCTGCCGCACGCCGAAGGTGACAACCAGTTTGCCGAAGCGGATCTGATCTTGCGCATACACGCCGACCTGATTCAGCGTGTTCTTCTGGCTGAAGTCCGCCGTATCCGGCAACACGATACTGCCCGCGCCGCCATACACCGGCGCATAGAGATTGAGCGGCGGCACCTCGGAGGCATCGCGCTCGGCCCAGCGGTCGACCGAATGCGTATAGTCCACGCCGACCAGTACCGTGTGCTCGACCGGTCCGGTGCCGAAGCGGAACTGCGCGTTGTTGTCGATCGTAAAGATATCGGCGCTGGCTTTCGCGGCATACGCATAGCGGTCGATGGTCGCGAGATCGTCTTCCAGCCCTGCATCGCCGACGGTCTTCTGGTCGAGATGCGCGTGCAGGTAACGCAGGTTCTGGCGAACCGTGAGGATATCGCTGAAGCGATGTTCCAGCTCATAGCCGATCGCGGCCTCGGTGCGCTTGAACTGGCTGAACTCGGGCTCGCCGTCGAAGGTGCCGGTGCCGATGCGGCCATGCGGACTCGGATACAGCGTGCCGATCGCCGGTAAATCCGCGTTCGGATTGCCCGTGTCGCGATAGCTGAAATGCGAGAGCACGGTCAAGGTCGTGTCCGCATTCGGCTTCCAGGTCAGCGCGGGCGCGACGAACACATGCTTGTCCTGCACGAACGCTGTCTGTGTGCTTGCGCTGCTGGCGTCCGCGGTGAAGCGGTATAGGACAGTCCCGTCCTTATTCAACGGGCCGCCGATGTCGATCTGTCCGCCCGCCAGCCCGCGGCTGCCGAACTCGATCGAGGCCTCGTGGAACGGATCGGCAGTCGGACGCTTGGTGACGAGATTCACCGTGCCGCCCGGCACGGTTTGCCCGTACAGCACGGATGCGGGGCCGCGCAGGATATCGATGCGCTCGAGACCGTAGGGATCCCAGGCCGGCGAAAGCACGGTGAAGAAGGTCTGCGTGGAAAGGCCATCGACGAATGGCATGGTGTTCTGGAAGCCGCGCACGGTGTAGTAATTGACCGTGGTGTCGAGCCCGCCGAACTGCTCGCCAATGACGCCCGCCGTGTAACGCAGCGCCTGCCCGATGTTCTGCACGCCTTGCGCCTGCATCTGGTCGGCGGTGATGACCGAGATGGACTGCGGCGCTTCGATGATCGGTGTATCGGTCTTGGTGGCCGTGGCGGACTGTCTGGCCACATAGCCTTCGACATGGCTCGTCGCGGTCTCGCGATCACGCTCGCCCGTCACGATCACGGGTTTCAACTGCGGCTCGGCGGTCGTGACCGCGGCTGAATCCTGCGCGTGCGCCGCGCAGGCGAACATCAGAAGTGCTGCACAGGTTATCTGTTGCTTGCCCGCTCTGCCGTATGCGTAATGCTTGTCCCCGTCTGCAACACCCGTTCCTTGCCGTCCCCGACGCCCTTGCATGCCTGGCCTGTCCTTTTGATTTGACTTCTTTTCGACGCGACAACGGCCGTTGACACGAAGTCCGTTCTCCCCATAGTCGCTTCCCATTCATTCCGGGCTGGACTATAGCAATGTTTGGAAGTTATCGCGAATGATTCTTATTTGTCCGGCATAACCGGCATTCCGCGCAGGACAGATACGGATGCGAGGGCAAAGCAACGAAGCGAATGCGTATATGCTTTCCGGATCAATCACCGGGCGAGCGACATCATGCAAAGCGATCCGAAAGTTATCGAGCTTCTCAACGCGGAACTGAAGAACGAACTGACTGCGGTGCATCAGTATCTGCACCATGCTCGCCTGTACAAACACTGGGGATTGGAAGAACTCGGCGCGCATGAATACGCCGAATCGATGGACGAACTGACGCATGCCGACCGCTTGATCGAGCGCATTCTGATGCTCGACGGCGAGCCGAATCTTCAGGATCTGCATCCGCTCAACATCGGCAGGCAAACGCTCGATGCGTTGAAAAACGATCTCGCGCTCGAACGGGCGGCGCAGTCGCAATGCAAGAGCGGCATCGGCTATTGCGAGTCCGTGCGGGATTTTGTATCGAGACAGCTACTGGTCGACTTGCTGGATGCAACCGAAGAGCATATCGACTGGCTGGAAATACAGATCGGGCTGATCGACAAGCTCGGCATCGCGAACTATCAGCAATCGGCCGCGAGCAAGCCGGCTTGAATCACCCTTTCCTAGTCCCCGATCCGTTTGAAACTCGCGTAGTAATCGTCGGTGTAATAGCAGTCGCGAATCTGCTTGCGCGCTCCGCCGCAGACAATCCGGCGCAAGCCTCGATCCGCCGCGCCCGGCGTGCGGACCGTGTATGCACGGTAGTAACCGCGCGCATGCTGCGGCAGCAATGACGCGCTATTGCGGAACAGGACACCGTCCTCGCCGAAAGGAAAAGGTCCGCCCGACTGGACCAGCCGCAGTGTCTCCGCAGCTTCGCCGGGCAATTGCGCCTTCGGGATGGTGGACGGCGCCCCGTGGTCCTGCGCGCCCGAAGCGGCAGAGGTTCCACTCGCAACCTGTCCAAGCTGGACCGGCGCCTGAGTCGCGGATGCGCCCGCGTTCTGCGTCGCGTCTTGCGACCCGCCCTTGCCGCATCCGGCAAGCGCCGCGCTCAGGGCGACGGCGAAGGAGAAAGCCCATGCTCGCTTCACGAAACGGTTGCCTCCGGGTTGAACCGCGTTCGACGTTCAGGACCGGATCGAGAGTAGCGCTTATGACGGGGTGAAGCAACGCTCAAGGCGGCCATCGCCGATACAAAGTCCGGCCTGACCATTCCATACGATCTTTGCCTGGGGTCTTCATGAACCGGATCGGCCGGTCAGGATCGACGCATACAGGTTGATGGCGGGCATGAATTCTTCGTTGAACCTGTGTGCCGGGATCGCCAGATGAACCAGCTCGCCGATGATCACGGTGACCAGCAAGCCCACGATCCAGCGCCGCGCATGCTCGGACACCGCGATGCGCGCGCCGATCAGCCCGCCCGCGAGGCTGCCGAGCCCCATGATTCCGCCGGCGCGCCAGTCGATGTTGCCATGCTGAATGAAGACGAGCATGGCGGCGGTGGTCGTGAAGAGCGTCGCGAAGTTCTTGACGATGTTGGCTTCGACGAGCGTCAGGCCCGCCGCGAGCACCAGCACGAGGAGCATGTAGGTGCCGGAATCGAGCACGATGAAGCCGGTCCAGATGCCCACGGCGAAGAGCAGCGCCACGGTTCTCGCGTCGAAGCGGAACTCGCTGTCTCCGGCGGCGTTGAGCAGTTTCTTGAGCTTGGTGAAGATCAGGATCAGCGCGACGATCACCGCGCCCACGATGACCTTGCGCAAGTCGTGTCCCGGAAGATGCTCGCTGGCCAGCGCGCCGACGGCTGCGCCGAGCGCAAGCGGCGCCGCGACCTTGAGCGCGCGGCGCCACGGAATGACGCCTTCGCGCATGACGCCGACGGTCGCCGCGAGCGCGCCGACGAGCACCGGAATGCGATTGGTGGCATTCGCCGTGGCGGCGTGAAGACCGATCGACATCAGGATGGGCAAGGACACGGCGGACCCCGATGACGCCACGGTATTCAGGAAACCGCAGAGCAACCCGGCGACGAGCACCATGGCGATGATTTCGACGCTGAGGCTCATGCTGAATCCTTCTCGATTGATTCAAAGCGATAACGTGCGACTGCGCAGCGGAATAACACGCCGCGTAGCGCGCCGGGCAAAAGCGGCGAAGCTTTTGTAAGTAAGATAAATATTGAATTGCAAGGTCAGTTCAGGCGCGCGCAGCGCCTTTTTTGCTTATCCGGACGCCCATTGAAAGCCTGAATTCTCATGCCGCACCCAATCAATCTGACGGCACCGCGCCGGGAACAGACGCCACGATAATCCTCGAGACTAAGCCGAGAATTACGCGCGCAACGACCTGTAACCGCGCTCGGGCGCTTGAGGAATTCAGTTGGACGAGGACGAGCGCTCCTCGACGCATCCCTTCAAGCGACCCCTTGCACGCCACCTTTCTTTCAAATGCGTTCTTTCAAAACAGAGCTGGCAAAACGCAAAAAAGAAACCAAAGAGTAATTAAACCGTATGTAAATACCAGTAAGGAATTCGTCCCGGCTTCGCCATATTGAAATGTTTCAATTCCCGTGCTTCAAGTCCCGGCTTGAGGCGCGCTTGCAAATCCATTCAAAAATAAACCAGCCACTCCAGCCTGTCGGTCCTGGAGCGCTGTGCGGCAATCTGGAGCCCCCAACGAATGTCCTATAAGACCATCCTTCCCTGTGCGATCTCGGTCGCGGCGCTGCTGGCCATGGCGGCCTGCGGCAGTTCGCACGATTCGAGCGGGTCCGCCACGCCCGCCGTCTCGGCGCAGGATACGCTCAAGACCGCCACCCCAATCAAGCATCTGGTCGTGATCTTCGGCGAGAACGTCTCCTTCGATCACTACTTCGCCACCTACCCGAACGCGAAGAACGTGGCCGGCGAGCCCGCCTTCACCGCCGCCGCCGGCACGCAGACGGACATCGCCACGCTGGCCGCCGCCGGACTCACCGGCGCCGCCAATCCGAACGCGCAACCGGGTTCGCCGAACATCGTCGCCGCCATGGTCAACGGCCAGACGACCACGCCGCCGCGCGTCGGCCGCGTCGCGCTGACGACCACCACCGCGCAGCCGTTCCGCCTCGACCGCTCGCAGGCCAACACGAAGAGCCAGAACCACAGCTACGGGCCTGAACAGCTCGCCGACGACAACCTGAAGATGGACGCGTTCCCGCTCTTCACGTCCGCCAGTTCGATCATCACGGGCAGCACGGGCCAGTTCGGTTCGTCGGCGCAGGTGCTGGGCTATTTCGACGGCAATACCGTCACGGCTTACTGGAATCTCGCGCAGAACTACGCGATGAACGACAACGCGTGGACCGACACCTTCGGTCCGTCGACGCCGGGCGCCATCGAAGTGGTCTCGGGCCAGAACCAGGGCGTGACGGTCACACCCAATCCGAAGAATCCGACGGGCACGACCGGCAACGCGATTCCTGACGGCCAAGGCGGCTTCACGATGATCGGCGACCTCGACCCGACCACCGACGTCTGCTCGATCGCCGCGCTCGGCGCCACGTCCGGCCCGACCGGCATGATGGGCGGCAAGAACATCGGCGACCTGCTGAACGGCGCAAACATCACCTGGGGCGGCTTCATGGGCGGCTTCAACCTGCAGACCGTCAACGCGAACGGCACGACGGGCTGTGCGCGTTCCACGTGGTCCGACGTGCTCGGCACCGCGCCCGCCGACTACGTGCAGCATCACGCGTGGTTCCAGTACTACACCTCGACGGCCAATCCGACGCACCAGCGCCCGACCACCACCGCGATGATCGGCTACACCGAGTCGACGCTCGACAACACCGCGACGCCGGTGCATCACCAGTACGACGTCGACGACTTCTTCACGGCCGTGAAGGCGGGCAATTTTCCGTCGGTGAGCTTCCTGAAGGCGCCCGCCATCAGCGACGGCCATCCGGGCAACTCCGACCCGCTCGACGAACAGGCTTTCGTCGTGAAGGTGACGAACTTCCTGCAGCAGCAGCCCGACTGGAAGGACACGCTCGTCGTGGTGGCCTATGACGACTCGGACGGCTGGTACGACCACGTGGTGCCGACCGTCAAGAGCTCCTCGTTCGACAAGTCCCTCGTCACCAAGGTCGGCACGGCCACCTTCACCGGCGCGGACCAGTTGTCGGGCCAGGGCGAGTGCACCGCCGCGGGCGCGACGCAACCGCTCGGCATCAACGGCGGCGAGGTCAACGGCCGCTGCGGTCCCGGCACGCGCACGCCGTTCCTGATGATCTCGCCGTGGGCCAAGGTCAACTACGTGGACCACACGCCGATCACGCAGGCTTCGGTCGTGCGCTTCATCGAGGACAACTGGCTCGGCGGCGCGCGTCTTGGCGCCGGTTCGTTCGACGCGACGGCCGGCGACATCCGCAGCATGCTCGACGTGAACGGCACGGGCAACGCTTCGACCGTCTTCCTTGATCCGAGCCTCGGCACGAAGCTCGCCGCCGCGCCCGCCAGCAACTGAAGCGTGACCGCGCGCCCCGCCCTCCGCCTTGCGCCCTCTTCCATGTGAAGGCGCGGCGCGCAGCCCCTTTCGCCACGGCTCGAGCCGGCGCCTCAACGCGCCGGCTCGATGATTTTTTTAAGCCTTCTTCATCTCCATCGTCATGAGCTCTCCGAACCCTGCCTTGCCGCCCTCGCTCTCCGCCGGCGCCACGCCGCGCCTCTTGCCGCGCGTGCTCGGCTGGTCCGCCGCGATCGCCGCGGCGGCCTGCGCCGCCTTCGCCGCCTATGCGCTCGTTTATCCGGAGCGGATGCCCTTGTCCGTCGGCACGCTGGTCGAGGATCTCACCGGCGCTAATCCGCAGCCCGTCGCGCTGCACGTGCCGCCCAGCCAGCCGCTGAGCGCGGTGGCCTTGCTCGGCAAGCAGATCTTCAATGACGCGTCGCTGTCGGCATCGGGCAAGCAGTCCTGCGCGTCCTGCCACCACCCGGATCACGCGTATGGCCCGCCCAACGATCTCTCGGTGCAGCTGGGCGGCGAGCACATGACGCAGGCCGGTTATCGGCCGCCGCCGTCGCTGGCCTATCTGTACCGCCAGGCGCCGTTCTCGATCGGCCCTGACCAGAACGACATGGACGCCGCGCCCGTCTCGCTCGACCAGTTGGCCACCGCCGCGGCCGGCACGCAGCGCGCGGCGAAGACGGCCGGCGTCGCGCCCGCCGCGCCCGCATTGGTGCCGCAAGGCGGCCTGTTCTGGGACGGCCGCGCGAGCACGCTGCAGGACCAGGCGATCGGACCGATGCTGAACCCGGTCGAAATGGCGAACCACAGCCCCGACGAAGTCGCGCGCAAGCTGATGAACGCACCGTACCTCGACCAGTTCAAGCAGCTGTTCGGCGAGCGCATCGTGAAGCAGCCGGACCTGCTGGTCGACGAAGCCATGTTCGCGGTGGGTCGCTACCAGTTCGAAGATCCGTCGTTCCATCGCTTCACGAGCAAGTACGACTACTGGCTGCAAGGCAAGACGCGGCTCACGCAGGCGGAGCTGCATGGCCTGCGCCTCTTCAACGATCCGGACAAGGCCAACTGCGCCGGCTGCCATCTGAGCAAGCCGACCGCCGACCACCTGCCGCCGCTCTTCACCGACACGCAATACGAGGCGCTGGGCGTGCCGCGCAACCGCGACCTGCCGATCAACCACGACCCGAAGTTCTACGACATGGGCGTGTGCGGGCCCTTCCGCTCCGACGCCGCCACGCTGACGCAATACTGCGGCATGTTCCTCACGCCGACGTTGCGCAATGTCGCGACGCGCCACGCGTTCTTTCACAACGGCGTGTATCACGACCTGAAGCAGGTAATGAACTTCTACAACCTGCGCAGCGCGGACCCGGCGAAGATCTATCCGCTCGACGCGGCGGGCAAGCCACGGCAATACGACGATCTGCCGCCGCAGTACCACGCGAACATCGACGTCACCGATGCGCCCTTCGACCGCAAGCCGGGCGACAAGCCCGCGATGACCGACGATGACATCCACGACATCATCGCGTTCATGAACACGCTGACGGACGGTTATACGCCCTGATTTATGCCCCTGAGGCGCGCAGCAAAGGAAAAAGCCGGAGGCTGGCATCCCAGCACTCCGGCTCAAAGAAACGGCGGCGGCTCTTCTTAACGGCTTGTCGCTCGCACGCGCGCCTCGCTCAAGCTATTACCGCATGGACGTCCGGATGCCGTATTCCTCGCGCGCACCGTAGCGTCCCGGTGCGAAGCCGTTGAACACGTGCCCGCCCACCTTCGCGCCGACATTCTCCAGACGGCGCAGCGTCTCCTCCAGTTGCCTGGCTCCCGTGCGATCCGCGCGCGAGACCAGCAGCACGAGGTCGCAGTTCTGCATCGCGATCGACAGCGCGTCCGCGACCGGCAGCACCGGCGGCGAATCGATCACGATGTAATCGTAGATGTCGCGCAGCATCGTCATCATTTCCTGGAACGCCGGACGGGTCAGCAGCTCCGCCGGGTTCTCCGGGAATTCCGCGCCCGCGTCCATCAGCGAGAGTCCGCCATTGCCGAGCGGCCTGATCGCGTCTTCCACCTTCGCCGTGCCGGCCAGCACTTCGGCCAGACCCGGATGCTCGCGGTCATCGGTCAGATGACGCAGGCGGCCCTGGCGCATGTCGGCGTCGATCAGCAGCACCGAAGCGCGCGTCTCGGCCAGCAGATAAGCAAAGTTCGACGACACGAAGCTCTTGCCCACACCTTGCGTCGGACCCGTGAACAGGAGCACGCGGCTGCCGCTGTCGTGGGCGCCGGGTGCGTCAATCACATAGCCCGGATTCATCACCGCCGTCGTGTGACCCGTGTGACCGACCGCGTGGCTCAGCGCCATCGGGTTCATCGGGTTGAGCGGGTTCATCGGATGCAGGCCGTGGAAGCCCGGATGATTCGCAAGGGGCACGCCGGAGAGCATCGCACGCACGCTGCTGCGCAGCGAACGCAAGGCTTCGACGCTCGGATCGGTCGGGTTCGTCATCGCGAGCAGACGCGCCGGCGCTGCGTTATGCGTGAGCGCACGGACATCCTGGCGCAGCTGCGCGGTCGAACGGGCGATCACGGCGAGACGCGGCACTTGCGAGAAGTGATCGATCTCCTCCGGGCTGCGCAGTTCACGGCGATGCAGTGCGATCGCGTAGATCGACACCGTGCTCAGGAACAGACCGCCGAAGATCGAGCCGAGCAGCACGATCCACGCGCGCGGCCACGACTGCTTCTCGGGCGCGATGGCCCAGTCCACCACGGCCATGCCCGGCGGCGTGCTGGCCGCGGCCACTTCGAGCTGCTGCGCGTTGGTGAGCACGCTGGTGTAGAGCTGCGTCGTCACGGCGACTTCGCGCGACAGTTCGACATATTGCCGCTGGATGCTCGGCAGGGCCGCTGCGGTCTTCGTCGCATCGCCCATCTCGCGCTTCACCTGGTTCAGCTGCGTGAGCGCGCTTTGATACGGCTCGGAATCCGGACGATAGCGATGCTGCGCGGCGTCGAGCGCAAGTTGCAGCGTTGTCTGGCGTTCTTCGAGCGCGCTCATGCGCGTGATCAGCGCGACGTTCTGCTGCTGCATGTCGACCGTGCCGGTCTGCGTGCGGAACGTGTTGAGACGGCTTTCGGCACGTTCGAGATCGGCCTTCAGCGCGGGCAGGCGCTGCTTCAGGAAGTCAAGGCTGGTTTGCGCCTGCGCGGCACGGCGCTCGACGTCGCGTTCCTGATAGTTCTTGACGATCGCATTGACCATTGCCTGCGCCTCGAACGACGAGTCGGCCTGATAGGTCAGGTGGATCAGCGCCGGATCGCGCAGCGCCGAATCGCGCGGCGGAATCGCGGTGCGCAGACGTTGCAGCACGTTGTCGAAGGTGGTCTGCTGCGAATACTTCACGATCTGGAATTCGACGCCAGGACGGGCGCGCAGCGTGTCGATGCGCACTTCGCCGGGCGCGGCGCCTTCGGGCGTCGTCACCTGGAACGGCACGGTCTCGCCGACCTTGCCTTCGGCCAGACGCGTATCGTCCTTGTCGTACAGCGTCCAGCGGCCGCCCTCGCCCGCGATGATGTGAAACTTCATCTGCAGCGCGGCCTTCGGCACGTTGAACACGCCCGGCGTCAGGCGCTCGCCGCCCCACGCGTATTGATCGAGACCGAACGGCGCCGGCACGAGTTCGCGGTCGGTCGCGTGACGCATCGCGAACCAGCGGCCGATCAACGGGAAATGGCTCTCGGTCTGCACGACCGTCTCGGCGCCCGTCTGCGCGATCGCCGCGCTCACGACCGAGCGCGAGGTCAGCACGTCGCTTTCGTCGTTGGCGGAACCCTCGGCGGCGATCGAGCCGGACACGTCCGACAGCGAGCTGATCGCGACACCCGCCTTGCTTTGCACGCGCAGCAGCGCTTCCGCGCGATACTGCGGCGTCGCCAGCAGGATGTACAGGACGCCCGCCGCGCAGCATGTGCCGGTAACCGCGCCGAGCAAGGTCTTGTGACGTACCACGCTGCGCCAGAGATCCACGATTCCGTCACCCCGGTGCGGAACTGGCGTCATGGTGGGGCGCATGTTGTATGAAAGCATGTTATATCCCTAACAAAGAAGTAAAGACCAAGGACGTCAGCTACGACTGGCCATCGTCGGCAAATCCATTACGGCATCCAAATCGATTCAACTGGGCAGGGGTGCGTTTTCCCCGTCCGCACCCCGCCCTCCCCGCACACCACCGCAAACCTGAAACTCACATCTCGTTGCCTGGGTCACGAACCCGCGGTGACGAACACCGGACCCTGCGCTTCGGTCACGGCCAGCACGCCGCGACCGGTGATCGGCCTGCCGTACATATCGGTAACGACCGCGTTCGACGGCAAGCGCGAGACATCGACATTCATCACGTTGCCCGCGCCGTAGCACCACACCACGTACTTCGTCGCGCCGCCCGTCTCGAACTTGAGCACCGCGATTTTCTCGGCGTCATCCATGAAGTAGCGCGCGTTCTTCACGCCCGCCGTGAAACCGAACAGATGCTTCACCGCGTGATACGCCGGCAGCTTCGCGTTGTCCGCGTCGAGCAAGCCGAAGTTGTGTTCCATCTCCTTCGGATCGCGACCGTCGTTGCGCATGTCGTAATACGAAGTCAGGCCGACCTGCGCCATCCAGTTCATGAGGAACAACCGCACCGCATACTTCGCCTGGCGGGCTCGCGCTTCCGGCGAGTGCCCGTTGCCGATGTCCTTCACATAGTCGTACGCATAGGTCGGGTATGACCATTCGGTTGCCCACACTTGCGGACGCTTCTGATACGTCGAGAGGTCTTCGCGCAGCGCGGCATAGTCGTCGAGCACCGTCTCCGGATATTGCTGTCGGTACGGATGCACGCTCACCGCGTCCGGTCCGCTCTTCGACGTCGACGCGCTCATGTCGCCCACCGCGCGGATGAAGTCGCGGTCCACCTGCTGCACGCCGCCGGTCGCGATCGTGACGTCCGGATTCGCCTGATGCGCGGCGCTCACCGCCGTCTCGAGCAGCGCGCGATAGGCGCGCGGCGAAGGCGGCGCGAGCCAGTAATCCTTGTGGTCCTGCTCGTTCCACACTTCGAAGCGCACCGGCGCGTTGCGATACCGGTACACCGACTGATAGACATACGTGCGGAAGGCGGCGAGCTGCGGCGCGCTGGTGGGCGGCTGGTCCGGGCTGAACAGGTAGTGCTTGTAGCCGAGGATGAGGAGCGCGCCCAGGCCGCGGGCCTGAAGGTTTGACACCAGGCCGTCGAACTCGCCGTAGTGCCAGCCGTCCCGCGCCTGCACCTCTTCCCAGAAGAGATCGGTGCGCACGAACGAGAAGCCGACGTCCTTCACGGCGTCGAGCAGACGCGGATCGCTGATCTGGTGGATCGCCACGCCGGTGTTCGCCCGCGACGCGCCGAAGCGCGGCGCCGCGACATAGTGCTCTTCGGCGGAACTGGCCGAGCCGTCGAGCGTGACCGTCGGTGCGGGCGAGGCGGCCAGCAAGGCGCCGCAGCACGCAAGGAGGCCGGCCAGCGTCACGCGCCGGGCCAGGCGAGGACCGAGGCTTCTCACGTCAGATGCCTCCCGTAGCTCGTCACCGGCGCATTCAGGCGCGGGTCGAGATGCTGGTGCTCGTCGATCACCACGCCGGACGCGGGAGTCTGACCCGGCGTCGTGATACGGCTCAACGGGTTCATCGGACTCAGACGGCTGTACGACTCGGGCACGCTGACGTGCAGATAGCGGATCGTCACGCCGAGGAACAGCAGACAGCCAATCGATTCGCAGATGTCCGTGCTGGCGCAGGCGAACAGCAGATACAGCAGCATCACCCAGGAGGTGCGCACGGCGTTGTCGTCGGCGCGCAGCATCAGGCGCACGAGCGCCCAGACGAGGACCACCGTGCCGATCAGGCCGAAGCTCGCGACCGCGTACAGCACAGTGTTGTCCGCGTAGGCGACCTGGAAGCCAAAGGCGCTCTCGTAATAGGTCGATGCCGAACCGAAGCCGCCCGGGCCGAGACCCAGCCAGATGCGATTGTCCTTGAGCAGCCCTTCGATCAGCCGCGGCCACGTATTCCACATGCGGTCCTGGAACGAGGCCAGTGTCACGTAGCTGGAGCCCGCCAGATTGATTGCCGCCGTGGCGAGGAAGGTCACGATCGGGAAGCCGACCGCCACGCCGATCGCCCACAGGCAGGCGCGCTTGATGGTCGGCGTGGCGAAGAAGCAGTGTGCGCAGACCACCAGCGCCATCGCCACCGGCGCGGTCTTGTTGGTGGTGGCGTACACGGCGGCGCCCGCGCAGCCGAGCAGCACCAGCTGCAGCAGTTTGGAACGCGTGCGCGTCAGGAGCCAGGTGGTCAAGAGGCCGACCATCAGACCGGTGGAGGCGCTATCGCGGCCGAAGCCGGTCAGCCGCGAGGCGACGCCGACATACGAGTTCATCGCCACGGAGACGTTATGCCCGCCCACCGATACGCTCTGCCCGACCCATGGCATCGGCGCGAAGCTGTTCAGCAGCAGGCCGATGAAGCAGGCGGCGGCCAGCAGGAAGAAGGCCATCCGCGCCGCGCCGCTGTTGAGGAGCTGCAGCGCTTGCGGCGAGGCCGTGAGGGCGAACAGCATCGGCATCACGGTCCACACCCAGAAGCCGACCGCTTCGGGCGCCACGCCGTGCGCCAGGGACACGAAGGATTGCGCGAGCAGATACAGCGCGATGAGCGCGTGATTGGCTTTCGGCCGCTTGATGACAACGAGGAGCACCCAGGCGAGCATCAGCAGCTTGGGCAGATAGGTCGCGGGCGCCAGGTGGATCATCGAGGTCGCATAGCGGATCACGCCCGAAAGCACGTCGCTCGACACCGCGATGATGAAGGTCGCCACCCAGAGTTTGTCTTCGAGCGTTGCCCTGTTCATTGATACCCCGTCATATGTCCGTGTTCGGATCGTCGTTTGCCGCATGCACCGGTGAAAACGCGTTGTGATTCTGTTCAAGCGTCGCGGTGTGCGTATCGAGCCTGGCCGGGCCCGTTTTGTTGAGATCGAAAATTACCCGGATGCTTAATGGTCATCCGTGCGCGGACGCACGTAGCACCGGGCGGCCCCTGCTCGCCAACGTTTGCTGTGTCGGCTGGCGCTCATAACGCAGGGCGCGGAGAACGTTTGCCGGGGCGATGCCCGCTCGGTCCAGGCATTGATTGGTCGTACCGCTCGGGGTTTGTCCGACGTGCGCGCCGCCGCAGAGCGCGTGCGCCGTCGTACATTCGCGCTGCAACCCTGCCATTAGGATTGCCGCACAAAGTCCGAAAAATGGTCTCACTGGTTAGTCATGGAGGAGACGGCAAACGGACTGCGCAACGGGTCGACAAGGACCCGGGCACGACACATCAAAACAAGCAAAAACAAGAAACCGCCATGAGCGAGACCAGCAGGTGTCATTCTCACGCGCAGCCGTTACGCGCGCCGCTGCATGGACAGACCACCATGCAGCGCGCCGCAGATGCGTCGGCACGCGCCGTCACGTCATGTCGCAGCAACCGGCCGCAGCGGTTTGCGCCGGGCGGGCGGACTCACGCGTCGACAGGCGCGCCGGCGACGCCCATGCATCCACGTCCGCCATGCATCGCAGTCAACCAGTCGTCATCGTCGGGGAAGCCATGAAAAAACAAGACCACGCGGCGCTGCTGCGGGCATGCCGGGGAGAACTCGCGGTCTTCGAATCGGTCGTGCCCAAGCCCTTGCTTGCCGAAATCAAGGGAAAGCTCGACGCCGCTCATGCAGCGACGCCGGATCACAAGCAGTTCTTCAACAGCGCCAAGGACATCCTGCACACGCTGCGCGAGATTCCGAAGTTCAAGGAACTGGAGAGCGAATCGGTGCGGCTTGCGTCCGAATGGATCGACAACACGTTGCAGGCGAAGGCCGCGATGGGTCCATGGTTCGGCCTGCGCGTGGGCAGCGTCGCGGAGCACGCGAACAGCCATTGCCGTCACTATGATTCGCACGTGCTGACGCTCGTGATCCTGCTGCAGTCGGCCGACGACAACGAGCGCGCCGGCGATCTCATCGCCTATACAAAGCCGCGCGGCCTGCCGGGCCGCGTGAGCAATCTCTTCACCAAGAGCCTGCAATGGACCGAGCGCCACCTGCCGCTGCCGATGCGCACCGCACGCACGCAACGGCATCTGAAGCAAGGCACCTGCACGCGTGTCAAGGGCAAGCCCGGCAGCGTGTTCATCTTCAACGGCTTTCTCATGCAGCACTGCAATCTCGACGTTCTGAACGGCGAGCGCCGCAGTCTGATCGTCCATTACCTGGATCCGGGCCTCTCGATGGGACTCTCGGCGCTCAACCGTTTCCGCCGCGACTTCGCGCCGCCGACGGACCCCGCGCGCCCGGTCGAGCCGATCGCCGGCATGGACGCCACCTGATCGCGCGAAATCAGGAGAAGCGCGTCTCGAGGGTCTGCGGAATCATGCTGCGGCGTGTGAGCGCACATGTCGGCGCATCGTCGTGCGGGCCGCGCACGTAGCGCTCGAGCTGCTCGATGGCGAACTGCTGCTCGTCGATCAGCTGGCGCACCATGTCGCCGATCGACACCATGCCCACGAGCCTGTCCGCCTCCATCACCGGCAGATGCCGGATGCGGTGCCGGGTCATGAGCGCCATGCAGTCTTCCGTGCTTGTACCGAGGCGCACGGACAGCACGGGCGCGGTCATGATCTGGCAGACCGTGGTCGTGCGCGACGCCCGGTCCATCAGGATCACCTTGCGCGCATAGTCGCGTTCGGTGACGACGCCGCACACCGCATCGCCGACCAGGACCACCAGCGCGCCGACCTGCGCCTTCGACATCAACAAGACTGCTTCATGGACGCTTGCTTCCGCGTCGATGGTGTGGACCGTCGCGTCACGTTTGCTTTGAAGGACCTGCTTGACCGTTGCCATTGACGTTCTCCGTGGTGCTGCGGTGGTGATTGCGAGATGAACTGCGGGCGGGATGAACTGCGGGCGTTCTCAATCGAAGTCGAATAGTTCGCCGAGGAAGGACTTCTTGCGCCGCGGATGCTCGCGCCCATTGCGTGGATCGACGTAGCGATGGTCGTCGTGACGGGTTTCGTCACCGCGCAGCGGGCGACGCTCGCGCCCGTGTTCCTGCTCGCGGCGCCACTCGTCACGCTCGGTCTTTACCTCGGCAAGCGACGCCTGCTCGGCGCGCCGGATCAGCTGGTCGAGTTCGCCGCGGTCGAGCCACACGCCGCGGCACTGCGGGCAATAATCGATTTCGATGCCCTCGCGGACGGACATCAGCAGGTCGTTTGCGGGGCACACGGGACATTTCATTTCGCTTCCTTACTTTTCGCTTTCAATGAAAGCAATTTAGCGAAACGATTGCTGTCGAAAAATACGTGTTTTTGGATCTTTTGCTTCGGATTAGCCGAACTAAGCGGCCATTTACGCGCCGGTAACGGGGTTTTTCGGGCTCGAATACGCGCTGTCCGAATGGACGACTTGCAGCCGCTGCCGAAAATCCGCAAGCTCTCGTCCAGAGGCGACGCCGCCACGCGTCGCACACGCACCGCTAAAAGGTTTTCCCATGCCCGATACATCCGCGAAGAACGACGAGCGCGAAGGCTTCGAGACGCCTGATCTTTTGTATCTGCTACAGGGCGTCGACGATTTCGGCCGTCACGTGTTTCCCGACAGCGAAGCGCTCTTCAAGAGCCTCGCGCGCCGCCAGACGCCGCACACGCTGTTCATTACCTGCGCGGACTCGCGCGTGTCGCCGGAGATGATCACGCAGACGCGTCCCGGCGAGCTGTTCGTGTGCCGCAACATCGGCAATATCGTGCCGGCTTATGGCGAGATGCTGGGGGGCGTGTCGGCCGTGGTGGAGTACGCGGTGCTCGCGCTGAACGTGCGGCAGATCGTGATCTGCGGTCACTCGGACTGCGGCGCGATGAAGGGTCTCGCTTCGGGCGCGACCATCGCCGAGGAAATGCCGACCGTGCATGCCTGGCTGCGCAACGCGGAGGCCGCCCGCAGTGTGGTGATGGCGCGCAAGCTCGAGGAAGAGCGGATCGTCCAGGCCATGGTGGAAGAGAACGTCCGCCTGCAACTGACCCATTTGCGCACGCATCCGGCGGTGGCCGGGCAGCTCGCGCTGGGCAAGATCCAGGTACAGGGATGGGTGTACGACATCGGCCGCGGCAAGGTGTCGGTGTACGACGAAGCCGACAGCAAGTTCGAAACGCTCGAACAGGCGCGTTTGCGCATGCTGCGCAAGGCCGCGCGCTAGGACAGCGGCGCGCGGCGTCCTGCCGCTTCGGCCTGCCCTTGCAGCAGGCCGAAGCGCGTTACTCCTGCAAGCCCTTCCTGGCCGCGAGATCCTGCGCCATCTTCAGGTGCGACTGAATCGTCGGCAGGGCCTTCTGGGCGGCCTGCTTGAGTTTGGCGTTCTGGCCTTCGGCGGCTTCCTTCTGGAACACCTGCACCGCTTCCTGATGCCCCTGGATGCCGAGCTTCTGGATATAGGCGGTATCGAACGCCTTGCCGTGCAGCGCCTTCAGCGAATCGAGCGCGGACGGGTCGGAATTGTTCATTGGCACCGTCACGCCATGCGGCGCGGCCATCTTGAGCTGCATGGCCAGCTTCATGTGATCCACCATCATGTGATGGGCGAAGCTCTTGACGTCCTTGTCCTGCGACTGTTTCGTCGCAAGCTTGGCGGCATCGATTTCCGTGGATCCGGCGGAAGACGCCGCCTGCACGAAAGCCTTGTCCACCGGCGGCAAGTCGTTGGCGACCGTCGTGCTGGCCACTTCGGTCTGGGCGAGTGCGCCGAGCGGAACTGCCGCAATCACCGCGGAAGCCAGCGCTGCGCGCAGGGTTGCATTGCGTTTCATCGACTCTCCTTGAGCGCGTAAACGGACCATTCCCCCGCTGGTCAGCAATGGCAATGCCACGCCATGTCGCTGGGGCACGGTCACGCGGCGGACTGACGATGAACGGTCTGCGCCAGCTTGCTAAACTGAATGGACAAGCCACCCTCCCCGAACGGACCACCCATGCCTGTCTACGATTACGACTGCGCATCCTGCGGCGCATTCGAAGCCGTCCGCCGTATCGCCGAGCGCGACGGTCCCGCCGCCTGTCCCGAATGCGGCGTCGCGGCCGTGCGCGTGACCATCGGTGCGCCGAGCGTCGGGGGGGCGGGCGCGCAGGCTTCCGGCGCGGAGGACACCGGAAGTTACGGCATGCGCCATCGCGGCGGATGTGCGTGCTGCTAGAAGGCGTGGCCCCGGGCGCGCCTTCGGGCACGTCCATTGCAAGGACAGGTTGAGAGGCTCGGCCGCGAGGCCGGGCGTATGATGCGCTCAGACGGTGGGCCACGCCTGCCGTCGGGAGCATCGTCGTTGCGCAGCGTGGTTGCGTCGCCTGCGATGAGCGCGTTCTGCGTATTCCCAACGAATGTCAGGAGGTGATGAGGATGACGATTGAGTTCAGCGGACGACGTCATGTCGTGGCGGCAGCACGTGTCGCATTCGAGGCCAAGGTGGACAATCGCGAAGTCTGGTGCAGCGTCTCCCTCGATGCGCTCAACGATCACTTCGGCAACACCGGTACGTCTTCGCATGACCTTCTTTCCGCCTTCGAAGGCGGACGCTTGCAGATCGAGGACGCAGCCCGGCGTGCGCTCGAGCGTAATCACGGTCAATCGGTCGAACTGGAAACCAACGACTTCAAGACGTCGAAAAGCATGTGACGCCCCGTTTCAAAACGTGTCCCATTGGCGCATTCCGACCTTGCCGGAATGCGCCGGCCGTCCGCGCCAGCGGGTTCCGGCTCAGGCTCAATGGGCGTAAAAGCACTTCAGCACGTCGTACATCCACCAGACCGGACAAGGCGTCCGGCAAAAGCCGTCATAGCCTGCGCCGAAGAGGCTGTCGCGCGGATCGCGCAGCGCATCCGCCGCCAACGCGATCATCAACGTAAGCTCGGCGGCGCTGCCCGTCTCGGCCAGCGCGGCCCGCATCATCCGTGCGACGGCGTGATCATGCCGCTCGCCAACCTGGGTATCGACAAACGGCACCTGCGGACGCCACTTCCGGGCCAGCACGAGGGCATTCTCCATCTGGCCGGCCTGCACGGCCTCGAAACCCCGCATGGCCAACAGCAACGCAAACGATTCGCCGACATTCGATTCCGAATGCGCGATCAGCACACGCCGCGGGCCAGCGAGCGCCGAGGTTCGCTGATTCCAGATTTCTCACCGCTCGGTGCAGATGTCGTACGACCGTTCTTCCATGATGGCGTGCGCGCGATGAAGAGCATCGCGCGTAACCACGTTCAGCAAGGTTGAGGCCCGCTTTGGTCACGCAAATACAATCCGGCGCGGCCATCCCGGCCAGCCCGCCGATTCAGCGCGCCGCCAGCAAGCCGACGATCAGACCACCCGCTGCCGCCAGCGCAATCGACTTCCACGGGTTGTCGTGGACGTAGTCGTCGGTGCCCTCGCTCACCTGCCGGTAATGCTTCGCCACCCGCTGCTGTGCGTCCGCGAGCGCGTCGCGCGCACGGCGGGCCACCGGTGGCGTCGGATGAAACCGGCTGCCCTGCCGCTCCGCCACGGCGGCGGCCGGCTGTGCGAGCACCGCCGGACTGTCGCCGCCTTCGAGCACGCTGCCGTGCACGTGGTGCAGCGCGTGGTGACTGGGCTTGTGAGCTTCGCCCGGTGCGAGTGGCGTCACGGTGGCTTCCTTTCCCTGCGCCGCGCCGGGCGCGAGCGCGGCTTCCATCGCGCTGGTGACCGAGCGGCGTATCAGCGGCGGTTCGCCGGGCTGCATCGGGGATGCGCTGCCGTTTGCATTGTCCATGGTGTTCTCCTGAGAGGACGGCGTGCACTACGCCGCAAGAAGCGTACTTCCTGACCCATACGTCAAGGTTCGCACCGATTCCCGATGACGGCAATCGGCTGATGTGCCGCTCGGCAGCACGTTGACCACGCCCGAGAAGCGCTCCGTGTTTGTCAATTTTCCTCACATATCGGTGAGAATTGCTCGTTTGCCGCCCGGCACGCGCGCGCCTACGATGCGGGCGTGGAACAAAGCCCGGCACGCCTCCAATGCAGGTTTTGTTTCACGTCGCGCCGAAACGTCAGCACGGCCGCCGCAATTACGATGGCTTCACGATCCACTCCTACCACACCGCCCAGCCATGAATCCCGCCAATCTCGCTCAACTGTTCGTGCTTGCCGCGCTGTGGGGCGGCTCGTTCCTGTTCATCCGCGTCGGCGTCACCGATTTCGGCGTGGCGCCGCTGATGGCGCTGCGCGTCGGCATCGGCGCTGCGTTCCTGCTGTTGATGCTCGTGTTGCGCGGGACGCTGCGTCCGGCGCTCACGACCATGCGCCAGCGCGCATGGCCGCTGCTCGTGGTCGGCATTCTGAATTCGGCGCTGCCGTTCTGCCTGTTCGCGTTTGCCGAGCTGACCCTGTCCGCCGGCGTGACCTCGGTCATCAACGCGACCACGCCGCTGTGGGGCGCGCTGGTCGCGTTCCTGTGGCTCGGCGACCGGCTCACGCGCATGCGCATCGCGGGCCTGGCGCTCGGCTTCGCAGGCGTGCTCGCGCTGGTGTGGGACCAGATGTTCGTGCACGACGCCAGTGTCGCCGCCGTTTCACCGCTCGCGACCGCCCTCGCCGCACTGGCCGCGCTCGCCGCGACGCTCTGCTACGGCATCGCCGCGAGTTACACCAAGCGGCATCTGATGGGGGTCGACTCGCTGACGGTCGCCGCCGGAACGATGAGCGCCGCTACTCTCGTCCTGCTGCCGTTCGCGCTGATCTCGTGGCCTGCCGGCGCGGTATCGATGCAATCCTGGGGCGCGGTACTCGCACTGGGCATTGCCTGCACCGGCGTCGCGTACATGATGTTCTTTCACCTGATCGCCGTCGCCGGACCGGCGCGCGCCATCACCGTGACCTTCGTCATTCCGATTTTCGGCATCCTGTGGGGCGCGTGGTTTCTCGCCGAACACGTGTCGCCTGGCATGGCGGCGGCCTGCGCGGTCGTGCTCGTCGGGACGGCGCTCGCAACCGGCGTCGTCACGCGAGTGCCGTTCATCGGCGGCCGTCGCGTCCAAACTTCGAAACAGAGCAAGGCCTGAGCGCGGTTCTCACTCAGTGCCAGTGATGCCGCAGCGGCCCGTCTTCGCCCGCGACGGGATCGTTGGCCGGAAACGGCAGCGCTTCCATGGCGGCGCGCTCCGGCTCATCGAGGGCTTCGCGCCGGATGTCCCATTGCTGCCCCGGCGGATAGGCGCCCACCACCTGAAACCGGCGCCCCGCCGTGAGCAGGCAATGGCCCGTGCCGGCGGGCAGCACGAGCGCATCGCCCGCGCTGACCGCGATCACGCGGCCATGCGGACCGCCGAGAATCAGCTCGGCATCGCCGGACGCGATACCCAGCGCCTCGTGCGCGGTGGAGTGGTAGTGGTGATAGTCAAAGACGCTGTCGCGCCACTGGGGCGGCCAGCCGTTCTGGGCGAACAAGGCTTCGAAGCGGCCGGCGCCGTCAGGCGCGCGCGGATCGATCGCGCCGCGCCAGAGCAGGACCGGCAGACGCCGGTTGTTCGGCACCCAGCCGTTCTCGGGCAACATGAAATGCTCGCAGCGCGCGTGTGACGACAGCAAGCTTGCGGGGTGCTCGGTCATGATGCGCAGTCTCCGTAACGATGAAGACCGGCGCAGCAACGGGCGTTCCCATCTGACGGAACGCCCGGTGTGCAGCGACATCAGTGTCCGTGCCAGTGACCTCCGCCTCCGCCGAAGCCAATTCCCAACGACACCGAAGGCGCCGAGTAATAGCCGGGACCGTAGGCGTATCCATATGCCGGCGCGTAACCGTAGGCCGGCGCGGGCGCATAACCGTAAGGCGGCGCATAGACGCAGCCGCCGAGGCCGGCCGCCAGCAGCAGCGTGGCGCTCACCGCCAACAGACGTGCGCGGCGTGCCGGGCTTCGAGTTCGTGACGCGTTATCCATGATGTGCACTCCCCGCGAAAATCGCCCTTACCAGTGACGGTAGCCATAGCCGCCGTGATGCGCGTACCAGTCGCGGCGCGCCCAGTAGCGGTTGCCGTCCCAATACCGGTCGCCATGCCAGCCCACGTAGATGGCGGGTCCGGGCGCCATGACCACCGGCGCCGGCTGGACCATGACCGGCGCAGGCGGCGCGGCATAAACGGGCGGCGGCGCGACGTAGACCGGAGGCGGCGGCGCCACATAGACCGGCGCGGGCGCCGCATAAACCGGTACCCCGAGATTGATGCCGACGCTTACCCGCGCCATCGCCGCTTCGCACGCCAGCCCCGCCGACAGTGCGATCCCCACTCCGATCAGGCCCTTGACGTTCATTGTTGTCCTCTTCCTGGCTACGGCCGCAAACCGGCCATGTATCCAGAGTAGCGAGGCGTCAGGCCCGCCGGTTTACAAGTCCTGTAACAGATGTGAATCCTGAAACGAATGTGCGGAAACGCAGGCCGCGCGATCCGGCCGCGCGGGTTGCGCGCCGGACCGCCGCCATGGGATAGTTCCGGCTTCGTCAAAAAACCGGCAGCACGATGGACCTATTGCGCAGCATGCGAATCTTCGCGCGCGTGGCGGAAGCGGCCAGCTTCACCGCTGCGGCGCAGCAAATGGATATCACCACGGCGCAGGCCTCGCGCGCGGTGACCGAACTCGAAACTCATCTGCGCACGCGCCTGCTGAACCGGACCACGCGTCGCGTCGCGCTCACCGACGCGGGCAACCGCTATCTCGCCCGCTGCAAGGAAGTGCTGGAACTGGTCGATCTGTCCGAGGCCGAAGCCGGCGACGCACAGGTTCTGCCGAGCGGCGTGCTGCGCATGCATGCGCCGATCACGTTCGGCCAGCATTACGTCGTGCCGGCGCTGACGCACTATCTGGAAGCGCATCCGCAGGTGCGGGTCGAACTGACGCTGTCGCAGCACGTGCCCGACATGCTCGACGAAGGCTTCGACGTGTTCCTTCGGGTCACCACGTCCACACTGCCGGATTCCGCCTTCGTTTCCACCAAAATCTGCTCGATGCCGAGTGTGCTGTGCGCGTCGCCCGCCTATCTGAAGAAAGCAGGCGCGCCGCGCGCTCCGGAAGACTTGCCGAAGCACGCGTGCCTGCAAATGGTGACGACCGTGTTCCCGCTCGACCGCTGGATCTTCGATGGACCGCGCGATGGCCCGCGCGGCCGGGTCGAAGTGGATCTGGAGCCGGGCCGGCTGCGCGTGAATTCCGCCGATGCGCTGGCTGTCGCGCTGTCGAACGGCCTGGGCATCGCGCCACTGCCGATGCTGGCCGCCCTGCCGTGGCTGGAGAGCGGCGCGCTGGTGCGCGTGCTGCCCGAATGGGAACTCCAGTCGATGACGATCTACGCGATGTATGCATCGCGTCAGTATCTCGACGCGAAGATCCGGACCTGGGTCGCGTTCCTGAAGGAATTCGTGCAGAGCACGCTCGCGAGCGAGCACGCCTGAACTTCCCGCGTCTGAAGCGCCATTACACTCAGTGCGTTGCGTGCGTTGCGTGCGCAAGCGCACACAGCCTGCTCCGGCGCAGGTTCACTAAACGCGTAATTGCAAGCATGATTCGGAACACTAAACTGCTTGATGATGCGTCCGCAGCGCTTAAGCGCGATGCGCCGCAACAGAGAGGAGTCGGCCGACATGTTCAGCACTCTGCGCGCGGGCACCGCATCGCCCACCTTACGGCTCTGTATCGCCACGTTGCTTGGCGCGGCGTGTGCGCCTGTCCATGCCGGGCCGAGCGGCGGACGCATCGTCGCGGGTTCAGGGGCGATCGGCGGCGGCGGTTCGGCCACCGTCATCCAGCAGAGCAGCAGCCGCCTGGCCATCGACTGGAATGGGTTCAGCACCCGCCCAGGCGAATCCGTCACCTTCAATCAGCCGGGCGCGAACGCGATCGCGCTCAACCGCGTCGTCGGGCCGCGTCCTTCGCTGCTGTTCGGCAAGTTGAACGCCAACGGACAGGTGTTCGTCGTCAATCCGAATGGCGTGATCTTCGGGCCGGGCGCGCAGGTAAACGTCGGCGGCCTGCTTGCCTCGACGCTCGGCCTGTCCACCCAGGACTTCATGAGCGGCCACTATGCCTTCGCGGCGGGCGACCGACGGCATGGGTGGGACCCTCGCCATCATCGTCACGGCGATGACCGCGACGGCGCGCCCGTCGTCAATCTCGGCACCCTCACCAGCGCGCCCGGCGGATACGTCGCGCTGGTCGGCGCGCGCGTGCTCAACGCCGGCACCATCACGACCCCTGAAGGCGTCACGGCGCTCGCGGCCGGACGCCGCGTGGCTGTCACACTCGGCGACCACAGCCTGATCGGGTTGTCGGTCGATCAGGGCACGCTGCACGCGCTCGCCGCCAATCACGGACTCATCCAGGCCGATGGCGGGCAGGCCTGGCTCACCGCCCGCGCCGAGGACGCGCTGTTCGGCAGCGTCGTGAACAACACCGGCATCATCCATGCGCGCAGCGCCGTGAACGAAAACGGCGTGATCCGGCTGGTCGCGGAAGGCGGCGTGGCGCGCGTCGGCGGCACGCTCGACGCCTCTGCTCCCGGCGGCGGCAACGGCGGCTCGGTGGCGACGGCGGGCACCCGGGTCAGCGTCGCGGACGACGCGCGCATCACGACGGCGGCCGCTTCCGGCCAGACCGGCACGTGGCGCATCGAGAGCGGCTTGCCGGCGCGGGTCGGGCCGGACGGCGGCTCCGCCTTCGAAAGCCGCTCCGACACGACGGCAGCCGCTTTGGGCCAGACCGGCACGCGGCGCATCGACAGCGGCTTCACGGCACGGGTCGGGCCGAATCGCGATTCCGCCTTCGATGGCCGCTCCGACACGATCGGGAGCAGCACGCTGTCGCGCGCGCTCGTATCGAACAATGTCAGCATCAATGCGGGCGACGTCGTGTCGATTGACGGGCCGGTCGCATGGAGCGGCTCGAATACGCTGTCACTCACCGCGCCGCGCGGGATTGCCCTGGACGCGGCCATTAGCGCACCGCAGGGCACGCTGGCGATGTCGACGGGCGGCGTCACCACGCAGCGAGCCGCCGTCGCGGTGGCCGGACTCGCGTTGCAGGGCGGCGCGGGGACCTACACGCTGACGGATGCATCGAACCGCATTGGCATCCTCGCCGCCGATGCCGGCGCGCTCTCCGTCACCAGCGCGACGCCGCTGACGGTCGGCAGCGTCGCCGGCTTGACGGGCGTGACGGGCGTCTCAGCGAGCGGCGCGGTGACGCTGGCGGCGCCGTCGCTGACGCTCGCCGCTCCGGTGTCGAGCCGCGCGCCGGGCACGGCGATCACGCTGGCATCGGCGTCCTTCGACAACCACGCCGGCCCGCAGGCACTCTCGACGCCCAACGGCCGCTGGATCGTCTATTCGGATTCCCCGGACGCCGACCGCTTCGGCGGCCTGCAAAGCGGCAATCTCGCGCTCTGGGGCGATGCCTACGACCCAGGCACGGGCCGGCCCGACACACGCGCCGCGTCGTCCGCCGGCAACCGCTTCGCGTTCGGTGCGGTGCAGCAGGTCACGCTGACGGCGGTGAACCTCGACGTGCCGTTCGACACGCCGCGCACGCTCGGCCCGAACGACGTGACGATCGCACTGCGCTACGACGGCACGAACTACGGCCACGCGTTCGCGGACAGCCCGACGGTGCACGAACCATTCGTGTTCACGGTGACGAGCACGGGCGCCACGCCCGGCGCGGCGAGCGGCGCATACGCGATCACGGTCACCACGGCCGGCGGCCCGACCGGTTATCGAATCACGACCCAGGGCGGCACGTTGCGGATCGCGGCGGGACCGCCGCCGGAGCCGCCCCCGCCGCCGCCGCAAGCTCCACCGGCGACGCCCGATCAGCCGCCTGACGAACCCGCGATCGCCACGGCGGCGACGCTTCCCGGCATCCTCGATTCGGTGCGCACGGATGCAGCGAATCCCGCGCCGTTGTCGGATGCGACGCCGGGCCTCGAGCCGCAGTCGGCGCCGCTGGTGCAGCAGCGGTCGGATTCGTCGAGCGACGGCAGCCGTCTGCCGGACGACGCATGGCCCGGTCACGTCTGCCGCATGTGAGGCCCGCGCGCATCCGGCGCCTCAAGCCCGCCGCCCGCAGCGGCAGCCGCGCCCGGCGACGGCGCTTCGCGGCGCTGTTTGCCGCGCTGGTTGCCGCCGGCTCGCGCGACATCCGCGATGCGCGCGCGCAGACGCTGCCGAACGCGGGCACGATCCTGCGGGAACAGCAGCAGCAAACACCCGCCCCGCCGCCGCCGTCCGATCTGCGACTGAACGTGACGCCCACGCCCGTGACGCCCCAGGAACCGGCGCCGGGCGGCATCCGCTTCGAGGTGAAGGGCTTCGAATTCAGCGGCAACACGGTGTTCTCGTCGGCGCAACTGCTCGACGCGGTGCGTCCGCTCATCGGCCCGAACCGTTCGCTCGACGATCTCGACAACGCCGCCGACCGCATCAGCGCGTTCTACCGCCAGCAAGGCTATCTGGTGGCGCGCGGCTACGTGCCGCCGCAGCAGATCGACCATGGCATCGTGCGCATCGCGGTGAGCGAGGGACATTACGGACGCATCGGCCTCGACAACCGTTCGCGCACGCGGGACGCGGTGCTCGAACGCTTCCTCACCCCCTTGCACAGCGGCGACGTGATCGACGAGCACGCGCTCACCCGCGCGACGCTGCTCGCGCAGGACGCCGCCGGCGCCACCGGCGCGAACGCGACGATTGCGCCGGGCCTCCTGCCGGGCACCTCCGACCTCACCTTACAGATGCCGCAGGCGCCGGCGCTGTCGGGCAGCGTGCAGGCCGACAATTTCGGTCAGACGACGACCGGCACCGCGCGGCTGATCGGCGCGTTGCAATGGAACAACCCGCTCGGCATCGGCGACCAGCTGGGCGCGCGGCTGCTCGGCTCGATCACCGGGCAGTTCTACGGCAATCTCGGCTATGCGGTGCCGCTCGGCGGCAGCGGGCTCAGCTGGGGCGCAGGCTATACGCGCTCGACCTACTCGGTGGGCGGTCAGTTCGACGACCTCGACGCCTACGGCAGCGCGAATGTGTGGTCCACCTTCCTGAGCTATGCGCTGCTGCGCGCGCCTGCCGCGAACGTGTACGCGACGCTCGGCTACGATCACAAACTGCTGTCGGATCACCTGGGCGCGTTCGATTCCGTCGATGACAAGAACAGCGACGTCGCGCGCCTGGCGCTGTCGGGCAACCTGACGCTCGAAAAGAGCATCACGACGTTCGACCTCGGCGCCCAGCACGGCAACTTGCGTTTCAAGTCGCCGCAGCCGGGGCAAGCCGCCGCGGAGATCGCGGGTTCGTTCTCGAAGTTCGTGTTCGCGCTGACGCACACGCAAGTTCTGGGCGCGCAGGCCAACGGGACGCAGCTGTACTTCTCGCTGAACGGTCAGGCGAGTTCACGCAACCTCGACTCGTCCGAGCAGATCTCGCTGGGCGGACCCTACGCGGTGCGCGCCTACGCCACCGGCGACGCGCCCGTCGACGAGGCCTACATCGCGAGCCTGGAACTGCGGCAGAGCGTGCCCCAGACGCTCGTGCCGGTGCGCGTCACGCTGAGCGCATTCGTCGATACCGCCGACGGCAAGGTCGTCGCGCATCCGGTCGTGCCGGGCAGCAATCACATGCGGCTCTCGGGCCTGGGCATCGGCGCGAGCGTGGCCGCCCCGCACGATCTCCTGCTGTCGATGTCCTGGGCGCACACGCTCGGCTACGTGCCGGCGACGCTCGGCACCGGCCACGCGAACCGCTTCTGGGTCGCGCTCACCAAATCGTTCTGAGACCGGCCATGGCGCGCGTCCTCCTCTTCCTGCTGTGTTTGTTCTTCGCCCTGAGCGCGCGTGCCGAGCAAAGACGCACGGTCGCGACCATCAAGGCGCTGGTCGGCAACGTCGCGATCCAGTCGGCGAACGGCGCGCAGCGCGTGGCGGCCGTGGGCGGCGCAATCGACAACGGCGACACGGTCCAGACCGGCGTCGGCTCGGAGATCGTGATGATCTTCACCGACGGCCAGCGCGTGTACCTGAAGCCGGGCTCCGTGTTCCGGGTCGACGACTTCAACTACGCCGCCGACGCGCCGCAACAGGACCGCAGCTTCCTGTCGCTGGTGAAGGGCGGGCTGCGCGCGGTGGACGGGCTGGTCGCGAAACAGGGCAAGCCGGAGAACTATCGCGTGAAAACGCCGACCTCGACCATCGGCATTCGCGGCACCGAATATTCCGTGACCGATTGCGCCGATGTCGAACCCGGCGCCAACGCGGATTGCAAGGGCGAGCAGATCGTCGTGTACGACGGGCAGATCGTGGTGCTGAACCAAGTGGACCGGCAGATCGTGCGCGCGGGCGAAGGCACGATCGTCGTCAGTCCGAGACTGCCCTTCGGCGTGCTGCCCGCCTCGCGCGTGACGCCGGTGGTGCCGTCGGCGGCCTGCCGCTAGCGGAGGCGCGATGAGCGAGCATCCGGGCACCGACCCCGCATTGCTGCGGCCCGCGCGCGACGCGCGGCCGGCGGCGTTGACGTTGGCGACGTTCGGCACGGACACGCTCGCGGCGCTGCTCACCGCGCTGATCGCGCTCTCCTATGCCGCGGGCTACGGCGCGATGATCTTCTCGGCCGGCCTCTCGCCGTGGCTGCCGGCCGGGATGCCCACCGCGCTGCTGAGCTGCGTTCTCGTCGCGCTGGTGGTATCGCTGACGAGCTCGGTGCCGTTCGTGATTGCAGGGCCCGATTCCAACGCCACGGCACTGCTGGCGCCGCTCGCGGCGGGCATCGCGCTGTCGGTGCATGCCGCGGGCGGCGACGACGAAGCCGTGCTCGCCACGGTGCTGATGCTGATCGCGGTGTCGTCGCTTGCAACCGGGGGGCTGCTGTTCGCGCTGGCGCACTGGAAGCGCGGCAATGCGATCCAGTACATTCCGTTTCCGGTGATCGGCGGCTTTCTGGCGGGCACCGGCCTGCTGCTGCTCGAAGGCGCGCTGCGCGTGCTGACCGATGTGCCCGTCGGCCTTGCGACGCCGCGCATCGTCATGCAGTTGCCGTGGCTCGCGAGCGTGCCGGCGCTCGTCGTCGGCCTGGGCCTGCTGGTGCTGACGCGCATCACGCGGCCGTCGCGCTACGCCATTGTCCTGCCGTCGATGATGGCGCTCGGCATCGCGCTCTTCCATGTCGGTCTGGCCGCGTCGGGCAAGCACCTGGAAGACGCGCGGCGCATGGGCCTGCTGTTCCGCTACGAACCGCTCTCCGGCATGCGCCTGCCGGTCGCGCTGATCCACGTCGCCTGGCTGCCGATGCTGTGGTCGCACGCACTCGACATCGTTGCCATCGCTGCGGTCTCGTCGATGACCGTCCTGCTCAACGCGACCAGCATCGGCGTCACCACCTCGCGCGACATCGACTTCAACCGCGAGATGCGCGCGGCCGGTCTCGCGAACCTCGTCACCGGGCTGGCGGGCGGGCTGGTCGGCGCGCCATCCATGACGCGCACCATGACCAACTGGCGGCTCGGCGTGCGCGACCGGCGCGCGGGCGTGCTGGCCGCGGTGCTCTCGTTCGCCGTGATCGCGTTCTTTCCGAGCATGATGACGCTCCTGCCAAAGCCGGTGCTGGTCGGGCTGCAACTCTTCATCGGCGCGGCGATGCTGATCGAATGGCTCGTCATGTCCATCCGGCGCCTGCCGTGGCACGACTACCTGCTGATTCCCGCGATCATGGTCTGCATCGCGGTCTACGGCATCACGGCGGGCGTGTTGCTGGGCATCGTCGCGGCGTGTCTGCTGTTCGTGGTGCGCTACGGGCGCGTGAACTGCCTGCGCCGCGAATTCGATGGCCGCGGACGGCGTTCGAACGTCGAGCGCGGCGTCGACGACACCCGGCTGCTCGATGCCCACGCGCACGCGCTCTATGGCGTCGCGCTGCAGGGCTTTCTGTTCTTCGGCACCGCGCACTCGATCCTCGCGCATATCCGGGGGCGCATCGAAGCCCCGCAAGGCACGTCGAAGGAGCCGGGCGTGCGCTTCGTACTGGTGGATTTCGCGCGCGTGCATGGCGTCGATGCATCGAGCGCCGCGAGCTTCGTGCGCCTGCGTCAGGCTTGTGGACGCGTGCGTGCGCAGATCGTGCTGACGGGGTTGTCTCCCGCGCTGCGCAACTGGCTGGCGCGGGATGCCACGCATGCAAACGACGCGGCCGGACCCGGCAGCCTGCATGTCTTCGACGATCTCGACAGCGGCCTCGAATGGATCGAGACACAGATCCTGCGCGGCGCGCGCGGCGCTGCGTCGGCTTGCGCCGCGCCTGACGCAAGCGAAACCTTCGTCTCGACGCTGCCCGCCACGCTCGACGCATTGCGTCCGCATCTCGACACGCTGCGGCTCGCGCTCGGCGACGGCCGCACGCTGCGCCTGAGGAGTTTCGGCGCGGGGACCATCGTCGGGGAAATGGCGGTGTACACGGGCGCGCAACGCAGCGCGGATGTCGTCGCCGACGAGCCTACGGTCGTCTCGCGCCTGGCGCTTGCAACGCTCAGGCGTCTCGAGGACGAGGACCCCGCGCTCGCGGCGCGCATGCACAAGTTCGCCGCGCGCGTGCTGGCGGCGCGGCTCGGCGCGGCCAACGAGCAGTTACGGGCGGCGCAATGAGCCACGGCCGGCGCGCGGACCGGGAACCTTTCGCTTTCGTGCTGAAGCGCGCGGGCGGACGCTGGGCGCTCGGCGTGGCGATCGTGATCGGCTTCGCCGCGCACGCGCTGTCGCTTTACCCGCTGCGTTTCGTCGATACCTTCGACGCGCTGATCTACGACACCCAGCTGCGTCTCTTCATGCCGCGCACGACGGACGCGCGCATCGCGATTCTCGACATCGACGAAAAGAGCCTCGCCGAACTCGGCCGCTGGCCGTGGAGCCGCGCGCGCATGGCGGAACTCGTGGAGACGCTGTTCGAGCGCGAGCACATCGCGGTGCTCGGTTTCGACATGGTGTTCGCCGAGCCCGATGCCAGCTCGGGCCTTGCCGTACTCGACGGACTCGCGCGCGGCGCGCTCGCCGGCAACGCGGACTACCGCGCGGCGCTCGCGACACTGGCTCCGCAACTTGACTACGACCAACGCTTCGCCGCTACGCTCATGCGCCATCCGGTCGTGCTTGGCTATTACTTCGCGAACCAGGAGGCGTCGAGCGGCGCGATCCCGGCGCCGCTGCTGCTCGCGGGTGCATTTGGCGCGCATCCGTTCACGCTGTTCGACTGGACCAGCTACGGCGGCAACCTGCCCAAGCTGCAAACGGCGGCGCGCCGCGCCGGTTATTTCAACCCGGTCATCGACTTCGATGGCGCGGTGCGGCGCGTGCCGCTCGTAACCGCTTATCGCGACGGCGTGTATGGCGCGCTGTCGCTGGAAGTGCTGCGTGCGCTGTACGGCGACGCCGCCGTGCGCCCGCTGTTCGATGACCCCGCCGACGCGACCGCGCCGCTGTCCGGCCTCGCGCTGACGACGCCGCGCGACACCCGCGCGATTCCGCTCGATGAAAACGGCGCGGCGCTCGTGCCATATCGCGGCGGCGCGGGCAGCTTCCCGTATTACTCGATCGCCGATGTGCTCGCGCGGCGCATTCCGGCAGGCGCGCTGGCGGGCCGGATCGCGCTGGTCGGCACGACCGCGCCGGGGCTGATGGATCAGCGCACGACGCCGGTGGGCGAGGTGTATCCGGGCGTCGAGGTCAATGCGAGCCTGATCAGCGGCATGCTCGACGGCGTCATCCGCTTCCAGCCGCCCTTCGCCGCCGTGTTGCAGGCGTTCGCGCTGGTGGTCGCGGGACTCGCGATGATCTTCGTGTGGCCGTGGCACGGCCCCGCGCGCGCGACGCTCTGCACCGCGCTGCTGCTCGCGGCGTTCGTCGCCGCCGATCTGTATGCGTTCGCGCGCCTCGACTGGTTCATTCCGATGGCCTCGCTGCTGCTCGCCGTGGTCGCGCTCCACGCACTCAACATGTCGTATGGCTATTTTGTGGAGGCGCGCGCGAAGCGGCGCTTCGCCGCGCTGTTCGGCCAGTACGTGCCGCCCGAGCTGGTCGAGGAAATGAGCCGGCATCCGGAGGACTACAGCATGGCGGGACGCCGCGCCGAACTCACGGTGCTGTTCTGCGACGTGCTGGGTTTCACGGCCATCGCCGAGACGCTGGAGCCGGAAGCGCTCGCGCGCCTGATGAACGAGTATCTCGGCACCATGACCGAGGTGATCCGCGCGCATCGCGGCACGCTCGACAAGTACATGGGCGATGCGATCATGAGCTTCTGGGGCGCGCCCGTCGACGACCCGGCGCATGCGCGTCACGCGGTGGCGGCGGCGCTCGGCATGCGCGCGGCGCTGGTCGAACTGAACCGTACGCTGAGCGCGCGCGGCTGGCCGACGCTGTGGATCGGCATCGGCATCAATACCGGGCCGATGACGGTCGGCGACATGGGCTCGCCGGTGCGCAAGGCCTATACCGTGATGGGCGATGCGGTGAACGTCGCGGCGCGGCTCGAAGGCCTGACGCGGCGTTTCGACATCGACATCATGGTTGGCGAGGCGACGCGCGCGCAGGTGCCCGAGATCGTGTTTCGCGAGCTGGACCGCGTGCGCGTGCGGGGCCGCGTTGCGCCGATCGCCGTGTTCGAGCCGCAGCCGCCGCAGCACGACGCCGATGCGCTCGTGCGCTGGCACGCGGCGCTCTCGCACTACCGCGCGCGCGAGTGGGATGCGGCGCTGACGCGGCTCGATGCACTGGCGGCGCAGTATCCCGGACAGCAGCTGTATGCGCTGTATCGCAAGCGGATCGAGACGCTGCGCAATGCCGAGCTGCCCGCCGACTGGGACTGCGTCAGCGCGTTCGATACGAAGTGATTTCTTGTAGTCTTCAACTGGGCCGCATCATGAAAGTTCGGGTACTCGGCTGTAGCGGTGCGATCCATGGCGGCGTCTGCAATGGCTCGGACCACGATCCGGGCGGTACCACGGCGCTGCTCGTGGACGACGATCTGCTGATCGATGCCGGCACGGGTGTCGCCGTGCTCAGCGACGACGCCCTCGCGCGCATCGATCACGTGTTCCTCACGCATTCGCATCTGGATCACATTGCGTATCTGCCGCTGATGATCGACGCCGTCGGCGAGGCGCGCAGCGCGCCGGTCACCGTTCATGCGAGCCGCGCGACGCTCGACATCCTGCACGCCCACATCTTCAACAATCTGATCTGGCCGGACTTCACGCGGATTCCATCGGCGGCGGCGCCCGCGGTGCGGTTCGAGGCGCTGGAAGCAGGCGGGCATGTGATGCTCGACGGGCGCATCGTGACCGCCCTGCCCGCGTGCCATACGGTGCCGTCCACAGGCTTCGCTTTGACGGGCGCCACCGCGAGTCTCGCCTTCAGCGGCGATACCACGACGCATCCCGCGTTCTGGGCCGCCGTGCGCGCGCTGCCGGGCTTGCGTTACGTGATCGTCGAGACAGCGTTTCCCGATGCGCAAATCGAACTGGCGCGCATCGCGCATCACCATTGCCCGAGCTTCCTCGCCGACGATCTGCGTGGCGTTGGCCCTGGCCTCCAGGCCGAACTTCTGATTTCGCATCTGAAGCCACCACACGGCGCGCAGATTCTCGATGAACTGCGCGCCGCGCTGCCGGACCTCGCGTTGCGCGCGCTGCGCACGGGCGAGGTGCTTGAACTGTGATGAGGGTCGCCTCGTTTAACGCGGGAGGGTGGCGGCGCGGTGGCTGATCGGCCGGGCCGGACTGCTTGTGCCAGCGGGCGCCGGCAGCAATTCGCCACGCACGATGGCCCGCACCGTGCCCGCAATCAGCAAGCCGATCACCACGTTCGACAGCACGAAGGTCACCGGCGCGAGCCATTCGAGCGGACCCGTGGCGCCGCGTTCGAGCATGCGCAGCATGAGCGTCGGCAAGGCGGCGGCGCCGAAGCTCACGGCCCAGTAGGCCGGCGTGAAGCCGCGCTGACGAATCCACGGAACCAGCCGGATCACCAGCAAGGCCTGATAGAGCCCATAACCGAGCAGCATCCAGGCGAACAGATCGGGCACGCCTTGCGTGATCGCGAGATAACTCACCCCGCCGACGACAGGCGGCGCCAGCTGGATCCCGAGACTCGGACGCATGGCTTCCGGCAAGGGTTCATGCACGGCGGCGCGATGCAGCACGATGGATTCGATCGCGAGCCACGAAAATACGCCCGCGCCGAAGAACAGCGCGCCGAGTTGCGTGAAGCCGAGACTGGCGGCGGCCGTGCCGGCGACGAAGCTTGGCGCGACGGTCGGCAGGTAGATGGCGGGCGTGCTCAGTTCGGGCTTGCGGCCGCCTTGCCAGAAGCGTCCGTGCAGCCAGACCCCGAGAGCAAGCTGGCCGATCACGCCCAGCGTGAAGAGCGCGATGGCCAGATCGCGCGAATAGACTTGCACGGCTTGCGCGGCGAGCAGCACGGACACCGGCACGAGCGCCGCGAACGAGGACTGCACCGGATGCTGCAATTCGGCGAGCGCTGCCGCGCGTGCGACGCGCCAGGTGCGGGCATAGGCGATCAGAACCACGAGCAAAACGGCGAGCGCCGCAGCCGTGACGAATGCCGGGACGGCATCGGGAATCGTCCAGACGCGTGCGGCCGCGCGCCACGCGCCCGCGAAGGCCAGCGCGCCGACCGCGATGCCGAAGAACGCCACCGGCATCGGCGCGGGCTGGTGTGTTGCGCTGTTGCTGTTCATTGCTCTTCTCCTGGAAGTCGATGGAGAGAGCTTAGGGGCGCGGCGCTTCGGGTTGAATGTCGCGGAGGATCGTTGGTCTGCTCGGGCGTCTCAATTCGTTCCGCCTGATCCCGCACCTGATCCCGCGCCCGTCACCGCCCCACAAACGCATCCACATGCCGCGCCAGCTCCAGCGGATACTGGAACATCAGCGCATGCCCGGCATCGGCGACGACGTCGAGCCGCGAACGCGGAATCATCTGCTCGAGCGCCCGGCCATTCTCGTCGGGCAGCACCGCGTCGTCCGCGCCCTCGATGATCAGCGTGCGCACCGGCGAGCGCCGCAACGCAGCAGCGGCGGCGCTATCGGCGAACCAGCCCTGCATCGCCCGATCCTGCTGCGCCGCGACCGCCTCCGGCACCGGCCGGCCCTTGTAGCCCGGCGGTGCGAACATGTCGCCGACGAAGCAGCGCGACGCATCCGCTACCGCGTCGGCGGGAAACAGCACGCCCATGATGCGCGCAAAGGCGTCCTTGCCCCCGCCCGACAGGACCGAGAGCACCTCGGGCGGCGTCGGCACCGCATCGGGGCCGGGCGGCGCGGTGGCGATCAACGTGAGCGATGCGACCTTGTCGCGCGCATCGAGCGCGAGCTGCTGCGCGATCATCCCGCCCATCGACCAGCCGACCACATCGACCTGCGACAGCTTCAGGCCCGCGATGACATCGGCGGCGTCGGCGGCCATGTCGCGGATTGAATAATCCGGGCCGTACTGTCCGCCGACGATCGTCGAGCCGCCAATGCCGCGATTGTCGAAGAGGATCACGTCGCGATGCTTCGCCAGTTCGC
The DNA here is from genome assembly GCF_031450975.1 of Caballeronia sp. LZ065. Lineage (NCBI taxonomy): Bacteria > Pseudomonadati > Pseudomonadota > Betaproteobacteria > Burkholderiales > Burkholderiaceae > Caballeronia > Caballeronia sp. LZ065. Next base: position 1,881,843 of record NZ_JARUXV010000001.1, read on the forward strand.
CCAGGAAATACGCGTTCCATTCGCCGAGCGTCGCGCGATAGCCGGTAATCAGCAGAAGCGGCCGGCCGCGCCCGAACCGCGCATAGCCGATCGGTCCGTTGCGGCCCTGCACCTTGCTCAGCTTCGCGGCGGGCGGCTGGTCGGGACGCGCGCTGTGCAGCCCGCACAACTGATCCGGGCCGAACGAGACATTCTCGGCGGAAGCGGACGGCACGAATACCGCGCAGGCGGCAATGGCCAGGCACGACGACAGCACACGGGCGAGCGGCACGGCTTTCATCCAGTGCTCCAGAGGAGTGAGGTCAACGGCTCACGCGCGCAGGGGCTCGAACAAAAAGCCGACGCGGGTTGTGACAGCGGGGAATAATAGGCGGCGGATCACGCGCCTTCAACAAGAGCTTAAAAACCGGAGTTCCAACGATGATGAACCGACTCGTCCGCTCGTGCCTTCTCCCCGCCACCGCGTTGCTGCTCGCCGCCTGCAGCACACCGGTGGAATTCTCGGCGACAGCCAGCCCGCCGCCCTGGAACGACAGCGGCGACGCCGATTTCACCGGCATGGACAGCGCGATGTCCGCCTGCAAGGCCGCCGGGAAGCAGGCCGGCGCGGGCCGCTGCACGCAGATTCGCGCCTATGAGGCCTGCATGAAGACGAAGAGCTATATCACCGTGCTCGGGCCGGAGAATCCGCCCAATTGCGGCCAGCCCGACTGGGAGCAGGACGTGCGCAAATGGATCAAGTAGGACTGGCTAGGAACGCTTCGCGAGGCGCATGAACAACACATAAAGCAGCGCGCCCGCCGCCGCGCCGATCAGCCAGCCGAGATTGTTGGGCGGCAGGAGCTTGAGCATCTGCGTCGAGAGCTCCCAGCCGACCGACACGATCCCCGACAGGAGCAGCGCCGCCAGCCCGACCTTGTTCCATCCGCCGTCATAGTGAAAGCGTCCGGCGGGCTGCATCGTGTAGAGATCGGCGGTCTGCACCTGCTGGCGCTTGACGAGGTAGTAGTCGGACATCATGACGCCGTACATCGGCGCGAGCACCGCCCCGAACACCGACACGAAGATGGTGATGGCCTTGGGGCTGTCGACGAAAATCCACGGACACACCATCACCGCGAGCACCGATGCAATCAACCCGCCCTTCTTGAAGTCCACGTGCTTCGGGAACAGATTGGCGATGTCATAGGCCGGCGAAACGAAGTTCGCGACGATGTTGATGCCCATCGTCGCGATGATGAAGGTGATGCTGCCGATCGCGACCCACACCTTGTTCTCGATGCGCGAGACGATCTCGACCGGGTCCATGATCATCGTGCCGAAGACCTTCTCGCTGCCCGCGGTGACGATCACCGTGATGATCGCGAACGCGACGAAGTTGAACGGCAGGCCCAGGAAGTTGCCGACCTTCATCTGCCGCTCGCTCTTGGCGAAGCGCGAGAAGTCGCCAAAATTCAGCAGCAGCGCGGCGAAATAGCTCACCACGAGCAAGGTGGCGTTGATCATCGCGTGGAGTTGTTCGTCGCCGGACAGGACCTTGCCCGACAGCGTGAGATTGAGACTGCCGAGACCGGCGTGATAGAGGATCCAGCCCATCAGCACGAACATCACGACATACACCGCCGGCCCGCAGAAATCGATGAACTTGCGGATGATCTCCATGCCGCGCTGGAAGATGATGAGCTGCAGAAGCCACATGAAGAGGAAGCTCACCCAGCCGAGCATGTCGAGCCTGAGAAAGCTGGTGTCGCGCCATGCGGCCACCGACGGCACGAACAACAGCAGCAGCGTGGCCACGGCCTTCGATGCAAAGTAGGTCTGCACGCCGTACCACACGATACCGACCACACCGCGAATCAGCGCCGCGAGGTTGGCGCCCATCACGCCCATCGAGATGCGGGCCACCACTGGAAACGGTATGCCGTGTACGAGACTCGGCTTGCCGACCCAGTTCATCAGCACATACACGACCAGGATGCCGATGGTCAGCGCGAGCAGCACCTGCCAGCCGGAGATGCCGAGCAGAAAGAGGCTCGCGGCAAAGGTGTAACCGCCGACACTGTGCACGTCCGACATCCACATCGCGAAGATGCTGTAGCCGTTCCAGGTGCGCTTCGCGCGCGGCACGGGCGCGAGGTCGTGGTTGTAGAGCCGCTCGTCGGCGTCGACGATCTCGGCGTCGGCGCCAGGTGCGGCGCCATGGGCGGAGCTTGCAGGGGTGGCTGACATGGCGTCCTCCTGGACCGATACGGAAGCGGACTGTCGAACGAATTGGGGCACGGCTCAAGGGCAAGAGTAGTCCATCCACTGACGAAGGTGAACCGGACATCGACCGTGTTTCCTGTGGCTTGCCCCACGTTAAAGTCCGATCGTGCCCTTGCCGTTATGCTCACCATGAGAAAAAGACGCCTCCCCTCCCGCGATATGAACAATGCCTTCGCCGCTGCCGCTGAAGCGCTGGCGCTGTTCTGCCGCCTGCGTAACATCGACGCCACCGAACTTCCCGCCGAGGACGTCGATACCCTCCTCGATCTCGCTTTCGAAGAAGCGGCGCAGCAGGCCGCGGCACGCAGCGAAGCCCGCCGGCCAGGCTAAGCCCGGGCAGAACCTCCGCCACGGGCGTAAAACTTGCTCGTCCACAAGGGATGCGCAGTGCGCCCCGCGCGGAGGTGGCATGTCCCGGATTCTCGGCCCGGTACTGGGCCCGCAAGTACGCAGTGTCGCGCGTCACCCGTTCGGCTTCGCGCTGCGCACGCTGAAGGCTTTTCGCGCGAATTAGGGCGTATTGCTGGCGGGCGCAGTGGCGTATTACGCGCTGCTCTCCATCGTCCCTTTGCTGATCCTGATCGTCATCGTGCTGTCGCGTTTCGTCGGACAGCAGGAATTGCTCGACACCCTTGCTCATTTGCTCGAATGGCTCGTGCCGGGACAGGCGCGCGCGATCGTGCGCGAGCTGGCCAACTTCCTCGCGCATCGCACCGTGCTCGGCTGGCTGCTGCTCGTCACGATGATCTTCTTCAGTTCCCTCGCCTTCACCGTGCTGGAAAACGCGATGTCGGTGATCTTCGTGCATCGCGTCGCGATCCGCCGCCGCCACTTCCTGCTTTCCGCCCTGCTGCCGTATTGCTACATCCTGTTTCTGGGCGTCGGCATGCTGATCGTCACGTTCGTCTCCAACGGTCTCCAGGCGATGGGCAGCAACTCCATCGACCTGCTCGGCATCGAGGTGTCGCTCAAGGGGGTGTCGCGGCTGTTGCTCTATCTGCTCGGCTTCGCGGGCGAAGTCTTCGTGCTCACCTCGATCTATCTCGTGATGCCGGTCGGACGCCCCTCGCTGCGGCTCGCGCTGCTCGGCAGCGTCGTCGCGGCCGTGCTGTGGGAAATCACGCGGCACGTGCTGGTGTGGTACTTCGCGACGCTCTCGCAGGTCAGCGTGGTCTATGGCTCGCTGACGACGTCGATCGTCGTGCTGTTCAGTCTCGAAGCGCTGGCGACGCTGCTGCTGTTTGGCGCGCAGGTCATCTCCGAGTTCGAGCGCTTCGGCCACGAGGCCGAGGCCGATCAGCCGCCGCAAGGCTTCACCACGGATTGAGCAGCGCAGCATGAAGAGCGGGCACGCGTGCGCTACAGTGAGGCGCTGCGTCTTCCTTCCCGCCGATGTCCAAACCCCGTTCCGATACCGCATCCCACGCGTCTTCGCCACCGAACGCGCGCGTCGCCGTCCTGACGTGCAGCGCGATGCTTGCCTTCGCCGGCAACTCGCTGCTGTGCCGGCTCGCGCTCAAGGGCACGCAGATCGACGCGGCCACGTTCACGCTGGTACGCATCGCGTCGGCGGCGCTGCTGCTTGCGGCGATCCTGATGGCCCGCGGCCGTGACCCGCTCGCCAAAGCGGCACGCGCCGGCAGCTGGGTTTCCGCGCTCGCGCTGATCGTCTATGCCGCGACGTTTTCCTATGCGTATGTATGGCTGCCGGCCGGCACCGGCGCGCTGCTGCTGTTCGGCGCCGTGCAGGCGACGATGATCGGCTACGGCCTCACGAAGGGAGAACGGCTTGCGCCCGCGCAATGGCTCGGGTTGTCTCTTGCGCTCGCCGGGCTCGTCTGGCTCGTGCTGCCCGGACTGGCGGCGCCGGACCCGTGGTCATCGGCGCTCATGATCGCGGCAGGCATCGGCTGGGGCGTGTACTCGCTGCGCGGGCGCGGCCGCGCGGATCCGGTCGCGGCCACCGCCGGCAACTTCCTGCGGGCGCTGCCGTTCGCGGTCGCTGTTTCGATAGCGGCGCTCGCGTTGCTGCACGCCCGCTTCGATGCCGCTGGCGTCAGCTACGCCATCGCCTCCGGGGCGCTGACTTCCGGCCTCGGCTACGTCATCTGGTATGCGGCGCTGAAGGGCCTCAAGCCCGCGACGGCCGCCACGGTGCAATTGAGCGTGCCCGTCATCACGGCGGCGGGCGGCGTGTTGCTGCTCGGCGAAACCCTTGGAGCGCGGCTCGTGATGAGTTCGATTGCCATACTGGGCGGCATCGCGCTTGTGGTGATGACGAGGCGAGGCGGCTGAAAGCTCACCGAAACCCTCATCCCGAATGGTGAAACTTCGGGAATCCATGTGAACTTTTAACAATTTCTGGCCACGAATGCCCATGCGTCGTGGAAGCTCGCAGACGCCACGATTCGTATGTGCGCCAACTCACATACGCCCGGCGTGGTCCTCTGAAGAATGATGCCTGCACAGTGCCTCATTTTTGGGGCTGGAACGAAGCCTGCTAAGTATTGGTTTGGAGATACTTCGTTGTCGTGTTGCGCGATGCGGACGCTCCGCGCAGGGCTTGTCGGACGCTGTCGCATCCGTCGGACCTGCTCAAAGCGCAACACATTCCGCCCTATGTTCGACTGTCCGATATCGCCTGCTTCATGGCGAGATCGGGCGGAAGCTGTATTGATCTGCTGGAAGAATGCCGGCCTGAAGGCCGGCCCGGCGAAGCCGCGTTCCGCGCATGGGTCATCTGCGCTGAACCGGGCGATGGCAGCACCGTTCCTGCTTCGGCTGATTCCGGTGCGCGTGCCCGTCGTCCCGCGCGGCTGCCTGAGCGGGCGTGCGCGCTGCCATGGCGCCCGCCGTCCGACCCATACGTTCTGGAGAGTGCTGTCATGCCTCACCATGCTGAGCTACCCCCCGAGGAGCGTTTCGAGGCCCACCCTGGCCCGGCGAACGATCCGAGTGTCACCAATCTGCCTGCGCCCGAGCCCGACTTCGGCGATGAACCTTCGCCCGTGCGCGCACCCTTGCGCTTCGGGCGGCTTGCGCTGTGGATGGCCTCCGCGAGTGCGCTCGGCATCGGCGTGCTGGGAACCGTGGGCTACGGCATGTGGTTCAACCACGATCAGCGCGTCTATGCGGAAGCGATGGCGAGCGCACGCAAGACGCTCAGCATCGAGCAGCCGGTGATCGCCGCGCAAACGCAGTCAGCGGGTGTCGTGGAGGCGCCCGGGACCGCGCCTGCCGTGTATGTGGGCAACACGAGCGGCGATACCTCGGCGGACGTGACGGCGACGCCGCTCGATACCGCCTCGCCGTCCATGGATGCGCCCACAACCGTCGCTGCCGATGACGACCACGGCCGGGATGCGGCCGGCACGGCGGAACTCGCGACGGCCACCGCGCTTGCCGCGACGCCTCAAACCAGCGTACCCGCGCAAACGGCCGCGGCGACGCGCCGCGGCAACGGCCCTGCGGTTCAGACCAGTAATCGCGCCGTGCCCTCTGCCCAGGCCAACCCGGCGCGCCGGCACAGCGCGCATGCCAAGCCCGAGGGCGGGCTGATTGCCCGCGTCGGCGCGTTCTTTCATCGAGTGAGCTATCGACACAATGTTCCGACCCGTCAGCGAGAGGAGTATTCCCGTCCCTGATGAAACCGTCGCGATGCGCACCCGGCGCGTACTCGAACACGCGTTCCGACGGGCGCGCGCGCGAGGCCCGGCGCCGCTCGCGGGCGCCGCGCTGCTGTGTCTTCTGATGGGTCTGCTGTTCCTGGCTTTTCAGGTGCGCGCGATTTTCTCCGCACAACTGCAACAGGAGTATGTGGGGCTCGTGCTTGAGGCAGTCGAGCGCGCGGGCGCGGCCCGTGCAGCCGCTTCGTCCCTGCAGGATGCGCCTGCCAGCGATCCGCAACATCGCACGGCTTATCGCGAAGCGCGCCTCGAACTCTCCGCGCGACTGGCGGCGTTGCATGCGCTCATCTCATCGAGTCCCGAACCGGCGCCGGCGCTCCCCGCCTCCGTGCTTGCACCCTCCGCGGCGCTCGGCGAGGCGAGCAGCGCGCTCGATTCCACTTACGCCTACTGGCGCACCGAGCGCGACCGCACGAGCGCGGACGTGCGCTCGCGCATTCTGAGCGTGTCGCATACGCTGATCGCGCTCTCGGCCATCGTGTTTGGCGTGCTGATTACGGCGCTCGGCATGTATGCCAAACGCAACCGGCAACTCGTCGGCCTCTCGAACGAGTTCGAACAGGCTTCGCTGCACGATCCGATGACCGGCCTGCCCAACCGCCGCAAGCTGTTTGCCGCGCTGGAGGAAGCGGCCGGCCACCGCGCGGGCGGCGGCGGACGCATCGCGGTGCTGTATATCGACCTGGACGGGTTCAAGCGGGTCAACGACACGCGTGGCCACCGTATCGGCGATGAATTCCTGATCGCGGTCTCGCGCCGCTTTCGTCAGGCGGTGCGCGGCAGCGATCTGGTTGCGCGTATTGGCGGCGACGAATTCGCGCTGCTGGTGCAGTCGTTTTCGAGCGATGGCGAACTCGCCGCCATCGCACAGCGCATCATCTCCTGCGTGCACGAGACCGACGCGCAGATGGGCTTGTCGATCGTGCGCGCGAGCATCGGCATCGCCAGCTATCCGGACCGCGTCGACGATTACTGGCGCCTCGTCGCCGTTGCCGACGACACCATGTACACCGTCAAGCGCAATGGCAAGAATGGCTATGCGTTCGCTTCGGCGTCAGCTTCGGCTTCGGCTTCGGCCTGAAGACGAAGCGAACGCGTCAATCTCGCCTCAAGCCGCCGCGCGCAAGTCCTCTTCGCCGCCGAGCGCCTCCGCAATGGCCGAGAACATGCGCGCGAGTTCGCCCGTCATCAGGATGAAGTCGGACTCGAAGCGTTCGTCGTCGTTGGCGGCGGTGGGATCGGCGGCTTCCTTGATGACGTCGAGCGCACTCACGCGCTTCAGCGTGAGCGACGGCGTCAGCACGAACGACACGCGGTCGTCCCACGTCATGGCCAGCCGCATGCACTGTTTGCCTGCCTCGATGTGACGACGCATGTCTTCCGTTTCGAGCGCGTGTCCGACGTAACGGACCGTCGCGTTGCCTTCGCCGGTCGAGCGCAGTTCGGTGTCGCGATCGAGCGTGAAGCCGCCGGGAGCATCGCCTGAAAGGAGCCACTCGGTCATCGCGGACACGGGTGAACGCGCGGTGCGCACGCTCGCGAGCGGCAGATCCGTGACCGACTTGACCAGCAGACCGATGATGTCGTCGCACACGGTGGCCGACGCCGAATCGATCGCAAGCCAGCCGTTGACCGGATCGATCCACACGCGCGTGTCGCGGCGAATGCTGAAGGCGCGCGGCAGCAGTTCGTCGGTGACCTGCTCCTTCAGTTCCTTCATTTGCTTGCGGCCGGGTTTGAAGCCTTGCTGCTCCTCAAGTTCGGCCGCGCGTTCCCTGACGAACTGCGTGACCACCGACGACGGCAACAACTTCTTCTCCGCGCGATACACGATGAGCATCTGGCGATTGATCGAATAGACGAGTTCGCCGTCACCGCGCGGCGCGACCCAGCCGCGCCGTTCGTTCTCGATGCTCGACGCCGCGCTGAACGCGAGCGGCGCGAGCCATTGCTGCAGTTGCTGCTGCGTGACGGACCAGTGAGCGGGCAGACGGTGAAGCTGGAGATTCTTGAACCACATGGCGCGGAATATCGATGAGGGCGATTGCGGGCAATCGGGGGCGACATTCTATACGACGTCTCCGGAGCGCAGCAGGCTTGACCGGAAACGCGTATGGTGTCCCCTTCTTCGTTACGCATTCAATCTCATGGACATCGCCCGCCTGTGCCGTGTGCACGCTTTCGCGCTTGCCGCCGTTTTCTCCGCGCTCGTGCTGAGCGGATGCGCTGCATCGTCATCCACTACACCCGCCGCCTCGCAAGACGCGGCCACGACATCGCTCGATGCCGCGATCGCCGGCCCGCAACGCAGCGACAGGGCGCGTGCGCGCGATGCCTACCGGCATCCGAAGGAGACCCTGCAATTCTTCGATCTCGCGCCGACGCAAGCGGTACTGGAAATCGCACCGGGCGGCGGATGGTACACGGACATCCTCGCGCCGTATCTGCGCGATGCGGGGCAGCTCTACGAAGCGCAATATCTCAGCACGTCCGCGGATCTCGCCGCCGAGGACAGCGACACCGATGCCGCGTATCTTCGCAAGCTCGCCGGCACGCCGGCGCTCTACGGCAAGGTGGTGGTGGGGACGCTGCACGCGGGACGGTTCATCGGCTTCGATGCGCATGAGCGCTTTGCACACGTGCTCACGTTCCGCAACATCCATAACTGGATCAAGGACGGACAGGTCGATGCGAATTTCAAGGCCTTCTACGACGCGCTCCAGCATGGCGGCGAACTGGGCGTCGAGGAACATCGCGCGCGGCCGGGAACGAGCGTGCAACAGATGATCGATACGGGCTATGTCACCGAAGCCTTCGTGATCGGGCACGCGACGGCCGCCGGCTTCGTGCTCGCCGGGCGCAGCGAGATCAATGCGAATCCGCGCGACACGAAGGACTATCCGCACGGCGTATGGTCGTTGCCGCCGACCTTCAAGGGAGGTGATACCGACCGCGCGCGTTATGCCGCGATCGGCGAATCGGACCGGATGACGCTCAAGTTCGTGAAACCCTAGCTGAGCCCGCGCGCGCGTTTTAAACCGTGCGCGACCGGCGTTACACTAGGGACGCCTCCAACCCGATGACAGGCTGAGCGTGCAAGGAGCGATCATGAGTGACTTCGACGGCAACCGCACCTTTCGCGGACTACCGCTGACGCCCGAGCAGGACGCCGAGATCCGGCACTACATCAAGAAGCGAAAGCAGCGCGGCGAACCGTGGGAAACACCTGAACTGGAAGCGATGCTGCAGGACATGCTGGAGCCGCCGCCCGACGACGACACCTTCGCCGACGAGGAAACCGAAGAGGAGACGCGCGGCGTGGCGGAACGCGCATCGGCATTCATCGACGAGGGCATGGATCCGATCGAGAACAGCGAGGAATGGCATGCCGCCATGGAAGCCGAGGCGATGAAAGGGCCGCGCCGCTGATCGACGTTTCACACGAACACTTCAAGCAAACGACGCCGGACGATGCCGGCGCGTTGTGCGCTTCAGCCTTGCATGTTGCACTGCACGCTCAATGCCTGTGCATCCAGTCGCGCTGCGGATGCGAGTCCAGCCAGCGCGGCTGCGGCGTGTGAATATGCGGGTGCCGGCGATGCATCACGAGCACCGCCGCGATGCACAACAACAGAAACACGCCCGCCATCACGCTGATCATCGGCTCGCTCATCGCAACCTCCCGTGGGTCATGGGGCGATACCTTGCATTCTAGGCCGCGATACGCTTGCGGGTCCGACTTCTTTGGCATGGTCTTCAGCGTTGGCGCGACCAGGAGCACATGAGGCACTTGTGTCCTATAGTGCTTGGCAGGCGAACCGACGACTGGAGACGCACATGGCGACATGGAAACCGGATCCGAGCTTCTACCCTTCCCCGCGTCTTGCAGCGAAGGCGCCGCGCGAAACCCTCGCGTACGTGGCGACCTTCGACCCCGAGCGCCGCGCACCCGACAAGATCGCCGTGGTGGATGTCGATCCGGATTCGCCGGACTATACGAAGATCGTCGGCGAAATCGCCATGCCCGATACCGGTGACGAGCTGCATCATTTCGGCTGGAACGCATGCTCGTCCTGTCTGTGTCCCAATGCGCCGCATCCGCATATGGAGCGGCGCTATCTGGTGGTGCCGGGGCTGCGTTCATCGCGCATCCATATCATCGATACGAAGCCGGATCCGAAGAAGCCCGTCATCGTGAAGACGATCGAGCCTGCGGAACTGGCCGAAAAGACCGGTTATACGCGGCCTCACACCGTGCATTGCGGGCCGGGCGGGATCTATATCACCGCGCTCGGCAATGCCCAGGGCCAGGCGCCCGGCGGCGTGCTGCTGCTCGACCAGCAAAGCTTCGATCCGCTGGGCCGCTGGGAAGTGGAGCGCGGCCCGCAACAGCTTGCCTATGACGGCTGGTGGCATCTCGGCTACGACACCATGGTCACGAGCGAATGGGGCACGCCGGACACGTTCGAGAACGGCCTCGTGCCCGATCTGCTGCTCGGCGCGAAGTACGGCCGCAAGCTGCATTTCTGGGACTTCACGAAGCGCAAGCATATTCAGGAGATCGATTTCGGCGACGAATATCAGCTCGTCTTCGAACTGCGTCCCGCGCACGATCCGACCAAGGCCTACGGCTTCGTCAATTGCGTGATCAGTCTGAAGGATCTGTCGTCGTCGATCTGGACCTGGTATCGCGACAAGGACCAGTGGGCGGTCAAGAAAATCATCGAGATTCCGGCCGAGCCCGCCGACGCCGACCAGCTTCCGCCTTTGCTGAAGGGCTTCAACGCGGTGCCGCCGCTCGTCTCGGACATCGATCTGTCGATGGACGACCGCTTCCTCTATGTCTCCTGCTGGGGCACCGGCGACATGCTGCAGTACGACGTGTCCGACCCGTTCGCGCCGAAGCTGACGGGCAAGGTGCGCATCGGCGGCGTGGTGTCCCGCGCGACCCATCCGGGCGCGGCCAATGGCGCGCTGAACGGCGGCCCGCAGATGGTCGAGGTGAGCCGCGACGGCCGTCGCGTGTACTTCACGAACTCGCTGTATGGCGCGGTGGATGCGCAGTTCTATCCGGAAGGCATCGACGGCTGGATGGTCAAGCTCGATGCCGGTGCGGACGGCGGGTTGTCTGTCGACGAGAAGTTCTTCATTGACTGGCCGAAGGGACATCGGCCGCATCAGATCCGGCTGCAAGGCGGCGATTGCTCGTCGGACTCGTTCTGCTACCCCTGACGCGCCGCGAGCCGCCTGCATGGATTCTGCGTCGCCCACGCTGCTCCTCACGGCCGCGAGCCTCGGTGCCTTCCACGGGCTCAATCCCGCCATGGGATGGCTCTTCGCCGTCGCGCTCGGCCTCTATGCGAGGAGCCGGCGCGTCGCGCTGGTGTCGCTCGTGCCGATCGCGCTCGGGCATGCCGCCTCGGTCGCGCTGGTGCTGGCGGGCGCTCTCACGCTCGGCATGGCGGTGGGCCACGACACGCTCGCGCGCGGCTGCGGGGCGGTGCTCATCGGCTGGGGCGTGTGGCGGGCCTGGCGCGGGCATCGCGGCAGGCCGACGGTCGGCATGCGCACCGGGCTCGCCGGGCTCGCGCTCTGGTCCTTCGTGATGTCGAGCGCGCACGGCGCCGGGCTGATGCTCGTGCCCGCGCTGCTGCCGCTTTGCACCGGCAGGATCTCCGATCAGGCCTACGAAGCGGGCGCGCTCGCGCTGATGGTGCATACGGGCGCGATGCTCGCCGTCATCGCGCTGATCTCGATGATCGCGATGTCCGTGCAGGCGCGCGGCGGCATGGGCTTTCTGCGCAGCGGCTGGATCAACATCGATTGGCTCTGGAGTGTGGCGCTCATCGCATGCGGCGCGTGGCTCTTCCTGTAGTCTCCACGTTTTGAAAGCGCCTTGATGCAGGGTGCGATGCGACCATGCCGGCCGACTCGAAGGCATGGCGGCAGGCGGCTTGAGTTCGGCGGTCAACGGCTACCGTAGCCGATTGCGCGGTGCGGCGACTCCCGGCACTATCGCCCGGAACGAACAGGGAATATCGCGGCGCGCCACCGGAGCATCAGGCCGATAAACCACGTGGGGAGTTTTTGATGCGCGAGATTTCATACGAAGAACAAACCGTCAATTCAGGCAATCCGCTCGCTCGTTTCGCCCATCGCACGAGGATGTCGATGGCGATCAATCTCGTCAGCGAACTGTGTCCGAAGGGCGGTACCGTCGCGGATTTCGGCGCGGGACCGGGGCTGTTCCTGCATGCGCTCGGCGAAAGTCGTCCGGACGTGACGCTCATCGGTCATGACATGTTCATGGCGCCGGCGTTTCCGGAGATCAAGTATGCGGAGTCGCTCGGGTCCGTGGCGACGAACAGCGTGGATGTGCTGACCGCGTTCGAGGTTTGCGAACATCTCTACGATCACGAGCTTGGCGCCCTGCTCGACGACGCCTCGCGGATTCTCAAACCAGGCGGCGCATTCGTCATTTCAGTGCCGATCATGTATGGACTCGCGATCGGACCGAAAGTCTCGAACTGGATGATTCGCAGCCGCTCGTTGCAGTCCGAGTACTCGCCCGCCGAATTCTTCAAGGCGATGGTGGGGATCCGCGTGAGCCGGCCGGAGAATCCGCGCACGACGCACAAGGGCTTCGACTTCCGCGAATTGCGCGATGTCGTGAGCAAGCGCTTCCGGATCGAGGCCACTCAGCTCAGTCCGCTGCCCATCGCGCCGTGGTGGATGAGCTCGCAGTACTTCATGACTTGCCGGCCGAAGGGCAGGAATTGAGAGACTGTGCGCGGGGCGAGTTGCGTAGTCGCGTTTGGGTACGAATCGGAAGCAAGGAAGCGCCGGGTCTTTGAGATCATCAGGGATCCGGCGTTTTGCATTTTGAATGCTTGATGCTGAATGCCAAGCGGCATTTTGCATGCATCATGCGGCATGCAGAGCGCGGTAGGCACAGAGCCGAGCGCAGTGGGGCCAGCCTGAGGAGCCGTCGCCGTTGCTCTCATCGCTACGGATCGTTCCTGACCCCATTGCATTTTGCCTTCTGCCCTTTGCATGCATGATTCCAACCGGCCGAATGCATGCAAAATGCCTTATCACTCGCGCCGCGATAACTCGTCCGTGCCCGGCAGCTCGGCGGCGCTCCAACCGCCGCCCAGTGCCTTGATGAGCGCAACGCTCGCCGACATTCTGCGCCGCTCGATGCGCACCGCCGCCCGTTGGTCCGACAACACGATCGCCTGCGTCACGACCACGCTCAGATAGGTGATCGCGCCGTTTTCATACCGGTTGCCCACTTTCGAAAGCGCGCGTTGGGCGGCGTCGACGGCATCGCGTTGCGCGGCGCTCTCGCGGCGCAACACGTCCAGCGCGTTCAGGTTGTCCTCCACCTGACCGAAGGCCGAGAGAACGGTCTGCCGATAGTCCGCGACGCTCTCGTCATAGGCCGCGCGCGCGGCATCGCGTGCCGCGGCGCGGCCGCCGAAATCGAGCACCGTAAACGCCAATTGCGGCCCCAGCGACCAGAAACGGCTCGGCGCCTCGATCCACGAACTGAAGTGAGTGGCTTCCAGTCCGCCCGTCGCGGCGAGCAACAAGTTCGGAAAAAAAGCCGCCGTAGCCACGCCAACGCGCGCATTCGCGTCGGCGACGCGCCGCTCGGCCGCCGCAATGTCCGGCCGTCGTTCGAGCAAGGCAGAGGGCACGCTGAGCGGCAGTGCGTTCAGCGCAGCCGAAGGTCGAGGCGCATTCCCTTCATTGAGCGGATCGACGTCCAGCGAAAAGCTCGAGGGCGGCTCGCCGACGAGAATGGCGATCGCGTTGACGAGACTCGCGCGCGACGTCTCCAGGTCGATCAACTGCGCCTGCGTCGAGCGAAGCTGTTCCTCCGCCTGCGCCACGTCGGACTCGGCTGCGACGCCGCCAGCGAAGCGGTCGCGGGTCAGTGCGAGCGCCTTGTCGTAGGCCTGCAGCGTGGCCTGCAAGAGCCGCTCTTCCTCCACCGTGCCGCGCAGATCGAAATAGTTGGTGGCGAGTTCGGCCTGCATCGAAAGGATCGCGCCCTGAAGATCTGCCGCGCTCGCCTGCGCCTCTGCCCGGCCGCCTTCGACCGCACGCGAGATACGCCCCCACAGGTCGGGCTCCCAGGAGATCTGGGCATCGACGAGATAGTCCGGCACCGTCACGCCCGCACTCGACTTGTACAGCACGTTCGACGACGCGCGCGACTGATTGAATGCAGCATTCGTAGTGATCGTCGGGAAGTACGCCGAGCGGGTCTGCGCCACGGTTGCACGCGCCCGGCGATAGCGCGCCGCAGCCGCGGCCACGGTCTGGTTCGCTCCGGCGACCCGTTCCGCGAGCGCGTTCAACTGCGGATCGCCATAGACTTCCCACCACGGCGCGCGCGGCGTGGCGTCGGCGGGCCGGGCGGGTTTCCAGTCCTGCGTCGCCGATGCCGATGCCGGGACATCAGCAGGCATTTGCGTTTTGTATGCAGCCGGCATTGCAACGTCTGGACGCACATAGTCGGGGCCAACCGCGCACCCCGACAGCAGCGCCGCGGCAAGCCATGCGATCGGCCTGCCTCGCCGAAGAATGAATGCAGCGCGTGTCACGACTCGCTTCCTTCCGGCTTCGCCGCACTCCCGCGCGGTCCTTGCGCCGCGCCGCCACGCGTCCGGCCGATCCGCACCGACGTCCCGTCGATGATCGAATCGGGCGGATTCACGATCACGCGTTCATCACCCTTCAAACCCGACGCAATCGCTACCCGCGTGCCGTAGTCCGTACCGAGCGTGACCGGCAACAGCTTGACGCGATCGTTGGCATCGACGCTCGCGGCATGCACGCCATCGGGACGGAACAGCAATGCATTGCCCGGCAGCGTGTACGAAGGCGTTGCGCTCGTCAGCCGGAAACGCACCTGCGCATACGCACCCGCAAGCAGTTCGCCGGTCGGATTCTTGACATCCACCTCGACGCGCATCGTGCGTGCAACCGGATCGACGGCGCCCGACGTGCGCACGGTCACGCCTTCGAACTTGCGGTTGCGATCTTCATTGAGCAGGAGCTCAGCGGGCAGCCCCACCGTGACCATGCGCGCATAGGCCTGCGGCACGTCGACGAACACGCGCAGCGCGGACGCATCCTGGATGTGGAACAGCTCACGCCCTGCCGCGCCGCTGCCCGCATCGATCAGTTGCCCGACATCCGTGTTGCGCGCGGTCACGACGCCATCGAACGGCGCATAGATCTTCTGGAACGACACAAGCTGTTCGAGCCGCGACACGTTCGCTTGCGCGGCATTGAACGCGGCCTCCTTGGCGAGCATGTCGCCGTTCTTCTCATCCGTTTCCTGACGCGATACTGAATTGTTCTTCAGCATCTGCGTCCAGCGCTCGGCCGTGGTCTTCGAGAGCAGATAGTTGGCCCGCGCGGTCTGCGCATCGGCGCGCGCCTGGCGCAACTGGTCGTTGATCTCGGGCGCATCGATCTCGGCGAGCAACTGCCCCTTCTTCACCCGCGTGCCGATGTCCACGGTCCAGCGCTTCAGATAACCGTTGGTGCGCGCAAAAATGGGAGCATCGGAGAACGCGCGGATATCGCCCGCCAGCACCAGGTCCTGCGATGCCTTCATGCGCGCCGGCTTGATCACCTCGACCGTCTGCACGCTGTGCTCGCTCACATCGCGCTCCAGTTCGGCATGCGCCGCATGCCGCGAGACGATGCCCTGTGCGACGAGCGCGACGATCACCACGAGCGCGGCCACGAGCCACCAGCGCCCGCGCTTCGGCTTGTCGGATCGTTGCGACACCTGCTCTTCCATGCTCACTCCGCCTGCGGATCGTTGGTTTCAATGCGCGGCGCGCGCGCTGTCGCGCCCGGTCCCTTGCCGCGCGCTTCCATGCGCTGATAGATCATCGAGAACACGACCGGCACGAAGAACAGCGTGGCGAGGGTGCCCACCATCAAGCCGCCGATCACCGCGCGTCCGAGCGGCGCGTTCTGCTCGCCGCCCTCGCCGAGTCCTATCGCCATCGGCACCATGCCGATCATCATCGCGGCCGCCGTCATCAGCACCGGACGAAAGCGCGTATAGCCTGCTTCGAGCGCCGAACGCAGTGCATCGCCATGTTCGGCGAGCGCACCGCGCGCGAAGCTCACCACGAGAATGCTGTTGGCCGTCGCGATGCCGATGCACATGATCGCCCCCGTCAACGCGGGAATGGAGAGCGTCGTGTGCGTGAGGAACAGCGTCCACACGATGCCCGCCAGCGCACCCGGCAAGGCCGTGATGATGATGAACGGATCGAGCCATGACTGGAAGTTCACGACGATCAGCAGATAGACCAGCACGACCGCGAGGATGAGCCCGAACGCGAGACCCGAGAACGAGCTGTTCATGGTTTCGACCTGCCCGCGCATCTCGATCGACGAGCCCTTGGGCAACTCGCTGCGCGCTTCGTCGAGGATGCGTTGCACGTCATCCGACACGCCTCCAAGGTCGCGCCGCTCGGTGGTCGCATAGAGGTTGATGGTGGTCTGCGCGTTGTAGTGATACACGACCGCATCGCGCGCACCCCGCGACAGCGATGCAAGCGCGCCGAGAATATTGGTCTTGCCGCTTGCCGACGTGACCGGAATGTTCGCGACCGATTGCAGCGAATCCATGTCGTACTGCGGCGCCGTCGTGATGACCTGATAGCTCACGCCGTTGGCGGGATTGAGCCAGAACGTGGGCGTCGTCTGCTGGCTGCCCGAGAGCGTGATGAGCAGGTTGTTCGCGACGTCGCGCTGCGTGAAGCCGGCCTGCAGCGCCTTCGTGCGATCCACGTCGACATTGATGGAAGGCAGGTCAGACGGCTGCTGGATGCGCGCATCGACGAGTCCCGGCACGCGGCGGATCTTTTCCAGCAAGCGGTTGGCCAGCGCACGGTTGGCATGCACGTCGCGCCCGGTGATCGCGATATCGATCGGCGCCGGGACGCCGAAGTTGAGGATCTGGCTCACGATGTCGGCAGGCAGGAACGAGAATGCGACGCCTGGAAACTCCTGTGGCAGGCGCTTGCGCAGTTCACGGATATAGCCTTCGGTCGGCGCGTGATCCTCGTTGAGGCTGATGAGCACGTCGGAATCCGCGGAGCTGATGGTGCCCGTATTGCTGTACGAGAGATTGATGCCCGACACAGGCAGGCCCATGTTGTCGATGATCGAACGGACCTCGCCGCGTGGAATCAGTTGCCGGATACGGGCATCGACACGATCGGTCAGCGCCGCGGTTTCCTCGATGCGTGTGCCGGTCTTCGTGCGCATGTGCAATGCGATCACGCCTGAATCGACGGACGGGAAGAAGTCGCGCCCGAGGAACGGCGCAAGCCCGAGCGAAAGCAGGCAGCACAGCAGAAACAATGAAGCGAAGCGTCCGGGATGCGCCAGTTGCGCTTCGAGAAAACGTCGATAGCGGCCGCGCACCGCCTCGAAGCGACGCTCGAAGCCAAGATGAATGCGCACGAAGGGATTGCGCGAGCCCTTCATCGATGCGACATCGCCACCCATGTGTTCATGATGGCGCAGCAGATACTTGGCCAACGTCGGGATCAGCGTGCGCGAAAAGAAATACGATGCCAGCATCGCGAAGACCACGGCTTCCGCCATCGGCACAAAGAGATAATGCGCGACGCCCGTCAGCAGGAACATCGGAATGAAGACGATGCAAATGGAGAGGGTCGAGACGAGCGTCGGCACGGCGATCTGCTGCGCGCCATCGAGAATGGCTTCTTCCAGCGCCTTGCCCTGCTCCAGGTTCTGGCTGATGTTTTCGATGGCGACGGTGGCGTCGTCGACGAGAATGCCGACTGCGAGTGCAAGGCCGCCCAGCGTCATGATGTTGATGGTCTGGCCGATCGCGGACAGCGCGACGATCGACGTCAGCATCGACAACGGAATGGAGATCGCGATGATCAGCGTGGCGCGCCAGCTGCCGAGAAAGAGCAGCACCATCAGCGCGGTGAGCCCCGCCGCGATCACCGCTTCCCGCAACACGCCTGACACCGACGCGCGCACGAACAGGGACTGGTCCGCGACCGGTTCGATCTTCAGCGATTCTGGCACCATGCCCCGCAGAGTGGGCAACAGGTTCTTCACCCGTGCGACGATATCCAGCGTCGATGCATTGCCGCTCTTGTTGATCGTCAGAAGCGATGCACGCGTGCCGTCCACGCGCACGATGTTGGTCTGCGGCTGGAAGCCGTCGCGCACATGCGCCACGTCGCGGATATAGATCGTGCCCGCCGGACCCGTGCGGATGGGGATGTCGTTGAGGCCGTCGATCGAACCCGGACTCGCATTCAGCCCGACCGAATATTCCATCGGGCCTATTTTCGTGGTGCCGGTGGGCAGGATCAGGTTCTGCGCGCTGATGGCATTGACGACGTCGGTCGGCGCGAGGTTCTTCGCCTGCAGCTTGTTCGAGTCGATATCGACCATGATCTGCCGCTGCTTGCCGCCATAGGGCAAGGGCACGGACGCGCCCTGCACGGTCGCGAGCTGGGTCTTCAGAAAGCTGTTGCCGAAGTCGTAGAGCTGCTGCTCCGTGAGTTCGGACGACGACAGCGCGAGCCGCAGGATCGGCACCGTGGAGGCGTTGAAGCGCAGGATGTTGGGCGGCGTGATACCCGGCGGCAGCGAGCGCAACTGGGTTTGCGACAGCGCGGTGATCTCGGCGATGGCTTCATCGACGTTTGCACCCGGCTGAAAGTAGATGCGGATCACCGCGATGCCGGGCAAGGATTCCGACTCGATATGCTCGATGTCGTTCACGGCCACCGACAGCCCGCGCTCGTAATTCAGCGTGATGCGGCGCTCCATCTGATCGGGCGGCAGACCCGTATAAGACCAGATGACGCTGACCACCGGAATGTCGATATTGGGAAAGATATCGGTCGGCGTGCGCATGATGACGAGCGGACCGATGATCAGCAGAAGCAGCGACAGGACGATGAAAGTGTACGGGCGCTTGAGCGCGAGTCTGACGATCCACATCGAAGTTCCGCTTGCCCCGTTTGGTGTTCGTTATTTGAATCGTTGGATTGCCCGAAACAAGCGGACAAGAACATTCGCTACGATGACACAACTGAAGCTTACAAAACAATTTGCGCAAACGGTTGCGAGGGTTTATGCGGAAGGATTTCTGCTGATGAAAGAGGGATTGCGCCGCCTGTAGCGGCATAACCTGGATTCTGATGGCGATTCGGTCGCCCGCTTTGCGCTTCTTATGGTTTTGTCACGATGGCCAAGGGGCGCCGCGATTCTAGCGGGACAACGACCCGCGATTAAGCGCCGCCTCAAGAAATCATCTTTACGCGTCTTGTAATAAAAAATGTTCCAAGGCAACGACCAAGGCCCTTTTTAGCATGTCAAGCCAGATCCGGCATTGCCTGTCGCTGAAACTCGCATGATGCGCAAAGCTTGTCGCTGCCATTATTCCCGTATCGACAAAGATCAATCAACAGATAAGAGAATGATCTTCATGGGGCCCGTCTTTAAACTCCGTTCCAAGCTGCTTGAAAAAGAACGGCAGCATCATCAGACATCCGAATCGGAGTTACACATCATGAAGACGCTCGTTTCCACCCTTGCTGTTGCTGCTGCCCTCGCTGTTCCCGCGCTGTCGTTCGCTCAGCAATCCGATGCCCCGGTCTCGCGCGCACAGGTCCGCGCCGAACTCGCCCAACTCCAGCAGGCAGGCTACAACCCGAACATCAGCGATCCGTCGTACCCGCAAAACATTCAGGCCGCCGAAGCCCGCGTGAGCACGCAAACGAGCGACTACGGTTCGGTGGTGGCAGGGTCGTCGCAATCGGGACGCACGGTCGGCGCGCAGCCGCGGGCACTGGGCACCTATTTCGGCCAATAATTCAGCCGACAAGCGCCCCAGTCATCCGGCATTCGTCCCCTTCCGTTCGCTCCACAGCGGCGGAAAGATCAAAGAGCGACATCTTTTCGATGTCGCTCTTTGTCGTTTGCATGCGTTATGCAAAATGCCCGTTATGCAAAATGCCTCTATGCATTAAAAATGCTGCATGCAAAACGCAAGCGCGCGATCAGGCTCTGCGACATCCGAGTCCATGCGGCATGCCGTACCTCATGCGTCGGCGGCTACAGCCCCAGTTGAACGGTTCGATAAGCGCGGTGTCCGTCAATTCGCGGGAATTGTCACCACCGGCGACTTCGAGGTATCCGTCACCTCCGCGAGCGCCATCAGATTCTGCACGACCGTGAACGCGTATTTCGAATCGAAGTCGCCACGGTCGATCCAGTATGAGGACTCGTCGTAAAGCACGTTCACGTAGGCATCCTTCGGCGGCTTCTCCCCCGTCTTCACCACGATGGTCGGCCGCGTTTCACCGCCGATCAGTCGATCGTCGGCTTGGTCGCGCCGTTGCCCACCTGCTCGTTCGGCACGGCGATCTGCGCACCAAGGTCGGTCAGGATGCCGAGCACCGAGCGCGTGACCATCGGAACCCGGTCGTGATCCGCCGATTGCCCATAGACGATCTCATAGGTCTTCATCTTCGGCGACAAGTGCAGGAGCTTGCGTACGAGCGCCAGATCGTCGGTGACCTGCTTGCTGTCGCCGCTTCGCGTCGCTCCCAGCGTGATGAACACGCCGCTCTTGTCCGCGTCGTTGATCCGGCTGGTCCCCTTGGCGGCCTTGTCGCTCTTGCCGTCGTCCGTATTGCGCGACTCGACGTTCAATTCGCCCGCCAGTTGCAGACGGCGCAATGACTGCAACAATAGGAAGAATTGCGGCGAACCCGATGAATTCGGCCCGCCTAGCGCCGTGCCGTTCTGCAGCCCCGCGATCGATTGCGCCGTGATGCGCAACAGCAGGTCGATCGGAATCCCGCTCTCCGCGAGCGGCATGACGAGCGTGGGCGACAGCGGCCGGATGTACGCGCTCGCGTAAGCATCGCCGGTGGTCGGCGTGAACGTGAAAGTGGGATGGTTCGAGTAGGACACGCTGCCGGTCGCCTGCGCATAGTTCGGCTGGGCGCCGGAGCCGGCGTTCACGATCGCGCCTCCGGTGGCATCGAAGGTGTACGCCGCGATGATGCTGCTCACGGTGAGAAACGAAGGCGCATCGGCGAAGCGCAAACCGACAATCGCTGCAAGAATTTCACGTTTTTTCGCGTCGCCGAGCGCGCGGGCGTAGTCGACCTGATCGGCCTTGAGGTGGCCCGGTCCGATGCCCGCGCAGCCTGCTGCGAGTACGGAGGCGGAGAGAATGGCGATCGATAGCGCTTTCCTTGTCATGGGTCTCAATGAAGGTGAAAGGGAGGATCAACGGCGTACCGCCGCGGAGCACCCGGGCGGCGGCCGCAAATTTCATACCTTTACCCGCAAATAAAAAGTGGAACACGTCGCAAAAAATGCGTGCGAGCGCCATCCGGCGCATTGCACGCCGGCTAACCGGCAGGCCGGGTGGCCCACCTCCGATACTCACTGGGTCATGCTTCCGGCGCAGAAAGCGCCCAATCCTGGGTCGGAGCTTGCAACGGATCCTGCGATCGCTCACGGTCCTGACGCACCGGCGTCTGGCCGACATGGCGCGCCGCGTCCCGATGCTGCGCGACGAGCGCATCGAGGCGGTCCTGCGCGAGACGCGGTCCATCATCGCGCGCGAATGCGGATGCACCCGGTATCGCCAGCATGACCGATGCGACGATCAACGCCGCGCCGAAAGGCTTGCTTTTCATGATTCACCCCGCTGAAGTGCGCGACCCGCTGTCCCGGCCGCGCACTTCAGCATCGCACAAGGCCGCGCGGCGTGCGCGGCACGCATGTGCTCCCGCGTCCTGCTCATGCCACGCTAATCCGCCAAAATGCAGTGCTTCGGTGCATGAAGCCCGCTTTACATGCTTCGCGTGCTTGCACATGAGGCCGCCGTTTCCTATTCCTTACATCGGGGCGTCAATTGTCATACCGGCGCCGTCGGATCAGGACCACTGGAGACCCGCCTTCATGAACCTCGCCATCTTCTTCGACGGCACGTGGAACGAACCCAACGATCGCACCAACGCCTATCTGCTCTACAAGCTCGCGCCGGAAACCGATCAGCAGGAAACCTTCTACGTGCCGGGCGTCGGCACGCAGGGCAAAGGCCTGTTCGCGCTCGCCGACAAATTTTTCGGCGGCGCCTTCGGCGACGGTCTCAGCCAGAACATCAAGAGCGGCTATGCATGGCTATGCCAGCGTTACCGGCCCGAGGCGAAGATCTACATTCTCGGCTTCAGCCGCGGCGCGTATTCCGCGCGCAGCCTGGCGGGACTCATTCGCAAATGCGGCCTTGCCAACGGCTGGGACGCGGACTCGGTCGATCGGGCCTACGGCATCTATCGCGATGGCGATGTCGGGGCGTCGGCCGAATCGGTCGTCGCCTTTCGCAAGCAGTTTTCGCGCGAGGTGGATGTCGAATTCATCGGCGTGTGGGATACCGTCGGCGAACTCGGCATCCCGCTGGACGGCGTGCCGGTCCCGGGCTTTTCGAGTTACTACCGGTTCCACGACACCACGCTGTCGAACGGCACGAAGGCGGCTTATCACGCGATCGCGGCCAACGAATTCCGGTCGCTCTACAAACCGACCTTGTGGACACCCGGCGACGAAGCACGCGGCGCTCTGCCGCTCGAACAGCGCTGGTTCGCCGGCGCGCATGCGAATGTCGGCGGCGGCTATCTCAGTCCACCGCGCTCGCCCGCGGATCTGCTGCCGCTGATTCCGGCCGAATGGCTGCGCCAGAAAGCCGCCGCGCGCGGTCTCGCCATCGACGGCCCCATCCAGATATCGCCGCTCGCCTATGATTCGCAGCCCATCGATTCGTACACCGAGTTCACCGCGCACCACCCGTTCCTCAAGTCGGTGTGCAAGGAGGAGCCGCGCACCGCCGGTCAGGCCTTGAACGAAACGATCGATCCGAGTCTCGTCGCGCGGCTGCAGGATCCAGGCTTTCTCAGTGCATATCCGGCGTTCGTCACGCAACTGAAGGCGCTGACTGTCGGCACATGAACGCGTAGTACGCCGTGCGCGGCGCCTTAGTCGAACACGCACGCCATGCGCCGATAGTTGCCATCGCAATCATCCGCGCGCGTGGCCGGCAACACGTCCGTCCGCAGCCCATGCTCCGCCCGGACACGAGGAGACCGGAATGAGCACATCCACGACACCGGAACGCGCCGCGCACGGGGCGCACGACGGCTCCGCGCGGCCCGCCGCCGACTCTCAGGAAGACGAAGGCGAAGTCGAAACCGCCGGCGGCCAGCCCGGTCCGCGCGTCGCCGAGGACCGCGCGGCGTGCGAAGCGCTCCTCTCGCCTGCGGCCGCGAGCGGCACCGTGCTGACGAAATTCGATGTCGACGCCGTGCGGCGCGCGCGCGAGGCGTTCGATCAAGGCGTATGGAATCGCACGATCGGCAGCGCGTTCTATGAGGCGATGATCCGCATCGCGGCCTCGGCGCACTATCCCGGACGGCGCCTCGTCAGCGATCTCGATCACTGCCGCGACATGATTTCGTACGGCGCGCAGAACGGCAAGCCGATCGACGAACACGATGTCGAAGCGATCGCGAAAGCGCGCGCGGCGCAGGAGGAACATGCGTGGGACGCGCACATCGAGAGCGCGTTCTACGCCGCGATGAGCCGCATCGCTCATGCGGTCTCGCCGGTCGTCGCGGAAACGGCGGGCGACGAGGCGCGGGTCGGCGCGCGCCGCGCCATCCGCATCTATACGTATTCGGCGATTGCGCTGACGGTGTTCGTCGTGTCCCTGTCGTGTCCCTGTCGTGTCTGTTGTTCGTCGCCAATCAGGTCGCCACGGACATCGCCGCCATCGTCAAGAGCAACGACGCCGCCGCGCTCACGCTGCACAATCAGTTGCAGGCGCATGCCGTGGCGATCGGCGACGCCGAAAAAAAGCATGACGACGATGCCGTCATCGCGTTGCAAAACTCGCAGCCCGCGCTGCAGATCAAGGAGGAACTGCAGAACTTCGCGACCAATAATCGCCAGTTGTTCGCGGACGTGTCGCGCATCAGCGCCTTCACGACGAGTCTCGGCCTTGGCGCGATCCGAAGCCCCTACAAGGCGCCCTGCGACGCCCAGGAAAACGTGCTCAACTTTCAGGGCGCCTATCGCACCTCGCATTCACCGCGCTATTTCTCGGGCAAGACGCAGAGCAGCGACTGGCAATGCAATCCGGATGTCGCGCGCAAGGTGCTCGAAGTCACCCTGCCGCTGCTCGCCCGGCCGAACGCGGAACCCGGCGACAGCCATCCACCCACCGACCTCGACGCCGTTCAGCAAGGCTTCCAGAAGATCGCCGTGTATCAGGACATTCGCGCGATGGCGCTCTATGCGAACGACATCATCTTGTCGATCGTCGGCGCGGTCACCGGCTTCATGTTGCCGGTGCTCTATGCCTGGCTCGGCGCGTGCGCGGCGATCCTGCGCCAGTTGTCCGCCGATTCCGCGGCCAGCACCTTCCATCCCGAGCACTCGAAAGTGGCGAACCGGGCGCATGTGACGAGCGCGGTGATCGTCGGGATATCGATCGGCCTGTTCAGCGGCTTGCTCGAAGGCGGCAAGAACATTTCACCGCTGGCGATCGCCTTCATCGCGGGCTACGCGTCCGACAAGTTCTTTTTCTTCGTCGATCGTCTGGTTGGCGCGATGTTTCCGCCGCGCGCCGCCGATCACGCGGATCGCAACACGCGTCGTCCGCCCGGCGCGGCGCCGAAGGACGCCGTGAAGACGATTCACTCCGGCTCGTGAACGGCCCTGGCTGCGGCTGCGGTCAGAACAGATGCGGCGGCCGGACGTCGGTCATGTCGCGCGGCAACGGCTCGTCGAGTTCGAACTCGATGCCCGGATAGTCCTGCAAACGTCCGCTGAATTCGGTTTCGCGCTCGCTGGTGAAGAGGCCATCGAGGAAGTCGAACGACAGGTGGCCGACCAGCGCCTTCAACGCCAGTTCGGCGCTGCGCTTCGGCCCCGCGACGATGTCGCCCGAGTCCGTGCGCACGCAGAAGGCGCCGTTGCTCGCTTCCATCGCGCCGATGTCGATCACCTTGCCGTCCACGTTCTGCGCCAGCACGCGCTGTTCGACCGCGAACAGCCTGAAGGGACGCGCAAGGCCGGCGGGCGCATCGGCGTCGGATGGCGGGTCTGAGCGATTGGACATGATTCGGTTCTCCATGGCTGCGTCGGTAAGATGCGGTCAGCAAGGGCCGCGCCCGCCGGCGCATCGGAGCCGCATGGAAAAGCACAAAAAAAACCGGACGCACGAGGCGTCCGGATTCGAAACGATTCGCGGCGCGCGGCCGCGATGTATCGCTTGATAGCAGCCCTGGAAGCTGCTTTAGAAGCTGCTTTAGAAGCTGCTTTAGAAGCTGCTTTAGAAGCTGCTTTAGAAGCGGTGGATGATACCCACGCCCGCCGCGAACTGACTGCGCGAGGACGACGGCTGGCCCTGGAAGCCATCGCCGATCGATGCAGTCGCATTGATCTGGCGGTTGACCGCGCCCGTCGGCGTAAACACCGGCGTGCCCAGCGTGCGGCCATTCGCGCGCTGGAACGCTTCCAGTGCGTACAGGCCCGTGCGCTTCGACAGCGAGTAGTACTGGGAGAGGTTGAACTGATGGTACGACGCTGCGTCGTCGATGCCGTTCGCCTTGCTGGCCCACGTGTAGCTGTAGCCTGCCGCGAAGTCCCATGCCGTCGTCGCCTTCCAGTGCAGCACGGTGCCGGCCGTATTGAAGACGGCCGTGTCGCTAAACTTCGAGTTGATGCCCGGGATGTACTGAACGTTCGTGTACGTCGCCGAGACATCCCACGCGCTGTTGAAGGTGTAGCCGAAGCCCACCGCGAAGCGGTTCTGCGCCTGTGCGCCCTGGTAGCCGTTGGTCACCGCCGACACGCCCGACTGACCGCCGGTGTTGGTCGTCGAGTCCGCGCCGTACACGCCGCCGCCGTTGGTCGAGTTGTTGATGCGCGTGAACGCCACTGCGCCGCCGATCGGGCCTTGCTGATACTGGATCGCAGCCGACCACGTGGAACCCTGGTAGGCGCTGTCCGGCACGCCCGCGAGCGAGTACGAACCGCTCACCGTGAAGCCGTACAGCTTCGGCGACGTATAGACGATCGAGTTGTTCGCGCGGTAGATCGTGTCGAGTTCGTCCAGATCGCCCGGGTGCGCGCCGAAGTAGCCCGTCAGCCAGTTGGTCGGGCTGTACGGCGACATCAGCGTGTAGTACGAGGTGTATTGACGGCCCAGCGTGAGGGTACCGTAGCCCGGGTTCGTCAGACCGACCCATGCCTGGCGGCCGAACATCGCGTTGGTGTACTGCTGGCCGCCGGTGTTGATGTTGAAGCCCGATTCCAGCTGGAAGATGGCCTTGTTGCCGCCGCCCAGATCTTCAGCGCCCTTCAGGCCGAAGCGGCTGCCCGCCCAGATGCCCGACGCCATCTTGACGTTGGAGCGGCCGCCGCTGTTCGATCCCAGCGACGTCTGGCTGCTTTGATAGACGATCGAATCGTCGACGATACCGTAGAGCGTAACGCTGCTCTGGGCGAAAGCCGGTGCCGCGGCCGCAAATGTCGTGGCTGCGACGGCAGCGGCCTGGGTCAGCGCGAAACGCTTCATTTTTTATCTCCTCATGCAATGGGCTGAACTTGTGTCGTCGACTTGTGGAACCGGTGCCGCCGAAGCAGCTTCACGTGTATCAAGTCGTAACTTTTATCGACGGGAAGTGTATGGCTTACAGACAGAATGCGAAAGAACGTCACACTTTGTTGTCGTTTTTTTTCACTGTCTGGTTAACCAGAATTTTCGCAAGCTGCGTTTGGCGGCATCCGGTCGCGAAACTGACGATTACCTGACGTCAACATGGCTTCGGAGCGCGTTTGGCATGAGACGAACGATTGCGCGGCGAACGCGGGCAGATCGCCGGGAACGTCGATTCCACGGGGTTGCAGGGGATGTTGAGATGCCTGGAAAGGCGGCGCCGGGTGATACCGGCGCGAGGAACGTGTGGTGCGGATCAGCTGACCCGCGACGTCAGGATCGGCATTACTTTGATCAAGCGTCTGGCTTTCGGCTCAGCGCTGACGCACTGAAACCGAAAGCAGGAAGGAAGCTTTACGTCAGCATCCGCAAGCGCCAGGAAGCGCCGCTGGCGGTGTTCACGGCCGGCTCAGGGCTCGATTTTCGTGCGCAGTTCGCGCGCCGTTTCCAGAAGCCCTTCATAGCCCGAGCGCGCATGCGCGGGAAGATCGGGGTCGCCGACCAGCGTGCCGAGCGTCTCGATGATGCTGAACAGGATGCCCTTCGCCGCGCCCGCGGCCATCTTGCCGGCCGCGTAGGATTGGTCAACGTGCGAGATCGCCGCGTCGAAGTGCTCGACTTCGGGATGCGCATCGTCGATGTGCGGAGCGTCGTTGCGCGGCTCGGTCGGGTCGTTGTTCATGATGGATGTCCTCCGTGCGTGAGCGTTCGCCTGCTGTCGATGGGCTGCCTTCTGTCCTGTATAACGCCGCGCCGCGGCGCGCGCAATCGAGAGCGCTCCGCAGGAAGTCCGCTCACGAAGCCGGCAGTTCCTGCACTGGCTGAATGAAATGCACGCGACGCGTCTCGCCGCCGCCGCGACCGGTGCCGTGCGCCACGCCTCGTTCCGACAGCAACGCACGCAGGTCCAGGATCACCGGGAACACCTCGTGGTTGTGATCCGCGCCCTGGCGGTCATGCGCTTCCTGTTCACGCTCGACGATCCACCGGTCTTCCGTGAAAATGCGCTCCGTGAACCAGACCAGCAGCGGCCACGCGGCGTCGAGCACCAGCGGCAGCTTCGGGCGGCGGATCGACAAGAGGCCGAAGGTGCGGTTGGTGCGCTGCTCGGCGTCGAGCGGCACGTAGGCGATCCACAGATCCATCACCATGGTCTCGTCCTTGGTCCGGATCTTGAGCGTCTGCCACGGGTACTCGGTGCGGACCGTCATGACGTCCTTGTTCGAGTCGTCGGGCTTCGCGCCGCGCTTCTGGCTGAACACCAGCGCCTCGCCGAGCGGCTGCTTGCCCGCCTCCCGCGCGAATACGTAATCGACCTCGATCCAGTCATCCCCGCGACGCCGCCCAAGCGAGCGCGCGCGCATGCTGCCCATCTGCCGGCGATGCAGGAACTGATGGTTCATGTCCATCAGGTTTTCGTGCATGAAGGTGTAATGGCACTTCACATCGCCGCCGAAACGGCGGGTCTTGTAGGCGCGATCATCGGCGGAACCGAGTTCGGGGAACTTCGCTTCCGCGGCGAGCGCCGGGTCGCCGGTGAACACGAAAATCAGTCCCGCCGCCTCGCGGCACGGATACGCGCGCACGCCGTTGGGCAGGCGCTCGCGGCCGAGATAGGGAATGTCGGTGCAGCGGCCAGTGCAGTCGTAGGTCCAGCCGTGATAGCAGCAACGGATCGACTCGCCGTCGACGACCCCCGCCGACAACGGCACCTGCCGATGCGCGCAGCGGTCTTCGAGCGCGAACACCTGGCCCGATTCGGTGCGCACGAGCACGATCGGATCGCCGGCGAACTTTACGCCGTGCGCGCGGCCGCGCTTCACCTCGCGCGACCACGCGAGCGGATACCAGTTGTCTGGATGGATATCGACGCGGCGCAGATCGCGCGTCGGTCTTGCGGGTGTATCAGTGGAACCGGCTTCCTGCTCGCCTTGCGGCAACGCTGCGTGCATGTACGACGCCTCCGGGAAAGGTGAAATCGGATTGAGCGCCCCGGGCGACTGCGGCGCAATGAACGACCATTCGCAGTCTACACGGCGACGTCCGTTTCGGCGCGCGCAACCTTGCGTTTCGGCGCGCGCAACCTTGCCCGGAATTATGCCGATGTCAAAGCGCCCCGCCCCGCGTCCCCGAGGTGCGCGTGCAGATGATCGATCAGCGCGCGCACCTTCGGCGGCAGGAAGCGGTTCGGCGGATACAGCAGCCACACCGGGCCCTGATAGGCGCGCACCTGGATCTCCCAGTCGGCCAGCACGAGCTGCACGCTGGCGGCGGCGAGCGCGTCGCGGGCAGCAAATTCCGGCAGCGCCGCGATGCCGAGCCCGCGTTCGGCCGCCTCCAGCCGCGCGCCCGCGTGGTTCGCGAGGTAGCGTCCGTGCACCGTGACCGTCGCCGTCTCAGCGCTCTCTCTGTCCGCGTGGGTCGCGTGCCGGGTGAAGCGCCAGCGATTGTCGTCGGCGGTTTCTCCGAGATACAGACAGTCGTGCGCCGTGAGTTCGCGCGGATGCTCCGGCACACCCCGCTCGCGCAGATACTCCGCCGACGCGCACAGCAGCCAGCGCACGCGCCCGAGCGGGCGGGCAGCGAGTCCTTGCGGCGGCTGGTCGGTTGCGCGGATGACGAGATCGATGTCGTGTTCGAGCGGATCGATGTCGTGGTCGCTGAAGACGAGCTGCACGTCGACGTCCGGATAGGCCGCGAGAAACGCAGGCCCGAGCGGATGGATAACGGATTTTGCATAGGCCGTCGGCGCCGAAAGCGTGACGCGTCCCTGCGGCTTGCCGGTGGAAAGACCCGCGGCATCGACGGCGGCCGCGGCGGCGGCGGCCATGTCGCGGCAGTATCGATACACCTGCTGCCCGGCTTCCGTGACGCGGACCTTGCGGGTCGAGCGTTCGAGCAGGCGCGTGGCGAGCGCCTCTTCGAGACGCTTGATCTGACGGCTCACCGTGGAGGGCGGCGTGCCCAACTGCCGCGCGGCAACGGAAAAGTTGCCGGCGTCGACCACGCGCGCGAACACGGCCATGTCGGGCATCAGGGCAAACAGATCGACGGGATTCATTTGTGCATCGGCGACAATAACGCTGTGCGTGACGACCCGATTATCGCGCGCGACGCATCATTCGACAATGACGGCTTCTTCTGCATTTTTAATTCCGGAGCTGTCCATGTCCCGCGAATCGCCCGCCCGCCGCGTGCTGCCGCTTGCCGATCTGCTGCTCTTCGCCGTCGCGATGGTGTGGGGCAGCAGTTATGGCGTCGTCAAAAGCGCGCTGGCGTTTTATCCCGTGCTCGGGCTGCTGACCCTGCGCTTCGGCATCACGTTCTGCCTGCTGGCCGTCAATCTGCGGCATCTGCGGTCGGCAAGCGGGAAAACGCTTGCCGGTGTGATCGTGCTCGGCCTCTTGCTGCTGTCGATCTTTCTCGCCGAAACCTTCGGCGTCTTGCACACGCGTGCTGCGAATGCCGCGTTTCTCATCAGTCTGTGCGTCGTGCTGACGCCGCTCATCGAGTGGGGCCTGCTGCGCCGACGTCCCTCGACGCCCGAATGGACGGCAGTCGGCGTGTCCTTTGCGGGCGCCTGGCTGCTTGCCGGCAACGGCACCCTTTCCTTCGATTTCAATCTGGGCGACGGCCTGATCCTCGCTGCGGCGGTGCTGCGCGCGCTTTCGGTGTGCGTGACCAAGCGCGTGCTGCGAGCGGGGCCGCTGCCCGCGCTCACGGTGACGGCCGTGCAGGCGGGTGTCGTGACGATCGGCAGCGCGGCGCTCACGATGACGTTCGCGCCGGCGCAATGGCAGCCGCTGCCGTCAGTCGCCGGACATACGGCGTTCTGGGGCTCGGTGCTGTACCTCGTGTTGGCATGCACGCTGTTTGCATTCTTTGCGCAAAACTACGCGATCGGGCGTAGCAGTCCGACCCGCGTGTCCCTGCTGATGGGCAGCGAGCCGGCGTTCGGTGCGTTGTTCGCAAGCGTATGGCTCGGTGAACATGTCTCGACTGCCGGATGGATCGGCGGCGCGATGATCGTAGCCGCCTCCTTCATGGCAAGCGTTTCATGGCGCGGACGGTTGTCACGCGCAGGTGCGGGTGCGGGTGCGGGTGCGGGTGCGGGTGCGGGTGCGGGTGCGGGTGCGGCGGAAGCTTGAATGCGCTAGGCCATTTTTTCGAACACGACGCTGAAATTGTTCGCGGGCATTGCGATGACCTCCTTGAGCGCAAAGCCGACGCGCGCGCCTGATCTTTCCACCTCCTCCAGATCACGCACGCCCCAGCGCGAATCGCGCGCGCGCAGCTGTTGATCGAAGGCCTCGTTGCTCGGCGCTGTGTGCGAACCGTTGCGTCTGTAAGGCCCGTACAGATACAGCACGCCCCCCATGCCGAGTCGCGCGCCGGCGCCTTCAAAGAGTGCCTCCGTGGCCGCCCACGGCGCAATGTGGATCATGTTGATGCACACCACCGCCGATACCGCGTCGATTCCCCAGTCATCGCTCGTCACGTCGATAGCAAGCGGCTCGCGCAGGTTCGCCAGTCCGGCGTGAGCACGCCAGGCGGCGATGGAGTCGCGCGAGGCGGCATCGGGATCGCTCGGCTGCCAGACGATGTCCGGCAACGCGGCAGCGCAATGCGTCGCATGTTGTCCGGTTCCGCTCGCGATCTCGAGCACGACGCCCTGATGGGGCAGCACTCGCCTGAGGACCGACAGGATTGCATCGCCATTGCGCTCAGCGGCCGGGGCGCGGCGGCGGATGCCGGTTTCGGACGGCGGTGTGTCGCGGGGATCGGATGCTGCGTCGGTCATTTGGGTCGTGTCTTGGTGAGGGTGTGAGTGATGGTGTTGCGGATCGCCGGCGATCGGGTGGGAATGAGGGTTTGGGTTTTCGGTATTTGGATGTTGCGGGCTCGATCGGCGTGGATGCCTTACCTTGTCGCGCATGTCAACGTCTCGCAAGACGGGTCATACGCGAGAAAGACTTGCAGTGTCAGAGGCTTTCGTGACTGTCGCCACTTCCGCTTGCTTTCGCGGATGCTGCGGCCCTCGCGACGTGCCACGTTTGCGGCTTCTGCGACTCTCGCCGCTCACGAGACTTTGCGGCATTCGCAACGCGCCTGGTCACCCGCAACGCCCGTGGCGCCCGCAGGCGCCTCGCACCGACGCAAAAAACTCAACATACAGCATGCGACCGCTACGCCGCTGGGCTCGATTCGTGCTGCTCCGGCCCGCGGCAAGCGTGGCGGGACATGAAACCTGTGTATGCTCCCGGTTGATCCCGCGTTTGCCGCTCATTTTGCATGATGCGTTTTGCATGCGAAATGCCATTTTGCATGCATGACCGATGCATGCAAGACACATCAAGGCACCCGCTCGCAACGCTTCCCGGCGCAACGAAGCAGAGCACGCGGCGCAATCGAAATGGAGTGAAGCATGCAGCATGATTCGAACCAGCAGGCGCCGAAGCAGCCGAACCCCGGCCCCGACGACGACATGATCGCCTTTGCAAGCGAAGTGTTCGACGTGGCCCGGCGCGGCGACGCCACCATGCTCGACGCCCTGCTGTCCAAGGGTCTGCCGCCCAATCTGCGCAACGACAAGGGCGACAGTCTTGTGATGCTTTCGAGTTATCACGGCCACGCCGACGCCGTGCGCGTGCTGCTCGAGCACAACGCCGATCCGGATCTGCGCAACGACAACGGCCAGACGCCGATCGCGGGCGCCGCGTTCAAGGGCTTCACGGACGTAATCGAGACGCTGCTCGCGCACGGCGCCGATGTCGAAGGCGCCTCGCCCGATGGACGCACCGCGCTGATGATCGCCGCGATGTTCAATCGTGTGGAGATCGTCGAGTTGCTGATCGAACGCGGCGCGGATCCGGATGCGCGCGATGCCGGCGGCTTCTCGGCCCGAGACGCCGCCGAAAAGATGGGCGCTCCCGATACCGCCGCCCTCCTCGTCGAAATACTGGCCGCGCGCAATCGCCCGGGCGCGGCATGAGGACGTCGGCGCGAGCGCACGGCGGCGGCAAGCGGCCCGTCACGACGCATCGACGTCAGCCTGTGGCACTTTGCATTCAGCCTTTTGCATGCATGATGCAACCCGTCTTGGCGAGGGACGCACGAAGCATGCAGGGCGCAGTGTGTTAAAACGGGTGCGCCGCTCGCAACCGCGCAGCGCTGACGCAGACGCAAATGCACGCGCACAAGCCAACAGCGACTGCGCGACGCCACGATCCG
The DNA here is from genome assembly GCF_031450975.1 of Caballeronia sp. LZ065. Lineage (NCBI taxonomy): Bacteria > Pseudomonadati > Pseudomonadota > Betaproteobacteria > Burkholderiales > Burkholderiaceae > Caballeronia > Caballeronia sp. LZ065. The sequence goes on from NZ_JARUXV010000001.1 coordinate 1,914,864, forward strand.
ACCAACGACAATCAAGACCGACAAGCAGGTAATTCGGAACCATGGAGCTTTTGTGATGACAGGCGGTTTCCCGCATCGGGGTCATGGGTCGTCGAACCGTGAGCGCGCGCCTCGCCGCGTGCGCCCGATCGATGACGCCTTGCACGCGGCCGCGTACTGCCTGGCGCGCCTGTTGGCGCGCACGCTGGCGCTCGTCGCCCTATGCGCATGGGTTGGCGCACGAACCTGCGCACGACTTTGCATACGAACCCGCGCAAGAACACTTGCAGGAATCTGTCCGCGAACCCCCAACGCCCTTCGGCCTCGCACCGCCGCGACCCTCCTGGGCGCCGCGGCGCTCTCCGCATGCGGCTTGCTGCCGCAACAGGTGCCCGCACCGATCGTCGAGCATTCCTACATCCCGACGCCAGCCGAAGCCGCGCCCAGCGAGCCTGAGGAGCCCTTGCCCGAAGTGCAGGCACCCGAGCCCGCCTCCGCCGTCAAGCCCGCGCCGGCACCGAAGCCCAAGCGGCGCATCGTCCGGCCGAAACCGCAGGAGCCGGCCGTCGCACCGCCGCCTGAGCCGGCCGAGCCTCCACCGCCTCCGCCGATCATCTCGACGCGCACCATGCAGCACGATCAGTTGCACGGCCTCCTCGATGCCGAAGTGCAGCGGCCCGACGGCAAGGTCGTCGGCCGCGCCGTGGACATGTATATCGATGCTGCCGCGAAACCCAAGCTGCTGATGGTGAACCTGGCCGGTTTCATGGGCGTCGGCGACCGCAAGGTCAATTTCCCGTGGACGGCTTTCCGCTTCACGCCCAATGCGAAGGGCGCGCCGATCACCTTCGTGCAACCGTCGCCGCCCGCCAAGGGCAAGCCCGCGGATCCGGCGCCGAAGCCTCAACCGGTCAATGAGGCGCCCGCGAATCTCGTGCAGCTGGTCGACTCGACGGTGTCGCAGAAGAGCGGCGCGCGCATCGGCCGGGTGGTCGACGTGCTGGTCGATTCGCAGGCGCAGCCGCAGGCGCTCGTCCTCGATCTGTCGAGTTCGCTGGCCGAGGACAAGCGCCATGTGGCCGCCAACTGGGGCGACCTGCATGTCATCTCGCACAACAAGCAATGGCAATTACAGATGGACTTCAACGACGCGCAACTGAAGGCGACGCCGACCTACTCGCCCGAGCAGCCGATCAAGATCGTCTCGCCGGTGGCGCCGGTGGCGCCGGAAGCGGCGTCGGCGACGGCGGGCGCGTCGGCCGCGTCGGGAACATCAGGCGCGGCAGCGACGGGCCCCACAGGGACGACGGCTTCGGGCGCTGTGTCGGCGCAGAAGCCGGCCTCCAGCGCGCGTCCCGCCAAATAACGGATAACGACATCGAGAACAGATTCACAACATGGTAATTGCACGCAGTCTGCGCGCGCTCGACTGGCTGAACTTCTTTGTCGCCAACGTGCAGACCGGCTTCGGCCCCTTCATCGCTTCGTACCTTGCGGCCAACAAATGGACGCAGGGCGAGATCGGCCTGATGCTTTCCGTCGGCACGATCAGCGCGATGGCGAGCCAGTTGCCGGCCGGCGCGCTCGTCGACGCCATGCGCAACAAGAAATTCGCTGCGCTTTCCGCGATCGTCGCGATCATCGTGAGCGCGCTGTTGCTCGCCGCGAGTCCGACCTTCGTCCCTGTGTTCGCCGCCGAAGTGCTGCACGGCTTCGCGAGCTGCATGCTCGTCCCGGCGATGGCCGCGATCTCGCTTGCCCTCGTCTCGCGCGCCGATCTCGGCGACCGGCTGGGCCGCAATGCGCGCTGGGCATCGATCGGCAGTGCACTGACCGCCGCACTGATGGGCGCATTCGGCGAGTACCTGTCGCTGCGCTCGGTCTTCTTCCTGACCGCCGCACTCGCGGTGCCGGCGATCTTCGCGCTGCGCATGATCCATTACGACATGGCGCCCGCCATATCGCGCGCACCGCCCGGCAAGTCGAAGATCACGCACGAGGGTGAGGAACGCGAGTCGCTGCGCGAGTTGCTGAAAGACCGGCGCCTCTTGATCTTCGCAATGTGCGTCGTGCTGTTCCACCTGTCGAACGCGGCGATGCTCAATCTCGCCGCCGGCGAAGTCACCGCGCACATGGGCGACAACGTTCAACTCGTGATCGCCGCGTGCATCATCGTGCCGCAGTTCCTCGTCGCGTTGATGTCGCCGTGGGTCGGACGCCAGGCGCAGAAGTGGGGACGCAGGCCGGTGCTGATCCTCGGCTTCTGTGCGCTGCCCGTGCGCGCGATCCTGTTCGCCGGCGTGAGCAGCCCTTACCTGCTCGTGCCGGTGCAGATGCTCGACGGCATCAGCGCGGCGGTATTCGGCGTAATGCTGCCGCTCATCGCGGCGGACGTCGCGGGCGGACGCGGGCATTACAACCTGACCATCGGTTTCTTCGGTCTCGCGGCGGGCGTCGGCGCGACGCTGTCCACCGCGGCGGCGGGCTTCGCCGCCGACCGCTTCGGCACGACCATGAGCTTCTTCGGTTTGGCGGGCGCAGGCGCGCTGGCCGTGCTGATGGTGTGGCTCGCGATGCCCGAGACCCGCACCGAGCACGCGAAGACGGTGGAAGCGGAGCCGCCGGTCAAGGCCTGACCTTGCACGCGCGCAGTGAAGCTACGCCCTACCGCAACGGCTTCAGGCCTTCGAGCAGCGTCGGGATCAGTTCGCTCACGGTCGGGTGGATGTGCATCGCGCGCTGCAGCGTCGTGTAGGGCGCATCCGCGTTCATGATGTCGATGAAGGTATGGATCGCCTCGTCGCCTTCTATGCCATAGATTGCGGCGCCCAGGAACCGCTTGGTGCGCGCATCCACGAGCGCCTTCATGAAGCCATCGGTTTCGCCGCGCTCGCGCGCCCGGCCGACACGCGCCATCGGCATCGTCGCGATGAGCGCTTCGCGGCCGTCCTTCCGCACTTCTTCCTCGCTCATGCCCACGCGCGCGAACGGAGGATCGACGAACACCGCGTACGCCATGATGCGCGTGTCGACGCTGCGCGCCTCGCCATCCAGCAGGTTCGAAGCGACGATCTCATAGTCGTTCCATGAGGTATGCGTGAACGCGCCGCGTCCGTTCACGTCGCCGATTGCATAAATGCCCGGCACACGGGTGCGCAACTGGCCATCCACATCGATCATGCCGTGCCGGTTCACTGCGATGCCCGCATGCTCGAGGCCAAGATCGTCGGTGTTCGGCGTGCGGCCGGTGGCGAACAGCAGATGCGACGCATCGACCGTCCCCGCGCCGGTCACGATGCGCACGCCGGCCGCCAGCGGCTCGACGCCCTGCAGGTCGGTGCCGAAGCGGAACTCGACGCCCTCGCGCGACAGCACGTCCTGCATCCCGCGTGACACGTCCTTGTCCTCGCGCGTGAGGATCCGCTCGCCGCGCACGAGCAGGGTCACGCGGCTGCCGAAACGCCGGAACATCTGGCCGAATTCGAGCGCGATATAACTGCCTCCGACGATCACCAGATGTTCCGGCACCTCGGTGAGTTCGAGGATGGAGGAGTTGGTCAAATAGGGCACGCTGTCGAGGCCGTCCACGCGCGGAACCGCGGCGCGCGTGCCCGTGTTGATGAAGACGAGATCGGCATCGATGTCCTGGGTCGAGCCGTCGGCCGCCTCGATGCGCAATGCATGCGGCCCTGTGAAGCGGCCATGGCCCTTGAACACGGTGACGTTCTTCGTGCTGCGCAGCCACTTCTCGACGCTGCTGCGTGAACTGCCGATCACCTCGTCCTTACGCGCCTTCACGCGCGCCATGTCGATCGCGATGTCGCCGTCGATCACCACGCCGTAGCGCGCCGCCGTGCGCGCGACATGCGCGGCCCGCGCACTGGCCACGTAGGTTTTGGTGGGCGTGCAGCCGACATTCACGCAGGTGCCCCCAAACAGATGCCGCTCGATCACCGCCGTGCGCCGGCCGCTTTCGGCCAAACGTACCGCGAGCGGCGAACCGCCCTGTCCCGTGCCGATGACGACTGCATCGAAATGCTGTGACATGGTGAGGCCTCCGTGATCCGTTGCGAGCGCGCCATCGTGGATGGCGATGCGCTCCACATGAGTCCAAACATAGGTCGAAGCATCTTACGCGCAAGCCGCCGCGGCTTCAGGAACGCTGCACCGGGCGCCCGTTGCGGACATGGGCATGACACGTGCTGCTTTTGTGTGAATCATGCCGCGCGTCCAGGCGTGCGGCTTTCGTCCTTTCCGGCTCAAGCAACCGAAGGCATTCATGATCGAGACGTTATGGTTTCTCGTCGTCGGCGGCGTGCTCATCTTCATGGGCCTTGCCAGTTCGATGTTCCGGCGCCTGCCGATCAGCACCGCGATGTGCTATCTGGCGATTGGCTTCGCGCTGGGCCCCGCCGCGGCCAATCTGCTGACGCTCCACCTCGCCACCGACGCAACGATCCTGCGGCGCATCACCGAAGTCGCGATGCTTGCTTCGCTGTTCGCCATTGGTCTGCGCCTGCGCGTGCCGCCGACCGATCGCATCTGGCTCCTGCCCGTGCGTCTCGGGCTGGTCGCGATGGTGCTCACCGTCGTCGCGCTCACGGTCTTCGGTGCTTATGTGCTCGGCCTCGGCTGGGGGCCGGCGTTGTTGCTCGCCGCTATGCTTGCGCCAACCGATCCCGTGCTGGCGCACGACGTGCAGGTGGAAACGCCCGGCGACATCGACTTGCTGCGCTTTTCGCTGACCGGCGAAGGCGGCCTGAACGACGGCATTGCACTGCCCTTCGCGCTGCTCGGCATCGCGGTGTGCAGTCTCGAGGCCAAGCCAAGCGAAGCGCTGCATTGGAGCTTTGCGTTGCAGGCCGCATGGGGTATCGGGGGGGCGCTCACCAGCGGCTGGCTGCTCGGCGCATTGTCGGTGCGGCTCGTCGCGTATCTGCGCACGCGCCACGGACAGGCACTGGGGCCGGAAGGCTTCTATGCGCTGGGACTGATCGCGCTGTCGTACGGCGTCGCGGAGCTGATGCATACCTATGCCTTCCTCGCGGTATTCGCGGCGGGACTCGCGATGCGCCGCGTCGAACAGAAGGCGAGCGGCGACAAGACGCCGCGGCAGGCGGTCGGCAAAATCGATGCGGACGATGTCGGCGCGGCCGCGGCCGATCCCGAACGCGCGCACGCTTTCGTGGCCGAGCGCGTGCATGGCTTCACGATCGAACTGGAACGTATCGCCGAGGTGGCGATCATGCTGATGGTCGGCGCCCTGCTTGCGACGATGTGGCGCGAGCTCTTCACGTGGCAAGCCGCGGCGCTGATTGCGGCGCTCTTCCTCGTGCTGCGGCCGGCGGCCGTCGAGCTTTCGCTGATCGGCTCCCACGCGACTGGCACGCAACGGCGGCTCATGAGCTGGTTCGGCATACGCGGGGTGGGCTCGTTCTATTACTTGCTCTTTGCGCTCGAACACGCCCCGCGCGATATCGCGGCGCCGCTCGTGCCGCTCGTCATCGCGACCATTGCGGCATCGGTCGTGGTTCACGGCATTACCGCCACGCCGCTCATGAACCGCTATCAGCGCTCGAGCGCGGACGATTGACTGCGCGCTTGCCGGGATGCACGGGCGCGCGGCATCATCGTCATGCACAACCCTTTCGAGGATGTTCAAGCGTGAAACATCTGCTCTTCTTCTGCGGTCATGCGGGCACCGGCAAGACCACGCTGGCCAGGCGCCTGTTCGCGCCGCTCAGCCGCGCCGCCGGCGAGCCTTTCTGTCTGCTCGACAAGGACACGCTCTACGGGCCGTACAGCGCCGCCGCGATAGGCGCGCTCACCGGCGATCCGCACGATCGCGACAGCCCACGGTTCATCGAACACTTCCGGGATCCCGAATACCGCTCGCTGATGAATACAGCGGCGGAAAACCTGTCGCTGGGTACGAGCGTGATCGTCGTTGCGCCGCTCACGCGCGAAGTGCGCAGCGGCCGCCTGTTCGAGCGCGCGTGGCTGGGTATCGGCGACGATGTCGCGATCCGTGTCGTATGGGTTCACACCGCGGAGGCGGTGGCGCGCGAGCGCATTCTTGCCCGCGCTGATCCAAACGATGCGTACAAGCTGGCGCATTGGGACGAGTATCGCCAGCGCCTGTTCGTACCCGACGACACCCTCGCCCGCACGCTCGTGATGGTCGACAACACCGCGCCCTCGGACCAGGCCGATGCGGACTTGCTTGCGCGTCTGATCGAGACGGGATGAGGCAGGTTGCATTACGCGTTTTGTATTACGCGTAATGAATGCACCTTATGAATGAGTCTTAGGCGGCCGCGAGCTGCCGCGCCGGCGTCAGCGCATTCGCGCCTTCGTACAGCTTGCCGAAACGGTTGCCGAGAAACGCCTCGAGAGGTACTTGCTCCTGACGCACGAAGCCGGACTGCGGCAGCACGCCCTCGCGGAACAGATCGAGTTCGGCGCAAATCGCGCCGGCCGTGGTGATCTGGATGGCGCTCATCGGCACGCCGCACACATGCTTCGCGAAAATCTTGCGCGTGAACACGTCCTGCACGAGCTGGCCGTGACGCATGCCCGTCACCGTGACGAAGATCAGCACCACGTCCTGCGCCGTCGACGGCACTGCGCGTTTGAGCATGGTCTTGAGACCATCGCGGTCAGTGGACATGCGCAGATCGTCGAGCAGGAATTGCATCAGATCGCGGTGCCCTGGATAGCGCACCGACTTGTAGTCGAGTGATTCCACCTTGCCGGCGAGCGTTTCGCATAGGGTGCCCAGTCCGCCAGACGTGTTGAACGCCTCGTATTCGATGCCGTCGAGCGAAAAATGCTCCACCCCTTCGAGCGGCTGCACCCACTGCGTACGGCCGTCGCGAATCGCCTCGCAGGGCTGGCAATACTCGTTGATGAGCCCGTCGATGCTCCACGTGAGGTTGTACTTGAGCGCGTTGGTCGGAAACTCGGGCAGCGCGCCGACGCGCATCTTTACTTCGCGAACATCGTCGAGACGCTTCGCGAGATCGTGCGCCACGATGCCGATGAAACCCGGCGCGAGACCGCATTGCGGCATGAAGGCGAGTCCCGAACCGTCGGCGATGGCGCGGATCGCATGCGTCGCGCGGACATCCTCGGTCAGATCGAAATAATGGACGCCGGCCGCCTTCGCTGCCGAGGCGACGTTGATCGCGAGGTAGTAAGGCAACGCGTTGACGAGGGCGTCGAAGCCTTGCAGCGCCTGCCGCAGCGCGGGGGTATCGGCGGAATCGACACGGCGTGTCGCGAAGCCTTGCGCGTCGAGGAGCGCGAGCGCGTGTTCGTCGCGATCGAACGTGACAACGTCGAAATCCCCGCTGTCACGCAACAGCTGAGCAATGCTTCGACCGATCAATCCGGCGCCGACGAGAGCCACTTTCATATTCGTCTCCTTGTGTGTGTTCGAGTGGGGCCGAAGCCTTCTTCAAACAGTGTAGGAGCGAACGAATGCGGTTCCTAGACGCAAAATGATGCGCTTCGACGAACGTTTTCGACGTTTTGACCATGCAACGCTGCATTTTGTCGTGTTCCGCTAGCCAGCCCGATCGATCTTGCGCGCCAGGATGATGGACGTCGTCGTCCGCTCGACGCCTTCCAGTGCACCGATTTCGTCGAGCAGATCGTTCAGGCGGTCGGGTGAGTCGGCGCGTAGCCAGGCGACGTAATCGAACTCGCCGCTCACCGCGCAGAGCAACTGGATCTCGGGCATGCGCGCGAAACGCTTCTGCAAATCGCGCCCATATCGCGGCGTCAGCTTGATGCCCACGTAGGCCTGGATGCTCGCGTCGAGCACGTCCTGCCCAAGCCGGACGCCATAGCCCGCGATCACCTGGTTCTTCTCGAGCCGCGCAATGCGGGCGATCACCGTCGTGCGCGCGACGCCAAGCTGCCGCGCGAGTTCAGCGACGCTCTCACGCGCGTTCATCTGCAACAGCGCGACGAGGTTGCGATCGATGTCGTCGAGTTGATCGAGGCGCGGCGGTCTCATGTGTGCGTTGTCCCTGGCGTGTGGTTTTGGCTGGTCTGGTTCTAAGCGTTTTGCGTTTTGAATGCCAAAGGGTATCCGACGTTTGCTTTCGGTATATGGGCAAGCAGTGTGCGATTTCCCCTGGATTCTCAGGCTCGCGGACTCACGTGCGAGCCAGTAGCCGAACAACGGAGTAACACAGCAACTTCATGCCTGCCTTACATCTCGCCCTCCCCCGCTTCACTCCCGCCGTGCTGTGTTTTGCGTTACGCGTTTCGAATGCAAAACCGCCTTTGGCATTCTGTGTTCTGCATTATCGCTGACAGGTCAGGGCCATAAGCAGAGTGGCGCGTTCGAATCGCGGCAAGGTTCCCAAAGCTTCTCGTCCACGCTTCCGTCCCGTCCGCCGTCCGCACACACCCGTGTCACACCCCCAGCCGCGCCATCATGAAGTCGACGAAACTCGCCAGCTTCGGCGTCGCCCGCGTATCGCGCGGATACACCAGATGCACCGGGGAGAACTTCGGCAAATACGCCTGCAACACCGCCACCAGCGCCCCGCTATTCAGCTCGTCCTCGACCAGCGCATGCGGTTGCAATACCAGTCCGAACCCTGCGAGCGCGGCCTTCTTCAGCGCCTCGCCGTTGTTTGCCCGAAAGCGCGCGGAACCCGTGCGGCGTGCGAGGATCGCGTCATCCTCGCCTTCCAGCCGCCAGCCCGCCTCGCGTCCCTGATGCACGAAACCCAGGCACTCGTGTCCCGCGAGATCGGCCGGCGTCGCGGGCGTCCCCGCACGCGCCAGATAACCAGGCGCCGCGCAGACGGCCATCGCATACGGCTTCAGCGGGCGCGCGACGAAACTCGAATCCGCCAGCGCGCCGATGCGCACGGCCGCATCGAACCGTTCCTCGACGATATCGACCACGCGATTGGTGAGATCCAGCTCCACCGCAATCTGTGGAAACGCCGCCAGAAAATCGGTGACGGCCGGCGTGACGAAATGCACGCCATAGGTCAACGGGACCGTCACGCGCAACACGCCGCGCGGCGTCGCGCTCATGGCTTCGGCGAGGGTATCGGCGGCATCGACCTCGGCGAGAATGCGGCGGCAGCGCTCGTAGTATTCACGGCCGACCTCGGTCAGACTCTGGCGGCGCGTCGTACGTACCATCAGCCGCGTGTCCAGACGCGCTTCCAGTGCCTGCAAATGCTTGCCCGCCATCGGCGCGGAGATCGAATAGCGTTCGGCCGCGGCGCTCAGGCTGCCCAGATCCACGATGGCCACAAAGACCCGCATGCTCAACAAGGTATCCACTGCGCTTTTTTTCCAGAGTCGTATCGAATGTAAGCAGTTGTCGCAATGCAAACGCATTTGCATGCAATCGTGATACTAATATCCGCCAATGGCATGCAGCATACCGGCAGGCCCACCTTTCATCCCGATTCAAGGTACACACGAATGAAAAGAACTCTCGTCACCCTGGCCGCCTCGCTGGTCTCGCTGGGCGCATTGAGCCCGGCATTCGCGCAATCGTCCGCGCCCGCAGCCGCTTCGGCTTCGGCCGCACAGGCCGCTGCTTCGGCGCCAGCCGCCTCGAAGCGTGAGGCACGGACCGAAGAACGTATTTCAGAGCTCCACGCAAGCCTCAAGATCACGCCGCAGCAGGAAGAGCAATGGTCGAAGTTCGCCGACGTGATGCGCGACAACGGCCGCACCATGGCAGATCTTTATCGCCAGCGCGTCGCCCAGCGCAGCACCATGTCCGCGCTCGACGACATGAAGCAGTATCAGCAGATCACGCAAGCGAACGCGGACGGCACGAAGCGCCTCGTCGACGCTTTCGAACCGCTGTATGCAAGCCTCTCGCCGGAACAGAAGAAGCTGGCCGATACCAGCTTCCGTGACGAGCATGGCAAGGACCATCGCCATCGTGCGCATCGCCGCCCGCCAGCAGCCGGCGCGGCGCCGGCCTCGGCTACCAAGCCCTGAGCCGACTGAGCCGACTGAGCCGTGTCTTGCATGACGCATACAAAGCCCGCTCAGGCGGGCTTTTTCACGTACCGAAGTGCACAATGCGCGCGAATGCCGTTACGATCCCGCATTCCAATGTCACGCCATCCGGCATCGCACCATGCTCCATCTGACCCAGCTCGATCTCGCCTCTGACCCGGCCGCATGCCGCGTCGTCAAGGACGAAGCCGTATCCGTCGAATTTTCGGCCGATGACGGCGAACTGATGAGTCTCGAAGGTCCGAATCGCCACATGCCGGGCGATGCCATCGTCAGCGGTGCGGGCGGCGAACGCTGGGTCGTGTCGCGCGCACGTTTCGATGCGAAGTACGCGCCTGAAGGCGGCATCGCACACGGCGAGCCGGGCATCTATCGCAACCTGCCCAGCATCGTGCTTGCTCGCGAGATGCACGAACCCTTCTCCGTCGCGCGCTCGGCGGCCGGCGATATCCTCACCGGCGATGCCGGCGACTGGGTCATGCAATACGCGCCCGGCGACTACGGCGTTGTCAAGGCGGCGCGCTTCGCCAAGGTATATCGCGTGCTCTAGACACGAGCCGCGAGTCACGAGTCACGAGCCACGAGTCACGAGTCACGAGTCACGTCAGGCGAAGTCCTCGCCCATCTCCAGTTCCACTTCGCGCGGCACGGCCTCGCCGTTCGCATACTGCTCCTCCAGCGATCCGAGCGCGGCCTCCACATACGCGCGCAACACCGCATAACTGCGCGCATGCATGCGTTGCGGCATCGCCCGGTAACGCGCAAGCGCGTCCGGATCGAAACGCACCTCGATGGCGATGCGCCGCGCCTGCGCGCCAAAGCGCATCGCCACGTAGTGAATCACGAGTGACGTGCGGCCGGTGTCGTCCTTGCGCTCCGCGAACTGCGTCTGTTCCGGAAAGAGGTCGGAGATCACACGCGCAAGCATGTCGATGTCCGCGCTCGGGCAGTCGTATTGATAGTCTTCCATGCCGTGTCGAAGAGAGATCGGGAGAGGTAGGAGCCGGTTCAGGCCGCGCGCCGGTAGTAGCGCACCAGCCCCGCCGCGACGAACACGCCGAGTGCGAGATACACGGCATCGGCGGCGAAGAGCGGCACCAGCCGCGCCTGGAACAGCGCGGCAGGCAGGCCGACGAGCGCATGCGCCGCGATCAGGAACGGCAGCGCATGACGCGACCGTTCGCGCAACATCTGCCACATCAGCGCGGAGAAGCCCAGTTGCAGAACGAACGCGCTTGCGCGCTCGATCACGAAGATGCCCGCCGATAACGGCGACAGGCTCAGCAACACCAGATGAATGCGCGCGACCGCTTCGAGCGGCGCATTGGCGAAATGCGCATCGAGCGTGCCGCGATCAGCGAGCACCGCGTAGACGATCCACTGCACCTGCACCAGCACGCCGACGATCCACGCCTCGGCCCCGCCATGTCCGATGCCATACCCAAGTCCCGGCCCAACCCGGTCCAGCGCGCCGGGTTCGCGCGAGATGAGCCACTTCATCGCGAGAAAGCGGCCGACTTCCTCGCAGACGCCTGCAGCCAGCGCGCCATAGACGACGAACACCGCGGGGCTCGCGAGCCAGCCGGACGTGACGGCATTGCCGAGCACGAAACCGTGCAGCGCACGTTCGATGACCATCGCGAAGAGCGCGAACACACCCACGCCGAGAATCGCCTCGCGCGGCACGATGCCGAAGCGCGGCCGCAGCCTTCGATACAACACGATGGGCAGCGCGGCGATCAGCAGCGCCGCCAGCGCAAGACACAACAAGGTCGACACACTGACCATTCAAGTTCCTCAAATTCCGTGGGATAGCGCGTGCTGGTCACGCGCAGTAGAGGCGCGCACGATGAGCTCGCCAGGCAGCAGGCATTCACGCGCGGGCATCGTCGCGCCGCCGAGCCGCTCATGCAGAAACTCGACCGCCCGCCGGCCGATATCGCCGGTCGGCTGGCGCACCGACGTCATGCCGGCGAGCTGGGCCCATTCGGAATCGTCGATCGACATCAGCGCGACGCGCGCCTGCCAGTCCGCGCCATAGCGCGCCTTCAGATGCACGGCGACGCGCAGCGCAACCGGCCCGTTGGCCGCGAACAGCGCGACGCGCCTGCCCGCTGCCTGTGCCGCGCTCACGCGTGCGTCGAGTTCGTCGAGCGCGGCCGAGGCATCGGCGAGATCGATCACGAGCGTTGCGCCGCTTGCCTCCAGCGCCGCGACCGTTTCACAAAAAGCCGCCTCGCGCAGGCGCCGCGAACTGACGTGCGTCACGGGCTGCACGATGAAGAGCAGCTCGTCGAACCCCTCGGCGACGAGGTGACGGGTGGCGAGCGCCACGGCCGCGTGATTGTCGAGCCCGACCATGTCGGTCACGAGCCCCTCCACCGAGCGGTCCACCAGCACGACCGGAATGCCGCCCTGCGCGAAGCCCTGCAGCAACGCTTCCTTCACGCCGAGCGCATTGACGATGACGCCCTCGACGCGGTACGTCGTGAGCAGTTGCAGATAGCGCCGCTCCATGTCGATCTCGTTGGCCGCGTGACAGATGAGCGGCATGTAGCCGAGCGTGTGGCACGCGGCCTCGACGCCCTGCAGCACTTCCACGGAATACGGATTGGTCAGGTCGGCGAGCAACATGCCGATCAGACGGTTGCGGCCGCGCTTGAGACCGCGCGCCATCTGGTTCGGCCGATAGTCCAGCCTGGCGATGGCCGCCTCGATGCGCTCGCGCAAGTCGGGCGACAGCACGCCCATCTCGCCGTTCAGGTAGCGCGAGATGCTGGTCTTGCCGGTGCCCGCCTCGCGGGCGACATCGGTGATCGTTGCACGGCGCGTGACAAACGGCGCCGGGGGCTGAGTTGAAGAAGGATCGTCGGACATAAGGGTCGTGACCCGCGCGGCGCCTGACGGCGAGACGCGCGGCCTTGATGAGGGTTCTGCTCGCATCGCGCATGTTAGCGCATGCGCGGGTCCGATCCGTCTCGATCCGTGTGGCTCAGCGCGTCAGCACGTCGCGATTGACGATATTTTGCGTCAGCGTGCCGTCGAGCGCGCCGATCAGGTTCTCGGCGGCATTGCGCGCCATCGCGTGACGCGTCTCGTGCGTGGCCGAGCCGATATGCGGCAACGCGACGACGTTCTTCATCGCGAGCAACGGTGAATCGGCGGCCAGCGGTTCGTGCTCGAACACGTCAAGGCCCGCGCCGCGGATCGTGCCGTGGCGCAATGCGTCGATCAGCGCGGTTTCGTCGACCGTCGGCCCGCGCGACGCATTGATGAGGATCGCGCTGCGCTTCATCTCGCGCAACTCGTCCGCGCCGATCATGCCGCGCGTCTCGGGCGTGAGCGGCACTTGCAGACACACGAAATCGGCTTGCGCGAGCAGTTCGTCGAGTTCCACGCGCCGCGCGCCATAGTCCCGCTCGGCCTGCTCGTTCGGGCTGCGGTTGGTGTAGAGCACGTTCATCCGAAAGCCGAGCGCCGCGCGCCGCGCAACCGCCCCGCCGATGCGTCCCAACCCCACGATGCCAAGCGTCTTGCCCTGCACGTCCACGCCGAAGTGCGCTTCGCCGATGCTCCCCTTCCAGTGGCCTTCGCGAACCCAGTCAGCCAGTTCCACGACCCGGCGCGCGCTTGAAAGGATCAGCGCGAACACGGTGTCGGCGGTGGATTCGGTGAGCACGTCGGGCGTGTGCGTGAGCACGATGCCGCGGCGCGTGAGGTCCGCGACATCGAACTGATCGAAGCCGACGGAGATCGTCGAGAACGCCTTCAGATGCGCGGCGCCTTCGAGCATGTCGGCGGAGATTTTTACGCTCGCACCGACGGCGCCGTCGGCCCGCTTCAGCGCCGCGACGAACGCGGCGTGGTCTTTCGGATCGACGTCGATGACGTCGGCGCGCTCGCGCAGCCACGCGTCGACGTCGGGGGGCAAGGCTTTGTAGGCAACGATGGTTCGGGTCATGGGCGCTCGATGCGAGTACGGGTTGAAGGGGCCAAGCATAAACGGCTCAGGATCGCGCCGCCACGCCCGTGCGCACCGTCGCCTGCGGCTTGACGGCCAGCGTGAGCCCGACCGACAGCAACAGCGCGGCGCTCATGAAGACGTAGGAGGCGGCGGGCGAACCGGTCGCGCCGTTCAGATAGCCGACAAAATACGAACCGACGAACGAGCCCAGCGCGCCCATGCTGTTGATGAGCGCCATCGCGCCGCCCGCGACGTTCTTCGGCAGCAGCTCGGGCACGATCGCGAAGAACGGGCCATACGGCGCGTACATCGCCGCGCCAGCGACCACCAGCAGCGCATACGACGCCCAGAAGTTCGTCGAGCCGAGCAGATACGAGCCCGCGAAGGCAATGGCGCCGATCAGCAGGAACGGCCAGACGAACGCCTTGCGCGCCTGCAGCTTGTCAGAGGCCCAGGAAGCCAGCAGCATCGCGATGGTCGCCGCGAGATACGGCACGGCGGAGAGCCAGCCGGTCTCGACCATGCCGAGCGTCGAGCCGCTCTTCAGGATCGACGGCAGCCACAGCACGAACCCATAAACGCCGATGCTCCAGCAAAAATACTGCGCGCACAGCTTGATGACGGCTGGCGACTTGAACGCCTCGCGGTAGTTCTTGACCGGCTTGATCGCGGCCTGCTCGGCGCGCAGCGTGGCGTCGAGATCGCGTTTCTCCTGCTCCGAGAGCCAGCTGACCTGCGCAGGCTTGTCCTTCACGATGAACCACCAGATCACCGCCCAGACCACGGCCGGCAGCCCTTCCGCGATGAACATGTGACGCCAGCCGAACGAGTTCACCAGATAACCCGATACGACCGACATCCACAGCACCGTCACCGGATTGCCGAGGATCAGGAAGGTATTCGCGCGTGAACGCTCCGACTTCGTGAACCAGTTCGAGATGAAAACGAGCATGGCCGGCATCACCGCGGCCTCGACCACGCCGAGCACGAAGCGGATCGCCATCAGCGACGGGATGTTGCTCACCATGCCGGTGAGCGCGGCGCACCCGCCCCACAGGATCAGGCTCCAGAACACCAGCTTCTTCACGCTGCGCCGCTCGGCGTAGATCGCGCCCGGAATCTGGAAGAAGAAATAGCCGAGGAAGAACAGCGCGCCGATCAGCGACGACAGTCCCTTGCTGATGCCGAGATCCTGGTTGATGCCGGCGGCCGACGCGAATCCGTAGTTCGCGCGATCCAGATAGGCGAGGCTGTAGGTGATGAAGACGATCGGCATGATCGCCCACCAGCGACGCACGGCCAGCGTGGGAGTGGAGGAAGTCTGCATGGTTGTCTCCTGAAGCAGAACGGTGAGCGCGGCATCGTGCATGTTGAATGCACGGTTTACAGCATGTTTGATGCGCGGTTTATTGCACTTTGAATGCACGATTCAATGCACGGGCGAGGGCCTTCGTGGCCTTCATTCAGGCCCTCAGTCAGGCTCTAACTCAAGCCGGATCGAATGCAGCGCTGGCCGCCCTGTCGCTGGAATCCTGCTGTTCGAGCAAATCAAGCGCGGCGCGCGTCGGCAAGCCTTCGCTGTCGCCGATCACCTGGATCGCCAGCCCGCCAATACGGTTGCCGCGCGCGATCGCATGCCGCACGTCGCGTCCTTCGAGCAGCGCGCTCACCACGCCCACGGCGAAGCCATCGCCCGCACCGACCGTGTCGACCACGTTCGTCACCGGAATCGCCGGGACGATGCCCTGCTCGTCGTCCGCCGTGCGGAAGTACGCGCCATGTGCGCCCAGCTTCACCACCACACCTCTCGCGCCGCGCTCGAGATAGAACGCGGCGATGTCCTCGGGCTTCGCGTAGCCGGTCAGCGTCAGGCCCTCGGTCACGCCAGGCAGCACCCAGTCGGCCAGCGCGGCCAGCGCATTGAGCGACTCCGCCATGGCTTCGCGCGACGGCCACAAGGTCGGCCGCAGGTTCGGATCGAACGAGATGGTCTTGCCTGCCCCCCGCATTTCGCGGGCCATGTGGAAGGCGAGTTCACGCGAGGTCGCGGAGATCGCCGGAGCCACGCCCGTCAGGTGCAGATGGCGTGCGCCGAGGACGTAGCCGGCAACATAGTCGTCGAGCGACAGGTGACTGGCCGCCGATCCCGCGCGGAAGTACTCGACCGCCGGGTCGCTGCCGTCGTCGCACTTGCCCTTGAGCTGGAAGCCGGTCGGATAGCGCCGGTCCACCGTCACGCGGCGCGCGTCGATGCCTTCGGCCGCGAGCACGTCGAGCACGTAGCGGCCAAACGAATCGTTGCCCACGCGGCTCATCCAGCCCACCTTGAAGCCCAGCCGCGACAGTCCGATCGCGACGTTCAGGTCCGCGCCCGCCACGCGTTTGGTGAACTGGCCGACGCGGGCGAGATCGCCGGTCTGGGCCGCAACGAACATCGTCATCGCCTCGCCGTAGGTGACGACGTCCAGGGAGTCGGTCTGAGCTTGCATGTCGGTTCCTTTACTGATTGATGCTGAATGCTGAATGCAAAATGCAACGTTGAATGCAAAATGCGTTATTCAAAATGCCGCGCAAATGCGCCGATGCGAGCAACCTGCCGCGCGGCATCGTCGGCGAGCGAGATGTCCGCGCCGGCCATGAACGGATATTCGATGCCTCTCGGCACGTCGCCGGGCAAACTCGCCAGCAGCGTCGCGAAACGCGCGTCGCCATCAGCCGGCGCGGCGGCGAAGCGGCGCCCGCCTTCGCCCATCACCGCCTTGCAATGCACATAGGCGACATGCGGCGCAAGTCGCCGGGCGGCATCGAGCGAATCCTGTTCTGCCCACTGCCAGTTGCCGGTGTCGAACGTCATCGCGAGGCCGCTCTGGCGCGGCAGTGCGGCGAACAGCGTTTCGAACACGCCGAGCGTGCCGCCAGCCTTCAGCTGTCCGTTCTCGACCACCACGCGCGCCCGCGACGTCGCGACGCCCGACAGCAACTGATCCAGCGTGACGCCGTCCGTCGCGACTGCTTGCTCCGTGCCGCCGAGTTGCAGCTTCACGAGACGCGCGCCCAGCGCCGCGGCTTCTTCGATCGCAAGAGCAAGCGCCTTTGAATCGAACGCGCCGTCGTCGCGGAACAAGCTGGCGGGCGTTGAATAGACGGCCCACAAACCCTGTGCGCGAATCCGCGCGCCGAGCCGCGCGAGCACGGAGGGCTGCACATCGGCATCGCTTGCGAACAGCTCGCGGCGCACTTCGAAACCGTGCGCGCCTGCCCGCGCCGCCGCGCCGGCCCAGACGGCGTGACCATCGCGGCGAATCGCCTCCGCGCCGAACGCGCTCGCGACGATTACCACTTCCGGAGCCGCTTCCCGCCGAGAAAACTGATTCACATACCACCCACTATCAATTTCGGCCCATTCACACGATTGGAACCGGTTCCATTAACACTTTTCAAAAAAGACGCCGAAGCGTCCTGATTCAGAGCGAATGGTGCGTCAGAGTGCGGGAGACGCGCCATAGTGGAATTCCCTAGCCGATCAACCCAGGCTCCTCGCATAGCTGCAGGAAGCGCGTGGCAACGCGCGACGGCGTGGCGGCATGCGGCAGCAGAATCGAAAAACGCCGCGTCAACGGTTCAGGCGCCAGGCGCAGTCGTTGCAGTGCGCTGTCCTCGTGACGAATCGACATCGCCGAGACGAATCCGATGCCCATGCCCGCTCGCACCGCTTCCTTCACGCCCTCCACGCCCGCGATTTCGAGCGCCGCGCGCATCGGCGCGCCATGTTCCGCGAAGGCCCGTTCGACGATCAGCCGCACGCCCGAACCCGGCTCGCGCAGCACCAAAGGCTGCGCGCCCAGTTCGTCGAGCGTGACGAACTCGCGGCCGTCCGCGAGCGGATGCCCCTTTGGCGCGATGGCGACGATCTCGTCCTCGCGCCACGACGTCACCGTGGTGCCAAGCGGCAGATCCTGCCCGGCCGGGCCCTCGACCAATGCGATGTCGAGCGCGCCCAGCGCCGCGACGATGTCGCTGGTATTGCCATCGATGATCGTCACCGCGACGTCTGGATAGCGCTTGTGAAACGCGGCGATCAGATAGGGCAACAGGTAGCTGGCGGGCGTCGTACTGGCGCCGATGCGCAGCGTGCCGCGTTCGAGCCCCCGCAGCGCGTCGCGCAGCGCATGGGCCTGGGCGAACGTTTCACGCAGCCGTTCCGCGTGCCCAAGCAGCTGTTCGCCGGCCGCCGTCAAGCGGATGCCGCGGCCGTCGCGCTGATAAAGCGGCTCACCGAACTCGTCCTGCAACAGCCGCAGTTGCCCTGACACCGCCGGCTGCGAGAGATGAAGCGCCACCGCCGCGCGGCTGATGTTGCCGTGCTCCGCCACGGTCGCGAACGTTATCAGTTGTTCCGGGGTCATCGCTCCAAACTATCCGTTTATTCGATAGTTGACATTCTAAATCACGATTTTTCATATTGATATATCGAGAATAGGATTAGCCCATCGACTCCTACTTATCCTTGAGACCCTCCATGTCCACGGTCCCGTCCGCCTCGCCTCTGGCACCCGCCGCGTCTTCCACCCGCGGACAGCTCAACGGCATTCTCTTCGTCGCGCTGTTTGCCGCCGCCGTCACGCGTCTCGCCGCCGTGCCTGCCATCGCGGGACTCGGGATCAGTCCGCTGATCGTCGGCATCATCGCGGGCGCGCTCTACGGCAATGCGCTCCGCCACGGCATGCCCGACAGCTGGGCCGCCGGCGTCAACTTCTCGGCGCGCAAGCTGTTGCGCATCGCCGTCGCGTTCTTCGGCCTGCGCGTGAGCCTGCAGGAGATCGCGCAGGTCGGCGCTGCGGGTTTCACGGTGTCGGTGCTGGTGGTCGTCAGCACGCTCGTCGTGGGCACCTGGGCCGGCATGAAGCTGATGAAGCTCGACCGCGACACCGCCCTGCTCACCGCCGCCGGCAGCGCCATCTGCGGCGCGGCCGCCGTGCTCGCCTTCGAATCGACGTTGCAGTCCAAGCCGCACAAGAGCGCGATGGCGGTCGGCAGCGTCGTGCTGTTCGGCACGCTCTCGATGTTCCTCTATCCGCTCGCGCTCAATGCCGGCTGGCTGCATCTCGACACACTCGGCGCAGGCCTGTTCTTCGGCGGCACGATCCATGAAGTCGCACAAGTGGTCGGCGCGGCGAGCAATGTCAGCCCGGAAGCGACCCACATCGCCACCATCGTGAAGATGACGCGCGTGATGTTGCTGGTGCCGGTGCTGCTGGCCATCGGCTTCTGGATCAGCCGCTCGCGCAACGCCGGCACGGATCAAGGCCAGAGCGAAGGCAAGCGCAAGATCGCGGTGCCATGGTTCGCGCTCGGCTTTCTCGCGCTGGTCGTCGTGAACTCGCTGCACGTCCTGCCCGATGCCGCCACCAGCACCATCAACATGCTCGATACCTTCGCGCTCACGATGGCCATGACCGCGCTCGGCATGGAAACCCGCTTCGCACAGATTCGCGCGGCCGGCCCGCGTGCGCTCGCTACCGGCGCGATCCTGTACGCATGGCTCGTTTTCGGCGGTCTCGCGATCACCCTCGGCGTCGAGCATCTGTTCGGCTGACCGGGCTGTTGCAGCACCCATCGCGCGAACTCCCCATCGCGCGATATCGCTTTTTGAAGGAGCAGTCATGGAACACGGCGCTCGCACCCAGAACGAGACGCTCGATGTCAAGACCACGACGTGCTACATGTGCGCATGCCGCTGCGGCATCCGCGTGCATTTGCGCGACGGCGAGGTTCGTTACATCGACGGCAATCCGAACCATCCGCTCAACCAGGGCGTGATCTGCGCAAAAGGCGCGTCGGGCATCATGAAGCAGTACTCGCCCGCGCGTCTCACCCAGCCGCTGATGCGCAAGCCCGGCGCGTTGCGCGGCGAGGCGCAGTTCGAGCCGGTATCGTGGGACGTGGCTCTCGACACGCTCGAGAAACGTCTCGCGCATCTGCGCGCCACCGATCCCAAACAGTTCGCCCTCTTCACCGGACGCGACCAGATGCAGGCGCTCACCGGCCTGTTCGCGAAGAACTTCGGCACGCCCAATTACGCCGCGCACGGCGGCTTCTGTTCGGCCAACATGGCGGCCGGCATGATCTACACGATGGGCGGCTCGTTCTGGGAGTTCGGCGGGCCCGATCTCGACCAGTCGAAGCTGTTCTTCATGATCGGCACGGCGGAGGATCATCACTCGAACCCGCTCAAGATCGCCATCTCGAAGTTCAAGCGTGCGGGTGGACGCTTCATCGCCATCAATCCGGTGCGCACGGGTTATGCGGCCATCGCCGACGAATGGGTGCCGATCCGCCCGGGCACCGACGGCGCCCTCTTCATGGCGCTGATCCACGAACTGATCGCCGCCGACGCCTACGACCACGCGTTCGTCACGCGCTACACCAACGCGGCCGAATTGCTCGACATGAACGAGGCAAGCGAACGCTTCGGCCTGTTCGTCGAGGATGCGAACGCGCCCGAGGGCAATAAGCTGTTTCCGCAGAATCATCTGTGGTGGGACACGAAGACGAACCGCGCGGTCGCGCATCACGCGCCGGACGCCGAGCCCGCGCTCGACGGCCGCTATACGCTCGAAGACGGCACGCCTGTCGCCCCGTCCTTTGCGCTGTTGCGCGAGCAGGTGGCGTCCTGCACGCCGGAGTGGGCGGCGGAGATCACCGGCATTCCCGTGGCGACCATCCGGCGTCTCGCCGCCGAAATGATCCAGGTGAGCCGCGATCACAAGATCAGCCTGCCGATCCGCTGGACCGATGCCTGGGGCAAGACGCATGAACAGGTGACGGGCAATCCCATCGCGTTCCATGCGATGCGCGGACTCGCTGCGCACTCGAACGGCTTCCAGTCGATTCGCGGCCTCGCGGTGCTGATGTCCTTGCTCGGCACCATCGACCGGCCGGGCGGCTTTCGCCACAAGTCGCCGTTTCCGCGCGCGGTGCCGCCGTCCGCGAAACCGCCGAATCATCCCGACCAGGTCCAGCCCAACACGCCGCTCGCCAGCGGCCCGCTCGGCTGGCCCGCCGCGCCCGAGGACCTGTTCATTCACGACGACGGCACGCCGGTGCGCATCGACAAGGCCTTCTCGTGGGAATATCCGCTCGCGGTGCATGGCGTCATGCACAGCGTCATCACGAACGCCTGGCGCGGTGATCCGTATCCCATCGACACGCTGATGATCTTCATGGCCAACATGGCCTGGAATTCGTCGATGAACACGATGGAAGTGCGCAAGATGCTCGCCGACAAGGACGCGAGCGGCGAATACAAGATTCCTTTCATCGTGGTCTGCGATGCGTTTCAGTCCGAGATGACCGCGTTCGCCGATCTCGTGCTGCCCGACACGACCTATCTCGAACGCCACGACGCGATGTCGATGCTCGATCGCCCGATCTCCGAGTTCGACGGTCCGTGCGATTCCGTGCGCGTGCCGGTCGTGCCGCGCACCGGCGAGTGCCGGCCGTTCCAGGAAGTGCTCGTCGAACTGGGCAGCCGGCTGAAGCTGCCCGCCTTCACGACGCCCGAGGGCACGCGCAAGTATCGCGACTATCCCGACTTCATCGTCAATCACCAGACCGCGCCGGGCTCGGGCGTGGGCTTCCTGATGGGCTGGCGCGGCAAGGACGGCCAGGACGCGCTGGTCGGCGAGCCGAATCCGAACCAGTGGGAAGAGTATGCGAAGCACGACTGCGTCTTCCATTACACGATGCCCGAGGAATTCCAGTACATGCGCGGCCAGAACGGGCCGTATCTGAAGTGGTCGGTTGAAAAGGGCTTCCGCAAGTTCGATACGCCGATCCTGATCCAGCTCTATTCCGACGTAATGCAGAAATTCCGCCTTGCCGCCCAGGGACGCACGAAGGGCCGGCAGCCGCCGGACCATCTGCGCGCGCGCATCGAGCAGTACTTCGATCCGCTGCCTTTCTGGTATGCCCCGCTCGAACGCGACACGACCGACCTCGAGCGTTACCCGCTCGCCGCCGTCACGCAACGCCCGATGGCGATGTATCACTCGTGGGATTCGCAGAATGCGTGGCTGCGGCAGATTCATGGCGAGAATCTGCTGTACATGAATCCGCGCATGGCGCAGGCGAACGGCATCGAGGACGGCGGCTGGATCTATGTCGAATCGCCATGGGGCAAGGTGCGCTGCATGGCGCGCTACAGCGAGGCGGTCGAGCCGGGCACCGTGTGGACCTGGAACGCGATCGGCAAGGCCTCGGGTGCGTGGAGTCTCAGCGCCGACGCCAACGAATCGCAGCGCGGCTTCCTGCTCAATCACCTCATCACCGATGAAATCCCCGACCCGCAGCGCGACGGCGCCCGCTATTCCAATTCGGACCCGATCACGGGACAGGCGGCGTGGTACGACGTGCGCGTGCGGGTCTATCCCGCTGAAGCCGACGCGCAGAACACCTTGCCGCAATTCCCGCCGATGCGTCCCGCGCCGGGCATGGCCGGGCCGGTGCAGCGCGTCGTGCAGACCTACTTCGCGGGACGCGGCGAGTTCGCGGCGCGCCTGCGCAACGCGTTGAAGCGCAACCCGGGCAACTGAAGGAGACTCCGATGACCCAGATGGCCCTCGTGATCGATCTGAACGTCTGCGTCGGCTGCCACGCCTGCGTGACGAGCTGCAAGGAATGGAACACCTCCGGCGAAGCGGGCAGCCTCGCGGATCAGCGCCCCTATGACGCCGATCCCTCCGGCACCTTCTTCAACCGCGTGCAGACCTATGAATCAGGCGAATTTCCGCTCGCCGACACGATCCACTTCCCGAAATCGTGTCTGCACTGCGAGGACCCGCCGTGCGTACCCGTCTGTCCGACCGGCGCGAGCTACAAGCGCAAGGAAGACGGGCTCGTGCTGGTGGATTTCGACAAGTGCATCGGCTGCAAGTACTGCGCGTGGGCGTGCCCCTATGGTGCGCGCGAACTCGACGAAGAACGCAAGGAGATGACCAAGTGCACGCTGTGCGCCGACCGCATCTACAACGAGGCGCTGCCCGAGCGCGACCGCAAGCCTGCCTGCGTGCTCGCGTGCCCGACCTCGGCGCGGCTATTCGGCGACATTCATGATCCGGAGTCGGTGGTGTCGAAGGCGATCGAGGAACGCGGCGGTTATCAGCTGATGCCCGAATGGGACACGAAGCCCGCGAATCATTACTTGCCGCGCAATCCGGTGAATGCATGCGGCAGTGGTTCGTGCGGGTGCAAGTCGGATGGCAAGTCGAATGCCGCCGACGAAGACGCGTTCGAAGCACACGGCGATTTGAATCTGGCCGCCATGGCCGCCCGCGTCTGATCCCTCACGGAGCATCCTCATGAAACCCGCGTTTTCTGTCGTGTTCCTCACGACCCTGAGCGGCGCCGCGCAAGGCCTCTTGATCGCGCTCGTCGGCGTGGAACTGCTGGCGCGCATCGGCTTATTCGCCGGGCCGTCGCAGACTTTCTTCATCACCGGCGCGGCCGTTGCCGTGGCGCTCGGCGGCCTCGGGCTGATCGCGTCGTTCTTTCATCTCGGCCATCCGGAACGCGCGTGGCGCGCCATCGCGATGTGGCGCACCTCGTGGCTCTCGCGCGAATGCCTGTGCCTGCCGGCCTTTCTCGGCTGCGCCGCGCTTTACGGTGTCGCACACTGGCTCGGCGCGACGTGGTCGCTGGCCATCGGCTTGATCGGCGTGCTCGCGGCGGCCGCGCTGTTCGTCTGCACCGCGATGATCTACGCGTGCCTGCGGTTCCTCCAGGAATGGGCAACGCCGCTCACCCTGGTCAACTTCGTGCTGCTCGGTTGCGCGTCCGGTTTCACGCTCGCCAGCGCCTGCGCCGCGTGGCTCGCACCGTCGCTCGCGGCGGGACTCGCGGCCTGCGCGTGCACGCTGACGCTCGCGGGGTGTGTGGCGCGGGTGGCGTCCTTGCAACGCAATGCGCGTCTGCGACCCAAGTCCACCGTGCAGAGCGCGACAGGCATCAAGGGGCCGAACGTGGTGCAGAAATCGCGCGGTTTCACGGCGGGCGCCTTCAACCTGCGCGAGTTCTTCCATGGACAGACCGTACAGGCGATCCGCCGTATCAAGTGGACCTTTCTGATCGGCGCGTTCGGCGTGCCCTTCGTGCTGATGCTCGCGGGCATCGGCTCGCAGTCAGCCGCGCTGTTCTGCGTGGCCTTCGTCACGCAGTACCTGGGGCTCGTGGCCGAACGGTGGTTCTTCTTCGCCGAAGCGCGCCATCCGCAGAACATCTATTACGCGCGGGCTTCGTGACCGGCTGATCCGCGGCAGAAATAACGCGTGCCCGGGAAGGCACGCGTTATCGGCTTACAAGGCCAGCTTGAGCGCCTGATCGAAGTCGGCGATCAGGTCCTCGGTATCCTCGATGCCCGCCGAGAGCCGCAGCATGCCGTCCGAGATGCCCATCGACTTGCGTACTTCGGGGCCGGCTTCGTGGAAGATGGTCGGCGCAACCGGGATGATCAGCGTGCGCGTGTCGCCGAGTCCGGTCGCCTTGATCGGCAGCTTCAGCGCATTGACGAAGTCGATCATGCGGTCCGCGCGGCGCAGTTCGAACGACAGCAGCCAGGACGCGCCCTTGAACAGCTTCTGCGCGATCGCATACTGCGGATGACTCTCGAGCCCCGGATAGAACACGCGTCCGATCGCCTCGTGCCCTTCGAGGAAGCGCGCCAGCGCGAGCGCATTGTCGCTGCACCGGGCGACGCGCAGCGCCAGCGTCTCCGCGCCCATCGCGATGGAATGCGCCTGCTCCGACGAAAGCGAGCCGCCCATGTCGCGCAAACCCTTCTTGCGAACCTGCAACAGCCCTTGTTCTTTCGGCGCCGAACCGCGGTAATCGTCGGCGATGTTCGGATACGTGCTCCAGTCAAACAGGCCGGTATCGGTCACCGCGCCGCCGAGCGCGGCGCCGTGCCCCGCGATGGTCTTCGTCAGCGAATTGACGACGAGGCTCGCGCCCACGGCCTTCGGCACGAACAGCGCGGGCGACGTGATGGTGTTGTCGACGACATAGGCGAGACCGCGCTCGCGGCACAGCGCGCCGATGCCTTCGAGATCCGGAATCTGCGTGCCCGGATTCGCGATGGTTTCGACGAACACCATGCGCGTATTCGGCTTGATCGCGTTCGCGACGTTTTCAGCGGAGGTGGCATCGACCGTGGTCACTTCGATGCCGAGCGTCCTGAGCGTGCCGAACACGCTGTTTGTGTTGCCGAATACGTAGCGGCTGGAGACGAGATGATCGCCCGCGCGCAGCAGCGTCAGGAACACTGCGGAGATCGCGGCCATGCCCGTGCCGAAACAGATGGACCCGACACCCTGCTCCAGGCTCGTGATCTTGCGCTCCAGCGCGGCCGTGGTCGGCGTACCTTGGCGGGCATAGTTGAAGCCGCCCTTCTTCGTGCCCTGGAACACGCCGATCAGATCTTCCACGCGCTCGAATCCATACTGCACCGACGTATGGATCGGCTGGCGCACGCCGCCGTGTTCCGCGCCGGGCTGTCTGTCGCCGTGAACGATGCCTGTGGTGAAACCTTGCTTGTCCATTACTTCTCCGCTCGCGAGTCGATCCGAAACCATCGATTTTGCCTGATCTTCAGCCGCTCATGGCATACACGGCTTACGGGTACGCATGTTGCTCGCCTGTTCCTCCGTCCGCGCCATTCGCGCGCTTTTTCTGATCAGGCAGACCAACGCTGCTTCGCTCGTCAACACCGGCGCGGCATTCCCCGACAAGGAGCCCACACTCATGCCTTACGAACTCCACTACTGGGACGGATTGCAGGGCCGCGGCGAATTCGTCCGGCTGGCGCTGGAAGACGCCGGCGTGCCCTACATCGAGGTCGCGCGCGAATCGAAGAAAAGCGGCTACGGCATGAACGCGATGATGAAGATCCTCGACAGCAAGACCGAGCCGCATATCCCTTTCGCACCGCCGTTCCTGAAAAACGGCGATCTGATCGTGCCGCACGTCGCGAACATCCTGCTCTATCTCGGTCCGAAGCTGGACCTGGCGCCGCCGGACGAAGGCCTGCGCTACGCGGCGCATGGCCTGCAGCTGACCATCGCGGATTTCGTTGCCGAAGTGCACGACACGCATCATCCGCTGGCCACCGACCTCTACTATGAAGATCAGAAGGACGCCGCGAAGATCCGCACGCAGAATTTCCTCGACAAGCGCGTACCGAAGTTCATGGGCTATTTCGAACGCGTGCTGAGGCAGAATCCCGCAGGCGACACGCAGATGATCGGCGAGCAGACCACCTATGTGGATCTGTCCATGTTCCAGATCGTCGATGGTCTGCATTACGCGTTTCCGCGCGCGATGAAGCGCTTCGGCGAGCACTATCCGCGTGTCGCGGCGCTGCACGATGCCGTGCTGCAGCGGCCCAACATTGCCGCTTACGTCGATTCGGACCGGCGTCTTCCGTTCAACGAATCCGGCATCTTCAGGCACTATCCCGAACTCGATCAGGACGCGTAAGCCACGACGACCCACGCGCGCCTGTCGCCCATTCACTCTCGACTCAGCAAGGAGCCAGCATGATCGAAACGATTCCTTCCTTCGGTCTCGGCACGTTTCGCGTCGATGCCGCCAAAACCACCGAAGCCGTGAAGAGCGCGCTCAATATCGGCTACCGCCATATCGACACCGCGCAGTACTACAACAATGAGGCCGCCGTGGGCCAGGGCGTGCGCGACTCGGGCATCGCGCGCGACGAGGTCTGGGTCACGACCAAAGTCTGGTGGGAACGGCTGTCGCGCGACGCGCTGATCGCCAGTCTGAAGGACAGTCATACCAAACTCGACATCGGCACGATCGATCTCGCGCTGGTCCACTGGCCGTCGCCCAAGGGCGCGGTGCCGATCGCGGAAACGCTCGCGGCGCTGCAGGAAGCGCAGCAACTGGGTTTGATCCGCCATTACGGCGTGTCCAACTTCACCGCGCCGCTGCTCGAAGAAGCGCTCGCGGCGCCGGGCGGCAAAGACATCGTCACGAATCAGATCGAAGTGAGCCCGTTCCTCGCGAACCGCTCGCTCGTCGATGCGACGCAGAAGTCCGGCGTCAAGGTAACGGCCTACATGCCGCTCGGCGAAGGCCGCGCGCACAAGGACATGACCCTCAAGGCGATCGCCGCGAAACACGGCGTCACGCCCGCGCAGGTCACGTTTGCGTGGCTGCTGGCGCGCGATATCGTGGTGTTGTCGGCATCGACGAATCCGGCGCATCAGCAAAGCAACTGGGACGCGCAGAAGCTCAAGCTCGACGCCGACGACATCGCCCAGATCGATGCCCTCGACGAAGGCCGGCGCAACGCCAATCCTTCGTTCGCGCCGAAGTGGTGACAGCGATGCGCGGCACACGCCGCCACGCGTAGCACCCGTGCACAAGCGCCCGGCTGACTCGTTCGCCGGGCGTTTTTATTCGTCGCGACGCCTCTTCACACGTTCCGAAGCCCGCAGACCTCCGTCGCGATGCTATCCTTGCGGGCGTCCTTATTCCATTTCCTTCTAAGCTTTCCACGATTTCGTAAAAGTGCTTTCGTTCCTGCTCAGGCTCCG
Source organism: Caballeronia sp. LZ065 (assembly GCF_031450975.1). Lineage (NCBI taxonomy): Bacteria > Pseudomonadati > Pseudomonadota > Betaproteobacteria > Burkholderiales > Burkholderiaceae > Caballeronia > Caballeronia sp. LZ065. The sequence goes on from NZ_JARUXV010000001.1 coordinate 1,942,431, forward strand.
TACCCGCGCCCAACGGCTCTTTCGTCTGTCGGACTCGCATACGATGCTCGTCTGGGCAGTCGTGGTCGGCGTGGCCGGTGCGTTCGCCACTGCGCTGTTTCGCGAAGGCATCGAGATCCTGCAACATCTGCTGGGCAATCGTTCGGAAGGACTCGTGGCGCTCGCACTCGGTCTGCCCTGGCCCGTGCGCGTGCTGCTGCCTGCCGCGGGCGGTCTCATCGCGGGCTTCTGCCTGCTGATCGCCCGCCGGCGCGTCAACAAGAACGCCAGCACCGACTATATGGAAGCGGTGACCATCGGCGATGGCGTCGTGCCGGTCTGGCAGAGCTTCTGGCGCAGCCTGTCCTCGCTCATCACCATTTCGAGCGGCGGCTCGATCGGCCGCGAAGGCTCCATGGTCCAGCTCGCCGCGCTCGTGTCATCGCTGATCGGCCGCTGGGTTCACTTCGATCCACCGCGCCTGCGCTTGCTGGTCGCGTGCGGCGCGGCCGCCGGGATCACCTCGGCCTATAACGCGCCGATCGCCGGCGCCTTCTTCGTCACCGAACTCGTGCTCGGCTCCATGGCGATGGAAAGCTTCGGGCCCATCGTCGTCTCATCGGTGGTCGCCAACATCACGATGCGCGAGTTCGCGGGTTATCGACCGCCGTATGAGATGCCGGTCTTCCCCGCCGTCACCGGCGTCGAAGTGCTGCTCTTCGTCGTGCTCGGCCTGTTTTGCGGTGTGCTCGCGCCGCAATTCCTGCGGCTGCTCAGCGCCTCGAAGAAGCGCTTCGCCATGTTGCCGTGGCCCTTGCCCGTGCGGCTTGCGGCGGGCGGTTTGATCGTCGGCGTGATCTCGATCTGGTGGCCCGAGGTCTGGGGCAACGGCTATGAGGTCGTGAATTCACTGCTGCACGAGCAGTGGACCTGGACCACGCTGCTCACGCTGCTGCTCTTCAAGATCATCGCGACCGCCGCCACGGCCGGTTCGGGCGCGGTCGGCGGGATCTTCACGCCGACGCTGTTCTTCGGCGCGGTGGTGGGCTGCCTGTTCGGCATCGGCGCGCACGCCATCTGGCCGCATGCCACTTCGGCGCCCTTCGCCTACGCGATGGTCGGCATGGGCGCGTTCCTCGCCGCCGCCACGCACGCCCCGCTGATGGCCATCCTGATGATCTTCGAGATGACGCTCTCGTATCAGGTGATGCTGCCGCTGATGCTGTCGTGCGTGATTGCGTACTTCATTGCGCGCACGTCGGAACAGACCTCGATGTACGAAGTCACGCTGCGCCGCAATCGCGAGGAGAAGGAACGCGTGCGGCTGGCCGCCACGCAGATGCGCGAGCTGGTCAAGCCCGCCGATACCGTCGTGCCGCTCACGGCGAACATCAAGGACATGACGCGGGTGTTCCTCGAGTATCCGGTGAAGTACCTGTATGTCGTCGATGAAGCCGGGCGCTTTCGGGGCGTGGTCGCGCTGAAGGACATCACCTCCGACCTGCTCGACGAGCACGACACGGAAGCCAAGACCGCCGCCGACTATCTTCAGCCGCAATTCGACGTGCTCATGCCCGACATGTCGCTCGGCGAGGCGCTGCAGCACTTCCTCGCGTTCCAGGGCGAACGGCTGCCGGTGGTCGAGAACAAGAGCCAGCCGCTCTTGCTGGGGGTCGTGTACAAAACCTCGCTGCTGGACGCATACTTCCGTCTGAACCCGACGTCGCGCTGAAACTGCGCAGCCATGCAATTTTGTGGCGCGGCGCTCCCCTTGCATGCGTCCTGCGCGCGGGCCGGGTCCACTTCACATTTCACTCGAAGTACGTCCGCGCGACGCCCGCACGTCGCGCCCGCGCGCACTCCGCTCAGGCGGCCCACGCGCCGGCCAGGCAGGTCATGCGAGCATCGGCACAGGCTTTGCTTAATGCTCTTCGCTGCCTACGTGAGGAGGGGTTGCCCGATGAAGACCTCAACGTTGTTGTCGATGGCCCTGGTGTCGGTCTCGTGCTATGCCGCGCCGTTGCATACGAGTTCCACCGACGAATCCACCGCCGCCGCCACCGCGACACGCGCCGCCTTGCGCGTCAACGTCGCCCCGGTTGCGCCGCCGGCGCCTGAAGTCGCCGCGCAAGATCTCGATCATGCGCGCTGGCGTCACGTGCCGCTGCCGAAGTCGCGGACGCCGAATCACGGCATGGCAAGCCAGCCGGTACAGGTGCAGACCTGACGCTTGTTTTCTTTCTAATCGTTAATTCATCAAGCCCGCGCAATGACCGACACGCACGCCAAACACGCCTTGAACGACGAGCCGATCGATGATGAGATCGCTCAAGTGCTGCGCCTCGTGAAGTATCCCGCCAACAAGGAGGCCATCGTCGATGCCGCGCGCGAAGCCGGTGTCAGCAACGATGTCGTCACGCTGTTCGACGGACTGCCCGAGCAGGATTATGCGGACGCGGATTCGGTCGAGCAGTTGCTGGGCAGCAATGGCGGGCCGGGGCTTTCGATCTGATTGCGGGTGCACGTGGTGCAAACGAAGCCTGACTTATCCACATATTCTGTGGACAGCGCTGTTGAAAAAGCCGGGGGATCGGTCTAAGTCTTTGACTTCGAACGATTTGTACGACGTGCTCGAAGGACAGCACTGAACCTTGCCGCTCCTGCAGGTTGATGCCGCTCCTGCAGGTTTAGTTGGTGACGATCGTGGTTCGATCCGCATCACGTCTGAATTTCCTAACGAATTCAAAAGGCTGGGTCAGTCACCCAGCGGTTTTCCACAGGCCTTTCCACGGTGGCTGTGGAAATCTTCTAATGCTTCGCCTCTTTGCGCGAAGCGGAAACGGCTGACTCACTCCCCGCATGTCGATCTTCATCTACCTGCCATGAAGCAGGAGATCGTGCGCGTGCCCGACACAATTTCACAAACCGAAACCCTCAATTAAAAACAGGTTTGTCCTATTCTGCGAAGTCTCGATGCATGCGCAGCGGGACAGGTTGGAAGCCTGTAGCAAAGCGGAACCCGCGTCTCGCTCGTGCTGAACGAGCGAGCGCGTCAAGCCCGTTTTGCAAGACGAATTACGTGGTTATCTCGCGCCTTGTCGAAACGAGGCAAGAGCTATCCTCAAGCCTTCTGCATCATCGCCATTTCTGGAGCCGCGGATTAGGCACTCTCTCTCTGGCTCGACATAAGTCGCATCGCTCATGTTATTAGGAATCTGAATGAAATACGAAGTTTATTTAAGAGACCTCGGATTCACCATACGCCGGCGTCTTGACTGCCATCAGCGTTCATTCGGAAACCGCGCTGGCAGCATCGATGCCGATGTGTTTCTACACCGGCGTACAGAGTGGTCGACGGACCTCGCCGTCATGACCGAGTTATGCGCGCTTATCGATGTATATGGGATGGAACGCTTTGACGCATACGAAGACATCGAGCGCGCGATTCTGTCCGGCGAGTTACAGGTCGAACGGAACCCACCCACACAGGCCTTCGCTCGTGGCGAAAGCTTGCCACCGCCGCGCTCCAGGACGTACACCCCTTCGCAGCTATGGAAGCGCGCCGAGCGCGGCATCGCGCCGCCGCTGGATGCCTCGAAGCTCCGAACCGGGATGGGCACGCGTCTAGATTGCTCGTACCTGGACGGGTCGCGCGGTCGCATAGACGCACCCGCGGAGTTATACAGGCATACCAATCGGGTCGAGGTGGTATCGACGGAATGGGCCAGATTCGATTTTCCGGGCGGAGGACCCAGTCCTGCGTTCCTGCAACGCACCACGGTAAACGGGCGCGCCGTAGATATCTTTGAAACCGTTAGCAACGCTCCCGCCGGCTATGCCCTTCCAAGCGGGACAAAGGTAGTCAAAGCACTCGAAACGCTTGCACCGAAGCAATACGAGCACTTGAGCAAGGTTTCTGTGAATCCGAAGCCGAATCCAAAAGATGCTGATTGGCGCGAGGAATGCAGAGATGCGAATTTCTCATCGGCTGCCACCGCCAATGTCGCACAAGGGGTTGCCTTCTTTCCTTGGAAGGACTGGCGCGAGAACCCGCAAGCTTACGTCGATAGCACCATGAGTCATGAAACCGGCCATCTATGGAGCCAAACGCTGTGGGAGGATGTGACGAAGAAAGAAGAATGGGTCGAAGCAATGGCACAGGATGGAAAAGCCCCTTCCGACTATGCTCGCCGAAACGAAAAGGAGGACTTTGCGGAGTCCGTGAATATGTATTTCTCCAGTCTGGGTTCGCCCTGCGAGGCGCGAGGCCGCGAGAATTATCCGGCTCGTTACCGCTATCTGGACGAACAGACAAGATGAAGCGCTTCGCAATTTTCGCCATTGCCACTTTCATACTCGGCGGTTGCGCGAGCACTGCCAAACCGAACTCACGACATATGAAACGATCCGACTTCCCCGGCGCTCAAGACGCTTCCCAACCTCATCCCGGCACTATCATCATGAAGTACGAATGGAATGGAACCAGCAAAGAGTTGCGCGCCGCAGACCATCAAGATTCATTCAACTTCTTTTGTTTCGACAGTGAAGGCAAGCGTGCCGACCGAAGCGCAGCTGCGTGGTGTGTTCCCGTCGTTGAAATCGAGACCGTCTCCGCCGACAAGAACGGACAACCCGCCGAGCCGCGCGTAGCGGAATATATCGAAATCACCGCGTATGGCCCGAGGCATAAATTTCTGGAACATACCACCGCACAGCCGCGCTCCCAGCGGCTTCCACCACGCTCCGAATAAACCAGGAAGCCCCCTCAACTCCCCTTATACTGCGCCGCACTCGCCCCCACCGGCGCCGCCGGCTTCTTCTTCGAGCCTTGATCACTCGCCGCCGCCCCTGACGACATATAAGCCGGCGCCGCCTTCGCCTTCTCCTTCTGCCCCGCGGGCGGCGCGGTCGGCGCCTTGCCGATGTCCGCAAGCATCTGCTGGCACGGCAGCGGCTTGTTGTTGCTCGGCGCGATCAGCGGGATCAGCGCAGCAAACGGATTGATCAGCCCCAATCCAACCGCCGCCGCCCCGCGTATCGCCAGCACCGGACTCACGCCGATATGCGGATCCTTGAAGGTGCCCTTCACATACAGCGGCGAGCGCAGCGAGAAGATCCGCACGCCCTTCGTGTGCGGATGAATCCCGAGATCCATGGCTTCGGTCTTGAGGTTGATCGTGCCATCGACGTTGATCACGGCATCGTCGGTATCGAGCGCGAAAACGCGCGAATCGAGCACTCCATCCGTCACCACAAAATCCGCCGCCGCGCAGTTGATGCTCACATCGCGCTTGCCAAACAACTTCTCGTACACGACGTTCGCCACATTCAACCCGGCCGCCTCCATGTAAAGCCGGCTAACCGTGCCTTCGGTGATCAATGCCTTCACCTCGCCGTTCGACGTCGCCGCGAGCGCCGCCGGCGAATTGCCTGTAGCGGACAACGCCGCGTCGCCGTTGATTTCACCCAGCGCCGACTGCATCGTCTTGTTGGTCGGGAACAGCTGCTTGAGCTTCAGATGCCGCGCCTGCGCCGACACACGTCCCTTGAGCGGCGCGGCGCTGCCGTCGAGGTGAATGTTCGATGCCAGCGATCCGCCCGCCACGCCGAACTTCAGCGGCTCGAACGAGAGCACGCCGTCGTTCATCACCACATGCGTGTAGAGGTTCGTGATCGGCAGATCCGGGTCCTTGACGATGCGCTCGCCGGTGAATTTCACATCGGCGTCGATGGACTTCCAGCGGTCGGTCTTGAACTCCTCGGTCGGCAGCGCCTTCGACGACGGCTGCTTCTCCGTCTCGCCGCGCTTGGCCTTGCTGGCGTTGGAATCCGCCCCGATGATCGGCGCCAGATCCTTGAACTGCAACAGGTGCGACACCAGTTCGCCCTGCAGCAGCGGACGCGGCTTTTTGCCGGCATAGACCAGCGAACCGTTGATGTCGCTGCCGCCCACGCGTCCCGTGAAGTTCTCATAATGGAACCCGTTGCCGTCTTCGCGGAATTGTCCGGTGAGGCGCCCTTCGGTCGCGAACGGCGGCGTCTCGGGCAGCGTCACGCCGGTGAACGGATACAGATGCGCCATGCTGACGGCCTGGATCCACAGCCGCAGGTCGAGCGCCGCGAGATGCGCGGGATCGGTCACCGTGCCGACAAAAGCGATATGCGTGTCGCCCAGACGCACGTCGGCTTGCACGGGGAACGGCCGCTGCGCGTCCTGCACCGCGAGTACGCCGCCGAGTTTGCCGTCGCCGGACACCTTGCCGCCGTTGTAGGTCCCTTTCACGGTCCAGCCGAACGCATAGGGCGGCACGGGCGGCTTCGGGCCTTCCTTGGTGGTGATGCTGGTGTTGGCCGACGTACTTGCCGGATTGGGCGCGGATGCGTTCGCCGCCGCAGCAGCAGACGCCGCCGATGCCGCCGACGCCTCGGAAGCCGCCGCCGCATCCGCCTGCTTGTTGAGCTTGGCCGCGCCGCTCTTGCCGACCATCTCCGCAGAAGACTTCGCAGACGCTGCTTCCTGCTGCTTCATGACGTCACCGATAGGCACCGGCTGGCCGAGCGTATCGATGACAGCCTGCATGTCGGCCTTGGTCACTTCGTCACGCAGGCTCACGGCGCCCTTCGCGAGCGAGATGTCGCCGAGCTTGAGATTCCAGGTGGACGGTTCGTTCGACTGCTTGAACTTGAAGGTCCAGTTGTTGCGCTTGTCCTTGAGCCGCTCGACGTCGATGGACGGATTCACGAGGTTGATCGACGGAATCACAATGTCATGCGCGAGCAGCGGCAGCACGGCGACCTGGAAGTCGATTTCATCGAGCGTCGCGAAGAATTTCTGGCGCGTCCAGTCCGGATTCGCGATGGTGATCTTCTCGGCCGAAAAGCGCGGCCATGGCACCCAACGTTTCCATCCGGTCTCGTTCGGCGGGCGGTGCCAGCCGACCCTCAGGTCGCCGGTGATCTCGAAGCGCCGGCCGATGGCCTCGGACACCTTGTCGTCCACCCACGGTCGCAGCCGGTTCCAGTCGAAGGTCAGGAAAATGACCACCAGGATCGCAATCAGCACCGCCAGAATGCCAAAGAACCAAGCGGCAATCTTGCCGATTTTGCGGGTCGCTCCAGCCTGCACCATGACCTCTCCATGCGTTTTATCGTTATCCGGTTTGGCAGCACATAATGTGCCCGGCGCGCATGCACAGGCCTGCTGAAGGCACGCTGATTATCCGTAAGATGTCGATCTCCACCCACCCTTCCCACATGCATCCGATGCCCGAAGCGACATCGCCCACCGAACTCGTCACTGCACACGGCGTCACGCGGCGCGACGCCGCGAGAGGCACGACGCTTCTTCAGCCCACCGCTTTCACGCTGTACGGCGGCGAGCGCGCGGCGATCACCGGGCCGTCCGGCTCCGGCAAGAGCGTCTTTCTGCGCACGCTCGCGCTGCTCGACGCGTCCGACGAGGGCTACGTGACCTGGCGCGGCGAGCGCATCGCGCGGTCGCGCATTCCGGCGTACCGGCGGCGCGTCGCCTACATCGCGCAACGTCCCGCGACGCTCGACGGCACCGTCGAGGACAACCTGCGCTACCCGTTCATGCTCAAGGCCTATCGAGATGTGCGTTTCGATCGTGACGTCGCCGAGAGGCTTGCGCGAGCGGCCGGACGCGCCGCGGATTTCCTCGACAAGTCCGCCAGCGAGCTGTCGGGCGGCGAGGCGCAGATCGCCGCGCTCGTGCGCACCTTGCAACTCGCGCCCGATGTGCTCCTGCTCGACGAACCGACAGCCTCGCTCGACCCGGCCTCGGCGCGTTCGATTGAAGCGCTCGTGACCGCCTGGTTCGATGCCGACGCCGCCCGCGCCTGCATCTGGGTATCGCACGATCCCGAACAGGCGCGGCGCGTCGCCACGCGTCACCTGACCATGAATGCCGGCGTGCTCGGAGGCGACCTGCGATGAACGGCTATCAGAATCTCGGGATCATCGACATTGGCCTCGCGGCCTTGCTGATCGTGGTGAATGGCGCGTTGTCCGTCGCGCTGAAGCTCGGGCTCGAACGCAAGCTCGCCATCGCGGCCGTGCGCACCGTCGTGCAATTGCTGCTGATCGGCTACGTGCTCGGCTGGGTCTTTGCCTTCAACCGCTGGTATGTCGTCCTGCCGCTGATGGCGCTGATGACCGTCATCGCCGGTTTCGCGGCGTCCGGGCGCGGACGGCGCACTTATGCCGGACAGCGCGTCGACAGCATCCTGTCGATCTGGGGCAGTTCGTGGCTGATCGGCGCGTTCGGGCTGTTCGTCGTGATCCGCATTCATCCGTGGTACGAGCCGCAATACGCGATTCCGATCCTCGGCATGATTCTCGGCAATACGCTGACGGGCGTATCGCTGGGCATCGAGCGGATGACCGAGGAGCTGACCGCCGGGCGCGCTGCCGTGGAGATGTCGCTCGCGCTCGGCGCAACCCGCTGGGAAGCGGCGCAAGGACCCGCGCGCCAGGCCGTGCGCGCGGGCATGATTCCCACCCTGAACCAGATGGCGGTGGTCGGCCTCGTCAGCCTGCCTGGCATGATGACCGGCCAGGTGCTCGCCGGACAGTCGCCGTTGCAGGCGGTGCGCTATCAGATCGTCATCATGTTCCTGATCGCGGCGGCCTCGGGGCTCGGCGTGGTCGCCGCGATCGTGATGACTTACCGGCGGCTCTTTGCGGCGGACCACCGCTTCATGGCGGCGAAACTCGTGGAGCGCCGCCCGCGCAAGCGCACCGCTTAATGGCCGGTCACGCGCCGTTGTACACCCGCTCCAGCTCGACGAAATCCAGCTTGATCATGTCCATCATCGCGCGCATCGTGCGGTTCGCCTTCTCCGCATCCGGATCCTGCAGCATCTTGAGCAGACGCCTCGGCGCCACCTGCCACACGACGCCGTAGCGGTCGGTGAGCCAGCCGCAGGCCATCGACTTGCCGCCGTCCATCAGCTTGTCCCAGTAATAGTCGATCTCGTCCTGGGTATCGCATTTGATGAACATCGAAACGGCCGGCGTGAAGTCGAAGTTCGAATTGCCGTTCAAGGCCATGAATGCCTCGCCCTCCAGTTCGAACAGCACGGCGAGCACGCTGCCGGCAGGGCCGGGACTGGCCTCGGTATGGCGCATGACGTCGGTGATGCGCGCACCCTTGAAAGTCGCGACGTAAAAGTTTGCGGCTTCTTCCGCGTTACCCTTGAACCACAGGCACGGCGAGATCTTGTCCATCTGCGGGTCTCCGTTCTCGAATGGGGTCATTGGCCGGGCGCGCAGCCCTTTTCCATCGCGGCCTTCATCTCTTCCGGGTTCATGTCGCGCTTGTGCGTCGCGACCGACCACTGATGCCCGAACGGATCCTCGAGACGGCCATAGCGGTCGCCCCAGAACATGTCGGCGACCGGCATCGTCACCTTCGCGCCGGCCTCGGCCGCCTGCCTGACCGTGGCGTCGACATCCGTGACGTAGAGATGCACCGTGACCGGCGAACCCTTGATCGCCTTCGGCCCGAGCATGCCGAACTCGGGATGTTCGTCGACCAGCATCAGCATCGAATCGCCGATCTTGACCATCGCGTGCATGAGCCGTCCGTCCGGGCCGGGCATGCGGCCCATTTCGACGGCGCCGAACGCGCGCTTGTAGAAGTCGATGGCGTCGGCGGCGCCCGCGCAGCACAGGTGCGGGGTCAGCGAATGCATGCCCGGAGGGATGGGTTCAACGGCAGAAGAGGACATGTCGGCTCCGTGAAAGTGGACGAGGCGCGCCAGGCAGTGGCGGCGCTCTCACACCCTACAACGATCGGCGCAGGCGTCAATCGACATGAACGCGCAGACGCGGCGCAGAAATTTCACGCCGCGCCGGAGCGCCTCAATAGCCTATTTCGAAGACTGCTCGGCCAGCGATTGAATCAGGCCTTCGAGCCGCGAGAAATTGACCGGCTTGGTCAGGTGATCGAGGAAGCCCGCTTCGCGGCAACGGCGAATATCCTCGTCCATGCCATAGCCCGTGATGGCGACGGAAGGCTTGTCGGGTTGCAGGCTCGTCCAGGCCCGCGCGATGTCGAGTCCACTGCCGTCCGGCAGGCCGATATCGCTGACCAGCAGATCGAATGACGCGCGCTTCGCATGTCCGATCGCCTCCGCCACCGTGATGGCCACGGTCACCTGATGGCCCAGCATTTCCAGCACTTCGGCCATGGCGGAGGACGTCTGCTCGTTGTCCTCCACCAGCAGAACTCTCAGCGCGCGGCTGTGTTCCTGCTGCGCCGCCTCGACGCGCGGCGCGTCCTCATGCTCGGGCTGCACGCGCGCGAGCGATAGCGTGAGCGTGAAGCGTGCGCCCTTGTCGCGGCCTTCGCTGTAGGCCGACAACGTGCCGCCGTGCTTCTGCGCGAGCGTACTGGCGATGGCCAGGCCCAGTCCCAAGCCGCCGAACGAACGGGTGATGGAGTCGTCGGCCTGTTCGAACGCCGAGAAAATGCGCGGCAGCGCCTCGGCGCTGATACCGATGCCGCTGTCCATGACCGAAACCGAAATGGTCGCGGGATCCGGGTTCCAGGTGCGCACCTCGATGCGGCCATTCGCCGGAGTGAACTTCACCGCGTTCTTCATCAGGTTCCAGACGATCTGCTGCAAGCGCGCGGCGTCGCCCAGCACGACGAAGCGGCTGGCGTCGAAGCATGTTTTGAGGGTGAGGCCCTTGGCGCGCAGGTCGGCTTCGGACATGTCGAGCGCGCTCGTCAGCAGCGTGTCCAGCGCGACGTTCGCGAAATTCAGCGAGAGCTTGCCGCGCGCGATGCTCGTGAGGTCGAGCAGATCGTCGATCAGGCGCGCTTCCAGTTCGACATTGCGGCGGATCAGGTCGAGCGTCGGATGCGCCTCGCGCGGCAGCGCATGCTTCATTTCGAGCAGGCGCACGGCCGCGAGAATCGGCGTGAGCGGCGTGCGCAGTTCGTGCGACAGCACCGCCAGAAAATGGTCCTTGGCGCGGTTGGCCGATTCGGCCTGATCCTTCGCGAGACGCAGCGCGTCGGCGGCCATGTGGGCATCGGTGGCGTCGCGCACGATCTTCGAGAAGCCGATCAGTTCGTCATGCTCGCTGCGGATCGCGGTGGTCACGCCCGAGGCGAAGAACGAATGTCCGTCCTTGCGCCACAGCCAGCGGTCGTCGCTGGCGCTGCCTTCGCGGCGCGCGGTGTTCAGTTCCGTGTCGAACACGCCGGTCTCGCGGTCTTCCTGGCTATAGAAGATATCCGCCGACTGGCCGAGCACGTCCTGCGCCGGAAAACCGAGAATGCGCTCCGAGGCCGCGTTCCAGGTGCGGATGCGCCCTTCCGGGTCGAGCGTGATGACGGCGTAATCCTTGAGCGCGTCGATCAGCAGGCGGAAATGGGTTTCGGTCTCGCGCAGCGCGCGTTCCACGGCGATCCGCTGCGCCCGCTCGGCGCTCTCGCGCATTGCGCGGCGCACGACGGCGGGCAGGCGCTGGAGGCGCTGCTTCAGCACGTAGTCAGTCGCGCCGCGCTTCAGCATGTCAACCGCATGCTCCTCGCCGAGCAGCCCCGACACGAAGATGAACGGCGTGTCCGGCGTGCGCTCGCTCGCGATCGTCAGCGCCTCGATGCCCGAGAACGTGGGCATCACGAAATCGGCGAGGATCACGTCGAAACGCTTCTTCTCGAGTTCGGCGACAAAGGCCGCGGAGTCATAGACGATCGACGCCTCGACCGCGTAGTCCGCGCGCTCGAGCTGGGCGATCGTTAACTCCGCATCGAGTGCGTTGTCTTCGACGAGCAGCAGATGCAAGGGCTGCATGATCTAGACGTCCTCGCCGGAAGTCGGGTGCGGGGACGGGTGCGCGAAGCGGCGGAACACCGCGGACAGGGTCGCTGCGCTCATTGCGCGTTGGGCGGGCGGCGCAGGCGCGTCGACCCCGGCGGCGGCTCGTTGAGCACGGCCCAGAACACGCCGAGGTCGCTGATCGCCTCGACGAATTCCCCGAACTCGACCGGTTTCACCACATACGCGTTCACGCCCAGTTCGTAGCTGCGAATCAGATCCTGCTCCTCGCGCGACGAGGTCAGCATCACGACCGGAATGCTCTTGAGCGCCGCGTTCGAGCGGATCATGTCGAGCACTTCCAGACCGTCGATCTTCGGCAGCTTGAGGTCCAGCAGAATGACGGCGGGACTGCCCGGCGTACGCGACTTCCACTCGCCTTCGGACGTGAGATAGTCGACGGCTTCCTGGCCGTCGCGCGCCACGATCACCTCGTTGGCAAGCTGGCTCTTGTCGAGCGCGACGAGTGTGAGCTCGAGGTCGTTCGGGTTGTCTTCGACAAGTAATATCGGTTTAAGCATGGTCTCTTCGTGACTTCGTTGCTAACGTGCCGTGGGTGTTGCGGGTGCCCTTCGCGCCTTGCTCGGCGCCGACGCTGCGAAACACGACCGGCAGCGAGAAATAGAAAACCGCGCCCTGCCCCGGACGCCCTTCGGCCCAGGTCCGCCCTTCGTGCCGCTCGATGATGCGCCGCACGTTCGCGAGTCCGATGCCCGTGCCTTCGAACTCTTCCGCGCGATGCAGGCGCTGGAACACGCCGAACAGCTTGGCACCGTACTTCATGTCGAAACCGACACCGTTATCCCGGACACCGATGATGTATTCCTCGCCGCTGCGGCTGGCGAATAGCTCGATTTTCGCCGATTCCCGCGTTCTCGTATATTTCACCGCGTTCGACAGCAGGTTGCGCACCGCCAGTTGCAGGAATGCCGCGTCGCCGGTGACGCGCGGCAACTCGCCGATCACCCATTCAATATCGCGTCCCGACACCTCCTGCTCGAACTCCTGCACGATCGAGCGCACCAGCATGCCGAGGTCCACCGGCGCGGGGCGCAGTGCGGCGCGTCCCATCTGCGAAAAGGTCAGGAGATCGTCGACGAGCGTACCCGCGAAGCGCGCCGAATCCAGCATGTTGTTGAGAAAGCGCCGGCTTTTCTCCGACATGCGCTCGCCTTCCTGCTCGCGCAGCAGGTCGCCGTATCCGGCGATATGCCGCAGCGGCGCGCGCAAGTCGTGCGACACCGAATAAGAAAACGCTTCCAGTTCCTTGTTGGCGCGCGTGAGCTCGGTCGCGAGCGCCGCACGCTCTTCCGCGCGCCGCAGCACGATGTTCAACAACGCGCCGCGCAGCTCGCTCGCGATCTCGATTTCGCTCGCACGCCATGCCTTCGAATGACCGCGCACGGTTTCGAGCCACGGCGAGAAGCTGGTGCGTGGCGCACTCACGCCGGCCGCGTCCTCGATCTTCACCGGCTCGCCCGCCCACTTGATGGTCTGCATCACCTCGGGCCTGAACCATAGCAGATAGTTGCGGAAAATCTGCGACACCGGCACCGCCAGCACGCCGCACGCACGGTCCTCGAGCGCCTTCGCGGGCGGCCACTGGCGCGCCAGGGAATCGGTGGCCCAGACGCCGCTCGTATGTTCCGCGAGCCAGTGCGTGAGCGCGCGCACCGTGTCCTCGTCGGGCGTGACGCCGAGCAGCGTCACCTGGTCATCGAACACGATGGCCGCGCCGGCTGAACGCACGAAGTTCAGCACGTCGGCCGGCACCGACTGGAGTCCGGTCACGAAGCGCTCGCGCTCGCCCATCGAGGCGATCAGACGGCTCATGGTCCGGCGCAGGCCGGTGAGATATTCGCCTTCCGCGCGCTCTTCCTTCGCCTCGATCTGCAAGGACAACATGTTGCCGAGATGCTCGACCGCGAAGCGCGTGTTGAAAGGCACCCTGCGCGGCGCGTGGTCGTGGCACGAGACGAGTCCCCACAGGCGGCCCCGCACGATGATCGACACCGACATCGACGCATGCGTGTTCATGTTGCGCATGTATTCGAGGTGCACCGGCGAAAAGCTGCGCAGCGTGGAATAGGTGAGGTCGGTTGGACGGCCCGTCAGCGGGTTCACGTCCGGGACAAGGCGCGCGGGCGTGTAGTTGACGTCGGCGACCAGCCGGATGCGGTTTTTCAGATACAGCGCGCGCGCCTGGCGCGGAATGTCGGAGGCCGGAAAGAACTGATGCAGAAACGACGCGTAGCCCTCGTCGCGATCTTCCGCGAGCACGTGGCTGCGCCCTTCCTCGTCGAAGCTGTAGAGCATCACGCGGCCGAAGCCCGTGATCTGACGCACCTCGCGCACCGCGAGCCCGGCCAGTTCCTCGACGCTCGCCGCGTCCTGCAGGCCGCGCGCGAAGGTGCGCACGAGCGGATACATGGAGGCGAACGTGTCGCCGCTTGCCGCCGCTTCCATCTCGACGATCAGGGTGCCGTCGTGCCGATGCAGCGTGACATCGAGACATGCGGGGCCGGCCGGCGTGGACGTCAGCTCGACCGGTCCGACGTATAGCGGCGAATCCTCCAGCGCCGCCATGCTGGCCACCTCCGCGATGCGTTGCGCGGCGGCCTCGCCGAGCGCCACGGCGAGCGGCTGGCCGAGCAGGGTATCGAGGGGCGCGCCCGTCAGCGCGGGCAGATTGTCGCTGGCCTGCACGATGCGTAAATCGTCGGCGAGCGCCAGCAGATAACCGTGCGGCTGGATGCCACCGGGTACGTGGATCGGCTCGGCGTCGCAATCCTTGCTCGCGACGCCCGAACTGAGCGTGAGCCGGCGTGCCTCGGCGTCCGGTGGGCCATCCGTGCCACTAGCCGGCGCCGGTGCCGGTGATCCGCCGGATCCGCTGTCCGCCACGCTCATGTGACGGCTCCTGGCACTGGTGGCATGGCATCGACACCGGCCGCTTCGGGGCACAGCCAGGACTGCAGGCCCTCGAATGTGGCGATGGCGGCCTTCACCGCGTCGTCATGCTGGGCCGCGGGCACGGAAGCCGCGGCCGTTTCGCGAAACGCGTTCCACATGCTGCCGGTGCGCGCGCCGTAGCCTTCGAAATACGCGTTGCCCAGACCCTGCCCCAGATCCAGGCGCTGCGCGACGTGCGGCGCGATAAAGCGCCCGCCAAGCGTGCTGCCTTCCATCACGTACATGGAGCCGAACGCATCGCCGAGATTGTGCAGGCGCGGCAGGTCGTAGCGCATGTCGGCTTGCGGCACGGAACCGACCGGCCGGCGCTCGCCGGTCAGCGCGGCGAGATCGGCGGCCAGCAGCGGCGCCTTGCGGCGTTCGTCGAAAAACACCGACAGCGTGGCCGGCAGACACGCGGCCGCGGCGTCCTCCCACGGCGCAACATAGCCATAGAATCGTTCGAGCAGCGCGATGTACTCGTCGCGTTGCAGATCGTCCCGCATCAGGTCAAGCGCATTCTCGAGCCGCGCGTGACACGCGGCGGTTTCGTTCTTCAAGCGGGACAGAAGGTCGGATTGCATGTTGCGATGAGTGGGCTTAAGGACCGCGAGGCGGACGAATGCTGCGGGTATCGGCAGGGCTTACCGGTTCGGGCGCATCGTTCGGCGTGGGTGTCGGTAGAAATCGCACCGCACACGCCGTCACGCGCTTGATGCGAAAGCGCCCATTTAAAAAAGAGTCATTCTACGCATCCG
This sequence comes from Caballeronia sp. LZ065, assembly GCF_031450975.1. Lineage (NCBI taxonomy): Bacteria > Pseudomonadati > Pseudomonadota > Betaproteobacteria > Burkholderiales > Burkholderiaceae > Caballeronia > Caballeronia sp. LZ065. Next base: position 1,957,975 of record NZ_JARUXV010000001.1, read on the forward strand.
GCTTCGCCGCTGCCATGCAAAGCCAGCGCGCACGCCCAATCCGCAGCGCCGTTGCCGGAACGATTCACCGTCCGGTTCAAATTTTTTTCACGGCTTGCGCGGCGGGCGATCGCCTCTGTTGACGTTGGCGTGCTCGTCCTGCTGCGTGTCGCGCTGATAGTCGTCGCCGCCGCGCCGGTCGGTATCGACGAGCCCGCGTTCAAGGTCCTCGTGCGCCTGCTTGCCGACCTCGCGCGGATCGTGCTCATGCTGCGATTCGACGTTCTGATCCGCTTCATGCGGCAACGGCGCGTTCGCGGCATCGTCGCGCGCCTGGGTCTCGCGCTCGCTGCTCGACACCTCGCGGCCGCGTTCGGGCGCGCTGGCGGGTTCCTTGTTCGACTGCTTCATGATCGTCTCCTGTCGATTGCTTCACTTCAGCCCGAGGCGCTTCTTCATGCCTGCGCTCAGGCGCTTGCGCGCCTTGTCGTAGCCGGTCCACGGATCGTGTTTCAACGCGTCGAGCCGTTCGTGCGCATTGCCGATGTTCCATTGATCGCCGCTCGTCACGTCGTCCAGTTCGTCCCAGGCAATCGGCATCGATGCCCCGAGCCCCGGCCGCGCGCGCAGCGAGAACGCTGCCACCGTGCTCGAGCCGCGGTTGTTGCGCAGATAGTCGATGAAGATCTTGCCCTTGCGGTTCTGCATGCCCATCTTCGCGGAGAAGAGCTTGGGGAGCGTGCTCGCCATGTGCTGCGCGACGCCTTGCGAGAAGTCCTTGACGTCGTCCCAGCCGGCCTGCTTCACGAGCGGCACGATCACATGGAAGCCCTTGCCGCCGCTCGTCTTGCAGAACGATTCGAGGCCCAGCTCGGCAAGCAGCTCCCTGGTGAGGCGCGCGGCCTCGATCATCCGTTCCCAGCCGACGCCTTCGCCCGGGTCGAGATCGAACACCATGCGGTCCGGCTTTTCGAGGTTCGATGCAAGCGCGTTCCAGGTATGCAATTCGATGGTGCCCATCTGCGCACAGCCGGCGAGCGCGCCCGCCGACTCGATGGTGAGCAGCGGCGGATGACCGGGATCGATGTCGGGATGTTGCTTGATATGGGGAATGGCGAGCTTTGCGCTGTGCTTCTGGAAGAACAGCTCGCCGCCGATGTCCTCGGGCGCGCGCACGAGTGACACCGGACGGTCCTTCAGATGCGGCAGCATCCATTGCGCGACACTGGCGTAGTACTCGACCACGTCGATCTTGCGCGAGCCGCCGGACTTGTCGATCACGCGATCCGGATGGCTGATCTTCACGCCTTCGACTTCGGCCGAAGCGGATTTGGTCTTCTTCGCGGCGGTGGTCTTTTTGGTCGCTGCGGTCTTCTTCGTTGCGGTCCTGGCCGCCGCCGGCTCTTCCTTGACGATCTGCCGCGCGGGTTTGTCGTCACGCAGACTGACGAACGATGCTTGTCGCACGATGCGCTCCTTGGTCCATTCCGCGAAATTGCATTCGGCCACGAGTTCGGGCTTCACCCAGTGCACGGGCGTCCGGCTGCGCTCCTGCGGCTCGCTCGCGAAAGGCATGCGCTTAGTCTCGCGCTTATCGAGCTCCTTCTTCACCGCGACGAGCATCGCGTGATCGAAACCGGTGCCCACGCGGCCCGCGTACTGCAGCTTGCCGTGCGCGTCGTACACGCCGAGCAGCAGCGCGCCGAACTGGCCGCGGCTGCCCGCCGGTTCCGAATAACCGCCGATCACGAACTCCTGCCGCCGCCGGCACTTGAGCTTGATCCACGCGTTGCCGCGGCCCGACACATAGCCGCTGTCCATACGCTTGCCGATGATGCCTTCGAGCGCCATGTCGCATGCGCTCTTCAGCAGATCGTCGGCCTGGAACGCGAAGTCCTCCGAATAGCGCAATACCGGGTCGTCCGCCGGTTCCACGAGCGCCTTCAGCAGCGCGCGGCGCTGCACGAGCGGCACGTTGCACAGGTCATAGCCGTTGAGCCAGGGCACGTCGAAGAAGTACACGACGATGTCCTGCGGCCGGCCCGCATCGAACGCGTTCTGCAGGGCCTGGAAGTCGGGCAGACCGCGCGCGTCGAGCACCACGGCTTCGCCATCGAGCCAGCCGCTTTCGATCTCCAGCTGTTCCAGCGCCTGAACCTGCTTCGGGAATTTCGCGGTCCAGTCATTGCCGTTGCGCGTGAAGATCGCGATGCGGCGTTTGCCCTTCACCGTGTCGATGCGCGCCAGCACCCGATAGCCGTCGAACTTGATCTCGTAGGCCCAGTCGTCGCCGGACGGCGCGGCATCGACGAGCGTCGCGAGCTGCGGCTTGAACGTGGCGGGCAGCTTCGCCTTGACCGCGCCCTCGATGGCGGGTTCATGCGACAAGGTACGCAACGATGCCGCGCTGCGGGTCGCGACGATGTCGGGATGGTCGTGGCCGTTCGCCTTCGCAGCGGAAGGTTTCTTGCGCGCGGGCGTCTTTGCGGCTGCTTTCGCCGCCGTCTTGCGCTCCGAGCGTTCGAGCACTGCACCATTCTTGCCGCGCGCGCCGGGCGCATCCGACATCACGCTGCCCGGCCTTTTCAGAAGCACGTCGTACTCGCTCTCCGGGCGCGCCGTGTCGTCGCGCTCCTTGATCAGCAGCCATTGCTCCTTGTCGCCGCTGCCGCGCATGTGGCTCTTTACGAGCGTCCAGCCGCCCTGCAGCTTCTCGCCGTCGAGCGTGAACTTGAGCTTGCCCTTTTCGTATTCGCGCTGCGCATCCGCGACGCTGCCCGACTGCGGCGCCCACGTACCGCGATCCCACACAATCACGCTGCCCGCGCCGTAATTGCCCTCGGGAATCTCGCCTTCGAACGAACCATAGTCGAGCGGATGATCCTCGACATGCACCGCCAGCCGCTTCACCGAAGGATCGAGGCTCGGTCCCTTCGGCACGGCCCAGGACTTGAGCGTGCCGTCGAGCTCGAGGCGAAAGTCATAGTGCAGACGGCGTGCGTCGTGTTCCTGGATGACGAAGGACAGGCTGGACTTTGCGGGTGGTTTGGCCGTCTTGCGGGCCCGCGCGGCGCGCTTCGCGGCGCCGGATGGCTCCGGCGTCTTGTCGAACGCGCGCATGCGTTGATAGGTATCGAGTTTGCCGGCCATCGTCGTGGGTCCGCAGTGTCAGGTGCGATACAGACGCGCTTCAAGCACGCTTGCGCCGCGCGGTCTTGCGCGCCGGACGCGCGGCTTCCTCGCCCGAGTCGTCCTCTTCGTCAGCCTTGTCCGTGGCCGCTGCCTTGCCGCGTTTCGCCGGCGCGCCGCCTTTCTTGAGACTGCGCTTGAGCAGTTCGGACAAATCGAGGATGTCGGCCGACGACTTCGTCTCGCCGCCCTCCTCCACCTTCATCACCTCGGCCACCTTGCCTTGCTTCACCTTCTTGTCGACGAGCGCCAGGATGTCGTCCTTGAAGGTGTCGTGATACTTCGTCGGATCCCAGCTGTCGCTCATGTCGTCGATGAGCCGCTTGGCCATCTCCAGTTCCTTCGGCGTCACGCCGGCCTTCTTGGTATCTTCGTCGGGAAACTTGAACTCGCCGAAGTCGCGGACTTCGTCGCCCCAGCGCAGTGTGTTGAGCGCCAGCGCCGGGCCCACCGGAATCAGCGCCGCGAGATGCTGCTTGTTGTGCAGCACGACGCTCGCAATGCCGACCTTGCCCGTGTCCTTCAACGCATCGCGCAGCAGCGCATAGACCTTCTCGCCCTTGCGGTCGGGCGCGAGATAGTAAGGCGTATCGAGCGACAGGAACGAGATCTCGGGGGCATCGACGAAGGCGAGAATGTCGACCGTCTGCGTCGACTCCGGATTGGCCGCGCGAATCTCGGCGTCGGTCATCACGACATACTTGCCCTTCTCATACTCGAAGCCGCGCACGATGTTGTCCCGCGTGACTTCCTTGCCCGTGTTCTTGTTGATCTGCTTGTAGCCGATCGGGTCCATCGAGCGTTTGTCGAGCAGGTTGAAGCCGACCTTCTCCGACTGCGTCGCGGGATAGAGTTGCACGGGCACGTGGACCAGTCCGAAGCTGATCGCGCCTTTCCAGATCATGTGCGGCATCGCGGCACCTTGGCGGTCGGGAAGAGTCGATGAGCGCGCCTCGCGCCGGGCGGGCGTCGAGGCGTTCTCCGTGCGCGGGCGCGGCACGGTATCGGAGGGAATCGCAGGAAACATGCCAAGGCGGCCGGGCGCGCCGGGGCACGCGGCGGCCGGCGGTGCGTGCCTGCACCGGGCAGGCGATCTGTAAGCCTTACTGCTCTCGCCGCCTAAAAAGCTACTTGCGGTTGGCGGTCACGCTGAGTTGCGTGCCGTCGTCGAGCGTGACGGTCTTCCTGGACCCCGTGGAGGTCGGCATGGAGAAGCGCACGATCTGACTAAAGCGGTTGTCCACCGGACACTGCAGGCTCTTGCCGCCCACCGTGACGCGCGAGGTGCCCTTCGGCGCATACGCCCGGAAACTGATCTGCACGTTGGCCGTGCCGTTGTCGCCGACCATCGGCGCGAAGCGGATCTGCACCTGCCGCACCGCCGCGCCGTCCGCGCTCTTCGGCACCGAGGCCGCCTGCGGGCAGCCGTCCGGCACGGCCTGCGCGCCGCCGGCCGCGTTGCCTTGCCAGGTGAAGTCGTCGGTCTGTCCGGAGCGGATCGTGCGGGTTTCCTGCTCGTTGCCGAAGGATTTCGAGGTCATCTTGACCGTGTACTTGATGGGGCCGTCATTGGCCGCCTCGGAAAGCACCTTGATGCCCGGCGTGGCCTGGGCGGTCGCAGCGACCATCGTGAGCGCGGCGACGGAAACCATGCGACGAACGATCGAAGTACGATTCATGCCGCCACCTCCGTAACAGGCGCTGTGAGTGAATCCGGCGCGGCTGGCGCACCGGGACGCGGTGTGCGTGCAGCGGACCGGATTCAGTCTAGCGCCACGCTTGACGGGTCATCGTCATGGATAACCCGAGTGCGTGGAGGGCGGCTTGCGCCTGGTCAAAAAGCTGTCAGAGACGCCTCAAAAGCCCGTCAGCACCAGCTTGCCGACCGTGCGCCCTTCTTCCAGCAGCCGATGCGCCTCGCGCAGGTTCGTTGCATTGATCGGTCCGAGGTCGCGGCCGATGGTCGTGCGCAGCGTGCCTGCGTCGATCAGCCGCGCCACTTCCGACAGCAGCTTGTGCTGCTCGATCATGTCGGGCGTGTTGAACATCGCGCGCGTGAACATGAGCTCCCAGTGGAACGCCGCGCTCTTCGGCTTCAGCAGTTCGATCGGCAACGGCCGCGCGTTCTCGACGATCGTGCAGATGCCGCCTTGCGGCTTGATGACTTCGGCGGCGGCCGTGAAGTGCTTGTCGGTGTCGTTGAAGATCAGCACGTAGTCGACCTGCGGAAACCCGATCTGCTTCATCTGTGCCGGGATGTCACCGAAGTGATCGACGATGTGATCCGCGCCAAGCTCCTGCGCCCACTTGGCCGATTCGGGCCGCGACGCCGTGGCGATCACCTTGAGCTTGGCAACGCGGCTGGCAAGCTGGATGCCGATCGACCCGACGCCGCCCGCCCCGCCGACGATCAGCACCGACTTGCCCGCATCCTTGCCCTCCGCCGACACGCCCAGGCGGTCGAACAGCGCTTCCCACGCGGTGATGGTGGTCAGCGGCAGCGCGGCGGCGCTGCTGAAATCGAGCGAGGCCGGCTTCGTGCCGACGATGCGTTCGTCGATCAGATGGAATTCGCTGTTCGCGCCGGGCCGGGTGATGTCGCCGGCGTAGTAGACCGGATCGCCGACCTTGAACAGCGTCGCCTCCGGTCCGACGGCGGCCACCACGCCCGCCGCGTCCCAGCCCAGCACGCGCGGAGCTGATTCGACCTTGTCCTTGGGCGCGCGTACCTTGGTATCGACGGGATTGACGGCGATCGCCTCGATCTTTACAAGCAGGTCGCGCCCGGTGGGCGTGGGTTGATCGAGTTCGATGTCGATCAGCGCTTGCGGGTCGGAAATCGGAAGGTAGCGCGTCAGGCCGATGGCTTTCATGGGGTGCTCCGTTTAAATAAGTGAACTGCCAGCCATGGTAAGGCGCATGCAGCATCCGGAAAACCGTCATAATCACTGAAACATTTTTCGTGAAATCCATCAAATGACGAGCGATCTCCTCGCGGACGCCGCGCCGCGCGAGCGTCTCGATCTCCTCGATATCGGACTCTTCGTGCGTGCGGCGGCGTTGGCGAATCTGTCCGCGGCCGCGCGCGAGTTTGGGCTCTCGCCCGCAGTGGCGAGCGCGCGCATCGCGGCGCTGGAGCGCATGCTCGGCGCACGGCTGTTGCATCGCACGACCCGGCGCGTCTCGCTCACCCAGGAAGGCGAGATTTTCGCCGATCACGCGCGCGGCCTGCTCGACGCCGCCGACGCGGCGCGTGCGTCGGTCGGACAGGCGCGCGAACATCCGCACGGGCGCTTGCGCGTGACCATGCCCTCGTCGCTGGGCCGTCAGCACATCTCGCCGCTGATGCCCGCGTTCCTGCGCCAGTACCCGGGTGTGAGCGTCGACCTGCGCATGACCGACCAGATCGTCGATCTCGTGGACGAGGGCATCGACCTCGCGATCCGCATCGGCGCGCTGAAGGACTCGACGCTGGTGGCGAAGAAGCTCGCAAGCAACCGGCGCGTACTGTGCGCGTCGCCCGCTTATCTCGCGCGGCACGGCACGCCGCGTCATCCCGCCGATCTCGTGCGCCACGAGTGCGTGATCCTCGCCGATCAGCGCGACTGGGGGTTCGTGACGCCGACCGGCGTGATCGATGTCCGCGTGTCCGGACGGCTCGTGACCGACAACGGCGAGGTGATCCGCGATGCACTGGCGGCGGGCATCGGCATCGGGCTGAAATCGACGTGGAGCGTCGCGCCGCTGATCGCGAGCGGCGAACTCGTCACGCTGCTCGACGACTACCCGCCCGCGCAGACCGTGGCGATCTGGGCCGTGTATCCGAGCCGTGCGTTCGTGCCGCCGAAGACGCTGGCCTTCATCGACTTCCTCGCCGGGCAGTTCGGCGAGCCGCCCTACTGGGACGTCGATCCCGCGAGCGTGCAGCGTTAGCGCGTCCGGGCCGGCCGGTACAATGGCGCTTTCGCGCGTCCACTGTTCCTTCGCCCTCGCCTTCGATGAACCTCGTCATTCAAAGCCTCGCCCCGATCTCCGATTCGCATCTGCGCCCGCTCGCGGCGCTGGCCCGCTCGCAGGTTCCGCAGCGCGTCGATGACACGTTGCTGCGTCTTGCCGGCGCCGATCCGCTGCAACGTCCCGACATCGACGCCTATTGCGGCACGCACGGCCTCGACTACGCCTTTATCGCGCCGGATGCGACGCTCGCCGGCTTCGGCCTCGTCGCGATGGACATGGACTCGACGCTCATCACGATCGAATGCATCGATGAAATCGCGGATTTCTGCGGGCTGAAGGCGGAGGTCGCGGCGATCACCGAAGCGTCGATGCGCGGCGAGATCAAGGACTTCAACGAAAGCCTCACGCGCCGCGTCGCGCTGCTGAAGGGACTCGACGCAAGCGCGCTCGAACGGGTTTATGAGGAACGCCTGAAGCTGTCGCCGGGCGCGGAGCGCATGCTCGCCGGCGCGCGCGCGGCGGGTCTGAAGACGCTGCTCGTGTCGGGCGGTTTTACGTTCTTCACCGAGCGGCTGAAGGCGCGTCTCGGCCTCGATTACACGCGGGCGAACACGCTCGAAATCGTCGATGGCAAGCTGACGGGCAAGGTGGTCGGCGAAATCGTCAACGCGGACGTGAAGGCGCGCACGCTGCTCGACACCTGCGCGCAACTGGGCATCGATCCGAAGCGCGCGATCGCCATGGGCGACGGTTCGAACGATCTGAAGATGATGGCCGAAGCGGGCTTGTCGGTGGCGTTTCGCGCGAAGCCGGTCGTGCGCGAGTCGGCGAGCCTCGCGTTCAACTTCGTCGGCCTCGACGGCTTGCTGCGGTTGTTCTGAACGCTGCGGCTTGTGTGCTTTTTGAAGAACGGCGCTTGAGTGAACAAGGCGCCGTTCTGCTTTAGCCGAATGCTTTGACGAGCGCCGCTTCGAGATCGGCGCGCAAGTCCGCTTCCGCCTCCAGTCCGATGTAAAAGCGCACCAGCACGCCTTCATGCGGCCATTCTGATGCCGTGCGCATCGTGCGGACCGTGTAAGGCATCGCGAGGCTGTGCGAGCCGCCCCAACTCCAGCCGATCGAAAACAGTTCGAGCGCCTCGACGAACGCATCGACTTGGGCCGCGCTGTACTGCTTGTCGAAGACGATGGAGAACAGGCCGCCCGCGCCGCCCTTGAAATCGCGCTCGAAGAACGCGTGACCCGGACAGTCCGACAGCGCTGGATGCAGCACGGCGGCCACTTCGGGGCGCGTCTTCAGCCAGGCGGCAAGCGCTAAAGCCGTGCGGTCGTGGGCCTCGTAACGCGTCTTCATCGAAGGCAGACTGCGCAGTACGAGCGAGGCATCGTCCGCCGATACCCCGACACCCAGCCGCATGCGCGCACGCTTCAGCTTGCTGTGCAAGTCGGCATTGCGCGTGATGGTCGCGCCCATCAGCACGTCGCTGCCGCCGGATTGGTACTTCGTCAGCGCCTGCACCGAAATATCGACGCCATGCTCGAACGGCTTGAAAGCAAGGCCCGCCGAGAACGTATTGTCGATGGCCGTCACGACGCCCTTCGCCCGCGCGGCGGCGGCGATGGCGGGCACGTCCTGCACTTCCATCGTCACGGAACCGGGCGCTTCGAGCCAGACCAGCTTCGTATTGGCGCGCAGCAAGGTGTCGATGCCCGCGCCGATCATCGGGTCGTAGTACGTCACCTCGATGCCGAAATCCTCGGCGAGCCAGTCCGCGTGATCGCGGTTCGGGCCGTAGGCGTTGTCGGGCACGAGCACGTGGTCGCCTGTCCGGACCAGACCGAAATAGACATTCGAAATCGCCGCGAGTCCCGAAGGCTGCAACAGCGCGTAGTCGCCGCCCTCGATCGCCGCGATGCGTTGCGCGAGCGCGATGGTCGTCGGCGTCCCGTGCAGGCCGTAGCGCCATTTGGAATCGTCGCTCCAGACGAGCGAGCGCATCGTCGCGAGATCGGGAAACACGACCGTCGACGCCCGCGCCACCGGCACCGAGAACGACTCGAAACCGGGCGTGATGCGGTCCTCCGGCTGCACGATGCGGGTTTGCAGATCGCGGTCGGGGGCGTTGTCGTGGGAATCGGTCATGGCGTGGCGTTGAAACGGGTCAAGGAAGATGCCGCCGGCGCGCGCCGGCGGCATGAGAAAAACAAGGCAGGCTATTCGCCGATGATGACGTTGCTCGTGCCGCCGACGCTGTTCTTCGGCGGCGCGGGCGGTGCGGGTTCCAGCGACGGCGCGGCCGGCGCTTTCGCGGCATTTCCGGCATTTCCATCCGGCAGCGGCGGCAGACCCGCGCCCGCAACGGCGGGCCGAAGCTCGAAGGGCTGGCCGTTGGAATCGTCGGGATTCATGCGTTCGCCGGACACGCTGCCGTCCGGCGCGAACTTGCCGACCCAGTTGCCGGTGATGTGCGTGCCGTCGTTCGATTCCTCGATCTCGAGCGTGTCGCTGTCGCGATCGCCCGCGACGAGAATCACGTTCGGGCTGCCGGCAAAACGGTATTCGCCGTGGACGCCGGAGGGATCGTCGGTCTTCGCGCCGAGCTTCATCTCGATCTGCCGCGTGCCCAGCGTGCCGACATAGCGCGGAAAGCGCGCGTACTCCGGATTGGGCGTCAGCGGTTTCTGCGGCGGCAGCGCCAGTTCGGCGATGGCCGCTTGCGCGCCATGCGCATCCGCGCCGGCCGGCGCGCGCTGGTCCGGCGGCAAGACGCCGGAGCCGCCTGCGGGCATCGGCGAGTTGCAGGCGGCCAGCGCCACCGTGATGGCCAGCGCCGCAACGAGGCGCGAAGCGTGCATGCTGTGGGTCATCCTCGAGTCCTTCATGGTGTCCGTGATTCGATCGGGCATCGGCTGACTCAGATGCGCTCGAAGATCGCCGCGATGCCCTGTCCGCCGCCGATGCACATCGTCACGAGCGCATAGCGGCCGCCGATGCGCTGCAACTCGTAGAGCGCCTTCACGGTGATCAGCGCGCCGGTTGCGCCGATCGGATGGCCGAGCGAAATGCCCGAGCCGTTCGGATTGACCTTGGCGGGATCCAGCTTCAGTTCCTGCGACACGGCGCAGGCCTGCGCGGCGAACGCCTCGTTGGCCTCGATCACGTCGAGATCCGCGACGGACAAGCCCGCGCGCTCCAGCACCTTCTGCGTGGCGGGCACCGGGCCGATGCCCATGATCTTCGGATCGACGCCCGCATGCGCGAGGCGACCAGCCTTGCCAGCGGCTTCGCGCCGCGCTTTTCGGCGACGCTGCGCTCCATCAGCACGACGGCCGCCGCGGCGTCGTTGATGCCCGATGCATTGCCCGCCGTCACCGTGCCGTTTTCTTTCGCGAACACCGGCTTCAGCTTCGCGAAGTCCTCGGCGGTGGCCTGCATGCGCACGTGTTCGTCACGCTCGAATACGATGTCGCCTTTCTTCGACGCGAGCGTGATCGGCAGGATCTGCTCCTTGAAGAAGCCGGCCTCGATGGCACGCGCCGCGCGCTGGTGTGATTCGAGCGCGAGCGCGTCCTGCATCTCGCGCGTGATGCCGAACTGCCGCGCGACGTTCTCGGCGGTCACGCCCATGTGGATCTTGTTGAACGGATCGTTCAGCGCACCGACCATCATGTCGACGATGCGCGCGTCGCCCATGCGCTGGCCGAACCGCGCGGCCGGCATGATGTAGGGCGCGCGGCTCATGCTTTCTGCGCCGCCGCCGACGGCGACATCCGCATCGCCCAGCAGGATGCTCTGCGACGCCGATACGATCGCCTGCAGGCCCGAACCGCACAGGCGATTCACCGTGAGCGCGGGCGCGTGCTGCGTGACGCCGCCGTCGAGCGCGGCGACGCGGGCGAGATACATGTCGCGCGGCTCGGTCTGGATCACGTTGCCGAACACCACGTGGCCGACCTCATCGCCCTGCACGTTCGCACGCGACAAGGCCTCGCGCACGACGCGCGCGCCGAGATCGGTCGGCGTGAAATCCTTCAGCGCGCCGCCGAAATCGCCGATTGCCGTGCGCACACCGCTCACCACCACCACTTCACGTTGCATGTCGTCTCCGCTGTCGGGTTGTTGTTGCTGGACTGACGCTCAGGCTTTCAGCGCGCGCTCCACCGCTGCCTGATCAGGAATCGGCGCGACCGCGCCAAAGCCTTGCGTCGACAAGGCCGCCGCGGCGTTCGCATAGCGCGCCGCCGCGAAAGGATCGTCGCCGGCGACGATGCGCGCAATGAACGCGCCACCGAAGCAGTCGCCGGCGCCGGTGGCATCGACCGCCTGCACCACGCGGCCGGGCACCACGCGCCGCTCGGCGGGCGTGGCAATGTACGCGCCCTCGCGGCCGAGCTTCAGCGCGACGACCTTCGGACCGAGCGCGAGCAAGGCGTCGACGATCGCGTCCTTGTCTTCGTGGCCCGTGAGCAGCGTGACGTCGTCCCAGCTCGGCAGGCAGATGTCGGCCGAGCGGATGGCGTCGAGCATCACCGCGCGGGCGCGCGCGAGCGGCCACAGCTTGAGACGCAGATTGGTGTCGAAACTGACCGTGACGCCGTGCGTGCGCGCGTGGTCGATAGCGGCGAGCGCGGCATCGCACGCGGACACGCCGATCGCCAGGCTGATGCCCGACAGATGCACGACGCGGGCGGCCGCGATGGCGTCGAGCGGCAGGTGGGAAGGCGCGTAGCGGCTCGCCGCCGAGCCCGCGCGCAAATAGTCGAAGCGATGCCCCTGCTCGCCGTGCGACACGAAATACACGCCCGTGGGCGCGTCCTGATCGACGCGCACCGTGGCGGTATCGACGTTCTCCGCACGCCACAGGTCAAGCAGCAACTGGCCGAAGTGATCGTTGCCGACGGCGGAGACGAAGCCGGTCGAGGCGCCCTGCCGCGACGCCGCGATCAGGAAGTTCGACACGTCGCCGCCGAAGCCTTGCAGATAGCCCGGCTGGCCGCGCTGCGACTGGTTGAACTCGATCATCGCCTCGCCAAGGGCGAGTACCTGCGGAGCGTGCGGCATGATGTCAGACCTCGCCCCAGAGATCGTGGCCGTCGGCGCCGGTGATTTTCACGGAGACGAAATCGCCGGCCTTGTAGCGCTTCGATGCCTTGGTGGCCGGCGCGATGTACACGACGCCGTCGATTTCCGGCGCATCCGCCGCGGTGCGCCCGATGCCGCCGTCCGTGCCGATTTCATCGACGAGCACCTTGAGCGTCTTGCCCACCTTCTTCTTCATGCGCTTCGCCGACAGTTCCTCGGCAAGTTCCATGAAGCGCGCGCGGCGTTCTTCGCGGACTTCGTCGGGCAAGGCGCCGTCGAGTTCGTTGGCGCTCGCGCCTTCGACCGGCGAATACGCAAAGCAGCCGACGCGGTCCAGGTCCGCTTCCGTGATGAAGTCGAGCAGGGTCTGGAACTGCTCTTCCGTTTCGCCCGGAAAGCCTGCGATGAAGGTGCTGCGAATGGTCAGGTCGGGACAGATTTCGCGCCACGTCCTGACGCGCTCGAGCACTTTCTCGGCGTTGGCCGGGCGCTTCATGCGCTTGAGCACCTCGGGATGCGCGTGCTGGAACGGCACGTCGAGATACGGCAGCACGTGGCCCTTGAACGGGCCTTCGGCCATCATCGGGATGACGTCGTCGACGCTCGGATACGGGTAGACATAGTGCAGGCGCACCCACGCGCCGTATTGGGCGGCGAGTTCGCCGAGCGCGCCGACCAGGTCGGTCATGCGCGTCTTGAGCGGCTTGCCGTTCCAGAAGCCGGTGCGGTACTTGACGTCGACGCCGTACGCGCTCGTGTCCTGCGAAATCACGAGCAGCTCCTTCACGCCGGACTTGAACAGATTCTCGGCTTCGAGCATGACTTCGGCGACGGGACGCGAGACGAGATCGCCGCGCATCGACGGGATGATGCAGAAGGTGCAGCGATGATTGCAGCCTTCGGAAATTTTCAGGTAGGCGTAGTGGCGCGGCGTGAGCTTGATGCCGGCGGGCGGAACGAGATCGGTGAACGGATCGTGCGGCCTGGGCAGATACGTGTGCACCGCGTTCATCACTTCGTTGGTGGCGTGAGGGCCGGTGACCGCGAGCACCTTCGGATGCACTTCCTCGATCAGGCCGCCGCCGCTCGCGCTCTTTTTCGCGCCGAGGCAGCCGGTCACGATGACCTTGCCGTTCTCCGACAGCGCCTCGCCGATGGCGTCGAGGCTTTCCTGAACGGCTTCGTCGATGAAGCCGCAGGTGTTGACCACGACGAGGTCCGCGCCGTCATAGGTGCCGGAGATCTGGTAACCCTCGGCGCGCAGCTGGGTGATGATCTGCTCGGAGTCGACGAGGGCTTTCGGGCAGCCGAGGGAGACCATGCCGATCTTGGGAGCTGGGTTCTGGGCAGTTGATTCCAAAGAGTTTTTCACGGGGAGATACGATATTGTGGGGCTCGGCCGAAGGCGTCGGGCGAATCCACTATTTTACCCCGGAGCGGTGGGAAGGCGGTTTGGAGGCGTGGTGGGTTGTGCGGGTTCGGGGTCAGGCGGCGCCGATCAGCACTTCGGCGGGGATCCGAAGACCTTCATGGAGCCGGCGGATCATGGCGAGACGCAGCGCACGCTTGCCCGCCAGCACCTCGTACACGCGATTCGCATTGCCGATGTAAGGGTGCATATCCGGCACCGTCAGCCCGGCCTGCTCCATGCGAAATTTGATTGCTTCGATCGGACTTGGCGCCGGGAGTGGAAAGTGATCCGCCTCGTAGCGCTCGATCAGGATCGACAGAATGTCGAGGGTTTCGGCTTCAGGTGTTCCGCAAGCGGGGTCTGCATCGACCAGCGCCGCAGCGGCGACGAGCGCGCGAATATAGTCCGCTTCGGTGCGGATCGGATGAATGTCCATCGGCTTGCTCCATATCCTCGTTGCAATGCCGAACAGCGGCTGCTTGTCGGTCCTTCAGGAAAGCAACGATGCGCTGTTTCCAGCCTCGTCGATATAGCAGATGCACGTCACAGTCTTGCGTCCGCGGATATGAAAACAGCCGCTCGAAGCGGCTGTTTGGCGGCCTGTGGCCGTATTTGTCGCCAGGTTTCCCCGTTCGACGAGCGTTTCAGGCATTGCCTGAAACGTAGGTATAGCTTAGGGAGCGCCACATCGAACGTCAACGAAAGCGCGACCGCATTTCTGTGAAATTCTTGCCCGATTTTCCGCCGCCGAATCTGATCCCAGGCCGGCGATGCACACGATCCGCAAAGCCTGCCGGAAACACCCCCTACTTCTTCTCCGGCGTCGGCCCTGTGGGCGTCGGAAACGGAAATGTATTGAACATCGTCTTCGCCTGCGACTGCATCTGCTCCTGCATCTGCACGAACATGTTCTTCGACTGCTCGATGTAGCTCGTCATCATGCCCTGCATCATCGGCGCCTGCATGTTCATGAATTGCGACCAGACCTCCGGATTCAGCGCATTGCCGTCGTAGATGCCCTTGCTCTGCTCGGACAGCTTCTGCTGGATGTCGATGAACGCCTGGATGTTCTTCTCCAGGTACGTGCCCATCATGCCCTGCATCGCATGGCCGTAGAAACGGATGATCTGCGACAGCATCACCGAGGAGAACATCGGCAGGCCGCCGCTCTCTTCCTCCAGGATGATCTGCAGCAGGATGCTGCGCGTGAGGTCGTCGTTGGACTTCGCGTCGAGCACCTTGAATTCTTCCTGATCGAGCACGAGTTGCTTCACATCCGACAACGTGATGTAGGTGCTCGTCTCCGTGTCATACAGCCGACGGTTCGGATACTTCTTGATCAGTCGCTCGGCGGATTTCTTTGTAGTAGTAGTAGTGGTCATTGAACGCCTTTAAACGCAAAACTTTACTGCGATGGCAGCAAGCAGGTCTTGCGTCGTCGCAAAAAAGCGCTGCTGCATGTTTCGCCGCATCGTTGAAAAATCCGGCGAGTGGCAACTCGCCCGGGTACACGCAACACACGCGGCACCCGGACGAGCCTCCGCCCGTCAGCCCATATGCAAGCCGCCGTTCAGCGAGAAGTCCGCGCCGGTCGAGAAGCCCGATTCATCGGAGGCCAGCCACGCGCAGATCGAGCCGATCTCGTCGGGCGTGCCGAGACGCCGGACCGGAATGGTCGCGACGATCTTCTCCAGCACTTCCGGCCGGATGGACTTCACCATGTCCGTGCCGATGTAACCCGGCGACACCGTGTTGACCGTCACGCCCTTGGTCGCCACTTCCTGCGCCAGCGCCATCGTGAAGCCGTGAATGCCGGCCTTGGCGGTCGAGTAGTTGGTCTGGCCGAACTGCCCCTTCTGCCCGTTCACCGACGAAATGTTGATGATGCGGCCGAAACCCCGCTCCACCATCCCGTCGATGACCTGCTTGGTCACGTTGAACAGGCTCGTCAGGTTGGTGTCGATGACCGCCGTCCAGTCTTCGTGGGTCATCTTGCGGAACACGACGTCGCGCGTGATGCCCGCATTGTTGACCAGCACGTCGACTTCGCCGACTTCGGACTTGACCTTGTCGAACGCGTTCTTGGTCGATTCCCAGTCGCCGACGTTGCCTTCCGAGGCAATGAAGTCGAAGCCGAGCGCCTTCTGGTCTTCCAGCCATTTCACCCGGCGCGGCGAGTTCGGGCCGCAGCCCGCAACCACCGTGAAGCCATCCTTGAGCAGACGCTGGCAGATGCTGGTGCCGATGCCGCCCATGCCGCCGGTTACATACGCTATGCGCTTCGTCATTCCTCACTCCATTTTCGTTATGCGGACGACGATCTCCATGCCGCCCGCCAATCCTTCCCAGTCCTGCCCTGCGTGCCGCGTTGCTGCGCGTCCCGCTTACGGACGCTCCAGCGCCAGCGCCACGCCCATGCCGCCGCCGATGCACAGCGACGCCAGACCCTTCTTCGCATCGCGCTTCTGCATCTCGTGCAACAGCGTGACCAGAATCCGGCAGCCCGATGCGCCGATCGGATGCCCGATCGCGATCGCCCCGCCGTTCACATTGATCTTCGACTGATCCCAGCCCATCTGCTGATGCACCGCCAGC
>NZ_JARUXV010000001.1:1975061-2148196 GCF_031450975.1 Caballeronia sp. LZ065
CCGTTGCGCCCAGTTCCGGCGCCGCGATCTTCGCGAGCGAGCCGCCGAATTTGCCTACCGCCGTACGCGCGGCCGATACGATCACTACGTCAGTCATTTCAGTTTCCTTTGGCATCGATTGTTAATGCATTAGCCCGGGCATGATCCGCGTGCCCATGAGCGCTACGTCGCGCCGCTCAGGCATCGCGCTTCAGCACATAGCGGCCGGGCGCGGCCTCGATCACCGGGTACGCCTTCGAACCCTGCGCCGCCGACGGCTTGAGCTGCTCGCCCGCGTTGGCGGCGAGCCAGGCGGACCACGTCGGCCACCAGCTTCCGGGATGCTCCGCCGCGGCGTCGAACCAGGCGTCGGCGGACTCGGGCAGCGAACCGGTGTCGCCGTCGGCCATCCAGAAGCTGCGCTTGTTCTTCGACGGCGGATTGATCACGCCCGCAATATGCCCCGACGCGCCCAGCACGAAGGTCCGCGGACCGCTCAGGATGGGCGTCGAAGCATACGCGGACTTCCACGGCACGATGTGATCCTCGCGCGAGCCGTAGATGAACGTGGGCAACGCGAGCCGCGACAGATCGATCTTCTCGCCGCAGACCGTCAACGCGTTCGGTTCCTTCAACGCGTTTTCGAGATACGTGTTGCGCAGATACCAGACGCACATCGGCCCGGGCAGGTTGGTCGAGTCGCTGTTCCAGAACAGCAGGTCGAACGCCTGGGGCGTGCGTCCTTTGAGATAGTTATCGACGACGTAGTTCCACACCAGATCGTTCGGGCGCAGATACGAGAACGTGTTGGCGAACTCGACGCCGCGCATCAGCCCGGCCGGCGCGTCGTTCTTGCCGCCGATCGCCTGCTCGCGCATGCGCACGTGCGACTCGTCGACGAACACATCCAGCACGCCTGTGTCGGAGAAATCGAGCATCGAGGTGAGCAGCGTCATCGAGGCCGCCGGCTCTTTGCCACGAGCCGAGGCCACGGCAAGCGCGGTCGCGAGAATGGTCCCGCCGATGCAGAAGCCAAGCGTGTTGATCTGCTCCGCGCCGGTGATCGCCTGCACGACGCCAATGGTTTCGAGCACGCCCTGTTCGACATAGTCGTCCCAGGTCTTGTGCGCGATCGACTGATCGGCGTTGCGCCACGACAGGATGAACACCTGATGCCCTTCGTCGAGCGCATAGCGCACGAGCGAGCTTTCGGGCGAGAGATCGAGGATGTAGAACTTGTTGATGCACGGCGGCACGATCAGCAACGGCCGCGCGTAGACCTTCGGTGCGCGCGGCTTGTACTGGATCAGTTGCACGAGTTCGTTCTCGTACACGACCGAACCTTCCGTCGACGCGATGTTCTTGCCGACCGCGAAACCCGATTCGTCCGACTGCGAGATCTTGCCGCGCTGCATGTCGGCCAGCAGGTTCATCATGCCTTGACGCAGGCTTTCGCCCTTGCTTTCGATGAGCATCTTCTGCGCGTCCGGATTCAGCGCGAAATAGTTGCTCGGCGATGCTGCCGCTGCCCATTGCTGCACGGTGAAACGAATTCGCTCGCGGGTCTTCGGGTCGCTCTGCACGGCATCCGCGAGTTCCTGCAGATAGCGCGCGTTGAGCAGGTACCACGCGGCGGTGAACGCATACGCGGGCGTGGTCTGCCAGGAGGTATCCGTGAAGCGGCGGTCCTTCAGCGCACTCGGATCGATGTGCTGTTCGCTTGCCTGCCGAAGCAGTTCGGATGCATCGCGCGAATAGTTGCTTTGCAACTGCTGGAGACGCTCGGGCGGAATCGCCGCGGTGGGGATCTTCGGCAGCGTCGGCAAACCCTGCATTGCGGCGCCGAAGCCCGGCATGCTGCTCGCCAGTTTGGCGAACTCGGCCATGCCGTTCATGTTCGTGAAGTCGGGCATCTGCGGCATCGCGCCCGGCGCCGGAAATGCGCCCTGGAACGCAGCCGGAAAAGCTTGCGGGAAGCCCCCGGGAAATGCATTGGGGAAGGCATTGGCGAAGGCGCCGAATGCCGCGAACGGCGAGCTTGCGGCAGCGCCGCCCGCCCCGGCCGCATCAGGTGCGGCATTCGTCTGCTGAGTCAGCTTCGCCCATTGCGCGGGATCGGCGACGCTGCGCCAGGCGTTCAGCCATTGATCGAACGCTTGCTGTACGCCAGTCGTCTCGGCCGATGCCTGGGCCGAAGTGCTGTCGGCGGTACGGGAGCGGGAAGATGAGGAAGATGTTTTGGAAGCCATACCCGCCATTGACCTGTGAGTCTCGCAAGACTGGATTGCTGATGCAGGCATCGCCGGGCTTTCCTCGACCAGCGCGCAAGTGTTGATGCGCCCTATGCGCGCCGCAAGAAACCGCCTTGCTACGCCGTGCCCGATTGATTGAATTCCGGGAACATTCTTGCTCCAGGCTATCGGGCATGTCAATGCTTCGTCCCGATTTTGCCGCAGTGCGATAAATTTTTAATTATCGTTTTCCCCCATCCGAAATATTGTATTCACAAGGGGTTTCGTCACGCCGGGGAAACGATCAGCTGGCATGCTCGGACACGAGTCCATCGGGCTCGACGCGACTCAGTCGGCCAGCCAGATCATCGCCGCCATGCGCCCCGTCACCCGATCCCGCCGATATGAGTAGAAGCGCGTCTGCTCCGTCACCGTGCAATGCGTGCCGCCGTCGATGCGCCCGTCATCGACGCCCAGTTCCGCGAGCCGCAGCCGCGCCAGTGCATAGATGTCCGCGAAGTACTTGGCGGGCGTACCGCCCGCGGGCCGGAAGGCGGCCGTGGTGGCGTCGCGGCGAGCCGCCGGCGCCGCGCTGGCGAACGCATCGAGGACGTCCTCGCCCACTTCGAACGCCGACGGTCCGATCGCCGGCCCGAGCGTCGCATTCAGCCGCGCAGGCGAGACGCCCGCGAGCGTCGCCACGCGCTCGGCCGTCCGTTCGATGACGCCGCCCGCCAGCCCGCGCCAGCCCGCATGCGCTGCGCCGACCGCGCGGCCCGCGTCGTCGCAGAACAGCACCGGCAGGCAGTCCGCCGTCATCACGACGCACACGACGCCCGCGCGATCCGTCACGCTCGCATCCGCGCGCGAGCGTTCGCCGAACACGAGGCGGTTGACCACCGCATGCGCGTCCTCGACCTGCGCTCCGTGGACCTGTTCGAGCCATGCAGCGTGCCGCGATGGCGTCAGCGCCAGCGCGCGGCGCCGGTTCTCCGCGACGGCCTCGGGCGCGTCGCCCGTCGAGAAGCCGAGGTTGAGGCCGCCTTCGCCCGCGCCGTCGTCAAACGGCGCGGCGCTCACCCCGCCCGCGCGCGTCGTGACGAACGCGCGCACGCGCGGCGACACCTTCCATTGCGGCCACAAACAGGCGCCGTGATCCAGTGCGGCATCGTGATGCTTCATGCTTCGTCATCCTCGTCATCGTCCCAGTCTTCGTCGTCCTCGCCGATCACATAGACCTGCGCGAGCTCCGGATCCTCGTCGTATTCGATTTCCTCGTCCTCACCGAAGCCGAGCGCGGCGGAGAGCGCCTCCATGTCCTCGGGGATCTCGGCGCGCCAGTGCACCGGCTTGCCGGTCGCCGGATGAATCAGGCCGAGCCGCCACGCATGCAGCGCCTGACGGGCGAAGCCGTCCGGCAGCGGGGTGACGGAACGCTTGCCGCGCACGTGCCCGTACAGCGGATCGCCCAGCAGCGGATGACCCGCAGCCGCGCAATGCACGCGGATCTGATGCGTGCGGCCAGTTTCGAGATCGCAATGGATCGCGCTCACCGGCTGGTTGTGCCACACGGTTCGCTGGACGGTCTTGAAGTGCGTGCGCGCCGGCTTGCCCGAGGCGCTCTGCACGACCGCCATGCGCTTGCGTTCGCGCGGATCGCGGCCGATGGGCGCGTCGATCGTGCCTTCGTCGCGCATGTTGCCCCACACGAAGGCAACGTAACGGCGCTTCACCGTGCGCGCCTGCAACTGGCGCACGAGATCGGTCTGCGCTTCCAGGGTACGCGCGACCACCATCAGTCCCGAGGTTTCCTTGTCCAGCCGATGCACGATGCCCGCGCGCGGCAAGCCGGCCGCCGCCGCGCCATAGCGATGCAGCAGACCGTTCAGCAGCGTGCCGCTCCAGTTGCCCGCGGCCGGATGCACGACCATGCCGGCGGGCTTGTTGATGACCACGAGCGACTCGTCCTCGTAGACGACCTCCAGCGGCACCGGTTCGGGCGTGAACGCGAGCTGTTCGGGCAGCAGGTCCGGCACGAGCGTGATGGTGGCGCCAAGCGGCACCGGCTGGCGCACTTTCGCACCGGCGCCGTCGACCTGCACGCGCCCCTCTTCGATCCACCCCTGCAGCCGGCTGCGCGAGAACTCCGGAAAGAGTTTCGCGAGCACCTTGTCGAGCCGGTCGCCGGCGAGTGCGTCGGGCACCTGGGCGACGCGCGGCGGTTCTTCTCCCGCGCCCCGCTGCGCCAATGGCGCCTCGGCCGCGCTCGCGCCTGTCACGCCTGTCGCGCGGGGTGCGTCAGGGTTTGCATCGGACGGCGCTGCGTCGTCGCCGGTGGCGCTTGGGCTATAATCTTTGAGTCGGTCTTTGGTACGACGGGTACTTGAGCGGGTCATTTGAAAGAGATTCGGCAGGACTTGCCGTAGAAAACCGCGCTTTAAAAACGCGCGTTAGGAACCACGCGAAAGCCGCGAGACATTGCGCGAGCGGCGGCGCCGGACACACAGCTGGACACAGCAGGAATCAGCCAGGAACACCAAGCACTGATGCGAGCCTTCAACACCATTCATCATTCGATGCGTCAAACGATCAAGTATCTTGCGCTGGCCGCCAGCGTCGCGATCGTCGCAGCCTGTCACGGCTTGCCGGAGAAGACCGACGAAACCGCGCTGTGGAACAACAACAAATTATATACGGAGGCTCAGGACGCGCTCTCCGGCAGCGACTGGGGCAAGTGCGCGAAGTACTTCGAGGCGCTCGAAGGCCGTGATCCGTTCGGCCACTTCGCGCAGCAGGCGCAGATCAACGTCGCGTACTGCAACTGGAAGGACGGCGAAACCGCCAACGCCGACCAGGCCATCGACCGCTTCATCAAGCTGCACCCGGATCATCCCGATATTTCCTATGCCTACTACCTGAAGGGCATGATCCACTTCAACGACGACCTGGGCCTGTTCGGCCGCTTCTCGGGTCAGGACATGAGCGAGCGCGACCCGAAGTCGCTGCGCGAGTCCTATGACGCGTTCAAGGTGGTCGTCGACAAATATCCGCAAAGCAAGTACGCGCCGGACGCCGCGCAACGCATGCGCTACATCGTCAATGCGCTGGCGTCGCACGAGGTGCATGCGGCGGACTATTACTATCGGCGCGGCGCGTATGTCGCGGCCATCAACCGCGCGCAGCTTGCCATTCGCGAGTACAAGAATGCGCCGGCCACCGAAGATGCGCTGCACATCATGATGCTGTCGTACGGCAAGCTCGATCAGCCGCAACTCGCTGACGACACCAAGCGCGTGCTCGCCGCCACCTTCCCGGACAGCCCCTATGTGACCGGCAAGCGTCGCCCGGGAACGGACGAGAAGCCGTGGTATCAGATCTGGTAAGCGCCGCTGAAAGCGAAGCGATCAGCAACACTCGCGAGCACCCGGGAGAGGTTCCCGTTTGCCGCGAGGCATCGCATTGTTTCATGCGCGCGTGATCATCCGTCGCTGACGGTACGTAGCGACTGTCGGATCGCAGCTACGTCACGAAATTCCACATGAGCCTGCCGCTGGGCGACCGGGTCCAGACGTCATATCGCTTGACGAAATCGGTGTAGCGCTCAGGGCTGGTTTTCGCCAGCCGACTCGAAGTCCCAGGGCGCACCATTTTCTCGCGCGAGGATCTCCTGATAAGCTCCGTTCTTCGACGGAATCTGTACGTGATCATCTCATTCATCGCGTAACGGGACGCTTCGATCGACGACGTCCAAGCGGGAATACGCCCAGTCGAAAAGGTTCCCAGCTTGAAGAGCAAGTCGTCCAAGGTTTCCAGCAGACCGAGGGAGGACTTCTGGGCCTGCATCACGATGCGACCCATCTCTCCGGGATCCTTGACGCTTGCCGCTATTTTTTGAAGGAGTTGCGTGTGATCGAGCGGGCCTTGCTGCGAGGTGATTTTCGCGACCCGCTCATCGAACGAAATTGCCCGGACTTGAATTGCCGGATCTCCACCTCTATGGCGAGCAACTGACAGCAATACAGGTCAGCGTCATCCAGCTGGATCACTTCCCGTACCAGGCGCTCCAGCAGGCATGCCGCGTACTTGCGGATCAGTTCGTTAAACGCCAGCGATTGCAGGCCCGCTTCATTCGAGGCTTGCAGAGACCTGAAGTCTTCGACTAACGCCTCGATGGCGCGAAACTCGTGCGTTTTCCTCGAGAATGCGAACGCTTGCCGATGAAATAGCGTTACATGAAAGAAGCATCGGAAGCTCGGCCGCTATTCGGCGAGTTCCGTCTTCCACTTCGCCGCATCGCTGAAGAACTCACGCACCACGTCCAGCTCCCGCGTGCGCTTGAAAGGCGGCAGGCTTTGCCAGATGCGCCGGCCGTACGGTTTCTCGACGAGACGCGTGTCGCAGATCATCAGCACGCCGCGGTCCGTCTCCGCGCGAATCAACCGCCCCGCGCCCTGCTTGAGCGTGATGACCGCCTGCGGCAGCTGATGCACCGCGAACGGACTCAAACCCTTCTTCGATAGCGCATCCAGACGGGCCGCGAGCACGGGATCATCGGGCGGCGCGAACGGCAGCTTGTCGATGACCACCAGCGACAGCGCATCGCCCCGCACGTCCACGCCTTCCCAGAAGCTCTGGCTGCCTACCAGGATGGCATTGCCGTACGCGCGGAAGCGGTCGAGCAACTCGGTCCGGCTGGCATCGCCCTGCACAAGCAGCGGATTGTCCCAGCCCCGGCGCTCGATCACCTCACGCAGCCGCGTGGCGATGCGGTCGACCGCGCGCAGCGTCGTACACAGCACGAACGCGCCCCCGCCCGCCGCCTCGATCACCGGCAGCGCGGCGTCGAACACGGCATCGGTGAACTGCGGCGAGGACGGTTGCGGCAGATTGCGCGGCACGTACAACAGCCCTTGCGACGGATAGTCGAACGGGCTTGGCAGGGTCATCGAGCGGCGCGAGTTGAGGCCCATCTGCGCTGCGTAATGCGTGAAGTCGCCGCGCACCGACAGCGTGGCCGACGTGAAGATCCACGCGCGCGGCACGCCCGCGCGCTGCTTGGCGAAGATCGGCGCGACCGACAACGGCGTCTCGTGCAACTGCACCGTGTGCGAGAACACTTCGATCCAGCGCACCATCTCGTTCGGCTCTTCCTTCGCAGCTTCGGCGGCGGTCTGTTCGTCCGCGACGACCGCGCGTTCGAGCGACGTCGGCGGCGTGGTCCAGCCGGCCAGCAGGTCCTGCAACTCGCGCGCGCGGCGCACCAGCGCCTGAAGCGATTCGGCGCGCTCCGCGTGCGACGACAACGCCGCCGCCAGCGCCGCGAGATGCGTCTCGAGCGTGTCGAGCGCTTCGAAGAGCGGATGGCCGTCGGGCAACTGACCCAGCGACAGGCGCACCGAATCTTCCTTGAACACCAGCCGCAGATCGCGCGTGGCGCGTTCGAGCGCGGCGCCGAGCTTGGTCCAGTCGGTGGCATCGCGTGCATGCGAAAGACCTTCGGCGACCGTATCGCGGGCCAGCTCCAGCAACTGCGTGGTTGACAGCGTGTCGCCGAAAAACAGCGTGGCCGTTTCCGGCAACTGATGCGCCTCGTCGAAGATGATCGTGTTGGCCATCGGCAAGAGTTCGGCCATGCCGGTGTCGCGCAGCATCACGTCCGCGAAGAACAGATGGTGATTCACCACGACGATGTCCGCCTGCTGCGCTTCCTTGCGCGCCTGCATGACGAAGCATTCCTTGTAGTGCGGACAGTCCTGGCCGAGACAGTTGTCGCGCGTGGAGGTGACCATCGGCCAGACCGGCGAATTCTCCGGCACGCTCGCGAGTTCGGCCTTGTCGCCGGTGCGCGTGATTTTCGCGAAGCGCACGATCTCCTGCAGATGCGATGTGTCCTGGCGCGTCGGCAGACGGCCGTTGTCGGCCGTGCGTTCGAGATAGTAATGGCACAGGTAGTTCGCGCGGCCCTTCAGCATCGCCACCGATACCGGCACCGCCAGCGCATCGCGCACGGTGGGGATGTCGCGCTGGAACAGCTGATCCTGCAAATGCTTCGTGCCGGTCGAGACGATCACCTTGCCGCCCCACAGCATGGCCGGCACGAGATACGCATAGGTCTTGCCCGTGCCCGTCCCGGCCTCGACGATCAGCGTGTTCTCGCCGCCGTCGATGGCCGTCTTCGCCGTGGCGATGCCAAGGTCTTCCACCGGCGGCGCGGCAGGATCATGCGGCTTGTCCGACGGTCCGAGCTTGCGCGCGGGGCGGCGCTGCGCCTCGAACATCGCGGGTTCGGGCATCGCGCGGCCGGAGGCCTCCATGGCGGACGCAACCGAGCGCGCCATTTCGATCTGCGAGGCGCGCGGCCGATAACCGTCGATGGCGCGCGCCAGCAATCCCTGCGCTGCGAAGATGGCGTCGAGTTCGGCGGCGCGCTTGTCGGTGAGCGCGTGCGGCGCGGGGACGTCGTCGCGAGAGGGTGTGGGTGCGTTCAAGGCGTGCTCAATCCTGCAGGGGTACCGGCGGCGGATGCGGGAGGCGCCGCCGCCGGCATGCATGTGCATGCGCCGCCGGCGGCGCGCGGCGTCAGTGCGCGTCCGGGTCCAGCTGCAATTGCAGCAGGAGTATGGTGTCTTTCACCTTGAGCTTGCGCTTCTTCAAGCGTCTCAACTCGAGGTCTTCGATGCCCGACATCTTGTCGATCAGGATGTCCAGGCTGTGATGCTCTTCCTGCAACTGCGCGATGCGATCGCGCAGCAATGCGGCATCCGTGGTGGGTTGTCGGGGTGCGTTCAAGCGCTGCTGCATGCTCGCCTCCTTTCATCCGCTCGTTCATCCGCTTTTTCATCCACTACGTGCGTGCCCGGAGCGCGGACACGAACGCAAACGCGCTACTTGCCAGGCTGTTGCTGTTGCCCTTGTTGCTGTTGCTGCTGGCGCTGCTGTTCTTCGGCGGCCTGCTGCGCCTTCTCCTGCTGCTTCCTCGCGGCTTCCTTCTGACGCGCCTCGACTTCGGCGCGATGCTGCGCGGCTTCCTGCTGCTTCTGCTCGTATCGCTGCGCCTTCAGATCCCGGTCCTGCGCGTCCTGCACGCCGCGTGCGCGCGCATCGTCAAGTTGCTTCTGGTAGTCTGCCTGCTTGCGATCGTACGCCGCCTGGTTGGCCGCGCGCTGCGGCGCCTCGGCCTGGCGCTGGGCCGCAGCCAGCGCGTTCTGGCGCTGCTTCTCGTCGAACGACTGCTGGCTCGTTCGTTCATTGGCCGCGCGCTGCGGCGCTTGTGCGTCGTATTGCGCCTGCTTGATCGCCGTCTGCTGGTCGCGCTGACGGGCGCGATCGGCGCGCTGTTCGTCGTCGAGCGCGAGCTGGTCCTGACGGATTTGCTGGCGCGCCTCGCGCATTTCGTTGCGCGCGTTGTCGAGACAATGGTTGACGAAGAAATTGCTGTAGCAGTCGTGCCGCTTCACGCCATAGCGATAGTCGTTGGCCTCGGTCCGCTTGTTCAACGCCTGCTGCCGTTGCGTGAACTGGGCCCTGAGCGCGGCGTCGGGATCTTGTGTGACACCGGAGGATGCGTCGTCGAGCGGACGGGTGCTGACCGCGCTGTCGGCAGAGATGGGCTTCGGAGTCTGCGCATCTGCATGATTCGGCACGAAGGCGGCGAACAGCGCGGCTGCGGCGAAAAACTTGACGAACTTGACCGACGCAACGCGTGCGCATTCAACTGCGCCGGCGTGGCCTGCAGCCGGGCCAGGACGGGCGGCGCGGAAAAAGCGGAATGTGGGCAAAGGAATGAACGGCAACGTGATCAGGAATCAGGTGCAAAGCGGCTTGGGCGATGCCCAAATTCTATCACCGCACGCCGGAGGGCTCCGCCATTTATGGCAAAATGCCCCGCTCCAGCAACCCGGTCCGAACCGGCTCGTCACGCGGTCACGCGCCCGCCGCGCCTCGCTCACAGCGGGCCCGTGCGTGCGGCGCGATGCCTGCCGGCGAGCCTGAGAACAGCGCAGACACATGACGGAAACCGTAGCACTCAAGATCGTACAGCGCATCGCCTCCGAACTCGCCGTGCAGCCGCGCCAGGTCGCCGCTGCCGTGCAGCTTCTCGACGAAGGCTCGACTGTCCCGTTCATCGCCCGGTATCGCAAGGAAGTCACCGGCAATCTCGACGATACGCACCTGCGCACGCTCGAAGAACGCCTGATCTACCTGCGCGAACTCGAAGAGCGCCGCGCCACGATCCTGTCGAGCATCGACGAGCAAGGCAAGCTCAGCGACGAACTGCGCGGCGCCATCGAAGGCGCGGACAGCAAGCAGGTGCTCGAAGATCTTTACCTGCCCTACAAGCCCAAGCGCCGCACGCGCGCGCAGATTGCCCGCGAAGCCGGTCTCGAACCGCTCGCGCAGGCCCTGCTCGCCGACCCGACGCTCGACCCGCAAGCCGAAGCCGCGAAGTTCGTCGATGCGGAAAAAGGCGTCGCCGACACGAAGGCCGCGCTCGACGGCGCACGCGACATCCTGTCGGAACAGTTCGGCGAGACGGCCGGGGTGCTCGGCAAGCTGCGCGACCATCTGTTCAGCCAGGGGCTCGTGATGTCGAGCGTGGTCGATGGCAAGCAGAATGAGGAAGGCGAGAAGTTCCGCGACTACTACGACTACAGCGAGACGGTCCGCACCGTGCCGTCGCACCGCGCGCTCGCGCTGTTTCGCGGCCGCAATGCGGGCGTGCTGAGCGTCAAGCTCGGCCTCGGCGAAGAGCTCGACGCGCAGGTTCCGCATCCTTGCGAGGCGATGATCGCGCAGCAGGTTGGTATTGCCAACCGTGGCCGCGCCGCCGACAAATGGCTCTCCGACGTCTGCCGCTGGTGCTGGCGCGTGAAGGTGCAGCCGCACATTGAAACCGAGCTGCTCACGCAACTGCGCGAGCAGGCCGAGCACGAAGCCATCCGCGTGTTCGCGCGCAACCTGAAGGATCTCTTGCTGGCCGCGCCCGCCGGCCCGAAGGCCGTGATCGGTCTCGATCCGGGCCTGCGCACCGGCGTGAAGGTGGCGGTCGTGGATCGCACCGGCAAGCTGCTCGCAACCGACACCATCTATCCGCACGAGCCGCGCCGCGACTGGGACGGCTCGCTCGCGAAGCTCGCCCGCATCGCGCAGGCGACGCAGGCCGAACTGGTGTCGATCGGCAACGGCACGGCCTCACGCGAAACCGACAAGCTCGCGAGCGAACTGATCGCGAAGCATCCGGAATTCAAGTTGCAGAAGATCGTGGTGTCGGAAGCGGGCGCGTCGGTGTATTCGGCGTCGGAACTCGCGGCGAAGGAATTCCCGGAACTCGACGTCTCGTTGCGCGGCGCCGTGTCCATCGCGCGCCGTCTGCAGGATCCGCTCGCGGAACTCGTCAAGATCGAGCCGAAAGCGATCGGCGTCGGCCAGTATCAGCATGACGTCAATCAGCGTGAACTCGCCCGCTCGCTCGATGCCGTCGTTGAAGACTGCGTGAACGCTGTCGGCGTGGATGCGAACACGGCCTCCATCGCCCTGCTCGCCCGCGTGTCGGGACTCAATGCGACGCTCGCGCGCAATATCGTCGAGTTTCGCGACGCCAACGGACCGTTCCCTTCGCGCGAGCATCTGAAGAAGGTGCCGCGCCTCGGCGACAAGACCTTCGAACAGGCCGCGGGCTTCCTGCGCATCAACAACGGCGAGAACCCGCTGGACCGGTCGTCGGTGCACCCGGAAGCGTATCCGGTCGTCGAACGCATGCTCGCGAAGATCAAGAAGCAACTGGGCGACGTGCTCGGCAAGCGCGAGGCCTTGACGGGCTTGTCGCCGGCGGAGTTCGTCGACGAGCGCTTCGGCCTGCCCACCGTGCGCGACATTCTCGCGGAACTCGAGAAGCCCGGCCGCGATCCGCGCCCCGAGTTCAAGACGGCGACCTTCAAGGAAGGCGTCGAGAAAATCTCCGATCTCGTGCCGGGCATGATCCTCGAAGGCGTCGTGACGAACGTGGCGGCGTTCGGCGCGTTCGTCGATATCGGCGTGCATCAGGATGGCCTCGTGCACGTATCGTCGATGTCCACCAAGTTCATCAAGGACCCACACGAAGTCGTGAAGGCCGGTCAGGTGGTCAAGGTGAAGGTGCTGGAGACGGATGTGAAGCGCCAGCGCATTGCACTGACCATGCGTCTCGACGACGACTTCGCGTCCGCATCGGCCGGCGGCGGCGCCAACGCGCAGTCGCGCGGCGGACAGGATCGTCAGGACCGACGTTCGGGTCAGCGTCCGCAACAGCGTCGCGAGCCGGAAGCGTCGGGCGCCATGGCCGCGGCGTTCGCGAAGCTGAAGCGCTGAAGTCTGCGGCGCCAAACAAAAACCCCACGTTCGCACGTGGGGTTTTTGCTTTCTTACGCGAAAAAATCTGCGTCAAATCTCGATCTTCGTCCCCAGTTCCACCACGCGGTTCGCCGGAATGCTGAAGAAATCAGTAGGCTTCGCGGCGTTCTGATGCATCCACGCGAACACCCGCTCGCGCCACACCGACATGCCCGGCAGTTCCGTCGGCACCACGGTTTCACGCGCCATGAAGAACGACGTGTCCATCAGTTCGAAGATCATCGCGTGCGTGCGCGTGATCTGCTCGAGCACGGCTTTCACGTCGGGCGTCTCGTTGAAACCGTAGGCCGCTTTCACGAGAAACAATCCGCCGCCGATGTCCTTCACTTCAAGCCGGTGCGCGTCGTCCACATAGGGGATGTCGCGCGTCTGGAAATTCATGAACAGCGTGCGCTCGTGCAGCACCTTGTTGTGCTTCAGATTGTGCAGCAGGCTTACAGGGACGAGCGAGTCGCTGCCGGTGAGATAGATGGCCGTGCCCGACACGCGATGCGGCGGATGCGCGAGCAATCCTTGCAGGAAGGGCATCAGCGGGATACCGTCGGCGGCCGTGCGGTCCTTGACGATCATGCGGCCCTTGTACCAGGTCATCAACAGGAAGAACAGCGCTCCGCCGATGCACAGTGGCAGCCAGCCGCCCTGCTCGATCTTCAACAGGCTCGCGCCGAAGAAACCGATGTCGATGGCAAGAAACACCGCGATCATCGCGCCGACGAGCCAGCGGCTCCAGCCCCACAGGTTGACCATCACGACCGACACGAGGATAGTCGTGGTCAGCATGGTCGCGGTGACGGCGAGACCGTAGGCCGCCGCCAGATTCTCCGAGCTCTTGAAGCCGACCACGATGCACAGGATGATGAACAGCAGCATCCAGTTCACGAGCGGGATATAGATCTGCCCGATCGCCAGTTCGGACGTATGCAGGATCTTCATGCGCGGCACGTAGCCCAGCTGGATGGCCTGGCTCGTCAGCGAATACGCGCCCGAGATGACCGCCTGCGACGCGATCACGGTGGCGACCGTGGAAAGGATCACGAGCGGCAGCAACGCCCAGTCAGGCGCGAGCAGGAAGAACGGGCTTTCGATGGCCTTCGGGTCGTGCATCAGCAACGCACCCTGGCCGAAGTAGTTGAGCAGCAGCGACGGCATCACGAGCGTGTACCAGCCGCAGCGGATCGGCTTCACGCCGAAGTGGCCCATGTCCGCATAGAGCGCTTCCGCGCCGGTCAGCACAAGCACGACCGAACCCAGGACGATGTACGCCTGCAGCACGTGCTGCGCCATGAAGGAGAAGGCGTAATAGGGATTCAGCGCGGCGATGATGCGCGGTTCCTTCACGATGTGCGCCGCGCCGAGCACGGCGAGCGTGACGAACCACACGAGCATGATCGGGCCGAACAACCTGCCGACCACCGCCGTGCCATGCCGCTGGATCCAGAACAGCGCGATCAGGATGACGATGGTGATGGGCAGCACGTACGGCGTCAGCTTGGGTGCGGCGATCTCGAGGCCTTCGACCGCGGAGATCACCGACATGGCCGGCGTGATGACGGCGTCGCCATAGAACATGCACGCGCCGAAGATGCCGAGCATCATCAGCACGCCCGATATCTTGCCGGAGTCCTTCACGCTGCGCAGCGCGAGCGTGGTCATGGCGAACACGCCGCCTTCGCCGTTGTTGTCGGCGCGCATGACAAACAGCACGTATTTGACGGCCACCACCATGATGATGGCCCAGAACAGCAGAGAGATGACACCGAGAATGGACGCCTCGGACAAGCCGATGCCGTGTGACGGGCTGAACGCTTCTTTCAGGGAATACAGCGGACTCGTGCCGATGTCGCCGAAGACGATGCCAATGGCCGCGACCGTCAGCGAGGGCAATGACTGTTTATGCTCGTGCGCGTGAGTCGTCGTGGTCATAAAAGCGGGATATCCGTCCAGAGCGGAAAAAACGAACGCCATTCTATCGAACGCGGCACGCCGGAGCACCTTCCTTGAGCGCTGCGATCGCGCCGTCGCAGACGCGAGTGAGAGTTTAGCATCGTGCCCCGTGCGCGTTGGCGCGGGCACGCGTTACCTTTCGCGACGCCTGCGCGTCCGCCGCGCACGGCAAAACGCCGTTGCATCGGGCATCGAGACCGGCGAACGGCGTTGTTTCATGCATGCGCGACAATCGACGCGCCGGAGATCATCCGCGCCCGTTCTGCAGGCCGCGCTTGATCCACGCGCCCAGGTTGTGCGGACGCACCGTGTCCCATTCCTCGAACGGTTGATGAATCCACGGGTTCGTCTCGAGAAACTGCACGTGATAGTCGGGCTTCACCTTCGAGCATGCCTTGTACCAGAGCACCGCCGAGCGCACCGCCGTGATGTCCGGATAGCGCTCCTTCAGATGCTCCTGCACGCGCGCCAGCGTGACGCCCGAGTCCACCAGGTCGTCGACCAGCAGCACGTTGCCGGAGAGGTCGCCGCGCGTCATCGTGATGTACTGTGCGATGTCGAGCGCGCCCTGCTCGGTGCCGGCGGCCTCGCGGTACGAACTCGTCGCGAGAATGGCGAGCGGCAGGTCATAGATGCGCGAGAGCTGGTCGCCGACGCGCAAGCCGCCGCGCGCGAGGCACAGGATCTTGTCGAACTTCCAGCCCGACTCGTGCACCTTGAGCGCAAGCAGTTCGATCAGCCGGTGGTATTCGTCCCAGCCGACCCAGAGGTTCTTGTCGTCGTTGCGCGGATCCGTCATCGCGATCATGGTGAGGCTCTTCAAATTCAAGTGTTATATGCGAAATGTGGCCGCAGAGGCGGCCACATTCTTTACAGCGTCCGTTCAGGCAACCCGGGCTCGCGTACAGCTCAGACCTTGAACGGGTGACGCAGCAGGATGGTTTCGTCGCGGTCCGGACCGGTCGACACCATGTCGATCGGCACGCCCGCCACTTCCTGCACACGCGTCAGGTACTGGCGTGCGTTGTCCGGCAGGCTGTCCCATTGCGTGATGCCGACGGTGCTTTCCTTCCAGCCGCCGAAGCTTTCGTACACCGGCTCGCAGCGCGCCACTTCCGAAGCGCCGCGCGGCAGGATGTCGACCTGCTTGCCGTCGAGCATATAGCCCGTGCAGAGCTTCACTTCATCGAGACCGTCCAGCACGTCGAGCTTGGTGATGCACAGGCCCGAGATGCCGTTGATCTGGATGGAACGGCGCAGTGCTGCCGCGTCCAGCCAGCCGGTGCGGCGCGGACGGCCCGTGACGGAGCCGAATTCCTTGCCGACGGTGGCGAGCGTCAGGCCGACCTGTTCCTGACGCGCGGCGTTGTCGGCGTCGTACAGTTCGCTCGGGAACGGGCCCGAACCGACGCGCGTGCAATACGCCTTCGTAATGCCCAGGATGTAGTTCAGGCGTTGCGGACCGATGCCCGCGCCCGCCGTGGCCGCACCCGCGACGCAGTTGCTCGACGTGACATACGGATAGGTGCCGTGGTCGATGTCGAGCAGCGTGCCTTGCGCGCCTTCGAACAACAGGTTGCGGCCGGCGTGGTTCTCGTCGTAGAGACGGCGGGAGACGTCGGTGACCATCGGCGCGAGACGGTCGGCGTAGCCGAGCATGGTCTCGAGGGTTTCCTGGAAGTCGACGGCCTTCGCGCCGAGATACTGCGTCAGCACGAAGTTGTGAAAGTCGAGCGCTTCGCGCAGGCGTTCTTCGAACACGGTGCGGTCGAACAGGTCTTGCACGCGCAAACCGCGGCGCGCGACCTTGTCTTCGTACGCCGGGCCGATGCCGCGACCGGTCGTGCCGATCTTGCCGGCGCCGCGCTTGGCTTCGCGCGCCTGGTCGATAGCGACGTGATACGGAAGAACGAGCGTGGCGGCTTCGGAAATGAACAGACGCTTCGACACGTCGATGCCGGCGGCTTCCAGTTCGTCGATTTCCTTGAACAGCGCTTCCGGCGACAACACGACGCCATTGCCGATGTAGCAGGCCGTGCCCGCGCGCATGATGCCCGAAGGAATGAGGCGCAAGATGGTCTTCTTGCCGCCGATGATGAGCGTGTGGCCGGCGTTATGACCGCCCTGGAAACGGACGACGCCGTGGGCGTGGTCCGTCAGCCAGTCGACGATCTTGCCCTTGCCCTCATCACCCCACTGGGTGCCCACCACGACGACGTTGCGCCCCGGGTTCACATTCACTGCACTGGCAGACATGTTGATTCGTTAGCTGGTTAAAAACGCATTTTACCTATGTTCGCGAAAGGTTCCGAGTTTTTCGGGATGCGATTCGCGATTCCTTCACGCACGCGCCATTGGAATGTGCTACCAAAAACCCTTGCCGATCAAGCGATTATATTCATCGCAGGTTCCGGGCAAGCGTTCAGGACCGCGCTTCCACCGTCCACGCGCCGTCGCGCTCGATCAGCACGCGGTCGAAGGCGAATTCGTCCAGATCGTGTTCATGGCCGGGCAGCGCCTGGATCACTACCTCGCCCGCGTCGCGCAGCGCAGCAATGGCCACGCGCAGCGGTTCGTCGTGCTTCCACGGCGCCAGGATCGCACTGCCGCGTGCATCGACGGGCGAAATGCGCGCGACTTCCCGCAGGTCGAGCGAGAAACCCGTCGCGGGCCGCGCACGGCCGTACGCCAGACCGACGTCGTCGTAGCGGCCGCCGCGCGCAACCGCGTTCGGCACGCCATCCACATACGCCGAGAACATCACGCCGCTGTGGTACGCGTAGCCGCGCAGGTCCGCGAGATCGATCATCAGTTCCGCACCTTCCACCTGGCTCGCGAGGAACGCGAGGTCGTCGAGGGCGCGCGAGATCACCGGCAGGTTCGGCAGGCGGCCGCGCGCGATCTGCAGTACCGATGCATCGCCGTACAGCGACGGCAGCGCCCGCAGCGCGTCGCGCGGCACCGGGCTGAGATGCGCGGTGAGTTCGTTCAGGCGCGGCACGTCCTTGGTGGCCAGCGCGTCATAGAGCGCCTCGCCGAGGGACGCCGCGGCCGGCTCCAATTCCAGCAGCGCCGCCAGCACGCCCGCGTGGCACAGGTCCAGCCGCACCTTGCGCAGTCCCGCGAGATGCAGCGAATCGAGCATCAGCTGCTGGATTTCGAGATCCGCTTCCAGTCCGGCGTGGCCGTAGATTTCCGCGCCGATCTGAATCTGCTCGCGGGTCGCGTGCAGGCCGCGCGGACGCGTGTGCAGCACGACGCCCGCATAGCAGAGACGCGTGACGCCCTGCCGGTTCAGCAAGTGCGCGTCGATGCGCGACACCTGCGGCGTGATGTCCGCGCGCAGGCCGAGCGTGCGCCCGGACAATTGATCGACGAGTTTGAAGGTGCGCAGATTCAGGTCGCTGCCGCCGCTCGTCAGCAGCGATTCGATGTATTCGAGCATCGGCGGCATGACGAGCTCGTAACCGTACGAGCGGAACCGGTCGAGCAGGCGGCGACGCAGCTCTTCGATCTTGCGGGCTTCCGACGGCAGGACGTCGGCAATATTCTCGGGAAGCAACCAGGTGGACATCGATACGTTTCCTACGGGACGCAAGCTGTCGCGCTCAGTGCGCGG
Source organism: Caballeronia sp. LZ065 (assembly GCF_031450975.1). Classification (NCBI taxonomy): domain Bacteria; kingdom Pseudomonadati; phylum Pseudomonadota; class Betaproteobacteria; order Burkholderiales; family Burkholderiaceae; genus Caballeronia; species Caballeronia sp. LZ065. The sequence goes on from NZ_JARUXV010000001.1 coordinate 1,993,224, forward strand.
GCTTGCGGACGACAACGGTCAGGGACGGAGGATCAAGAACAAGACAGGTCAAAAGTCGGCGTGGCGCCGCGCGCTTCACGTCGCGATCAGCAGCAGGATGAGCCCGAGCACCATCGCGATCAGCCCGCCGATGCGGATGTGGTTCACCGGCCGCTCCGCGATGCGACGAAACGTGTCGCGCCAGGCGGTCGGAAACACGAAGGGAAACATGCCTTCGATGATGAGCATCAGCGCAACAGCGAGCAGTAACGTCTCGGCCATGTCCAGGAAATCGAAGATGCAGCGCGACCGCGGGTAAGCGGTCGCGCCGCGCGGCAGGATCAGCGCTTCGCCGTGGCGGGCGCGGACGTATCCGGGAGGCCGCCGGTCGGGCTCTTCATGAAGCGGAAGAAGTCGCTGCTTGGGTCGACGATCATCACGTCGCCCGGCTTGAACGTCTTCTTGTACGCTTCGAGGCTCTGATAGAACTGGTAGAACTGCGGATCGCGCCCATAGGCGTCGGCCGCGATGCCCGCCGCCTTGCTGTCTCCTTCGCCCTTGATCGACTGCGCCTGGCTATAGGCATCGGCGAGAATCTGCTGCTGTTCGCGCTCCGCGTCCGCCTTGATCTTGTCAGCATCCGCCGTGCCCTTCGCGCGCTCGTTCGCCGCCGCCTGCTGGCGCGCCGCGATCATGCGCTTGTAGACCGAATCCGCCACCGTCGACGGGAAGTCGATGCGCGTCATCTGCAGATCCACGAGTTGCACGCCGAAGGCCGCGGCCGCGGCTTCCACGCTCTTCTGCGCGTCGCTGGCCAGGGTTTGCTGGTTGCCCAGCGCGTCGGTGAGCGAGCGCTTGGCGAAGCCGCTCGCGAGCGCCGTGCGCGCCAGCGCGGTGATGCGCTCCTGCGCCGTCTGCGTGTTCTTCTCGTTGCTTTCGAACAGCTTCAGCGGATCGGCGACACGGTACTTGATCACCGTGTTCACCATCACTTCGTTCTTGTCGGCGGTCGTGAAACGGTCCGCACCGGATTCGTCGATGGTGAGCGTGCGCGTGTCGATCAGCGTGAGCGTCTGGAACGGCGGCGGCAGCTTGAAGTGCAGGCCCGGCCCCGCGACGCGCGGATTGCCTTCGCCATGTGCGGCGACGACGCCGGCATGTCGTTCGTCGACGGTAAAAATCATCGACGAGCCGATGAACAGCACGATGACGACCGCGACCACGAGCGCAATGATTCGGTTCATGTGTGCGCTCCTTACTGCAGGTCTTCGGAACGGCTGCGCGAGCGGAACGCATCGCGCGAACGCAGCGGGTCGCTCGCGCTTGCGCCGCTGGCCGCACTCGCAGCGCTGGCCGCGCTGGCGGGCGCGGCGGCGGCCGGCGCCGATGCGGGCGCCGCGCTCTGCGCGCGGGCTTGCTGTCCGTCGACGGCAGCCGGCGCAACCGGCGCGCTGGCGCCATCGGCCGCGTCCTTGGCCTGCTGACGATTCGCTTCAACCAGCTTGTCGAGCGGCAGATACACCACGTTGTTGCCTGCCTTGCTGTCTACGAAAACCTTCGTGGTGCGCGAATAGATCTGCTGCATTGTGTCCAGGTACATGCGTTGGCGGATGACCGCGGGCGCCTTCGAATATTCGGCGTAGACCTCCTTGAAGCGCTCGGCGTCGCCCTGGGCCTGCGTGACTTCGCGATTGCTGTAGGCGGTGGCTTCGTCGACCATCTTTGCCGCGTCGGCTTTCGCGCGTGGCAGGAGTTGATCGGCGTAGGCTTGCGCGGTGTCGCGCGCGCGTTCGTTGTCCTGGCGCACCCGCGACGCTTCCTCGAACGCCGACTGCACCTGCTGCGGCACCTGCACGCTCTGCACCGCGACGCCGGTGACCTGGAGACCGGTGCGGTAGGCGTCGAGCGAACGCTGGATGGCGTCCATCAGACGCGTGCGCAAGGCCTCGCGATCCTTGTAGAGCATGTCGTCGGTGCTGAGGCCGCCGGCGATCTCGCGAATGGCCGCCTGCGCGGCCTGCACGACGCTCTGGTCGGGATCGAGATTGCGATAGAGAAAGTCAGTGGCCGAACGGATCTGATATTGCACGGCAAAGCGCACGTCGACGATGTCCGCGTCGCGGGTCAGCAGCGAGGCATCGCGCACGTTGCCCTGCGACAGCGCGGTGCCGCGGCCCACTTCGACCGAGCGGATCTGCGAGGTATCGACGATTTCGTTCGACTGGAACGGATACGGCAGGCGCCAGTGAATGCCCTGCTGAACCGTCTGGCGATACTGGCCGAACTGCGACACGACACCGACATGACCGTCCTGCACGACGAACACGCCGCTACCGAGATAGATGGCGATCAGCACGCCGATGACGATGCCCAGCCCGATCTTGCCGCCGCGGCCGTTCTCGCGCGGCGCGCCTCCGTTGCCGGGCTTGCGGCCGAACAGGCCGGCCAGGCGCCGGTTGAAGTCGCGCCACATTTCGTCGAGGTCGGGCGGACCGTCGTCCTTGCCGTTCGGACGCTTGCCGTCCTGCGGACGCTTCGTGTCGTTCTTCACGCCATTGCCATTGCCATCGCCCCGCCCCCAGCGCGGATCGTTGATCGAAAAGACGGCAGGGTTGGCTTGCCGGTTAGTCCGCTCGTTGTAGTCGTTCACTCAGTGATTCACCATTAGACAGCCGGGTCGATTCCGGGCCGGTTCCATTCCGCTGCGGATCACTGTCCGTGTTCAGGAACCGTGTGGTCGTCACGTTGATCGGCAGGCCGCTGGTCGCCGGGCTGCGCGTTCGTGTCGTGTGTGGCGTTTGACCCGGACTGCGTGGATTGCGTTGCTTCGGACTTTGCTGCGGACTTGGCCGCGGACTTGGCTTCAGACACCGCCTTGAAGTCCGCACCGGATTCCGCCTCGGATTCTTCCTGCGCGTCCGGGAATTCCGCGAGCACACTGGGAAGGCTCGCTTCCGTTTCCCCGATCTCCGCCGCGGCAATTTCCGCGATTGCGGCGCGCAGTGCATCGAGTCCCTGACCCGTGCGCGCACTCAAGAAAACGCGCGAAATATTACCATACTCGTCCCTTTCGACCGCCTCGCCGCGGGCCGCGAGCTCCGGCACAGCGTCGATCTTGTTGAAGACGAGAATCTGGCGGATTTCGTCCGCGCCGATGCCCCGCAGCACCTCGTTGACCTGATCGATCTGATCGAGCCGCACCGCGCTCGAGGCATCGACGACATGCAGCAGCAAGTCCGCATGAATGGTTTCCTCGAGCGTCGCGCGGAAGGCCGCGACCAGCTGGTGCGGCAATTCGCGGATGAAGCCGACGGTGTCCGATACGACCACGTGCCCCGCTTCCTCGCCGAGATACACGCGGCGCGACGTGGTGTCGAGCGTGGCGAAGAGCTGGTCGGCGGCATAGGCCTGCGCCTTCGTGAGCGTGTTGAAGAGCGTGGACTTGCCCGCGTTGGTATAGCCGACGAGCGACACCGACATGGTCCGGTTGCGCACGCGCTGGCGACGCTGCGTGCCATGCTGGCGACGCAGCTTCTCGAGCCGCGACTTGAGCGCCTTGATGCGCTCGCCGATCAGGCGGCGGTCGGTTTCGAGCTGGGTTTCGCCGGGGCCGCGCAGGCCGATACCGCCTTTCTGGCGCTCGAGGTGAGTCCAGGCGCGAATCAGGCGCGTGGACAAATACTGGAGTTGCGCGAGTTCGACCTGCAGCTTGCCTTCATGGCTGCGGGCGCGTTGCGCGAAGATGTCGAGAATGAGGCTGGTGCGGTCCACCACGCGGCGATTCAACGCACCTTCCAGATTGCGTTGCTGCGCGGGCGCGAGGGCGTGATTAAAAATGACGAGTTCGACGTCGTTCGCTTCGCACTGCAGACGCAGTTCCTCGACCTTGCCGCTGCCGATGAACATCTTGGCATCGGGACTCGAACGGCGGCCGGTGAGCGTGACGGCGGGATGAGCGCCCGCACTTTGTGCGAGCAGACTGAGTTCTTCAAGACTGGCTTCGAAATCGATTTTGCCGAAGTCGATGCCGACAAGCGCTGCGTTGATCAAATTGATATGTTTAATTTTTGAAGCGACCGGCGAGTTGCTTAATATTGGCTATTCAAATGGCAATGCGCACCGGTCGCGACATGGTTTAGGACGTTTCGGCGTCCGGGTGGAAATTCACCGGGCGGGCCGGCACGACCGTGGAAATGGCGTGCTTGTAGACCATCTGGGTGACCGTATTTCGGAGCAACACGACATACTGGTCGAAGGATTCGATGTTGCCTTGGAGCTTGATGCCGTTGACCAGATAGATGGAAACCGGGACATGCTCTTTACGCAATGCGTTCAAAAACGGGTCTTGTAACAATTGCCCTTTGTTGCTCATAGGAAACTCCGTATATTTTTTTGCAGGTTGGAAGTATTGTGGACGAAGAAAAAGAGATCCGCCGACAATCGCTACACTATAGCTGATTTTCGCTGATTCACGTTTCGGCGCCAGTCGGCCAAAAGGCCAGCAGCGCACCGCGCAGCGGGCCTCTCAACGGGATTCGCGGCCGCCCCAACAGCTGCCTTGAACCCTCCCCGCCGGCACCGGAACGCCGGACTTTCACGCGGCTCTCATTCCTTGTCCGCGTAAGGGTTTCGACTCGATCGAAACTCTATGCGAAGTGGAGTGCCCACCAGCCCGAAAGTTTCCCGGAAGCGTCCTTCCAGATAACGTTTATAGGTATCCGTGATCGCGTCGAGCGCGTTGCCGTGCACGACGATGATCGGCGGATTCTGTCCGCCCTGATGCGCATAGCGCAGCTTGGGACGGACCGGGCCGCGCCGTCGCGGCTGCTGGAATTCAACTGCGTCGATGAGAGCGCGCGTGAGCTTCGGTGTCGGCAGCTTTGCCATTGCCGCGGCATAGGCTTCGTCGACCGATTTCAGCAACCCGCTGATGCCGGTCTTCTCCAGCGCCGAAACGTAATGGAATTTAGCAAAGTCCAGAAACTTGAGCTTGCGCGTAAGGTCGGCCTTGGTGCGCTCGCGCACATGTGAATCCAACCCGTCCCACTTGTTCACGCCCACCACCAGCGCGCGGCCCTGCTCCACCACGAATCCCGCGATATGCGCGTCCTGCTCGGAGATATCCTGCTGCGCATCGAGCAGCAGGATCACGACGTTCGCATCCGAGATGGACTGCAAGGTCTTCACGACCGAGAACTTCTCGATGGCTTCGAACACCTTGCCGCGACGGCGCAGGCCCGCCGTGTCGATCAGCGTGTACTTGCGGCCCTGGCGCTCGAAATCGACGTAGATCGAATCGCGCGTCGTGCCGGGCATGTCGAACGCGATGACGCGCTCTTCGCCGATCAGCGTGTTCACGAGCGTCGATTTGCCGACGTTCGGACGCCCGACGATCGCAATCTTGACGCCGTGCTTCGCCTTCTCCGCCTCGGTCTCTTCCGGCTGGTCGGCATAGGCGATGTCGAGCGCGTCGTTGATCATCTCGGTCACGCCGTCGCCGTGCGCGGCGGAAATCGCGCGCGGGTCGCCCAGGCCGAGTTCGTAGAAGTCGGCCGCGACCGCCGAGTACTTCATGCCCTCGGCCTTGTTCACGACCAGGAAGAGCGGCCGGCCGGTCTTGCGCAGATAGTCGGCGATCGCCTTGTCCTGCGGCGCGAGCCCGTTGCGCCCGTCGACGATGAACACGACGATGTCCGCTTCCTCGACCGCCTGGCGCGTCTGGCGCGCCATTTCGTGCAGGATGCCGTCCTTCGCGACGGGCTCGAAGCCCCCGGTATCGACGACGAGGTACGGGCGCTCGCCGCCCACGCGGCCCTCGCCGTAGTGGCGGTCGCGCGTCAGGCCCGGCAGGTCGGCGACGAGCGCGTCGCGCGAGCGCGTGAGCCGGTTGAAGAGAGTCGATTTCCCCACATTGGGGCGCCCGACGAGGGCAATCACGGGTTTCATCTGATGTTGTTCAAGGTTGAACGCAAGGCGGACACGGTACGCGCGGCAAAAGTTGTCGTGCGTGCTTCGATGCCCCTGCGTTGCTACGCCGCGCAGTGGCTGCGCCTGTCGAAAATTAGCATGGTTTCGGCTTGCCGCACGCACGTGGCGCCGGCCGTTCCGGACTCCGGCCTTCATTTGCCGGTTCGCCGGGTTTCGCCTCTCGTGAGGCTGTCTCCGTCGCTGCTGGACGCGCGGCGGGTGCGCGCGCCTCGTTGCAGTCGTCCCGCTCTTGCGTGCGGGTTGTATCGCGATGCGCGCACGGCGCACCGATTGTTTCTCGTGCGGCCCGTCGTGGCAGGCCTGCCGCGCCGCCTGAGCGACGCGCGTACAGCATGTTGGCCGGAACGGAGTGTCGCGTTTCCTTCCAGCCGGTTACAGCTTTAGTTGCTCGGTCGGAAACCGTAGATATCGCCGTCGTGCGTCTGCACCACGAGCGTTTCTCCGGCCAGCACGGGCGCGGCGGTGATCGCGCTGCCGTCGGTCGGCGCACGGCCGATCAGCGTGCCGTTTTCCGTGTTCAGGAAGTGCACGAAGCCCTTGTAATCGCCCACCACAACCGCGCGGCCCAGGATGTACGGCACGCTGACGCTGCGGTTCTTCAGCACGTCGGACTTCCACAGCGGCGAGCCGTCCGACGCGCGGAAGGCGTTGACCACCGACCAGTCGTCGCCCGCCGCGACGACCTGCTCGCTTTGCGCGAGGCCGCTGTCGCTCGAGAAGTTCTTCTCCCAAACCGGCTGGCCCGAGTTGGCATCGAAACAGCCGATACGGCCCTGGAAGGTCACCGCGCACGTCTGCGCACCGACCAGCCCCGGCGCGCCGGTCACGTCGTTGATGCGCTCGACTTCAGTCACGCCCTTCGGATAAGACACGGGCGCCTGCCAGTAGGCGTCGCCCGTTTGCAGGTTGATGGCCGCGAAGGTGCCGCCCGGGAAGCCCGCCAGCACCGCCTGGTTGCCCGCGAAGGTCATGCCGGCCGCGACGCGCAGGTTGAGCGGCACGGCGCGCAGCTGGAACACCCACTTCTGCTCGCCGGTTTGCGCATTGAACGCGATCACCTTGCCGTCGATCGTACGCACGATCACGAGATCATTGCCGACCAGCGGCGGCGACACGATTTCGCCCGGCGCCGTGGCCGTCCACAGTTGCTTGCCGTCGGGACCGAGCACGTCGACCTGGCCTTTCAGGCCGCCCACGGCCGTCAGATTGCCGTCGCTGCCCACGCCCGCCGACAGATCGTCCTTCAGCTTCACGCGCCAGACGTCCTGACCGGTCTTCGCATCGATCTTCGCGACCGAACCGTTGGCGCCCGCCGCGTACACGTAGTCGCCCACTGCAACCGGCGAGAACAGATAGCGGCCCGCCTTCCCGACGCTCGCCTTCCACGCCTGGTTGACGGTCAGCACCGGCTTGAAGTCCGCGAGCGGCACCGGTTCGCGGCGTTCATCCTTGGTCGACGAACAAGCGGTCAACAAGACGGTCATCGCGCAGGCGAGCGGTACGGCGTAGCGTTTCAAAAGAGTCATCAGTGGACGCAATGTGGAAAGTTGAACGGGTTGATCGGTGTACGCGCCGCGCCGCGCGTGCGGCGTTCGGACGCGGCGGCCAGCACACGCGATCGATGCTTCGAGGACGAACCGGCGCGAACCTTAGCCGCCCAGCGCATCGAGCTTGAACTGGACCAGCTGACGCGCGGACGTGTCGTTCGCGGGCAGCGTGTCGAGCGCGACCTTGTAGGACGCGCGCGCATCGTCGCGCTTGCCCTGGGCCGCCAGCAAGTCGCCGCGACGATCCGCGATGACGCCTTTGAACGCGTCGAGCGGGGAATCCGCGAGCAGCTTCAGGCCTGCGTCGTAGTTCTTCTCGTCGAGCAGCACGAGCGCCAGGCGCAACTTCGCGATCTGCTTGTACTCGTCGTCCTTCGCGTGATCGATGACCCATTGCAGCTGGGTCTTCGCGCCGGCCGCATTGCCTGCCGCGTACAGCGATTTCGCCGCCGCGAGCGCGCTCATTTGCGCGTAGGCCGTGCCGCCGAACTTGTCCTCCATGTCCGACGCCATGCGTGAGACCAGCGCCTGGTCGGGTCCGTTCACGGCCTGTTGCAGATGGTCGTACAGCACGGAGGCTTCGGCTGCCTGGCGGCGCTGCCAGAAGTTCCAGCCGTTGTAGCCGGCGGCCACGATGAGCACCGCAAGCACGATCCAGGTCGCGGCGTTACCCCATTTGGCCCACCAGGCTTTTACGCTTTCAATCGATTCTTGTTCGTCGTGATAGCTCATCGTCCAGCTGATCCTTCCTGCGTTTCATGACTTGCAACGAGTGCCGCGCGCGATGCCGGCGCTGCGCGATCCGGCGGATGCGCGCGGCTAACTGCCGGGAATTTTGCCTAAAAATTAGGCAGCGTCATCATCGGCGGTTGCAACCATCGCATTGATTAGGTATTCGGTCAAGTCTTCGGCCGGCACGTTGACCTGCGCGTTCTTTTGACCGTCGACGCCCTCAGCGCCCGAGCGGCGCAACGGCTTCACGCCGATCAGGCCCTGCGCGAGTTCGTCTTCTCCGAGCACCACGGCAAACGCCGCACCGCTCGCATCGGCCTTCTTCATCTGCGACTTGAAGCTCGCGGACGCGCCGTCCGGGCTGCAGTGAAGAATCACGTCGAGGCCCGTGTCGCGCAGACGTTCGGCGACGATGAACGCCTGCTCCGCCGCCTGCTCGCCCTGATGCACGACGTAGACGTCGGTGCCATCGGCTTCCGGCACGAGCTGTTCTTCCTTCAGCAATTCGAGGATGCGCTCGACGCCCATCGCCCAGCCGCATGCGGCCGTCGGCTTGCCGCCGAGCTGCTCGATCAGCGGGTCATAGCGTCCGCCGCCCGCGACAGTGCCCTGTGCGCCGAGCTTGTCGGTGACCCATTCGAACACGGTCAGGTTGTAATAATCGAGACCGCGCACGAGACGCGGATTGACCGTGAACGGAATGTTGTTTGCCTTGAGCAGACGCTGCACGCCGTCGAAATGCTTGCGCGATTCTTCGCCGAGGAAATCGACGAGCTTCGGCGCGTTCTGCGCGATCTCCTGCAACGCCGGATTCTTCGTGTCGAGCACGCGCAGCGGGTTCGTATAGAGACGGCGCTTTGCTTCCTCATCGAGAAGGTCGACGTGCTGTTCGAGATAGGCGATCAGTTCCGTGCGATGCGCCGCGCGCTCGTCCGCCTGGCCGAGCGAGTTCAGCTCGAGGCGGATGCCGGTCAGCCCGAGGTCGTCCCACAGGCGCTGGCACATCATGATGATTTCGGCATCCGTGTCCGGACCCGCGAAACCGAGCGCTTCCACCCCGACCTGATGGAACTGCCGATAACGCCCGCGCTGCGGACGCTCGTGACGGAACATCGGGCCGACATACCACAGGCGCTTCGGGCCGTCGTACAGCAGGTTGTGCTCGATGGACGCGCGCACAACCGCGGCGGTGTTCTCCGGGCGCATGGTCAGATGCTCGCCGTTGAGGGCATCGGTGAAGCTGTACATCTCCTTCTCGACGATGTCCGTCACCTCGCCGATGCCACGCGTGAACAACTGCGTATGCTCGATGATCGGCGTGCGGATGTTCTGATAGCCGTATGCGCGCAGCATCGATTTGACGGTGGTTTCGAAGAAATCCCACAGCGCGGCATCCTGCGGGAGGATGTCGTTCATGCCCTTCACGCCCGTCAGTTTCTCGAGCCGCTTCTTCTGTTCAGTCATCTGTCTTTAGAGTGATGCCGTGGACGTCTCTTCGCGCGCGCCGGCCTTCTGGCCGTAAGTGCGCTCGACATAGTCGCTGACGATTTGCTGGAATTCCTCGGCGATGCGCTCGCCGCGCAGCGTCTTCACCTTCACGCCGTCGACGAAGACGGGCGCCGCCGGATTCTCGCCCGAGCCCGGCAGGCTGATGCCGACGTTCGCGTGCTTCGATTCGCCCGGCCCGTTGACGATGCAGCCCATCACCGCGACGTGCATCTTCTCGACGCCGGCGTATTTCTCGCGCCAGTCGGGCATCGAGCGGCGCAGATAGTTCTGGATCTGCGACGCGAGTTCCTGGAACAGCGTGCTGGTGGTGCGCCCGCAGCCGGGGCACGCGATGACCATCGGCGTGAAGGAACGCAGACCCATGGTCTGGAGGATTTCCTGTCCGACGACGACTTCGCCCGTGCGCGCGCCGCCCGGCTCGGGCGTCAGCGAAATGCGGATGGTGTCGCCGATGCCTTCCTGCAACAGCACCGACAGGGCCGCCGTCGACGCGACGATGCCCTTCGAACCCATGCCCGCCTCGGTCAGCCCGAGGTGCAGCGCGAAGCTGCAGCGCTGCGCGAGTTCGCGATACACGGCGATCAGGTCCTGCACGCCGCTGACCTTGCACGACAGGATGATCTTGTCGCGGCCGAGGCCCAGTTCGACGGCGCGTTCCGCCGAGCCGATGGCCGACTGGATCAGCGCTTCGTACATCACGCTCTGCAGTTCCCAGGGCGTGGCGCGCGCGGCGTTTTCGTCCATCATGCGCGCGAGCAGGTCCTGGTCGAGGCTGCCCCAGTTCACGCCGATGCGCACCGGCTTGTCGTACTGGATCGCGGCTTCGATCATCTGCGCGAACTGCGTGTCACGCTTGGCGCCCTGGCCGACGTTGCCCGGATTGATCCGGTATTTCGACAGCGCTTCCGCGCATGCGGGATGATCGCGCAGCAGCAGATGGCCGTTGTAATGAAAGTCGCCGACGAGCGGCACGCTGACGCCCATCCGGTCCAGTTGGTCACGCACGTGGGGCACGGCGGCGGCGGCTTCGGGCGTATTCACCGTGATGCGGACCAGTTCCGAACCCGCCTGCGCGAGTTCCTTGATCTGGATCGCGGTGCCGATGGCGTCGGCGGTGTCGGTATTGGTCATCGACTGCACGCGCACCGGCGAATCGCCGCCGATGGTGACCAGCTGACCGCCCCAGCGCACGTCGACCGCGTGCGACGCGCGGCGCCGCAACGGACCGCCGAACACGGGTTCGGCCGAACAGATCTTGCTGCTGATCAGGGATTGAGCTTCGGATTGCATCGCATGACCCTTTGGAAACCTTGCCGCCCGTTGCGGCATCCGGTTACGTCTGTGGAATCTTGAGCGGGCGGCGCGGCTTGTGCCGTGACGCCCCTGTTTCGCTTGTTGCTTGCGTTTGTTGCTTGCGTTTTTTGCGGCGCGCGTACTCAGGGCAATGAGAGACGCGCGACGTTGCCGCGTGCGGCAGCGTAACGTTTGGCGTCGACGGGCTCGTCGTCCACCGACAACGACTCCACGCCCTTGACATTGCCGACGGTCACCTTGAAAGGCGGCTCGCCTTGCACGCGCTGGGTGTTGCCGGCGCGCACGAGTCCGGAGTACAACTCCTTGCCGTCCTTGCCGCGCACGCTGAACCAGCTGTCTTCCTTGACCTTCAGTTCGACCGCGCCCGAGCCGCTGCCGGCCACCGCAGGCGCGGAACCGGCCGTGACCGCCGCGGGAGCAGCCGCCTTCGACGCCGCTGCCGGCGCCGCAGCCTGATTGGCCTGGCTCTGCACCGCCGACAGCGCCGACGAGGACGCCGGCAGCGCGTTCGTGCCGAGCGGACGCGGCATCGGCTGCTCGCCGGGTGCGGCGGCGACTTCAGGCAGCGAGGCTTCGCCCGTGTTGGCGGCGGCGGCTTCGTCCGGCGTGGCCGCGGAGGACGATGCGGCCTTGTCAGCCGAATCCACGCCCGCCGAGGCGCCGACGCCCGTGGCCGACTTGAGGCGCGCGAGCCAGTCGCTCGACTCGCCGCCGGTATGCCAGGTGACGAGTGCGGCGAGCACGACGAGGACGGCGAGAATGCCCCACATCCACGAACGCTTGCGGCCGGTCGAATTGCCGAGCGGCACCGAGACGCGGCCGCGCGGCATGTCCGCACCCGCCGACACCGGCACTTTCAGATTCTGCCCGACAACGCCAGCGTCGCGCCGGAAAGCCTGCGTGAACGGCGCGGGATCGGCGCCGAGAATTTTCGCGTAGCTGCGCACGATGCCCGCCGCGAAAGTGCGGTCGGGCAAATGGCTGATGTCGCCGGCTTCGAGCGCGAGCAGTTTCGGCGTCGAGACCTTGAGTCGCGCGGAAACGTCGTCGATCGACCAGCCCTTCGCCTGCCTGAGCTGCGCGAGGCGCGCGCCGACTGCCGGAATGGAGTCCAGCACCCCCGCCTGGCCCGCATTCAATGCCGCGCCTTCCGCTCCGGGCTGTCCGTCGCGCGGATCATTGCGCTGCGCGTCGGACGAACTGCCGGAATGGTTGCTGAAAGGCGTCGGATGTTGCGGCTCACTCATGCCAAATTCCTCGCATCGATTCTTTTATATAGCGCCGCGGTGATGTGCATTTCGAACTACGTTTTCGAACTACGTGAACGATACAACCCGGGCGTCATGGCAGACCGCTTTATAACAAAATGTTCGGCTTCGCGTTTTCCGGCGGCCGGTTTCGGCGCACCGGCTTCGCGCCGCATCAGACATATCAGACCGCCCGTACCTCGATGACCTTGCCCTGCGCCCGGTTCGTCCGTTCCGCCAGCCGCGTACGGTCCTGCACCGCGCCCGCCAACTGCCCGCATGCCGCGTCGATGTCGTCGCCACGCGTCTTGCGCACCGTTGTCACGATGCCCGCGTCCATCAGGACTTGCGCGAAGCGCTTGATCTGCTCGTTTTTCGAACGCGTCAGACCCGATTCCGGGAACGGATTGAACGGAATCAGGTTGAACTTGCACGGCACGTCGCGCGTGACGGCGAGCAACTCGCGGGCATGCGCTTCGGTGTCGTTGACGCCGTCGAGCATGCAGTATTCGAACGTGATGAAATCGCGCGGCGCCACCTTCAGGTAACGCTGGCAGGCGGCCATCAACTCGCGCAACGGGTACTTCTTGTTCAGCGGCACCAGCATGTCGCGCAGCGGATCGTTCGGCGCATGCAGCGACACCGCGAGCGCCACCGGCAGGTCTGCCGCGAGCCGGTCCATCATCGGCACGACGCCGGAGGTGGACAGCGTCACGCGACGGCGCGACAGGCCGTAGGCGTTGTCGTCGAGCATCAGCCGCATGGCCGGCACGACGGCGTCATAGTTCAGCATCGGCTCGCCCATGCCCATCATCACGACGTTCGTGACGACGCGCTCGCCCTTGCCCGGGCCGCCTACGTCGCGCCCGAGCGACTTGCGCAGCGCGAATTCCGCCATGCGCAACTGGCCGATGATTTCGCCCGTGGTGAGGTTGCGGGAAAAGCCCTGCTTGCCGGTGGAACAGAAACGGCAGTTGACCGCGCAGCCCGCCTGCGACGACACGCACAGCGTGCCGCGCGTTTCTTCTGGGATGAACACGGTTTCGACCGCGTTGCCATTGCCGACGTCGATCAGCCACTTGCGGGTGCCGTCGGCGGAAGCGTGGTCCTGGATGATGTCGGGCATCGCCATGTTGGCGCGGCCCTTGAGTTTTTCGCGCAGCGATTTGGCCAAGTCCGTCATGCCGTCGAAGTCGTCGGCACCGTATTGATGGATCCAGCGCTGCAATTGCTTGGCGCGAAACGGCTTTTCGCCCAGGCTGTCGCAATAGGCGACGAGTCCGGCGGCGTCGAGATCGAGAAGGTTGACGGTGTTGCTCGTCATGTCGAGATGTGCCATTTCAGATTGCGAAGTCCGGGCGGCCTCTTCGAAGCCCGGCCCGGGACCGTTCGCGCCAATTCCTGCGGTATTACGACTTCAGTGCGTCGCGGCGCGATGCCGCGCCCGTTGAACGGCGCGGCGACGTACGCAGCGATTAACGCGAGTAGACGTTCACTTCCGGAAAGAAAAAGGCAATTTCCTGACGCGCCGTTTCAGCGGCGTCCGAGCCGTGCACGGCGTTCGCGTCGATGCTGTCAGCGAAGTCAGCGCGGATCGTGCCCTTGTCGGCCTTCTTCGGGTCCGTGGCGCCCATCAGGTCGCGGTTCTTGGCGATTGCGTTTTCGCCTTCCAGCGCCTGGATCACGACAGGGCCCGAAACCATGAACTCGACCAGATCCTTGAAGAACGGACGTGCGGCGTGCACGGCGTAGAACTTTTCCGCGTCGGCGCGCGACAGATGAACCATGCGCGACGCAATGATCTTGAGGCCCGCGTTTTCGAAACGGCTGTAGATTTGGCCGATAACGTTCTTTGCCACTGCGTCCGGCTTGATAATCGACAGGGTGCGCTCGATCGCCATGAAAAACTCCAAAAAATGAACGGTTTACGAATTAAAACGAATCGACAATTGTAGCATGAAGCAAGGTATGATTGCGATTGAAACCTTACGACTCCGTAAGCATCAAACCCCGAAGGACCTGAACGGCGGCAGTGACCCGCCTTGGCCATCCGGGCTATTGAATTCGTCGTGCTGCGGGGCCATATTGGAGCGAAACGCCGCATTGCAACTGGCGCATGGCAACGTGCCTCGCGCCCGCGGTGGCGGTGTCCTAATGCAGGTTTAAGTCCGCGCACCTATCATTGGTGTGTGACGGATGTGGCGGGAAACCGAATCACAGACAATTGGAGCAAGGAGAAACCATGAACGAATCCCCCTACGGCTTTGGCCGCAACGGCAGCATCACTTCCGTCGAGACGCGCAACCGGGTGCTGCGCAACACGTACTGGCTGCTCGCCCTCTCCATGGTGCCGACCGTGCTCGGCGCCTGGATTGGCGTGGTGACGGGCTTCTCGCTGTTCGCAGCGTCCAGCCCGGCCATGAGTTTCATCGCGTTCCTGGCCATCGCCTTCGGCTTCATGTTCGCCATTGAGAAGACGAAGGAGAGCGGCGTGGGCGTGGTGGTACTGCTCGGCTTTACGTTCTTCATGGGCCTGATGCTCTCCCGGCTTCTGAGCGCCATTCTCGGTTTCTCGAACGGCCCGCAACTGATCATGATGGCCTTCGGCGGCACCGGCGTGATCTTCGCGGCCATGGCGACCATCGCCACGGTCAGCAAGCGCGACTTCTCGGGCCTCGGCAAATTCCTGTTCATGGGCGTGATCGTCATCCTGCTGGCGGCATTCGCGAACGTGTTCCTGCAATTGCCCGCGCTGATGATGACCATCTCGGTGCTCGCCATCGTGATCTTCTCGGCGTACATGCTCTTCGACGTGCAGCGCGTCGTGAACGGCGGCGAGACGAACTACATCAGCGCGACGCTTGCGATCTATCTCGATCTCTACAACGTGTTTACGAGCCTGCTGTCCTTGCTCGGCATCTTCGGCGGCAACCGCAACTGATCGCCGGAACACAGTCAGACAAGGAAAAACGGCCTGCGAATTGAAGTGACCCCGCAGGCCGTTTTTTACATCTGAGCAAACCGCTCGAAGTCAGTCCCGCTCGAACAACGCGATCGACTCCACGTGCGACGTGTGCGGGAACATGTTCACCACGCCCGCGCCCTTCATCCGGTAGCCCGCTTCATGCACGAGCAGACCGGCGTCGCGAGCAAGGGTCGCCGGATTGCACGACACATAAACAATCCGCTTCGGCAGTGGGCCGTCGCCGCTCTGTGCGATGTCCACCAGCGCCTTCGACACCGCGAGCGCACCCTCGCGCGGCGGATCGATCAGGAATTTGTCGAAGTGGCCGAGCGCGCGCAGGTCATCAGCGGTGACTTCGAACAGATTGCGGCACGCGAACGACGTATGGCCGTCGACGCCATTGGCCTTCGCGTTCTCGAGCGCGCGCGTGGTCAGCGCCTCGCTGCCTTCGATCCCCACCACTTCCTTCGACACCCGCGCCAGCGGCAGCGTGAAATTGCCGATGCCGCAGAACAGGTCGAGTACCCGGTCCGAGCGCTCCGGCGCAAGCAGCGACAGCGCCCGCGCCACCAGCACGCGATTGATCTGGTGATTCACCTGCGTGAAATCGGTCGGCTTGAACGGCATGCGGATCGCGAACTCGGGCAGCGTGTACGCCAGTTCCTGATCGAGCGGATAGAACGGCACCACCGTGTCCGGGCCCTTCGGCTGGAGCCACCACTGCACGCCGTGCTCGTCGGCGAAGGTGCGCAGCAGCGCTTCGTCGGCCTCAGTCAGCGGCTCGAGAATGCGCAGCACCAGCGCCGTGACTTCCGTACCCACCGCCAGTTCGATCTGCGGCATGCGATCGCGGATCGACAGCGACGCCACCAGGTGACGCAGCGGCACGAGCATCGCGGAGACATGCGGCGGGAGCACCTCGCAGCTCGTCATGTCGGCGACGTAGCTGCTCTTGCGCTCATGAAACCCGACCAGCACGCCGCCCTTCTTCTCGACATGCCGCACCGTCAGCCGCGCGCGATAGCGATAGCCCCATGACGGTCCGTGGATCGGCCGGAACATGGTTTCCGCGCGCAGCTTCGACAGATGTTCGAGGTTATCTTCGAGCACGCGTTGCTTGACGGCGATCTGCGCGCGCACATCGAGATGCTGCATCGAGCAGCCGCCGCAGATGCCGAAGAACGCGCATTTCGGCCGGGTGCGGATCACGCTTTCGCGCAAAACCTTGACCACCTGCGCCTGCTCGAAGCTGGGCTTCTTGCGGTAGCTCGAATAGCTCACCCGTTCGCCCGGCAGCGCGCCTTCGACAAAGATCACCTTGCCCGGCTCGCCGTCCTCATTCACGGTGCGGCCGACGCCGCGCGCTTCCGCGTCGAGCGAAACAATCTCGATCTCGGGTGCGACGAAGTTCGGATCGGGGGTGACGGATTTCGCCGGCGCGGCGCGGCGGCGATGCGAAGATTTTCGAGCGGTTTCAGACACCTGCGTACTTCCTGACTGAACGAGTGGGCAAAGGCGGGATTGTAGACGAACGCCGCGCGCTCACTTCGCAAACGCCGCCAGATATTCCTGCCAGTGCGGCGAAGTCTCCTTCGCGAGCGCGGTTTTCACCAGGCTGATTTCGTCCGCATACTCATTCGCCGTCAGGCCGCCGCGCATCAACTGGAACCGGCAGTACATGAGGTAGGTATTGACGACGTCGGTCTCGCAGTAGTTGCGGATTTCTTCGATCTGCCCGTCGCAGTACGCATCCCACACCTTGCCGCCGTCCATGCCGAGCTTGCCGGGGAAACCGCACAGCTTCGCGAGCGCATCGAGCGGCGCGTTGGCGCGCGCCTGATACATCGCGAGCACGTCCATCAGGTCCGTGTGCCGTGTGTGATAGCGGCTGAGGTAGTTGTTGAACTTGAACTCGCGGTCGTCCTGGCCCAGGTCCCAGTAACGCGGCGCCGCGATGCCGTTCACCAGCGCGCGGTAATGCAGCACTGGCAGGTCGAAGCCGCCGCCGTTCCACGACACGAGCTGCGGCGTGTACTTCTCGATCACGCGGTAGAACGACTGAATCAGCGCGGCCTCGCCGTCGTCGGTCGTGCCGAGCGAGCGCACGCGAAAGCCGTGCTCGTCGCGAAACACGCAGGAGATGGCGGCCACGCGCTGCAGATGATGCGGCAGGAAGTCATTGCCGACGCGCTCGCGACGCGCTTCGAACGCATGTTCGGCGACTTCGCGGTCGGACAGGTCTTCGGGCAGGTCTTCGAGGCGGCGAACGCCGTCGACATCGGGGATCGTCTCGATGTCGAATACGAGAATCGGTGTCATTGAATCCTGGAACGCGGCGCCCTGTGGACGCCGCCTTGAGCGTTAAAGCACGGCGTCCTTGCGAACGCCGTTGGAAGCGAAGAAGCGCTTGAGCCGCACGAGCGCCTCTTGCTGAATCTGGCGCACGCGTTCGCGCGTCAGGCCCATTTCGTCGGCGAGCTCTTCGAGCGTCGCGGGCTCGATATGGTTCAGCCCGAAGCGCCTTTCTATCACATGACGGTGCTTGTCGGACAGCCGCGACAGCCACAGGCGCGTAAGCGATTCGAGCTCGCGATGCTGCACTTCGGCGTCCGGCGACTGGCTCTGGTCGTCGGACAGCAAGTCCAGCAGGCTGCTGCCCGGATCGAGGTCGAGCGGCGCGTCGAGCGACGCGGTGTGTTCGTTGAGCGCGAGGATATCGGTGACCTCCTCGGGCGTCTTGCCGGTGAGGTAGGCGATGTCGTCGATGCTCGCGTCGCGGCGTTCCGGCGCGACGGCCTGGTTCGAATTAGCCGAATTTCTTTCGAGATGGCGTTTCGCGCGCAATACCTGATTGAGCTCGCGAATGACGTGCACCGGCAGACGCACCGTGCGCGCCTGATTCATGATCGCGCGCTCGATACTCTGGCGGATCCACCAGGTGGCATAGGTCGAAAAGCGAAAACCGCGCGTCGGGTCGAATTTCTCGATGGCGTGCATCAAACCCAGATTGCCTTCCTCGATCAGGTCGAGCAGCGGCACGCCGCGATTCAGATAACCCTTTGCGATGCTCACGACGAGCCGCAGATTGCGCTCGATCATCACCTGTCGCGCGTCGAATTCACCGGCCTTGGCGAGACGCGAATAGCGCTGCTCTTCTTCCACGGTGAGCAACGGCTTGACGCTGATGCGATTCAGATAATGCTGAATGGTGTCGGCCGTGAGTTCGGCCTGCATCAGCGAGCGGAAGTCGTCGGGGTCGGGCGCGGAATCGTTTGCGCGTTCGGCCGTTTCTTCGCCGCGTTTGCCACGGCTCGATGTTTCTTCCTCGGACTCGGAATCAGAGTCGACTTCGACGTCGACATTCTCGGCGTCGTCGTCAGTATTCGAAGCACCGTCTTCCACCGACACTTGCAAAGGTCGGCTGATCGTCTCAGTCTCGGCTTGCGGCAGGCGGCGCTTCGTTTTTGGCATGATGATTTCGCTCTATTGCGGCGGCAAATACTTCAGTGGGTCAACAGGTTTACCCTGCCGGCGAACTTCGAAATGCAACATCACGCGATCCGAATCGCTGTTCCCCATCTCAGCGATTTTCTGCCCTTTAGTGACCGCGTCTCCCTCTTTTACCATCAAAGCGCGGTTATGTGCATACGCGGTGAGAAAAGTTGCATCGTGCTTGATGATAATGAGGTTGCCGTAGCCGCGCAGCCCATTTCCGGAATACACCACCCGCCCATCCGCCGACGCATTGACCGGGTCACCCGCCGCCCCGCCGATGTTCAAGCCCTTGTTGCTCGCCTCGCTGAACGTGTTGAGGATCGGCCCGCGCGCCGGCCAGATGAAGGCCGGCTGACCCGCCGGCGCCGTCGCGCCCGCATCGGCGCCCGGAACGCCCGGCGTCGAGCCTGCCAGCGCACCCGCCGCTGTGCCTGCTGCCGTACCCGCTGCTGCTCCCGCTGCTGCTCCCGCCGCCGCGCCCATGCCCGAGTTCGGACCGTAGTACGGCGGCTGCGCCGTTGCACCCGGCTGGGGCGTTGCGGCGTAGCCGTTGGCGCCGTTGAGCGGCTGGGCCTGCACGCCGCCGCCGGTGATCGGCGCCGTCGACACGCCCGGCGTCGCGGCTGCGAGATTCGCGCCCGGCGGCGCCACGCGCACCAGCTGGCCGACTTCGATCTGGTTCGGGTTGGTCAGGTTGTTCCACGTCGCGATGTCGTGATAATTCTGACCGTTTTCGAGTGCGATCCGATATAGGGTGTCGCCCGGCTTCACACGGTAGAAGCCCGGCGGCGGCGGACCGTTGTCCGGCGTCTGCGCCGCCGTCGTGCCAAGGGGCGCGCCCGTCCTGTCGACGACCGGCGCCATGTCCATGCGCGTCGAACACGCCGCCAGCACGGACAACGCCAGCACGCATACGCCGCGCTGCGACGCGCTCACGCGTTGGTCTGCCGTTCCTTCTCGCAAAGCACGCAAGATACTCATCGGTGTCAAATCACTCCGGATTTTAAGGGTACAAAGAAAACGCGATCGAGCTGCTCTTCCCGCCATTGCGTGGCCGAGACGCGGGTGACGAGCGTCAGCACCTGCGACTGCGCGGCCTGCGATCCGACCGGCGCGACGAGCTTGCCGCCCACCGCCAGTTGCTCGAGCAGCGCCTGCGGCACGTCGAGGCCCGCGCAGGCGATCACGATGGCGTCGAACGGCGCGGCGGCGGCGAGTCCCAGCCGGCCGTCGCCGTAATGCAGCCGGATGTTCGGCACGCGCAGCGGCCGCAAATTGAGCTTGGCACGCTCGGACAGCGAACGCACGCGCTCGATCGAATACACCTCCGCCGCGACTTGCGACAGCACTGCCGCCTGATAGCCGCAGCCCGTGCCGATTTCCAGCACCTTGGTCAGGCTGCGTCCGGTCGCGACGAGTTCGATCATGCGCGCGACGACCGACGGCTTCGAAATAGTCTGGTGATGACCGATGGGCAGCGCGGCGTCTTCATACGCCTGCGGGGCGAGCCCGGGATCGACGAACATGTGGCGCGGCACCACCGCCATGGCATTGAGCACGCGCGGGTCGGTCACGCCGTTCGCGCGCAGGCGTTCGACCATGCGCGCCCGCACCCGTTCCGACGTGAGCGTCTGCGTGCCGGCCAGCGCGACATTGGGCGCGCCTTTCTTCGTGCCCGGCGAGGCGGCGTTCAGATCGCGTCCGGATGCGCGGGGCGCGTGTGCCGCGTGATGGGTGTGTGCAGCCGGATGCGCCTTCGACGCGCTCCGCCCTGCACCGGTTGCAGAGTGCGCCGCGCCACGCGCAGGAAACACCGACGTGGCCGGTTTCGCGGACGCCGCTGCCGTCGCGGGATTTTTCATGGTCGCGTTCGGCGTGCGCGCGGGCGCCGGTTTCGGCTGCGCGGCAGGCTTGAGCGTGGGCGGCTTGAGCGTGGCGGCGGGTTTCGCGCGCGCATCGGCGGTGCGACTCGCGGGCTTGCGCGGCTCGCGAACCAGATCCGCGAGCGCCAGCGGAAAGCGCTTGGCGCGCTCGTCGCTCATGTGCGACCGCTCCCGACACGCGCCCATTCGCGCGTCTCGGCCAGGAGTTTCGTATGCGTGAGATCGAGTTGCAACGGCGTGATGGACACGAAACCGTTCGCCACCGCGTGGAAATCGGTGCCTTCGCTGGCGTCGAGCGCGTCGCCCGACGGACCGATCCAGTAGATCGGATTGCCGCGCGGATCCTCCTGGCGGATGACCGGCTGCGACGGATGGCGCTTGCCAAGCCGCGTGACCTTCCATTCGCCGAGCTGGTCGTACGGCAGGCTCGGGATGTTCACGTTGAGCAGCGGATGGCCGGGCATCGGATGCTCGAGATAATGCGCGACGATCTCTGCCGCCACGCGCGCCGCGTCTTCGAGATGCAGCCAGTCGCGGCCGACCAGCGAAAACGCGATGGCCGGAATGCCGAACATGAAGCCTTCAGTGGCGGCGGCGACCGTGCCGGAATACAGCGTGTCCTCGCCGACGTTCTGCCCGTTGTTGATGCCCGACACCACCAGATCCGGCTGCTGCTCGAGCATGCCCGTCAGCGCGATATGCACCGAATCAGTGGGCGTGCCGTTGACGAAATTGAAACCGTTAGGCGCCTGATGGATGCTCAGGGGCCGCGACAGCGTCAGCGAGTTGGACGAGCCGCTGCAGTTCTGCTCCGGCGCCATCACGGTGACTTCACCGAGCGGCTGCAACACGTCGTGCAGCACATTGATGCCGCGCGCCAGATAACCGTCGTCGTTGCTGAGTAGGATTCGCATCCGGCGATTGTAACCGAGGAACCCCCACGCGACGACGCCCTCCAGACTCGCTCCAGGCGCCGTCCCTGCCCTACACTGAAGCCTCTTCAACGAGGAGATGCCATGCGCGCCGTACGCTGCAACGAACACGGATTGCCCGCCACGCTCGCCATCGAGACGCTGCCTGACCTGCATCCGGAAGCGGGCGAACTCGTCATCGACGTGAAAGCCGCCAGCGTGAACTTCCCCGACGTGCTCGTCATCCAGAACAAGTACCAGTTCAAGCCGCCGCTGCCCTTTACGCCGGGCGCCGAGTTCGCGGGCGTCGTGCGTGAAGTGGGCGCCGGCGTCACCGGCTTCGCGCCGGGCATGCGGGTGGCCGCCTATGCGGCGCACGGCGCGTTCGCCGAACAGGCGCGCGTTAGCGCAGCGGACGTGATCGCGCTTCCCGACAATCTCGATTTCTCCGCCGCCGCCGCGTTCATGCTCGCCTACGGCACCTCGTATCATGCGCTGGTCGATCGCGGCACATTGCAGGCCGGCGACACGCTGCTCGTGCTCGGCGCGGCGGGCGGCGTCGGGCTCGCGGCGATCCAGATCGGCAAGCTGGTGGGCGCGCGCGTGATCGCGGCGGCATCGAGCGCGGAGAAGCTCGCGTTCTGTCGCGAGCACGGCGCCGACGATGTCATCGACTACGCCCGTGAAGACTTGCGCGAACGCATCAAGACACTCACTGGCGGCAAGGGTCCCGATGTGATCTTCGACCCCGTCGGCGGCGCGTATGCCGAACCGGCGTTTCGCAGTATCGGCTGGCGCGGGCGCTATCTCGTGGTGGGCTTCGCGAATGGCGAGATTCCGAAGCTGCCGCTCAACCTTGCACTGTTGAAGGGCGCGAGCGTGGTGGGCGTGTTCTGGGGCCATCACATGAAGCATGAGCACGCGCTCGTCGAACAGGAATTCGCCGCATTGATCGAGTGGATCAAAACCGGCAAGTTGCGCCCGGTCATCACGAAGCGCTATACGCTCGACCAGACGCCGCAGGCGCTCGACGACATGATGAACCGGCGCGTGACGGGGAAAATCGTGATCGAGATGTGAACGCCGTGAAGCGAAGCGGCACCGCGCGCTACGCGTCCGGCAGGATGCGCGCGCGGGCGCGGTCGACGTCACGCCGCATATAAAGCGGGTTATCGGCGGGACGCATGTGGGCGGTCTGAAGATCGCTGAACGCCGACATCACGCGATGCACCGTCAGCAACTGTTTCCACAACCGTTCCTTCAACGCCGCGAACGGCACCACCGACGGCGGCAGCACCACCGCGCCCGGTCCCCAGCCGGGCCGCCAGGAACGCGCGAGTCCGCGCCGCATGAACAAGGTGAGCGTAGGCACGCCGATGGCCGACGCCAGATGGCCGAGCCCGGAATCGTTGCCGATGAACCAGCCCGATTCGGCGATCCACGTGGCGACATCGCCCAGGCGCGTGAGCGCGTTGAGTTCGTGGCCCTCGCGCGGAATGTCGTCCCAGCCGGCAAGCTCGGCGGGCGCGACGAGGAAGCTCGGCAGCAACTGACGGCGAGTGAGCGCGCGGGACAACGCCAGGAATTTGTGACGCGCCCACATCTTTTCGGGATGACTTCCGGTGGGATGGATGACCACCCGGTGCGCGACCCTACCGCGCACGACGCCGCGCGGCACGACGAGCCCGTTGGACCGCGTGACGTCACGCAGATGCAGCACGTTGACGCCGATATCGACCACACGATCCACCATGTGTTTCGAGCCGCCGTACTCGGGCAACTCGGACAGACAGAGGGTGCGCCCGGTGCGGCTCAGCGCGGGACCGAAACGGGTGGGCCGCAGCTCGATGACGAAATCGAATGCGCCGCGACGATCAGCACGATGTGCCTCTGCGTGCGCCCCTGTCCGTCCGACTTCCACGTGGGGTAGCCAGTCCGCGAGCTGCTCCGCTACCCAGCCGAACACCACCGGCCGATAGCCATTGCGGACGAGATTATTGACGAGAACGAGCCCGATCAGGCTGTCTCCGATCGGCTGTGGCAAGGCCACGGCAATCGTGGCGTCGGCTTGCAATCTCATGCTGGACGGGCGCAAACGCGTGAGTAAACGCCGCGCCAGCGGATGGCGCCCAGCGGTCAGGACGACTGCAGGCGCGGGGTCGCTTCATGGCGCGGTAAGTGAGCCGAACCTTGCAGCGATGCGCCGGACGTATGCAGCCTCGCCGCCGATTCAGTCTTCCCGGATGACCATAACCGAATTGCGCCAGACCAACTGACATGTTTTGTCGCGCCCGTCGGCAGAAAGGGCGACCGCGGCAACATCGCGGCCGCTATCTGACCATGTCTGTGTGACAGCCTGCATCACGGCCTAGAGCTTTTCCGTGTCGCCGCTCTTGGGCTGCCACTTCATGAGGCGCCGCTCGGCCAGCGCGACGAGGCCGTCGAGCACGAGCGCGAAGGCCGTCAGCACGAGGATGCCGGCGAACACCGTGTTGATGTCGAAGGTGCCTTCGGCCTGCAGGATCAGATAGCCGACGCCGCGCGCAGAGCCGAGATACTCGCCGACCACCGAGCCGACGAACGCCAGCCCCACCGACGTATGCAGGCTGGAGAACACCCAGCTCGTCGCGCTCGGCAGATACACGTGCCGCAGCAGTTGCTTGCGGTTCGCGCCGAGCATGCGGGCGTTGGCGAGCACGACCGGGCTCACTTCCTTCACGCCCTGATAGACGTTGAAGAATACGATGAAGAACACCAGCGTGACGCCGAGCGCCACCTTCGACCAGATGCCCAGCCCGAACCACACCGCGAAGATGGGCGCGAGAATCACGCGCGGCATCGAGTTGGCGGCCTTGATATAGGGATCGAGAAGCGCGCTGGTCAGCGGCGCGAGCGCGAGCCACAAGCCGACGCCGAGACCGGACACCGTGCCGATCACGAACGCCAGCACGGTCTCGATCAGCGTCACCCACAGGTGAACGTAGATTTCGCCGCTGGTGAACCACTCCCAGATGCGCACCAACACCTTCTGCGGCTCGCCGAAGAAGAACGCGGCCTTGGAGCCGTCGTCGAAATAGAAAGGCGGCAGGAGCGTCGGGCTCGTCAGCACGTACCAGAGCACGAAGCAAGCGAGCAGCAACAGCCATTGCCACACGATGAGATTCCCGCGATTCGGGCGCAGCTTGTTCCACATGATCGTTTGGTCTTATTCGGCGGCGGCGGGCTTCAGCTGCTGCTGGTAGCCCTTCAACACTTCCTCGCGCAGCACGCCCCAGATCTGCGCGTGCAGTTCGACGAAGCGCGGGTGCGAGCGGATTTCGGCGACATCGCGCGGACGCGGCAGGTCGATCCTGAACTCGCCGATCGGATGCGTGCCCGGCCCCGCGGCCAGCACGACGACGCGGTCCGACATCGAGATCGCTTCGTCCAGGTCGTGCGTGATGAAGAGCACGGCCTTGCGCTTGGCGGCCCACAGGTCGAGCAACTCGTTCTCCATCAGCTGGCGCGTCTGGATGTCCAGCGCGGAGAACGGCTCGTCCATCAGGATGATGTCGGGATCGAGGATCAGCGTCTGCGCCATCGCGACACGCTTGCGCATGCCGCCCGACAGCTGATGCGGATAACGGTCGCCAAAACCGCCCAGGCCCACGCGCTTGAGCCATTCCTCGCCGCGCGCGTCGGCGTCGCGCTTCGACATACCGCGGAACACGAGGCCCGCCGTCACGTTGTCGAGCGCGGAGCGCCACGGCATCAGGCCGTCGGCCTGGAACATGTAGCCCGCACGCTGGTTGATGCCGACGAGCGGCTCGCCGAACACCTTCACGGCGCCGGACGAAGGCGTGAGGAGTCCCGCCGACACGTTCAGCAAGGTCGACTTGCCGCAGCCGGTCGGCCCGACGACGGAAACGAATTCGCCCGGCGCGATCGCGAGGCTGGTATCGCGGACCGCCGTGTAGCGGTCCTTGCGGCTCGCGCGCGACACGAACGTGCAGGTGACGTCGGCCAGTTCGAGCGCGGGGGTGGAAGACGAGGACATCGGTCAGGCCTTGACGTTGGCGAGCGCCTTCTTGACGAAGTCGTTGGTCCAGGTCTTCGAGAGATCGATCGGCCTGCCCTTCACGGTTTCGTCGAAGGCCTGCAAGGTCTTGAGCGAAGTTGCGGGGCCGTCGGCGGGCATCAGGCCGTCCGGCGAAAGCGCTTCCTTCACGTGTTGCCACGAATCGAGATAGAGCGCGCGATCGCCGAGCAGATAGCCTTCCGGCACCGCCGCGATCAGGTCCTTGCCCGATGCGCTCTGCAGCCACTTGAGTGCGCGCACCATCGCGTTGGTCAGGGCCTGCGTGGTGTTCGGGTTCTTCGTGATGAAACTCTGCGATGCATACAGGCAGCCGGCCGGCATGTTGCCGCCGAACACCTTGACCGTGTCCGCGAGCGTGCGCGTGTCCGAGACGATGCGGATCTCGCCCGCGCGCTCGAGCTTGGTCATGACCGGATCGAGATTGGCGATGGCGTCGATCTGCCCCGACTCCAGCGCAGCGATCGCGCCCGCGCCCGCGCCGACGCCGATGAACGCGACATCCGTTGCCTTGAGGCCAGCCTGCGCGAGCACGAAGCTCGCCATGATCGAGGTGGACGAACCCGGCGCCGTCACGCCGATCTTCTTGCCCTTCAGGTCCGCGACCGACTTGTAGTTCGGCATCGTCTTCTTCGAGACGGCGAGCACGATCTGCGGCGCGCGCCCTTGCAGCACGAATTCGCGGAAATACTGATTCTTGGCCTGCAACAACAGCGTGTGTTCGAACGCGCCGGACACGACGTCCGCGCTGCCGCCGACCGCGGCCTGCAATGCCTTGGCGCCGCCGGCGAAGTCGGAGATCTCGACTTCGAGCCCTTCGTCCTTGAAGTAGTTGCGGCGCTCGGCGATGGTGAGCGGCAGATAGTAGAACAGGTTCTTGCCGCCGACGGCGATCGACACCTTGCTCTGTTCGAGCTTGGCCTGGGCGAAGGCGAGCGGCATATTCGAGAGTGCGCCACCCGCGAGCACGGCGCCGCTCGCGAGGAAGGTTCTGCGTTTCATCGTTCTAGTCTCCTGGACTTTGTTGTTGTCTATCGCGTGTTTGAACGCATTCAGGCCGGGTTCAGATCACCTTGGCCGCGCGCAGCCGTGCAATATCGTCGGCATGATACCCGAGCGTCTGCAGGACTTCATCCGTATGTTCGCCAAGTTGCGGCCCGAGCCAGCGCGTCTCCCCCGGCGTCTCGGAGAGCTTCGGCGTGACGTTCGGCAGCGTGATCTCGCGGCCGTCCTGCCACGGAAAACGTTGCAGCATCTGGCGCGCGATGTACTGCGGATCGGTGAACATGTCAGCCACGCTGTAGATGCGCCCCGCCGGCACCTCGGCCGCGTTGAGCACGGCGAGCGCCTCGTCGATGCTGCGCGTCGAGAGCCACGCGGCAATCGCCGCGTCGATTTCCTGCGTGCGCGGTACGCGGCCGTCGTTCGAGGCGAGCGTCGGGTCGTCGGCGAGATCGGCGCGCTCGATGGCGTTCATCAGCCGTTTGAAGATCGGGTCGCTGTTGCCGCCGATCACGATGCTGCCGTCGCGGCACGGATAGGTGTTCGACGGCACGATGCCCGGCAGCGACGCGCCGGTGCGCTCGCGCACCATGCCGTACACGCCGTATTCGGGCACCACGCTTTCCATCATGTTGAACACGGCCTCGTACAACGCGACATCGACCACCTGTCCCTTGCCGCCGTTCACCTGCTTGTGATGCAGCGCCATCAGCGCGCCGATCACGCCGTGCAGCGCCGCGATGGAATCGCCGATCGAAATGCCGATGCGCGGCGGCGGCAGATCCGGATAGCCGGTGATGTGGCGCAGGCCGCCCATGGATTCAGCGATCGCGCCGAAGCCAGGCCGGTCGCGATACGGGCCGGTCTGGCCGTAGCCCGAGAGCCGCACCATCACGAGTCCGGGGTTCTCGGCCGAGAGCGTCTCGTAGCCGAGCCCGAGCTTCTCCAGCAGACCGGGGCGAAAGTTTTCGATGACGACGTCGGCTTCCTTCGCGAGCCGCCGCACGATCTCCTTGCCCTCTTCGGCCTTGAGATTCACCGTCACGGATTTCTTGTTGCGCGCCTGCACGGCCCACCACAGCGACGTGCCGCCGACTTCCGGATAAAGCTTGCGCCATTTGCGCAAGGGATCGCCGCCGTTCGGGTCTTCGATCTTGATGACCTCGGCGCCGAATTCGCCCATGAAGCGCGCGGCGAACGGGCCGGCGATCAGTGTGCCGAGTTCCAGCACTTTGACGCCCGCAAGCGGTCCGGACGTGGTGCTCATGACGTGTCTCCTTTGATTGTTTTTGTGCGGGCTCAGAGCGGCATGTCAAGCGGCTTGAAGCGCGGGGTGCCGTCGGCGAGGGTTTCGTTGAACATCGCCGCGGGGCGCACCCACAGGCCGCGCTCGTGCGGCCACAGATGTTCGTAGACGATCATCGCTTCCTCGGTTTCCGAGTGCCGCGCGACGCCGATCACGCGATACAGCCCGCCCTTGTAATGACGATGGGTGGCGAGCGCGAGGGCTTCGGTTTCAGTCATCGGATCAGGTCCTTCATACGGAGCGCCGATCGAGCATCGCACGCGCGATGGTGCCCGCATCGACATATTCGAGTTCGCCGCCCACCGGCACGCCGCGAGCGAGCCGCGTCACCTTCAGGCCGCGCGCCTTGAGCGTCTGCGCGAGATAGTGCGCGGTGGCCTCGCCTTCGTTCGTGAAGTTGGTCGCGAGCACGACTTCCTGCACGATGCCGTCGACCGCGCGGCCAATCAGCCGTTCGAAATGGATTTCCTTCGGTCCGATGCCGTCGAGCGGACTCAGCCGGCCCATCAGCACGAAATACAGCCCCTTATAAGTGAGGGTCTGCTCGAGCATGATCTGGTCGGCGGGTGTTTCGACCACGCACAGGAACGCGGGGTCGCGCTCTTCGTCGCTGCAGACTTCGCAGATCTCGGCTTCGGTGAAGGTGTTGCACTGGGCGCAGTGCTTGAGATGCTCGGTCGCGAACAGCAACGACGCGCCGAGTTTCTCGGCGCCGGCGCGGTCATGCTGCATCAGGTGATACGCCATGCGCTGCGCCGATTTCGGGCCGACGCCGGGCAGCGCGCGCAGCGCCTCGACCAGCGCCGCCAGGGCGGAAGGTTGTTTCATGTGTCCTCGTGACGCGCCGGCCAGACGTCCGGCGCGCAGGTTCAGAACGGCAGCTTGAAGCCGGGCGGCATCGGCATGCCGGCGGTCATGCCGCTCATCTTTTCCTGCGTGGTGGCTTCGGCCTTGCGCACGGCGTCGTTGACCGCGGCGGCGACCAGGTCTTCGAGCATGTCCTTGTCGTCGGCGAGCAGGCTCGGGTCGATCGACACGCGCTTGACGTCGTTCTTGCAGGTCATCGTCACCTTGACGAGACCGGCGCCCGACTGGCCCTCGACCTCGATCAGCGCGAGCTGGTCCTGCATCTTCTTCATGTTTTCCTGCATCTGCTGGGCTTGTTTCATCAGCCCGGCGAGTTGGTTCTTCATCATGGTTCGGCTCCTTACTGGAAAACGTGTGACGGACGGGTGCACGCGCGATGACGGCGCCCGGTATTCAATGCGGCTGCACGACGTGCTTCGTCAAGACGGATTCGCGCCCGTCGCGGCGATCGGCTTGATCGATCCCTGCACGATGCTCGCGCCGAAATCGCGGATCAGCGACTGCACGAACGGATCCTGCGTGATTTCCTGCTCGGCTTCCTGCTGGCGTCGCGCGCGCGCGGCGGCATCGAGCGCGGCGGCGGTGCGGCGTGCGGGCCCGACGTTGACGGTGACGTCGAGTGCACGGCCGAGTTTTTCGGCGAGCGCGGCCTTGAGCTTCGCGACATGCGCGGCGTCGGTGTACATCTGCACCGGCACTGCGAGCGTGAGCGACGAGGCGTCGCAGGCGGTGAGTTCGCTGTTGAACGCGAGCTGGTAAGCCACGCCCTTCAGCGGCAGATCGATTGCGAGCGCGGCCCATTCGAGCGTCAGGCCGAGTGCGTCGAGCGGGACGGCGGGCGGCAACGGCGTCGTGTCGATCTTCGGTTGCGGCGCGGGCTGCGCGGACGGCTCGCTGCCGAAGTGCAGGTCGTCGGGACCACTGTCGAACGCGGGCACGAAGCCGTCGTCGGGCGGCATGAAGTATTCGTCTTCCGAGCCGGGCGGCGGGTAGTCGTCGGACGGCATGTCTTCCCACGGCGGGACGACTTTCGACTTGCCGGCGGGCGCCGATGCGGGCTTCGCTTCCGGCTGGGGCGGCTGCTCGGCTGCGGCGCTGGTTTCGCGGCGCGCGACGGGAACCGGCACGGGTACGGCGGGCTTGGGCGTGGCCTTCGGTGCAGGTTTCGGTGCGGCTTCCGCAGCGGCGGCCCCGCGCGCGCCGCGATCCGACGAAAGGCGCATGCCCGCACTGCGCAGCACTTCGAGCGCCGCGCTCGCGCCGCCCGTTGTACGCGGCGCGGCGAGCTCGGCTCTGGAGGCGCGAGCTGCTGCGGGCGCCGCTTCCTCGATGGCTTGCCGCGCCGCTTCGGGCAGGGGCTTGTTGGCGACCGGCGCCGCTTCGGGCGCGGGATTGTTCGCGACTGGCGCGGCTTCGGAAACAGGCTTGCTGGCGACCTGTGCCGCTTCGGGCACAGGCTTGTTGGCTACTTGCACCGCTTCGGGCACGGGCTTGTTGGCTACTTGCACCGCTTCGGGAACGGGCTTGTTCGCTACTTGCGCCGCTTCGGGCACGGGCTTGTTCGCAACTGACACCGCTTCGAGCGCTGGCGTGTTCGTGACCGGCACCGCTTCACGTGCTTCGACAGCTGCCAGTTGGTCCGTGGGCGCATCGACCGGTGCGGCTGCCTCCGGCCGAATCGTCGGCTGCACACGCTCTACGACAGGCGCAAGCGCCACGGGCGCCACAGCCGTCGTCTCGACGGCCGCCGCAGACTTCAGAGCCGGCGCCGGGCTGACTGCGCGCCCGGCCATCGCGCCGGCCAGCGCCGCACCGCGAGCCTGCCTGGCGGGCGCGGGCGCGCTCACCGCGACGCCGCCGCCCGGGCCGCCCGGGCCGCCGGCGGGCTCGAACGCGAGCATGCGCAGCAGCGTCATCGTGAAGCCGGCGTATTCGTCCGGCGCGAGACCGAGCTCGCCGCGGCCCACGGTCGCGATCTGATAGAAGAGCTGCACCTGTTCGGCGGAAAGCATCTCGGCGAAGCGGCGGATGTCGGCGGCTTCCGGCCATTCGTCCAGCACCGACGACGGCGCGAACTGCGCCCACGCCACGCGATGCAGCAGGCTCGCCAGATCTTGCAACGCCGTGGAGAACGACAGGCTGCGCAGCGCCATTTCGTCGGCGATGTCGAGCACGAGCGCGCCGTCACCCGCGGCGAGCGCGTCGAGCAGACGGATCAAATAGCTCTGATCCAGTGCGCCAAGCATGCCGCGCACGGCTTCTTCCGTCACCTGGTTGGCCGAATAGGCGATGGCCTGATCGGTCAGCGAGAGTGCATCGCGCATGCTGCCGTCCGCCGCGCGCGACAAGAGCCGCAGCGCCTGCTGCTCGAACGCGATGCCCTCTTCCTTGAGGATGTTCTCCAGATGCCCGACGATATGCCCGGCCGGCATTTGCTTCAGGTTGAACTGAAGACAGCGCGACAGCACGGTGACCGGAATCTTCTGCGGATCGGTGGTGGCGAGAATGAACTTGACGTGCGGCGGCGGCTCTTCCAGCGTTTTCAACATGGCGTTGAAGGCGTGGTTCGTGAGCATGTGCACTTCGTCGATCATGTAGACCTTGAAGCGGGCATCGACGGGGGCGTACACGGCGCGTTCGAGCAGTGCCGCCATTTCATCGACGCCGCGATTGCTCGCCGCATCCATTTCCACATAGTCGACGAAGCGCCCTTCGTCGATTTCCCGGCACGCACGGCACACGCCGCACGGCTTCGAGGTCACGCCGGTTTCGCAGTTGAGCGCCTTCGCGAAGATACGCGAGAGCGTCGTCTTGCCGACGCCGCGCGTGCCCGTGAAGAGATAGGCATGATGCAGACGGCCGCCGTCGAGCGCGTGCGTGAGCGCACGAACGACGTGCTCCTGGCCGACGAGCGACTCGAACGATTTCGGCCGCCATTTGCGTGCGAGAACTTGATAGGTCATGCGCGAAATTGTATCAGCAACGACCTGGCGCAACGCCCGTTCCGGCAGGCCACACGCGGGCGTGAGCATGCTGTGCGCGGACGCGACGAAGCCGCTTCAGCGAGAGCGAAAAAACGTGAGGGGATGCGCAACGAGAAACGAGAGGGAGATAAAGACGAGATAAAGCGGAAGGTGACGAGCCTGACCCTCGGCACTGGTGGAAAGCGGCTGTGGCTGCTTCGTTCCCGACCTGACCAGGTTGACCACGCCACCATGCGAGGAGGCCCGTCACGTTGAATTGTATCATGCAACGGCGAGCGCCTGGAAGGCTTGACGCGAAACGCGTGCATCGACGCAATGTTTCAGAATGCCTCTTGTACTCGGGGATTTCACCCTCAGATCATCGCTATCGGCACCCGGCGACGGATAGCAAAGTAGGCTAAGATGATTAGTGAATCATCCACAGGCGGCACGCAATGGTGCACCGCGGCCCTCTGATGGAACATTTGCCGCCGTGCGCCCTTTGTTTCGGCGCACGGCGAGCCGGTTAAGTCGCGCTCAGCGGCGACGTGGTCTCCCTAAGTTTTGATCTATCGTGGCGAGCATTCAAACGCGGGCCTCGAATCAATAGAGGTATTCAGACAATGAGCGAATCAATCAAGCACATCAGCGACGCTTCTTTCGAACAGGATGTCGTCAAGTCAGATAAACCTGTCCTGCTCGATTTCTGGGCCGAGTGGTGCGGTCCGTGCAAGATGATTGCCCCGATCCTCGACGAAGTCGCAAAGGATTACGGCGATCGCCTGCAGATCGCGAAGATCAATGTGGACGAACATCAGTCGACGCCGGTCAAGTTCGGCGTGCGCGGCATCCCCACGCTGATCCTGTTCAAGAACGGCGCAGTCGCCGCGCAGAAGGTCGGCGCATTGTCGAAGTCGCAACTCACCGCGTTCCTCGACAGCAACCTGTAACAGCGTCACCGGCAAGCGCTGTCATTCGTCAGCGCTTGCCTGACCACCCCGCGCCTTTACCCGCGCGCATGAGTGGTGCAGCCGATGTTGTCGGACGACAACATCGGCCGAAAAGCCCCGCCCGACGCCCACCCGAGGCTCAAGCGGCGTGTGCTATGCTAGAATCACAAGAGTTCAAGAAGTATTAAGTCTCGAGCGGTTCCGCTCACCTCTTCTCCCAAATCTTTTCGTCGCACCTCTTCTCCCTGGCGGGAAATCCGTATGCATTTATCCGAGCTCAAGTCTCAGCACGTATCGGCACTGATCGAGATGGCCAATGGCCTCGAGATCGAAAATGCGAACCGCCTGCGCAAGCAGGAATTGATGTTCGCGATTCTTAAAAAGCGCGCCAAGGGCGGCGACACGATTTTCGGCGACGGCACGCTCGAAGTGCTGCCCGACGGCTTCGGCTTCCTGCGTTCGCCCGAGACTTCGTATCTTGCGAGCACGGACGATATCTATATCAGCCCGTCGCAAATCCGCCGTTTCAATCTGCACACCGGCGACACCATCGAAGGGGAAGTGCGCACGCCGAAGGACGGCGAGCGGTATTTCGCGCTGGTGAAGGTCGACAAAGTCAACGGGCAGCCGCCCGAGGCCTCGAAACATAAGATCATGTTCGAGAACCTCACGCCGCTGCACCCGAATAAGCCGCTGCCGCTCGAACGCGAAATGCGCGGCGAGGAAAACGTCACGGGCCGGATCATCGACATGATCTCGCCGATCGGCAAGGGCCAGCGCGGCCTGCTGGTCGCGTCGCCGAAGTCGGGCAAGACCGTGATGCTCCAGCACATCGCGCACGCCATCAAGCAGAACCATCCGGACATCGTGCTGTTCGTGCTGCTCATCGACGAACGTCCTGAAGAAGTCACGGAAATGCAGCGCTCGGTGAAGGGCGAAGTGATCGCCTCCACCTTCGACGAACCCGCCGCGCGTCACGTGCAGGTCGCCGAAATGGTCATCGAGAAGGCCAAGCGCCTGGTCGAGATGAAGCACGACGTCGTGATCCTGCTCGACTCCATCACGCGTCTCGCGCGCGCCTACAACACCGTCGTGCCGGCCTCGGGCAAGGTGCTGACGGGCGGTGTCGACGCCAACGCGCTGCAACGTCCGAAGCGCTTCTTCGGCGCGGCGCGCAACATCGAGGAAGGCGGTTCGCTGACCATCATCGGCACGGCGCTCATCGAGACCGGCAGCCGCATGGACGACGTCATCTACGAAGAGTTCAAGGGCACCGGCAACATGGAAGTGCACCTCGAGCGCCGCCTCGCGGAAAAGCGCGTCTATCCGTCGATCAACCTGAACAAGTCCGGCACGCGTCGCGAAGAACTGCTCATCAAGCCGGACCTGCTGCAGAAGGTCTGGGTGCTGCGCAAGTTCATCCACGACATGGACGAAGTCGAAGCCATGGAATTCCTGCTCGACAAGATCCGCCAGACGAAGAACAACGCCGAGTTCTTCGACATGATGCGTCGCGGCGGCAGCTGATCCAGCCGCTTCTGCCCACATCCGAAACCGCCTGCCCGTCAGGCGGTTTTTTTACGCCCGGCGCCGGCCGGCCTCCGTACAATCCGGTCTGTCGAAGCCAACCGCTCATCCGATGGCCAACCTCTTTTCCCGCTGGTTCGGCGCGCAACGCCGCGAGCGCGCACTGCGCAAATACGCGATCGACGACACCCTGTGGCAACGCACGCTCGACGCCTATCCGTGCTTCGGCCATCTGGACCACGCGGATCTCGGGCGCTTGCGTGAAACCGCGAGCCTGTTCATTGCGCAGAAGGAATTCTCCACGGCGCATGACCTCGAACTGACCGACGCGATGATCGTCTCCATTGCCGCGCAGGCTTGCCTGCCGGTGTTGAATCTCGACCTCGACCTGTATCGCGGCTGGGTCGGCGTGATTGTCTATCCGGGCGAGTTCGTCATCCGCAAGACGGTGGAGGACGAGGACGGCGTGGTGCACGAGGTCGAGCACGACGCGAGCGGCGAGGCCTGGGAAGGCGGTCCGGTCGTGCTGTCGTGGGAAGACGCGCAAATGGCCGATGGCTCGGACGCCTACAACGTGGTGATCCACGAGTTCGCGCACAAGCTCGACATGGTGACAGGCGTTGCCGACGGCCATCCGCCGCTGTTCCGCCGCTGGCATGCGCCGCTCGACACCGCCGCCTTCACCGACATCTTCGACAACGCCTACGACCAGTTCTGCGCGCGCGTGGACGCGGTGCCCGAGCGGCGTTGGAGCCGCTTCGAGCGCGACTCGCTGATCGATCCGTATGCGGCGGACCATCCGTCCGAATTCTTCGCCGTATGCAGCGAGGCGCTGTTCGTTACCCCGCGGCCCTTCGAGGCCGAATATCCGGAGCTGTACCGGCTGCTGGCGCGCTTTTACCGGCAGGATCCGGCGCGCACGGGCGCACTGGACGCCGCCGACGCCTGACGAAAAACCTCTCGAAGAAGTGTCAACCAACTGATTTTCTGGCATAATCGCCGTTTTTCGACCCTAGGCAAGTGACTCGCGCCGGACCTTCGTAAGCTCCGTAAGCGCAGCGGGTTGGCTACCGCCAGATACCAGGAAAGACCATGAAAGAAGGCATTCACCCGAATTACCGCGACGTCCTGTTCATCGACATGTCGAACGACTTCAAGTTTGTGACCCGCTCGACCATCCAGACGCGCGAAACCGCTGAATTCGAAGGCAAGAGCTACCCGCTCGCGAAGATCGAAGTGTCGTCGGAATCGCATCCGTTCTACACCGGCCAGCAAAAGATCATGGACACGGCCGGCCGCGTCGAAAAGTTCAACAACAAGTTCGCACGCTTCTCCACCAAGAAGTAAGTCGGGCTTCACGGACTCAGCAAAAAGGGCAGCTCTCGCTGCCCTTTTTTGTCGCCGGACGCTTTATGTTCCGGCTTGCATCGGCCCCGCGCGCGGCATCGTCCTTGCTCGCACCGTCACGATTGCAGCACCCCGTTACGGCAAATTCCAACGACGCGCCGGTAATGCCGCCGCGCGACTACAATGCCGGTTGCTCAAGCCCCGCCGCGCCTGCGGCCGAAGCCCGCGCCGCCACCGGGACCGTTTTCCATACAGCCTATCGCATGCGATCCGTCGTTCGTCTGACCGCCTCCGCCACCAGCGCCCTGCCGCGCTGGCTGCTGCTTGCCATTTGCATCGTCTATGCGTCGTTCGGCCTGTTCGGGCGCGATCCATGGAAGAACGAGGACGCGGCAGGCTTCGGCGTGATGTGGACCATGGCCAACGGCGACGCCCGCGACTGGCTGTTGCCGAACCTCGTCGGCAAGGCGCCCACCGCCGATGGCCCGCTGATGTACTGGCTCGGCGCGTCCGCCATCCGCCTGCTGAGCCCGTGGGTCGATGCGAGCAACGCCTCGCGCGTGGTCACCGGCCTGCTCTTCTGTCTCGCCTGCGCCTTCGTGTGGTATTCGGCCTATCTGCTCGGCCGCCGCGACGAAGCCCAGCCGTTCAAATACGCGTTCGGCGGCGAACCCGAGCCGCGCGACTACGGCCGCACGCTCGCCGACGGCGCCCTTCTGATCCTGCTCGCCTGCTTCGGTCTTGCCGAGCGCGGCCACGAAACCACCGCGCAGCTCGCGCAGTTCGCCGGCACCGCGATGCTGCTCTACGGCCTCGTGCGCAGCCTCGACAAGCCCATTCACGGCGGCCTTGTGTGGGGCGCGGCGCTGGGCGTCGTGGCGCTGTCCAGTTCGCCGGTGCTGGTGTTCGCGTTACTGCTCTGCACGCTCGCGATGACGATCATCGTGAAACAGGTGCGCGCCCGGCCGCTGATCGTCTACGGCCTGCCGGTCGCGGTGCTGCTGATCGCCGCCTGGGTGCTCCCCGCCCTCCATTTCTATCCCGACGACGGCGAATGGTGGCTGCGCCAGTGGTGGCGCAACAGCTTCTCCTTCTTCTCCGGCACGCCTGGCTCCATCTTCGGCTACGCCGTCAAGAACCTGCCGCTCTTCACCTGGCCGGCCTGGCCGCTCGCGCTGTGGGCCTTCGTCAGCTGGGGCGGCATGCGGCGCTCGCCGCACGTCGGCGTGCCGCTTTCGATCATCGGGCCCTTGCTCGTGCTGGTCGTGCTGCAGGCGCACGAAACCAATCGCCTCTTCATGCTGCTGCTGCCGCCGCTCTCGGTGCTCGCGACCTTCGCGCTGCCTACACTGAAGCGCGGCGCGATCAACGCCATCGACTGGTTCGCGATGTTGAGCTTCACCATCATCGGCACGCTGGTGTGGCTCGTGTGGACCGCCGGCATTTTCGGTTTCCCGGCGTCGATGGCGCGCAATCTCGCGCGTCTCGTGCCCGGCTTCCATCCCGAGTTCAAGCTGCTTTCATTCGCCTGCGCCGTGGCCGTCACCATCTGCTGGTTCCTGCTGGCGCGCTGGCGTCTCGCGCGGCATCCGAAGGTGCTGTGGCGCAGCGTGGTGCTGTCGAGCGCAGGCACCACGCTGATGTGGGTGCTGCTCATGACGCTGTGGTTGCCCGTGGTCAACTACAGCCGGACGTATCGCGATGTCGCGGAGCAGATCGCGGATCATCTGCCGCCGGACTACACCTGTATCTCGCCGGTGCGTCTCGGCGACGCGCAGATTGCGACCTTCGCCTATTTCGGCGGCATGCACTTCGCGTTCGACGAGGATTGCGACGTCATCCTGCGCCAGGACCGCGCGGATTACGGCGAACCGTCGTCGCTGTCGGCATTCGAGTGGAAGCTGGTGTGGGAAGGCCGGCGGGTCGCGGACCGTGACGAGCGCTTCCGCCTGTACGTGCGCATCGAGCGTCCGACGCCGCCGCCTCCAAAGCCGCTGCGTCCGAGAAGCCTGCGCCGGAAGCAGTAACGCGATGCCCTCGCCGACGCCCCCGGCCAGCACGACCGGCATGCTGCGCGACGTGCGCAAGATCGCCGCGCTGGCCTGGCCGGTGCTGATCGGCCAGCTTGCGATCATCGCGTTCGGCGTGATCGACACCGCGATGGTCGGCCGCTTCTCCGCCACCGATCTCGCCGCGCTCGGCCTCGGCGGCTCGATCTATATCTCGGTGTATATCGGCCTGACGGGCATCCTGGTGGCCTTGCAGCCGATCGCCGGGCAGCTCTTCGGCGCGGGCCGTGAAAGCGAGATCGGCGAGGAGACGCGTCAGGCGCTGTGGCTGGCCGTCGCGCTTGCGGTAATCGGCTTCGTGCTGCTCTACCATCCCGAACCACTGCTCTCGCTCGCGAAGACGCCGCCCGCGCTGCACGATCGCACGGTCGACTATCTGCGCATCCTGTCGTTCGGCCTGCCCGCGAGCCTCGCGTTCCGCGTCTACAGTTCGCTCACCAACGCCGTCGGCAAGCCGCGCCTCGTGATGTTCCTGCAGGTCGGCGGGCTGCTGCTCAAGTTTCCGCTCAATAGCTGGTTCATCTTCGGCGGTGCGGGCGTGCCGGCGCTCGGCGGTCCCGGCTGCGCGCTCGCGAGCACGCTCATCAACTGGGCGCTGGCGATCGTCGGCATGACGGTGCTGGTGCGCTTCGAGTTCTTCCGCCCGTTCGGCATCTTCTCGCAGTTCTGCTGGCCGGTCTGGCGCCGTCAGCTCGCGCTGCTGCGCCTGGGCATTCCGATGGGTTTCTCCTATCTCATCGAAGTGACCTCGTACACCTTCATGGCGCTGTTCATCTCGCGCTTCGGCACGACCACGCTCGCCGGCCATCAGATCGCGGGCAATCTCGGCGCGGTGCTGTACATGACGCCGCTGTCGATCGGCATTGCGTCATCGACGCTCGTGTCGCAGGCGCTCGGTGCCGGCCGTTACGACGACGCGCGCTCGATCTCGCGCCATGGCATCGGCGTGGCGTGCGTGCTGGCGCTGGTCTACGGCGTGATTCTCGTCGCGGCGCGCCCGCTGGTCATCGCCGCCTACACGCCGGATGCGCACGTCATCGCGGCCGCCATGCCGCTCGTGCTGATCATCTTCTTCTATCACCTGTGCGACGCGCTCCAGGTCACGACCGCGTTCGTCCTGCGCGCCTACAAGGTGACGCTGGTGCCCACGCTGATCTATGCGGTCGCGCTGTGGGGCATCGGGCTCGGCGGCGGCTATCTGCTGGGCTTCGACGTCGGCGGCAGCGTGCCCGAGTGGTTGCAAGGCGCGCGCGGCTTCTGGATCGCCAACTCGGCGAGCCTGGGCGTTGCGGGCGTCGGACTGTTTCTCTACTGGCGGCGCGTCAGCCTGCGGCGCGTGGCGCGCGTCGATGCGGACTGACGCAGTTGGGTCGCCCGAAACGAACCTGGAATCGATTGGTAGAAAGAATGACGTAAGCGTCCAGTAGAATCTCGCGTCGAGAGCATCTCGGAGCGAGTGGATGAGCCGCATAACAAAGTCACAAAAAAAGTGGATTCTGGCTGCAACCGGGTTGATCGCCGCGCTCGGATTCGGCGCGTCGATGCATCGGGCCGATGCCGCGCGCATCGCGAGCGTGTCGCCGCAGGGCAAGGTCGCGCAGGTGCGCCAGGTCGTCGCGAAGTTCGACGAGCCGATGATCGCCTTCGGCAACGCAGCCGCTGCCGCGCCGGGCAAGCTGGTGTGCAGCGGCGCGGCCACGGCCGGCTCGGGCCGCTGGATCGACGCCCGGACCTGGGCTTTCGACTTCGAGAACGACCTGCCGCCGGGCGTGCGTTGCTCGCTCGATCTCGCGGATAACCTCAAGTCGGTCGCGGGCAACGCGCTGTCTGGCCCGCGCCACTTCGCCTTCCAGACCGGCGGTCCGTTCGTCACCCGGGTTCTGCCGGGCTATGGCGACATCGAAGAGAACCAGGCGTTCGTGCTGCGCCTGAATGGCCCGGCCACGCCGGCTTCGGTGCGCGAACACGTGTGGTGCGAATCCAGTGCGCTCGGCAACCGCATTCCGGTGCGCCTGCTCGACGACCCCACCCGCGCCGCCCTCCTCAAGCATTTCCGGCTGGAGAAGGAAGCCGCCAACGTGCTGACGCTCGCCTGCCAGCAAACTTTGCCCTCGGCGGCCAAGATGCAGCTGGTCTATGGCGCGGGCGTCACCGGTCCAAGCGGCATGGCCAACGAAGTCGAGAAGCGCTTTGACTTCACCGTGCGCGAGCCCTTCACCGCGAGCTTTTCGTGCGAGCGCGAAAACGCGCAGGCGCCCTGCACGCCGCTGCGTCCGCTGCGCCTGAACTTCAGCGCGCCGATAGCGCGCGCCGACGCGCAGAAGTTCGTGCTGCGCGGGCCGAAGGAGACGGCTGCCCCTCATTTCGACGACACCGACAAGGACGCGGAAGTGAGCGCCGTCGAGTTCGCGGCGCCGCTACCCGAACACGCCGACCTCACCATCGACGCCCCCGCGAATCTCAAGGACGTCAGCGGCCGCACGCTCGCCAACGCCGACCTGTTCCCGCTCAAGACCGCCACCGCGCCGATGCCGCCCCTCGCCAAGTTCTCATCGGGCGCGTTCGGCATCATCGAGCGCTTTGCCGAACCCGGCATGCCCGCGATGCTGCCCGTCACGCTGCGGCACGTCGAAGCGGACCTGCACGTGCAGGGCTTGAATTCCGGCACCGCGCAGATCACGAAGCTCAAGCTCGATGCCGACCGCGACATCCGCCAATGGATGCGCGCCGTCGATCAGTTCGACGGGATTTCCATGTCGCGTTCGATGATCGAGGAACGCATGCCGGAGATGCTTCGCAACGGCATCCGTCCGGTCGTGATTCCGAACAGCGACGGCACGGTGTCGAAGGATCCGCAGATCGATGTCCGTTCGCTGTCGATGCTCGCCGGACGCGCGGGCGTTGAAACGCTGACGCTGCCCGCCGCCGATCCCAAGGCGCTGCGGCCCTTCGAAGTGGTCGGCATTCCGCTCGCCAAGCCGGGCTTCTATGTCGTCGAACTGCATTCGCCGGCGCTGGGCGCGTCGCTGCTCGGCAAGCCGCAGCCGATGTACGTGCGTACCTCGGTGCTCGTCACCAATCTCGGCGTGCATTTCAAGCAGGGCCGCGAGAACAGTGTCGTGTGGGTCACGTCGCTGGATCACGGCAAACCCGTCGCCAACGCCGACGTGCGCGTGACCGACTGCAACGGCGATGAAATTGCCACCGCGAAGACGGACGCGCAAGGCATCGCGAGGATCGGCAAGACGCTGGCCGCCGCGCGCGAATGCAACGAGAACAGTCTCGCGTGGAGCGGCTTTTTCGTCTCGGCGCGGGTGAACGACCCGGTCACCGGACCGGACATGGCGTTCGTGCTGTCCGACTGGAATCGCGGCATCGAGTCGTGGCGCTTCAATGTGCCGACCGACATGAGCACCACGCGCAGCGTGCGCGCGCATACCGTGTTCGACCGCACGCTGCTGCGCGCCGGCGAGACGGTGTCGATGAAGCATCTGTTGCGCGTCGAGACGCTGAACGGCTTCGCGTTCGCGCCCGCCCATCCCGGCCGCGTGACGATCCGGCACACCGGCAGCGGCCAGACCTGGCACATGCCACTCAAATGGGCGGCCGACCACAGCGCCGACTCCACCTTCACGGTGCCGGTCGCGGCCAAGCTCGGCGAATACACGGTGACGCTGGACAACGGTGCCACCGCTGCGCCCGGACAAAAGGATGAAGACGACGACGCCGACGACAGCGGCGTCACCCAGTCGTATGAATCGGGCAGCTTCCGGGTGGAGGAATTCCGCCTGCCGGTCTTCAAAGGCTCGATCACCGCCGGCGACGGCGCATTGCCCGGTCTCGTCGCCGCGCAGGACGCGCCGGTCGCGGTGCGGCTCGAATACGTGCAGGGCGGACCGGCATCGAATCTGCCGGTGCAGGTGTCGGCGCTGGTGCGCGACGTCGCGCCGCCATTTGCCGCGCAATATGACGCGTACAGCTTCGCGCCGTGGCGCAAGCCGTCCGGCGACGGCGCCAGCGCCCCCGCCGAGGACGAAGACAGCGAGCAGCAAGCCGACGCCACGACGAAGCTCATCGCCGACAAGCTGCGCGTGACGCTCGATCGCGACGGCGCCGGCAAGCTCACGATCAAGCCGCTGCCCGCGGTGGAAGCGCCGAAGCGCCTGGCGCTCGAAGCGAGCTTTGCTGATCCGAACGGCGAGATCCAGACCATCAGCGGCGGTACGACGCTGTGGCCCGCCGCCGTGACGGTCGGCGTGAAGGCGGGCCATTGGGTATCGGTCGGCGGCAAGCTGCCGGTGCAGGCGCTGGCGCTCGATCTGCAAGGCAAGCCGCGCGCGGGCGTCGCCGTGGAAATCAAGGCGGTGGCGCGCATCATGTCGAGCTCGCGCAAGCGCATGGTCGGCGGCTTCTATGCCTATGACAACCACACCGAAATCAAGGATCTCGGCGCGCTGTGCAGCGGCAAGAGCGACGATCACGGCATCGTCTCTTGCGATGTCGCCATCAAGGAACCCGGCAATGTCGATCTGGTCGCGATCGCGAAAGACAGTGACGGCCGCGCGGCCAACGCCAGCACCTCCGTGTGGGTGACGCGCGCGGACGAACTGTGGTTCGGCGGCGAGAACACGGACCGCATCGACGTCCTGCCCGAGAAAACCGGCTACGAGCCCGGCGAAACCGCGCGCTTCCAGGTGCGCATGCCGTTCCGCTCGGCCACGGCGCTCGTCGCGGTGGAACGTGAGGGCATCGTCGAGACGCGGGTGGTCGAACTGAACGGCCGCGATCCCACCGTCGAACTGAAGGTCGAGGATTCTTGGGGGCCGAACGTGTACGTGTCGGTGCTCGCGATTCGCGGACGCATCCGCGACGTGCCGTGGTACTCCTTCTTCACCTGGGGATGGAAAGCGCCGCTCGACTGGGCCCGCGCCTTCTGGTACGAAGGCCGCCAGTATCAGGCGCCGACGCCGCTCGTCGATCTGTCGAAGCCCGCGTTTCGCTACGGGCTCGCGTCGATCAAGGTCGGCACGGCTTCGCACCGGCTCGCGGTCAGCGTGACCCCGGACGCGAAGTCCTACACCGTGCGCGGCAAGGCGCACGTGCAGGTCAAGGTGGCGCTGCCCGACGGCAATCCCGCGCCCGCCGGCACGCAGATCGCCGTTGCGGCGGTGGACGAAGCGCTGCTGGAACTGATGCCCAATCAAAGCTGGGACGTGCTCGACGCGATGCTTCAGCAACGCGCGTACGGCGTCGAAACGGCGACGGCGCAGATGGAGATCATCGGGCGGCGTCACTTCGGACGCAAAGCGGTGCCGGCGGGCGGCGGCGGCGGTCATGCCGCCACCCGCGAGTTGTTCGACACGCTGCTGCTGTGGAACCCGCGCGTCACGCTCGATGCGCAAGGCGAAGCCAAGGTCGATGTGCCGCTCAACGATGCGCTGACGCGCTTTCGCATCGTCGCGGTCGCGGCGGTGGGCGCGGGACGCTTCGGCACTGGCAGCGCGTCGATCCAGAGCACGCAGGACCTGCAACTGATCTCGGGATTGCCGCCGCTGATTCGCGTCGGCGATGCATTCCGCGCGCAGTTCACGCTGCGCAACACCACGCCGC
Source organism: Caballeronia sp. LZ065 (assembly GCF_031450975.1). Classification (NCBI taxonomy): domain Bacteria; kingdom Pseudomonadati; phylum Pseudomonadota; class Betaproteobacteria; order Burkholderiales; family Burkholderiaceae; genus Caballeronia; species Caballeronia sp. LZ065. Next base: position 2,036,510 of record NZ_JARUXV010000001.1, read on the forward strand.
GCGCGATGCGGGTCGTCGTCACGCCGCACGCCGGATCGCTGGCGCTCGACGCCCGCACCGTGGAGCTCGGCGCGAATGCGTCGCAGGACGTGGCGTGGGACGTCACGATGCCCGACGTACCGGGCGTCGCGCCATCCGCGAGTCTCGCGTGGGAGGTCAGCGCGGCGGAACAGGCCGGCCCCAGGGCGAGCGACGCCGTGAAGATCACGCAGCGCGTCGTCCCGGCGGTTCCCGTCACCGTGCAGCAGGCGACCCTCGCGCAAGTGGATGGCTCGCTCACGCTGCCGGTCGCGCCGCCCGCCGATGCCGTTCTCTCGGGCAACGGCGCGGCGCGCGGCGGCATCGCTGTGTCCTTGCAGCCGAAACTCGCCGACGGCCTGCCGGGCGTGCGCCGCTGGTTCGAGCGCTATCCGTACAACTGCCTGGAGCAGCAGACCTCGCGCGCGCTCGGTCTGATGGACGCGGCGCAATGGCAGGCGGTGCTCGCGAAGATGCCGACCTATCTGGACCGCGACGGCCTCGCGAACTACTTCCCGCCCGCCGACGATGAACGTCCGACCGGCAGTCCCGCGCTCACCGCGTACCTGCTTGCCGTGTCGGACGAAGCGGCGCGGGTGGACAGCCGCTTCGCGCTGCCCGCCGACCTGCGCGGACAGATGGCCGCGGGCCTGGCGAATTTCGTCGAAGGCAAGATCACGCGCACGTTCTGGGCACCGCGCAACGATCTCGACTTCGAGAAACTCGCGGCCATCGAAGCGCTTTCGCGCTACGGACTGGCGCAGCCGCGCATGCTCGGTTCCATCACGGTCGCGCCGGATCAATGGCCGACCTCCGCCGTGCTCGATTACTACGCAATCCTGTCGCGCGTCGACGGCATCCCCGAGCGGGAGGCGAAACGCGCGCAAGCCGAGCAGATCATCCGCGCCCGTCTGACGTACCAGGGCACGCGCGTTGGCTTCTCGACCGAGCGCGACGACGATCTCTGGTGGCTCATGACCGGCACCGAATCCAATGCCGCGCGCACCGCGCTGCTCTTCGCCGACGCGCCGGGCTGGAAGGAGGAGATGCCGCGCATCGTCGCGGGGCTGCTCGCGTTGCAGAAGAACGGCGCTTGGCAAACCACCACGTCGAACCTGTGGGGCACGCTGGCCGTGAGCCGGTTCTCGCAGGTGTTCGAGAGCACGCCCGTCACCGGACACACGTCGATCAAGCTGGGCGCGGCGACGCAGGACATCGTGTGGAACGGCCCGGCCAAGCTCGAGAAGCCGCGCAGCGTCCTGCTGCCGTGGGCCACCGGATCGCTCGCGTTGACGCAGGACGGCACCGGCAAACCTTGGGCGACCATCGAAAGCCTCGCGGCGGTCGCGCTGAAAGCGCCGTTCGCAGCGGGCTACCGCATCTCGAAGACGCTGACGCCCGTGGACCCGGCCGTGAAAGGCAAGCTCTCGCGCGGGGACATCGTGCGCGTGCATCTCGACATCGACGCGCAAGGCGACATGACCTGGGTCGTCGTCAACGATCCGATACCCGCGGGCGCGACGATCCTCGGCTCCGGCCTCGGCCGCGATTCGGCGGCGGCGACCTCGGGCGAGAAAGCGGCGGGCGGTGCGTGGCCGACGTTCGTCGAGCGCGGCTTCGAGGGCTATCACGCGTATTACGACTATCTGCCGAAGGGGAAGATCCAGGTCGACTACACGATGCGGCTGAACAATCCGGGCACCTTCGGCCTGCCGCCGACGCGCGTCGAAGCGCTCTACGCGCCGTCGGCGTTCGGCGCGCTGCCGAATGCGCCGATGGTGGTCGAGCCGCTCGCCGCGAAGTGACGGCATGAAACGCGCCGCGCTCCTTGCCCTCTTCACGCTGCTGAGCGCGGCGGCCCATGCGGCGCCGCGCTTCGACGAAGTGCGCGCGGCATGGCGCAGTTCCGACTGGGTCCTGCTTGCCCGCGACGGCACGCCGCTGCAACGCACGCGTGTCGACACGCGCGCGCGGCGCGGCGACTGGGTCGCGCTCGCGGACGTGTCGCCGGCTTTGCGCGAGGCGATCGTCGTATCGGAGGACAAGCGCTTTTACGAACACGCGGGCGTCGACTGGCACGGCGCGGCGGCCGCCGCCTGGGGCAATCTCTGGAACACCCGCACGCGCGGCGCATCGACGGTGACGATGCAGCTCACCGGTCTCATCGACGACGACGGCAAGCCGGCCGGACGGCGCTCCATCGGCGAAAAGGCCGAGCAGACCATCGGCGCGCTGTGGCTCGAACGCAGCTGGCGCAAGGACCAGATTCTCGAGGCCTATCTCAACCTCGTGCCGTTTCGTGGCGAACTCGTCGGCTTGTCGGCGCTGTCGCAGACGCTGTTCGGCAAGGCGCCGTCGGGTCTCGACGAGCGCGAGGCCGCCCTCGCCGCCGCGCTGATCCGCGCGCCCAATGCATCCTACGTAAAGGTCGCGGCACGCGCCTGCGTGATCCTGCGCGACATGCAGGCGCTGCACGGCGCGGGCAAGACCGCTTCCGCCGATCCGTGCATCAATCTGCCGGCCTATGTGCAGCTGGCGCTGAGCCGCACGGCCGCCGCGCCCGCGTTCGCCCAGGGCGACGATGCCCTCGCGCCGCATCTTGCGCGGCGCATCGCGGGTGAAACGCATCCGGCGGCGGGGGCGCGCGTGCGCTCCACGCTCGATGCGCGCCTGCAGCGTTTTACCCGCGACACGCTTCAGCGCACGCTCGCCGAACTGAATGCGCGCGCCCATCCGCGCAATGTGCATGACGCGGCGGCGCTCGTGATCGACAACCAGTCGGGCGACGTGCTGGCGTGGGTCGGTTCGGCAGGCGCGCTCTCGAATGCACCCGAGGTCGATGCCGCGCTGGCCGCGCGTCAGGCCGGCTCGACGCTGAAGCCGTTTCTGTACGCGCAGGCGATCGACGAGAAGCGGGTCACCGCCGCCACGCTGCTCGACGATGCCCCGCTCGATCTCGCCACCGGCGGCGGCCTGTATATCCCGCAGAACTACGATCACGACTTCAAGGGCTGGGTGAGCGTGCGCACGGCGCTCGGTTCGTCGCTGAATGTGCCGGCGGTGCGCACGCTCGTGATGGTGACGCCGCACCGCTTCGCGAAGACGCTGGTCGCGCTCGGCCTGCCGCTCACGCAAGCCGGCGATTACTACGGCTTCAGTCTCGCGCTCGGCAGCGCGGACGTGACGCTGGCGTCGCTCGCCAATGCGTATCGCACGCTGGCGAACGGCGGCGTCGCGCGGCCCTCCTTCGATCTCGCCGACCACGCGCCCGCGCCTGCCGGCACGCGCGTGTTCAGCGCGGACGCGAGCTACATCGTCACCGACATCCTCGCCGACAACAACGCGCGCACCCGCACCTTCGGCTTCGACAGCGTGCTCGCGACCCGCACCTTCAGCGCGGTAAAGACCGGCACGAGCAAGGACATGCGCGACAACTGGACCGTGGGCTTCACATCGCGCTACACGGTGGGCGTGTGGGTCGGCAATGCCGACGGCCAGCCGATGTGGGACGTGTCGGGCGTCACTGGCGCGGCGCCGATCTGGAACGGAATCGTCAACTATCTGAACCGGCGTTCCGCGAGCCGTGCGCCGCAGGCTCCGGCCGGCGTGGTGCGCACCATGGTCAGCTATCAGGACGACGTCGAGCCGACCCGTGGCGAATGGTTCGTGCGCGGCACGCAGATGAGCAGCATCGGGCTGTCGGCCGGCGCGCTGCAAAGCGGGCAAGGCACGGGTAGCGGCGTGGATGCGCAGGCCGCGCGCATCGGCGCACCGACCAACGGCACCATTTTCGCGCTCGATCCGGACATCCCGCCTGCGCGCCAGCGTGTCTGGTTCGAGCGGAGCGCGAGCAGCGCGCGGCTCGCGTGGCGTCTTGACGGCAAGGGCTACGGCCAGTCTGCTCGCGCGCCATGGCTGCCGTGGCCGGGGCGGCACGTGCTGGAACTCGTGGATGCGCATGGACAGGCAGTCGACACGGTCGCCTTCGAAGTGCGCGGCGCGTTCGCGCGGACGCAGGACCCGCCGCGTCATCCATCGGGCGTTGCGCCGCGTTAAGGCACATGCGGGAACGTGCGGCAGGACGTGCGCCGCGCGAGCCGTCATCGTTCGGGACGGATTTGCCCTATTCTTAACGGCATCGTCTTCTACGGCCCGGACCTATCGATTCGTCATTTGTTTCTCTCAAGCCTGGAGTGCCGTCATGCTGAAAAAGCTGCTGATGTTGTGCTTTGCGTTCATGCTGTCGATCGGGGCGGCCTTCGCCGCAGTCGACGTCAATACCGCCGATCAGGCCGCGCTGGAATCGGTGAAGGGACTCGGGCCGGTGAAGTCGAAGGCGATCGTCGACGAACGCACGAAGAACGGCCCCTTCAAGGACGCCGACGATCTCGCGACGCGCGTCAAGGGGCTCGGCACCAAGTCGGTTGCCAATCTTGAGCAGAATGGCCTGACGATCGGCGGATCTTCGCTTCCGCCGTCCGGCAAGCCCGCCAAGCCGATGACCACCCAGGGCGGCAGCGCGGCCCCGAACTCGACGGTGAAGTCCTCGACGGCGGCCACCGCCGCAACCTCACCCGCCACCACCGCGCAGACGCCGGCGGCCGCGCCGGCATCGGGCACGAAGGCAACGAAGAAGTCGAAGAAGGACAGCGCGGCGGCGGCAGCGGCAGCATCCGGCCCGGCGATGGCGGCCAGCGAAGCGAAACCCGCCAAAGCGAAACGCAGCAAGAAAGACAAGGCCGCAAGCGCCGCGGCTGCAAGTCAGTAAGGTTGTGCCGGGAACCTTGGCGAAGGCATGCTGCCTCTGTCCATGAATCCCGGATGATCGTCGTCACGCGGCCCGGACAAACAGGGGCCGCCGTCCGCGCCGCCGCGGCCCCCCCGTTCCTCCGGGCTGCGGCGTCGAATTCCTCCCTCAACCCCTCAGTGAGACCGTCATGAGCCTACTCGATATCCTCGCCTCCTCCCTCGGCAATTCATCGCAACCGAACGGCCAGCCCGGCCAGCCGGGACAGACGGGACAAGCCACGCTGATCGCGGCGGCGCTCGAATTCGTCAACAGCCAGCCGGGCGGCATCATGGGCCTGATCCAGCGCTTTCAGCAGCACGGCGCGGGCGATGTCGTCCAGTCATGGATCGGCACCGGCGAAAATCAGCCGATCAGCCCCGACACGCTCACCAACGTGCTCGGCCACGACAACGTCGGCGCGCTGGCGCAGAAGGCCGGCGTCTCCGGCGACCAGCTCTCGGGCATGCTGGCGGCCGTGCTGCCGCATGTCGTCGATCGCGCGACCCCGAACGGCGAAGTGCCCCCGGAAGGCAAGCTCGATCTGACCGGCGTGCTCGGCTCGCTCGGCGGCCTGGCCGGCCTGTTCGGCAAGAGCGAAGAACCGAAGCAAGGCTGACCGCGCGTCTCTTTCGCGCCGTCCGCGCATGGCTTCAGCGCGCGGACAGCCTGCGCGTCATGTCCGCGATGATCGTATGGCGGATCACGCGCAGGCAGGTCAACTCGCCGCCGAGCGTCGCGGCCAGCCCTGGCCGTTCAGCCAGCAGCGCGGCGTTCTCCCGCTCGACGCGCGCGTAAAGCCCGGCGGCGGCGTCGGTTACCGCGTTCGTCAGCGCGTCCACCAAGCGCTGCGCGGTCTTGCCCGCGATGCCCAGAACTTCGCCCGCCCGCAACAGCAGCGCGCGATCGAAATCCTCGTAGTGACGCGCGCCGAGTATGTCCCAGGCAAACACCGCGCGCTTCGGCCAGTCCGTCTTCTGATAGGACGGCGTGGCATGGGCCGCGACGCTCAGCAAGTCGTAGAACGGCGCAAGCTGGATGCCCTCGGCCGACACAAGGAAGCTCAGGTTCTTCAAATGCGCGTCCGAATTACCGACCAGCACGTTGAACACCAGCCATGAAAACAGGCGGGTCCGAGCCGCTGCCTGATTGCGGCAACGCGCGGCGAGCGTCGCGAGTTGTTCGACACTGCCTTGCTCGTACTTGAAAGTACGCGCGAGATCGAGCAACTGGCACGCGTCGATGCTATGCAGCCGGCGCCACGCACCCGTGCGCGACTCGCGGTCGAAGCGGTCGATCAGATACACGGGCGACGGCACATAGCGCCGGTGGACCTTCGGCACGTCAAGCCGAAGCGTGTCGGCGAGCGTCATCACGAACCATTCGTTGATGACCGAATGGGGATAATCATCGGCATCCTGATGATTCGGTTTCAGGATGTGCGTCGACGGCGTGCTTCCAGCGGGTTCATGCAGCGCGCCATCGCGCAGCATGACGGCCAGCTTGTGCTGCGCACCCGCCAGCGACATGCGCTTGATGGCGCCGTGCGTGAGCGGCACGCGCGGCAAGGCGTCGATGCGGGCCTGAAGCGCTTCGTCCGGCAGCGGGCGCGCCGTTGCCTCGCTCATCTCGCGCGCGCCCGGAGGCATGAGCGTGACCGACCCCGCCGATTCCGCGCCATAGTGCGCGAGCAGGGCGAACGCGTCGGCTTCGTTGCGGATCGAGGCGTCGCGCGCCAGCAGCGTAGGCTGACCTTCCTCCGGCAACAGATTGTCGAAATACCACTGCACCGCGCGGCGCGTGCTGCCGTCGCGCAGCGTCTCGGCCTGCAATGGCAGCGCCGGACTCAACGGATAACTTTCCGCATGGTCGCGCCATGAAGGCAGATAGGTGAATGACCAGATGTCGGCGTCGGCATTCAGCGAGCCGACTTCCGTTTCGTTGATGCTCGCGATCAGGCTGCGGCGGGTTTCGGACGGCGCGTCATCCGGCGCTTCGGCTTCAGGACTCATTGTTGTCCTCGCGCGCGCGCCGCCGTTGTTCACGTCCGTAGCGCTTGATTGCCTCGCCGGCGAACAGTTCGCCGGCTTCGTCGGGGATATCGACTGTCAGGCGCACGCCCAAGCCTTCCAGCACCTGGAACAGCTTGCCCCATTGCACGCTTTCGGCGCCGCTCTCGATCTTGCCAAGAAAGCTCTCGCTCACGCCGATGCTGCCGGCAGCGTCGTCCTGGCGCAGCCGCTGGGCCTTGCGGGCGAGCGCACCGCCACGCCGATGTCGTGTGGATTGCGGATATCGATTTTCATAAAAATCCCTTCGATCGAAGAGATCGATACCTACCATCGCCTGCCCGGCCTCAAAATCTCGTCGATCGACGAGATTTTGAGCCTCCTACCTGACCAAATGCCAAAATCCCTTCGATCGTATGGATTCTCAGCACAAATAAAAAAAGGCAACGAATCGCTCCGTTGCCCTTTTTTCGCTTGGTAGAAACCGTCCCGCAAGACGGCTCTGGCTGTCTTCAATGAACCACGCGGTCGAACACGAACTTGCCTTCGCGCACATCCACCGGAATGACGTCCTTCGGCCCGAAGCGTCCCGCAAGAATCAGCTTCGCGACCGGATTCTCGATCTCCTGCTGGATGGCGCGCTTCAACGGCCGCGCGCCGAACAGCGGGTCGTAGCCCACCTTGCCGATCTGCTCGAGCGCCACAACGGACACTTCCAGCTGCATGTCCAGCTTCGCAAGACGCTCCTGCAAGCGCTGCAACTGAATCTTCGCGATCGATTCGATGTTGCTGCGATCGAGCGCATGGAACACGACGACGTCGTCGATCCGGTTCAGGAATTCCGGCCGGAAGTGCAGCTTCACTTCTTCCCAGACAGCATCCTTCACCCTTTCCTGCGGCTCGCCGACCATGCCCTGGATGACCTGTGAACCGAGGTTCGAGGTCATCACGATCACCGTGTTCTTGAAGTCGACGGTGCGGCCCTGGCCATCGGTCATGCGGCCGTCGTCGAGCACCTGGAGCAGCACGTTGAAGACGTCGGGATGCGCCTTCTCGATTTCATCGAGCAGGATCACACTGTACGGCTTGCGACGCACGGCCTCGGTCAGATAACCGCCTTCCTCGTAGCCCACGTATCCCGGCGGCGCGCCGATCAGCCGCGCGACGCTGTGCTTCTCCATGAACTCGCTCATGTCGATGCGGATCAGATGATCTTCCGAATCGAACAGGAACGACGCGAGCGCCTTGCACAGTTCGGTCTTGCCGACGCCCGTCGGCCCGAGGAACAGGAACGAGCCATACGGCCGGTTCGGATCCGAGAGCCCTGCGCGCGAGCGGCGAATGGCGTCCGCCACCGCGCCGATGGCCTCGTCCTGGCCGATCACGCGTTCATGCAGCTTGGATTCGATCTGCAACAGCTTCTCGCGCTCGCCCTGCATCATGCGCGCCACCGGAATGCCGGTGGAACGCGACACGACTTCCGCGATTTCCTCCGCGCCCACCTGCGTGCGCAGCAGACGCGGCCGGGTCGGATTGTTCTGCTCCTGCGACTCGGCCTGCGTCACCTGCTTGAGCCGCGCCTCGAGTTCCGGCAGCTTGCCGTACTGCAACTCGGCGACCTTCTCCAGCTTGCCTTCGCGCTGCAGACGCGTGATGTCGGCACGCACCTTCTCGATCTCTTCCTTCAGTTGCGCACTGCCCTGCACCGCGGCCTTTTCCGCCGTCCAGATTTCCTCGAGATCGGAATACTCGCGGTTGAGCCGCTCGATCTCTTCCTCGATCAGTTGCAGACGCTTCTGCGACGCTTCGTCCTTCTCCTTCTTCACCGCTTCGCGCTCGATCTTCAGCTGGATGAGACGGCGGTCCAGCTTGTCCATCTCTTCGGGCTTCGAATCGATTTCCATCTTGATGCGGGACGCGGCTTCGTCGATCAGGTCGATGGCCTTGTCCGGCAGGAAGCGGTCGGTGATATAGCGATGCGACAGCTCCGCCGCCGCGACGATGGCTGGGTCGGTGATTTCCACGCCGTGATGCAGTTCGTACTTCTCTTGCAAGCCACGCAGGATGGCGATGGTCGCCTCGACCGACGGTTCGTCGACGAGCACCTTCTGGAAACGGCGCTCCAGCGCCGCGTCCTTCTCGATGTACTTGCGGTATTCGTCGAGCGTGGTGGCGCCGATGCAATGCAGTTCGCCGCGCGACAAGGCCGGCTTCAGCATGTTGCCCGCATCCATCGCGCCTTCGGCCTTGCCGGCGCCGACCATGGTGTGGATTTCGTCGATGAAGACGATGGTCTGCCCTTCGTCCTTCGCGATGTCGTTGAGCACGGACTTGAGGCGCTCCTCGAACTCGCCGCGATACTTCGCGCCGGCGAGCAGCGCCGCCATGTCGAGCGACAGCACGCGCTTGCCCTTGAGCGTCTCCGGCACTTCGCCATTGACGATGCGCTGCGCCAGCCCTTCCACGATGGCCGTCTTGCCGACGCCCGGCTCGCCGATCAGCACCGGATTGTTCTTGGTGCGGCGCTGGAGGATCTGGATGGAGCGGCGGATTTCGTCGTCGCGGCCGATGACCGGATCCAGCTTGCCTGCACGGGCGCGTTCGGTCAGGTCGACGGTGTACTTCTTGAGCGCCTCGCGCTGGCTTTCGGCGTCCTGGCTGTCGACCTGCGCGCCGCCGCGCACCGCGTTGATCGCGGCTTCCAGCGCCCGGCGCGTGAGGCCGTGCTGTTTCGCGATGCGGCCCGCCTCGCCACGGTCGTCCGCGACGGCGATCAGGAACATCTCGCTCGCGATATACGTGTCGTTGAGTTTCTGCGCTTCCTTGTCGGCGGTGTTGAGCAGGCCGGCCAGATCGCGGCTGACCTGTACGTTGCCGTCGGTGCCCTGCACCTGCGGAAGACGGCTGATGGCGTCATTGAGCGCGGTCTGCAGCGCCTGAACCTGCACGCCCGCATGCGACAGCAGCGAGCGCGCGGAGCCGTCCTGCTGCGCGAGCAGAGCCGACAGCAGATGCACCGGCTCGATGTACTGGTTGTCATGCCCAACCGCCAGGCTTTGCGCGTCCGAGAGCGCTTCCTGGAACTTGGTGGTGAGTTTGTCGATTCTCATTGGGTTGAAGCTCCGATTCTGAATACTTCCAAAATGAGGCGCTTCGGGCCGGTTTCAAGCACGAATTCGCTCGCTGGCGGCGTTTTTTTGTTTTTTTCGATCGACGGCAGGCCCGGTCGCAATGAGAGAAGACTGCGGCGTTCAGGTTTCGTTCAGCGAAGAATCGCGGATCGGGATGAACTGCCCCGCCGGCAACGGCGCCAGATTCGGAATATTCAGCAGCCGCGCGAGTTCGCTGGCCGGGCTGGCAAGTTCGCCGATCGTGTGTTTGTCCAGTTCTGCGAGGAACGCGTCGCGCGCGGCGGCGACCACGCCCCGCAGACGGCATTGCGACTGGATCACACAGACCTTTTCTCCTTCATCCGCCGGTCCGAAGCAGCCTACGATCGCAAAATCACTCTCGGTCTTGCGCACGATCTCGCCCACCGTCAACGCGCCCGAATGTTCCGCCAGCCGTAGCCCGCCGTTGCGTCCCCGCACCGTTTCCACCCAGCCCAGTTCGCCCAGTTGCTGGACGATCTTCATCAGATGGTTCTTCGAAACGCCGTAGGCGTCGGAGATTTCCTGGATCGTCGCAAGACCGGCGGGACGAACGGACAGATACAGCAGGACTCGCAATGCATAATCGGTGTAATCGGTCAGTCGCATGGTCGCGCGAAGTGGTGGCGCCCAAGGGGCGCATCAGTAATTCGGGGCCGCGCCTGGCCGGAAGTCCGCACGAGGACAAGGGACGATGCCTTGCAGCATGATTTCGGCCTTAACATCGGCGCGCGGCGCTCAGACACACGTGGTGAGCCTGACGAGAGTGACCGTAAAAGCACGCCAAACCGACGATCTGGCATGCAATTCGGACACTTCCGGCTGCACGAAGCCGCCTGAGAACGAAAGCGCCATTCTGCTTCATCTTGAAATAGTTCGTCACAAAATTCTGTTTATTGAACCAATGGGCGCAACATCGCATGATGGAACCGCGGCCCACACCACCGATGACCCATTCCCCGACTCCCGCCCAAGCCGTCCCGCGCGAACGCGAGCCCAGCGCAGACAATGTGCGCGCCCTCGTGGTGGCGTTTTATCGCCGCGTCGACGACGATCCGCTGCTCGGCCCGATCTTTTCGCGCGCGCTCGAAGGCCGCTGGGACGAGCATCTCGACAAGATGACGAGCTTCTGGTCGAGCCTCGTGCTGGGCACGAAGGACTATCGGGGGAATGTGCAGGAGGCGCATCGGCCGCTGGACGGCATCGAGCCGCGTCACTTCGCGCGCTGGCTGTCGCTGTTTCTGAACACGGTGGAGGCGCGCTACGAACCCGGCGCCGCCGTGCAGTTCATGGAACCGGCGCTGCGCATTGCGCAGAGTCTGCAGTTGAGCAAGTTCGGCTGGGACTATCAGGTTCCTGCCGAGCAGCAGGATCTGCTCGCGGCACTCAAGCGTCGACGCAGCGGCGACCAGCCCGAACCGCGCTTTCCCGAGCGCCCCGGCGCCGAGAGGTTTCCGGCCCGCTTCGTCGGCAAGCCCGTGGACCCGTCCTGAGGCCGCGCGCGCCGCTCAGGTCCGCCAACGTGTGAGCGCGCGGTCGTCGGATTCGCGTGCATCGACCCAGCGCTCGCCTGCTTCGGACTTTTCTTTCTTCCAGAACGGCGCCTGGGTCTTCAGATAGTCCATCACGAACGCGCACGATTCGAACGCGTCCGCCCGATGCATCGCGGTGGTCGCGACCAGCACGATCTGATCGAGCGGCTTCAGCTTCCCGACGCGATGCACGATCAGCACGTCCGAACCCCGCCAGCGCTCGCGCGCCGCTGCCACGATGGCTTCCAGCGACTTCTCGGTCATGCCGGGATAGTGCTCGAGCTCCATGGTTTCGACCACGCTGCCTTCGTTCAGGTCGCGCACCGTGCCGACGAAGCACGCGACCGCGCCCACCTTGGGATTGTCGGCGCGCAGCGCGGCCACTTCGGCGCTGATGTCGAAATCGGCTTCCTGCACGCGGACGCGCGCGGTTGTCATCATGGATGTCGTCATGTCAGCCGCCCGTGACCGGAGGAAAGAACGCCACCTCGCAGCCTTCAGTAATGCGCTGCGACGGATCGGTCATCACGTGGTTGCAGGCCATGCGCAACGCGCGGCCCTCGGCCAGCGTGTCCGCCCACGCGCCGCCGCGCAAACGCAGCCAGGTGCGCACGTCGCCGACATTGACCACGGACTCCGGCACCGTCACCGTTTCGTTCGCGACGCCCAGCGCCTCGCGCACACTTGCAAAAAATCTCAGTTCGACTTTCATGTCCAGCCTGATCCTTACCGCATGAGTTCTGAAAACGGGATGAAGCGCACGCTTTCCCCGGCGCGAATGGCATGGTCCGGCGGGTTGTCGATGAGACCGTCGCCCCAGACGGTCGAGGTCAGCACGGCCGAGCTCTGGTTGGGAAACAGATCGAGCCCGCCTGCTTCGTTCACGCGCGCGCGCAAAAATTCGTTACGGCGATCGCCCTTCTTCTGGCTGAAGTCGGCGCGCATCGCATAGACGCGCGGCGCGACCTCGGTCACGCCCGCGAGCCGCAGCAGAAACGGACGCACGAACAACAGGAAGGTGCAGAAACTCGACACCGGATTGCCCGGCAAGCCGATGAAGAACGCTTCGCCGCCGCGCTCAGCCGCCGCGTCTGCGCGCCGCACCGCGCCGAAGGCGAGCGGCTTGCCGGGCTTCATGGCGATCTGCCACATCGAGATATGCCCTTCAGCCTCGACCGCGGGTTTCACGTGATCCTCCTCGCCGACCGACACGCCGCCGCACGTCAGGATGAGATCGTGCCCGGCGGCCGCGCGTCGCAGCGTCTCGCGCGTCGCATCGAGCCGATCCGCGACGATCCCGAAGTCGGTCACTTCGCAGCCCAGCCGTCCGAGCAGCGCGCGTAGCGTGAAGCGATTCGAGTTGTAGATCGCGCCGGGTTCGAGCCGCTCGCCGGGCATGCGCAGTTCGTCGCCGGTGAAGAAGATCGCGACACGCACCGGCCGCACCACGTCCAGTTGCGCGCAGCCCACCGACGCAGCCAGACCGAGCGCCTGCGGCGTCAGGCGCGTGCCTGTCCGCAGGATGACCGAACCGCGCTCGATATCGGCGCCCTGGCGCGTGATCCATTCGCCCGCCGTCGGCGCCTGCGTGAAGGTGGCGCGGTTGCTGGTTTCGGTCTGCGTCGCCTGCACCATTTCCTGCATCACGACGGCGTCCGCGCCGGGCGGCACCGTCGCGCCGGTAAAGATGCGCGCCGCCGTGCCCGCCGCGAGCGGCTCGGCCGCCTGGCCCGCCGGAATGCGCTGCGACACGTCGAGCGTCACGGGCGCGCCCTCGGCCGCTTCGGCGAGATCGGCGGCGCGGACTGCGTAGCCGTCCATCGAACTGGTGTGCATCGGCGGGACGTCGAGCGGCGAAATCACATCGGCTGCAAGCACGCGATGGGCAGCGTCGAGTGTATCGATGCGTTCCAGGCCGTCCACGCGGCGCGCGGCGTCGAGCAATCGGCCGAGCGCGTCGGCGGTGGCGAGCATCGGAGGACGAGACGAAGCGGCAGGCAGGGATGACATGGAGATCGCTCCGGGCGCACGACGCCCGCGTGATGATCGGGCGGCCGGCGCCCGCATGGATGAATGGATGAGTGGAAGCACTGATTCTGGTCAACTATTGTAACGACAAGCCTGACCACCGGGCAGGCGTGAGCGCGTCTGTCCCATGCCTGCCGGACCGATACGGCATTCGCTGGCAGCCACGACCGACGCCTTGAACGCCCCGGTGCGGTGATACACTCGCACCACACTTTCCACCGCCATTTCCATGAAATTCTGCTCCGTCTGCGGCCACGAAGTCGGCCTCGCCATTCCGCCCGGCGACAACCGCGAGCGTCACGTCTGCGAGCACTGCGGCACGATTCACTATCAGAATCCGCGCAACGTCGTGGGCACGGTGCCGGTGTGGGACGACAAGGTGCTGCTGTGCCGCCGCGCGATCGAACCGCGCTACGGCTACTGGACGCTGCCGGCCGGCTTCATGGAAATGGAAGAGACGACGAGCGAAGGCGCGTCGCGCGAAACGCTGGAGGAAGCGGGTGCGCGCGTCGAGATCCAGAGCCTGTTCTCGCTGCTCAACGTGCCGCACGTGCATCAGGTGCATCTGTTCTATCTCGCGCGCCTGCTCGATCTGGACCTGGACCCCGGCGAAGAAAGCCTGGAAGTGAAACTGTTCGCGGAGAGCGAGATTCCCTGGGACGAGATCGCCTTTCCGACCGTCGGCCAGACGCTGCGTTTCTTCTTCGCCGACCGCGCCGCCGGCAATTTCACGCTGCATACCGGCGACATCTTCCGCACGCTGCGCGACGGCTGATTTTCACTTCATAGCGACCTCGCTCCCGCCCGCCGCTTCCTTTCGAGAACATGGTTCCCTGGCTCGTTGACGACGATCCCTTTCCGCCCGTCGAACGTGCGCTCGGCGCGTCGAGCGGCGCGCCGGGGCTGCTGGCCGCGAGCGCGGACCTGCTGCCTTCGCGGCTGATCGACGCCTATGGACGCGGCATCTTCCCGTGGTATTCGGATGGCCAGCCAGTGCTGTGGTGGAGCCCCGATCCGCGCATGGTGCTGTATCCGGCAGAGTTCAAGGTGTCGGATTCACTGCGCAAGACGCTCAAGCGCGTGCTGCGCGATCCGCTCTGGGAAGTGCGCGTGGACCACGATTTCGCCGCGGTGATGCGCGCATGCGCCGACACCCCCCGCGACGGCCAGCGCGGCACCTGGATCACCAGCGATATCGTGGACGCCTACACGACACTGCACCGCGCGGGCAACGCGCACAGCATCGAAACCTGGCATGACGGCGTGCGCGTGGGCGGGCTTTACGGGGTGTCGTTCGGGCGCATGTTCTTCGGCGAATCGATGTTTGCGCACCGTACCGATGCGTCGAAAATCGCGCTCGCGGCACTCGTCGGACACTTGCGCCGCCACCAGATTGTAATGATAGACTGCCAGCAGAACACGTCGCATCTGGCGTCGCTGGGGGGCCGTGAGATTGCCCGCCGTGCGTTCGTCACGCATCTGAGGCGCGCGGCGGCGGAGCCGGCCATCGGCTGGCGCTTCGACAAAACCGTCTTGCTCGACGTGCTGGCACGCTGAATGCCTCCAGTGTGATGATCCGGTCATACGCCGGGTTTCTCGTTGAGAATTCACCGAAACGCAATCCCGAAACGCCGTCACCGCACGCGCACTCGTTGCGCGCAAGGACTGGCCAAAGACGAGACGACGCCTGCGAGAGCCGCTAACGTGACACATCCGAACGAGCTGCCGCTGTCACCGCTTTCCGCGCTGCAATTTTATGCAACAGCGCCTTACCCGTGCAGTTACCTGGACGGGCGCGTCGCACGTTCGCAAGTCGCCACGCCCAGCCATCTCATCAATTCCGACGTCTACACCGAACTCGTCAAGGCCGGCTTCCGGCGCTCCGGCGTGTTCACCTATCGCCCTTATTGCGATGGCTGCCGCGCCTGCGTGCCGGTGCGCGTGCCGGTCGCGCGCTTCGTGCCGAACCGCGCGCAAAAACGCGTGTGGAAGTTGCACGGCAACCTGATCGCAAGCGTCGCACCGCTGCACTACGACGAGGAACATTACGCGCTCTACATGCGCTATCAATCGGCGCGGCATGCCGGCGGCGGCATGGATCGCGACAGCCGCGACCAGTACGAGCAGTTCCTGTTGCAAAGCCGGATCAACTCGCGCCTGGTCGAGTTCCGCGAGCCCGCGCATCCGGGCCCCCCCGACGAACCCGGCGAGCTGCGCATGATCAGCATGATCGACATCCTGGGCGATGGGCTCTCTTCCGTGTATACGTTCTTCGAGCCGGATCAGCCGAAGACCAGCTACGGCACCTTTAACATCCTGTGGCAGATCGAGCAGGCGCGCAGCCTCGACTTGCCGCACGTCTATCTCGGCTATTGGATCCGCGAGAGCGAGAAGATGGCCTACAAGGCCAATTTCCGCCCGCTCGAAGGCTTGATCGACGGCGCCTGGAGCCTGCTTGACCCGCTCAACACGCACTCCGCCGGCACCCTGCCGATGCCCGGACGCATCCACGTTCCGGGACAGCCCCGCTAGCCGTTGCAGCGTGACGGGAAGAGGCGTCGGAATATGCCGCTAAAATAGCGGCCTCAAACAATACTTCGCCCTCGCCGGCGTTCCTTTCGTGTTCAGTTCCCTTTATCCGCTCGCGCGTTCGCATCTGTTCAAGATGGACGCGGAAGACGCACATCACCTGACGCTGCGCATGCTGGGCGCGGCCGGCCGCACCGGCCTCGCCAGCGTACTCGCCACCCGTGGCGCCGATTCGCCCCGCACCGTCATGGGCATGACGTTCCGCAATCCGGTCGGGCTCGCAGCCGGCCTCGACAAGGACGGCGCCTGCATCGACGGGCTCGCCGCCCTCGGCTTCGGCTTTATCGAAGTGGGCACCGTGACGCCGCGCGCGCAGCCCGGCAATCCGCGTCCGCGCATCTTCCGCCTGCCGGAAGCCGGCGCGCTCATCAACCGGATGGGCTTCAACAATGGCGGCGTCGATCAGTTCGTCGCCAACGTGCAAGCCGCGCGCTATCGCGGCGTGCTGGGTCTCAACATCGGCAAGAACGCCGATACACCCATCGAGCGCGCCGCCGACGACTATCTCTATTGCCTCGAACGCGTGTATCCGTTCGCGAGCTACGTGACCATCAACATCTCCTCGCCGAACACGAAGAACCTGCGCCAGTTGCAAGCTGCAGGCGAACTCGATGCCCTGCTCGGCGCGCTCAAGGACAAGCAGCAGCGCCTGTCCGACCTGCACGGCAAGCTCGTGCCGCTTGCGCTGAAGATCGCGCCCGATCTCGACGACGAACAAATCCAGTCGATCGCGGGCACGTTGCTGGCTCACAAGATCGACGGCGTGATCGCCACCAACACCACGCTGTCGCGCACCGCTGTCACTGGCATGCCGCACGGCGACGAGGCCGGCGGCCTGTCCGGGCGGCCGGTGTTCGACGCATCCAATGAAGTGATCCGCAAGCTGCGCGCGGAAGTCGGCACGGAGGTGCCGATCATCGGCGTAGGCGGAATTTTTTCGGGCGCCGATGCGCGCGCGAAACTCGCCGCGGGCGCGTCGCTCGTGCAGGTCTATACCGGGCTCATTTATCGCGGCCCGGCCCTCGTGAAGGAATGCGTCGAAGCCCTCGCCTGAGGAATATAGAAATGAACAAACGATCTGACACGGCGATTGCATTTTCACTATGATCGCCGCACTTATCGTTGCATGAAGCAAGAGGCTCGACGCCCTTGCCCTGGCCATCAGAGGAGAACAACACAATGAACCTGTCCACGCTCAAGAAACTCGTTGCCGCCAGCCTGATCGGCGCGGCGTTCACCGCCGTCACCAGCGCCGCGCACGCGGACGACCTGCTCGACCAGGTCAAGCAGCGCGGCACGCTGCGCATCGGCCTGGAAGGCACCTTCCCGCCGTTCAACTCGAAGGCGACCAACGGCGAACTGGTCGGCTACGACGTCGACATCGCGAAGGCCGTCGCGGCCAAGCTCGGCGTCAAGCCGGAATTCGTCACGACCGAATGGAGCGGCATCATCGCCGGCCTCCAGGCGGGCAAGTTCGACGTGATCGTGAACCAGGTCGGCATCACCGATGCACGCAAGCAGACGCTCGATTTCTCGCCGGCCTACACGTATTCGAATGCGCAGCTGATCCAGCGCAACGACGACAAGCGCGAGTTCAAGTCGCTCGATGAACTGAAGGGCAAGAAGGTCGGCGTCGGTCTCGGCACGAACTACATGGACATGGCGAAGTCGGTGCCGGGCATCGACGTGAAGACGTATCCGGGCGCGCCCGAGTATCTGCGCGACCTCGCCGCCGGCCGCCTCGACGCCGCGCTGAACGACCGCCTGATGCTGGCCTACCTGCTGAAGAACTCGCAATTGCCGCTGCGCACCGGCGCGAACGTCGGTCCGGGCAATCCGTCGGGCATCCCGTTCAAAAAGGGCAATCCGAAGTTCGCCAAGGCGATCGACGACGCCATGACCCAGCTCGAAGCCGACGGCACCTTCACGAAGATCTCGGACAAGTGGTTCGGCATCAACGTGACGAAGCCGGCCAAGTAAGCCGCGTTTCCGAAAGCTTCCTGAGGGCGGCATCGGCGACGGTGCCGCCCTTGCCTTTTGCCGCGACGGTTTAAGATGAGCCCTTCGCGCGCGCCGCCGGGCCGGGTTGCGCTCGAATGCCTGGCCCGTTGCCTCTGAGTTGCACCGAATCCCTCAACGCATTCCCGTTCATGTCCACGACTTCCCTGCTCGTCCAATCGGCGCCCGTGCTGGCGCAAGGCGCGGTACTGACGATCAAGTTCGCGCTTTATTCGATGTTCTTCGGCCTCATCGCAGCCGTCGTGCTGGCGTTGATGGGCATCAGCACGAACCGCACGCTGGTCGCGCTCGGGCGATGCTATGTGAGCGTCATGCGCGGCACGCCGCTGCTCGTGCAGATCTTCGTGATCTACTACGGCCTGCCGAGCCTCGGCATCTCGCTCGAACCGACGCCCGCGGGCGTGATCGCGCTGTCGGCGAACGTCGCCGCGTATCTGTCGGAAAGCATGCGCGGCGCGATTCTCGGTATCAACAGCGGTCAGTGGCTGGCGGCCTACAGCCTCGGCTTGTCGCGCACGCAGACACTGCGCTACGTGATCGGGCCGCAGGCGCTGCGTATCGCGGTGCCGAGCCTGTCGAACAGTCTCATCAGTCTCATCAAGGACACGTCGCTGGTGTCGGTCATCACCGTGACCGAACTCCTTCGCAGCGCCCAGGAAGTGATCGCGGCGACCTACCAGCCGCTGCCGCTGTATCTTGCGGCAGCCTTCGTCTACTGGGTGCTGTGCAGCGTGCTGGAATTCGTGCAGCGGCGCTTCGAGCGGCGGCTCGCGCTGCCCGGACGTCATTGAACGCGCACGCCGCCGGTTTCGCGGGATTCAGTCAGTTTCGAAAGGAAAGCGCAGCTTCAGGTCGCGTCGCGCGGCGTCGATGATGGCGATCATGCGCATCGAAGTCGCGTGCGACATGATCGGGCTTTCGATTGCGCCCGCACGCAGCAACTCGCAGAAATGGGCGGTTTCGTAATTGAGGCCGCCGCCGCTGAAGGGTTCTTCCAGCTCGACCTTGCGGCCATCCGTATAGGCGATCGTTGCGCGCACCGGATTCCACCAGTTCTCGTGGATGGTCACGGTGCCGCGCGTGCCGGCGATCAGCGCATCGCCGCGACCTTGCAGATCCAGCCCGCAGAACAGTTGCGCGATGCCGCGCTCGTGGCGCACGTTCAGGCTTGCGAAGACATCGACGCCCGTGTCCCCCAGCCGGCCGATGGTCTGCACGTCGAGCGCCTCGCCGAGCCAGTCGACCGCGAGGAACGCCTCATACACGCCGATATCCAGCAACGCGCCGCCGCCCGCCTCCAGCGAGAACGACGGATGATCGGACGGCACGTTCGCGATCGAGCAGCCCGCGCGCACCAGCCCGATCTCGCCGATGCCGTCCGCCTCCAGGTGCGCGCGCAGGCGCTGGTAGAGCGGATAGAACGGCGGCTTCATTGCCTCCATGAACAGCAGCTTCGCCGCGCGAGCCGCGTCGATCATCTGTTGCAGCGCGCGCGCATTGACGGCGGCGGGCTTTTCGCACAGCACCGGCTTGCCCGCGGCGAAAGCACGCAACGCGTAGTGCGGATGACTGTCCTGCAGCGTCGCGATATAGAGCGCGTCGATGTTGTCGAGCAGCGCGTCGAAGCTGGCGCAGGCCTGTGCGCCGAAGCGGCCGGCAAGCTCGCGCGCCGGCTCCTCGCGGCGCGACCAGACGCCCGCGAGTCGTGCGCCCGGCACGTGCGCGAGACTGTCGGCGAAACGCTGCGCGATGCGCCCTGCGCCGACGATGCCCCAGCGCACCTCGCCCGCGCCGCTTCCGATAGTGTTCTCCGACAAAACTTCCTCCTTGTGCAATGTTCGTCGTGCGACGCAGTGTGCCTGATTGCATGACATGACGGTTTGGCGAACAGCGCAGACGACAAAAAGCCGGGACGTGTCCCGGCTTTCTGCTTGACCAGCATGACGCGAAAGCTTTGCTCAGACGCTGTGTATCACGTCTTCACGCCGCGCCAGCCGACGCATTCACGTTCGGCGTGGAAGGCGCAGGCTGGCTGTTGACGCGCTCCAGCGAGAACGCGCGGCCCACTTCCTCGGCCGCCAGGTCCACCAGCGCGCGCGTCGCGGCCTCGGCGGCGCCCGGGTCTTTCGACTCGATCGCCTCGACCACGCTGCGCTGCGCGGCAAGCGTCGCTTCGCGCACGGACTCGATGCCGTCGACAATCGGATTCACCGTCACGAGCGCGCCGCGCACGATGGCCGTCATCTGGCGGAAGAACTGGTTGCCGCTGGCCGCCACGATGCGCGTGTGCAGCACCTCGTCGGCCGCCTGATATTCCGGCTCGCCGACCTGCAGGCGTGACAGCACATCTAAAGCGTCGCGGATGCCCGCGATCTCGTCGGGCGTCGCGCGCGCCGCCGCCAGGGCCGCCGCGCGTGGCTCGATCAACATGCGGAATTCGATTACATCGCGCAGAAAGGTTTGATCCGGCTTCGCGCGAAAGCGCCAGCTGACTACGTCCTCGTCGATCAAGCGCCAGTCGCTCATCGGACGGATGCGCGTGCCCGTCTTGGGCCGCACGTCCAGCATATGCCGCGCCAGCAGCATCGAGAGCGCCTCTCGCATGACGGTGCGGCTGACGTCGAACTCTTTCGAGAGGATGTCTTGCGGCGGCAATATTGCGCCGTATTTCTGCTCGACGATCCCGGAGACGAGTCCGTCCATCACCTTTGCCACCAGCGATCGCTCTTTGTTTTCATCCATCTCGCTTCTCCCCTTCTCGCCTGATCCGTAGCCGTGTGTGTGGGCGCATCACTACTTTCGCTTTCCCCGGACTGCGAAAGGCATGACAAACGACGCACAGTCAATTCGTCATGCTTGATACGTTGCGTCTTCGTTGCTTCGAATGCCAGCTAGGAAATTCCTGACAGGGTAATCCCTTTGGCTTCGACGTCGATGTTGATGTGTCGTTCTTACCGCTTCACGTCGCCGTGGCACGTGTCCGTGCTGCGCTTGCGCCGCGCGCGCGCCGTCATTCGTCAGGGAAACTGAAGAATGACGGCGACGCAGCGCGGCGCAGGCGGGTCCATCTGGCGGTCCGGATAACGGTCGGACCGGTCATGCACTCATTTGAGCAAGCATCTCGTAGGCTTTCTGTGCGAACGCGAACGCTCCTCCGCTGGCATGCGCCTTTTGTATGATCCGGTCGCTTGCGCAAACCGGATACTTACGCCGTGTTTTACCCGCTTTTACCGATTCGCCGCTTTTCCGCTCATACCGCGCCATCGGGCGCGCGGGCGCGGCGCGGGTCCATCGCGCCCTGGCGGCGGCGCAGCGATTCGCGCTCGGCCAGCGTGTGCTGATAGATCGCCATGTATTCGCCGCTCACCCGTTCCACCGAAAGCTGTTGCAGGTTGTTCCTCGCGCGCGCGGCGTACTGGCCGCGCGCCTGGCCGTCGATCAGGAGCCAGTGCAGCTTCGCCGCCGCCTGCGCGGGCTCGCCGGGCGGCACCAGCACCCCCGCCGTACCGCCGTCCAGCATTTCCGGGATGCCGCCCACGCGCGTCGCAACGATTGCGCAACCGGCTTCGCGCGCCTCCGCGATCACCAGTGGCGACGGGTCCTGGTGCGACAGCAGCGCGAACACATCGGCGCTGGCGAGATACGGCCGTGCATCGGCGACGAAGCCCGTGAAATGCACCGCTTCCGCGATGCCGAGCTCGGCGGCGAGCGCTTCCATGGAGCCGCGATCCGGGCCGTCGCCGACGAGGTAAAGATGCGGCTCCGGCAGGAATTCCGCTTCGCCGGCGGCCTGCTCATGCACGTGCGCAAAGGCCTGCAGCAGATCCGCGATACCCTTGCGCCGATACATTCCGGCCACGCATACGATGTTCGGATGGCGCAGGCGCACCGGCCTGGCGGCGGGCCGCAAGACGAGGCGCGGCGCGCCGACTGCGCCGTTGAGAACGATCGACAGGCGTCCGGCGCCGATGCCGCGCGCCTCGAGATCGTCCGCCACCGCCTGGCTGACGGCGACCATGCGATCGCCGGCACGGACCAGCGCGGCGCTCTTCTGCAACTCGTGATGCACCGTCGTGACGAGCGCGAAGCGCCGCCGCATGCTGCCGAAGCGCGAGATGAGCGCGCCGGTCATCATGTGCGCGTGCACGATGTCCGGATCGAAGCGGTCGATGAGACGATTGAAGCCCGCGATCATCGACGGCACCCGCCAGGGCTGGCGCGACTGCTGCAAGGGAATGTGCGTGATGCCGTGGCGCCGCAACAGCGGCTCGAATCCGCCTCCCGACGAGGCCACCACGACCTCCTGGCCCATGCGCGCCTGCACGCAGGCAAGGTCGACCATCATGTTGACGGTGCCGTTGCCGATCGTCTGCGCATGGTTGGCGAGATGGACTATTCGCATGAAAGTGCCGTTTGCACGCGCGCCGGCTCACACCGGCGGCGTTGATCTTATTGTGGTCGAGGCGTGTTTCGGGGCAGCGCGTGCCGCCTTTGTGACGTTGTTCTTGCCTCGATGCCCGACAGGCTTGCGCCCGTGATGCCGCTGGCGTCGGCCGTGCTGTCCAGTTGCCCGGCTGACGTTGTCCAACCTGCTGTCGAATCTGCTGTCGAATCGTTCAGGGGGCGCCGCCGCGCGGCGCCGTCATGCAACGCGCAGGCGCCTACAGCAACTCGAAGGTGCTCGCGTAGTCAGCGGGACCGGCGAACTGCACGCGGGATGGACTCGCTGTTTCGCGCGACTGCCGGCTCTTGCGCGTCAGGCCGATGAACGGCATGCCGTGTTCGAGGAACGGTCCTTCGGTCTTGCGAAAGCCGAATGCTTCATAGAAGCCGCGCAGACTCACCGGCGCGGTCAGGCGCACGCCACGGCCCGGCCAGCGTTCGGCAGCCACGGCGAGCACGCGCTCGATCAGCGCATGCGCGGTGCCGTCACCACGGCGCAGCGGGCTCGTCAGGATCTTGTCGACCACGACTTCGGGATCTTCCGCATCACCTTCGTGAATGCGCGCATAGGCGAGCACCGGCATCGAGCGGCTCATGTCTTCTGCCGCGAACACATGCGTGCCGGTTTCGTCACGTCCATCCGGATCGAGATGCACGTGCGACTGTTCGACGACGAACACCGCACTGCGCGCGCGCAGAATCAAATAAAGCTCACGCGCAGTGAGTTGTTCGAAATCCAGCGTTTTCCAGTTCATTGATTATCTCCAGGCGAAACCGGGATTAACCGGCGTTGCGACGATTCAACCTTACGTGCCGGCCCCTCGTGGCACAGTGCGCCATCGCACCGACCCGAAACGCCGCGCCGCTTCAAATAGGGCCGACCACACGCAAAAAGGCGTCCCGGGGAAACAAGACGCCAGCACGACGAAACCAGCGCCACGCGACTGTCCTTCATCGGTCAGCCGCGTGCGCGCGCATGCGTCGATAGCACTCGCGTCATCCGGCACCTTCATGGGAAAATCAAAATGCATACCGCCATCGAACGCGACAAAGACGCACAACCACAAGCCCGCCCGCTTTGCGCGCCCGCGGTATCGGACGCCGGTTTTTCCGGTCCGAGGTAACGGCATGAGCGCGTTCCATACGAGTGGTGTGACGGGTTCGAACGCGGGACGTTCCCGCGTCGTGTCACTCGACCCTCTGCGCCTGCGTGCACGGCGTCATCATGCGCATGCGCTGCATCGCGGCGAGCGCATCTGGCGCGAAGGCATGGCGCCGGTGGACCTGTGGATCGAACTGCTGCACGGCAACGGCCTCGAACCGCGCGCGGCGCTCGCGTTCAGCGTCGCTCAGGACTTCGAAGACGACCAGTTCACGCTCGGCAAACTTCCTCCCGACGATATCGAAAAGCTCTATGGCCTGCAGGTGCAGGAACTCGCGGTATTCGACTCGCTCGAAGAACGCGCGCTCGTGCAGACCCGCCGCGCCAACATCGTCTTGCTCGAGACGGACGCTTACTTCCTGCCCGATACGCGTGCCGATGCCTATCATCGCGAGCATGCCCGCACGACCATCGGCATTGATGTGATCGATCCCGGCGCGCGCCGCCTGGGCTACTTTCATCACACCGGCTATCACCTGCTCGACGGCGCCGACTATGACGGCATCCTGCGGCCCGCCACGGCATCCGCAGCCCTGTTTCCACACGTCGAGTTCGTCAAGCATGTGCGAGATGCACTGACGGGCACGCCACTCGCGGAAACCTCGGCCGACTTGCTATGCGCGCATCTGTTGCGCCGCCCGCCGCATAACCCGATCTCGCGCTGGCGCAAGGCTTTTCCCCACCATGTTCAAACGATGCTCGAACGCGGCGAAGCGTATGCGCGTCACTATGCGTTCAACGTGACGCAGCAGCTCGGCGCGAACTTCGAATTGCTTGCGCACTACCTGCAATGGATGCGCGAGCAGGGCTTCGACATTCCGCTGTCCGCGCATGCGGGCGCACGCAAGATTGCCAGCGAGACCATGGTGTTGCAGTGCCGTCTTGCACGCGCCTTGTCACGTGGCAGCGAAGACCTCTGCGAGGCTTCATTCGACATCATCGAGGACGCCTACGCACGCGTCATTCCTCCGCTCGCCGATATCGTCTGTTGATCATTCAATAGGCAATCGGCGCCCAGATGATCCGCGTTTTGAAGCATTCGCTTTAAAACACGTTCGAGCCCATGTTTCAAGGGCTTTTTCAATCGCTTACCTGGTGTGGACGAGACTCGACAACATGACACCGTGATGTCGATCAGGCATCTTTTGCGCTTATCGAATCTCGCGGCGCCGGCATTGTCCTCGATGAAACATTTCGGCGCATGCGCGCATTGCGCATTCATGCTCGCCGCATGCAGTCGGGCCGACAATCGCGCAGCAAACGTTTTACGATCGCCAGGACGTTCCGTGCGCGCTTCATGCCTTCATGCAAGCGGCATGTGGGCCGCCATTCAACTGCGAAGGCATCGGCAGCGTCCCCTGTTCAGGTCAGGTTTCACCGGGTTTCTCATCACGTGCAACGCACGCAACGTTTTCGCACCACGCACTCTTCCGGAGCGGCTATCTGCAGGCCGGCGCAAGGCCTTGCCCATCAACGCCTCTGCAGGAATCAACAGGTGCCTTTCGTACAAGGTGTTCGCTGTCCCACCCAAGCCATGGAACACGGATGAATCAATTTTCTTTAACCCTACGAAAGAAGGAGTGAGGTTGGGGCCATGTCGAGTGACGAGGCTTGTTCCGTGGTCTTTCGGCCCATCTCTCCCTGCCTCAGGAGGGATTGGACTGATGATACGAATCGGGGCGCACACGTATTCCTA
Source organism: Caballeronia sp. LZ065 (assembly GCF_031450975.1). Classification (NCBI taxonomy): domain Bacteria; kingdom Pseudomonadati; phylum Pseudomonadota; class Betaproteobacteria; order Burkholderiales; family Burkholderiaceae; genus Caballeronia; species Caballeronia sp. LZ065. The sequence goes on from NZ_JARUXV010000001.1 coordinate 2,061,941, forward strand.
AGACCACCCATGTTCAATACTGAAACAAAAACGGTGCGCTGCGGTGCATCAAGAAATTGTCGCGTGCAATGAGGCCCCGCCAGCATTGCGATTGACCACACTGGCACAGTCCTCGCTAATAAGCCCTCGCGATCCGAAGGGCGGCTAGAACAAGACCAGAACACTGTCGACGGATCGTTACGGGGCTGGCGTGAGGCGTTTTCGATCAGGGACGCACAAGCGATCGATTCAGAGAACGGTCACGCCAGTAAATAAAAATGTGAAGCGCAACGCGCGAAGTTACGAGAGAACCAATCATGCTGACCCTCCAGTCCGACCTGCACGGCAATCACCTGCTTGGCGCACTTCCGGCCCACGAATGGCAGGCACTGACTCCGCACCTCGAACTCGTCCAGCTGCGCACCGAACAATTGCTGTGCGATTCTGGCCAACGCATCCACCACGTCTATTTCCCGACCACGGCGATCATCTCGCTGCTCCACACGATGGAAGACGGTGGCTCGGTCGAGATCGCCGCGGTGGGCCGCGAGGGCATGACGGGCGTACCGGTGCTGACCGGCGGTGAAACCATGCCGACGCGCGTGCAGGTGCAATGTCCGGGTTTTGCGTATCGGATGAGCGCGCAGGCGCTGCGCGAGCAGTTCGGCCGCTCCGACTTCCTGCGCCGCCTGATGCTGCTCTACATGCAGGCGCTGCTGACCCAGGTCGCGCAGACGGCTGCCTGCAACCGTCACCACTCGCTCAACAAGCAGCTGTGCCGCTGGCTGTTGATCGAGATCGACCGTACCGCGTCGAACGAACTCCAGGTGACGCAGCAACTGATCGCCGACATGCTGGGCGTGCGCCGCGAAGGCGTGACGGAAGCCGCCGGCAAACTGCATGACGCGGGCCTGATCCATCACAGCCGCGGCTGCATCAAGGTGGTCGATCGCGAAGGCCTCGAGGCCCGCGCCTGCGAGTGCTACAGCCTTGTGAAGCGTGAATTCGACCGTCTGCTTCCGCGTCTTCGTGCAACCGAGGCAGCATCGGCCTCCAGCGTTTAATGGTTCAATGATGCAAGCAAAAAATCAAAACATGTTCGCGTGGTCGGCACGCTGCCTGGATGTTGCGCTGATCGTGGCCGGCGGCCTGATTGCGCATTCGATGCGCTTCGCCACCCCCGATATCAGCGACATCGAACGGCTGCTGACTGCTTTCAACTGCGTTCTCGCGCTGTTGCTGTTCCCCGCGTTCGGCGTGTACGACACCTGGCGCGGCAAGCCCCTGCCGGTCATGCTGGCGCGCGTCACGCTCGCCTGGATGGCCGTGGTGGCAGCGGGTCTGTTGCTGGCCTTCACCCTGCACCGGATGGATTCGGTATCGCGGCTGTGGTTCGCGTATTCGACGGTCATTACCGGCGCGTTGATCATCGGGATCAAGTTCGCGGTGTACAGCAGCCTGCGTGCGATGCGCGGACGCGGTCTCAATCAGCGCAGCGTCGCCATCGTCGGCGCGCAGGGTTTTGCCCGCACGCTGCTCGCGCATCTGAGCAGCACGCCGGAACAGGGCTTCACGCCGGTCTGCCTGCTCGACACCACCGGCGACGAGGAATTGCACGCCACGGGCGTCAGGCACGCGCCGACGAGCGCAATCGGCACGGGCGGCTCGCGCTTGCCGGTGCTGAACGACTTCGACGAGCTCGTCGCCAAGGTGCGCGCCGAGGAAATCAATGAAGTGTGGCTCGCGTTGCCGCTTTCGCAGGAACATACGATCTATCGCTTCGTGCACGCGTTGCGGCATGACTTCGTGAACCTGCGGCTGATTCCCGATACGCGCAGCATCTCGCTGTTCAACCATTCGATGACGGATGTCGCGGGCCTGGCGACCATCAACCTGACGACCTCGCCGGTCAACACGCTGCGCATGTGGCCGAAGCTCCTGTTCGACCGGCTGTTCGCGGCGACCGCCCTGCTGGCGCTTTCGCCCTTGCTGGTCGGCATTGCCATTGCGGTGAAGTCGACCTCGAAGGGACCGGTGTTCTTCACGCAGAAACGCAAGGGCGCAGATGGACGGCCCTTCCCGATCTACAAGTTCCGCTCGATGGCGGTGCACAAGGAAACCACCGGACACGTCACGCAGGCGACGCGCAACGATCCGCGCGTGACCAAGGTCGGCGCGTTCCTGCGGCGCACGAGTCTCGACGAGCTGCCGCAGTTCCTCAACGTGCTGTTCGGACATATGTCGGTGGTGGGTCCGCGTCCGCATGCGCTCGAACATGACGACCTGTACAAGGATCTCGTCTATGGCTACATGTTCCGCTATCGCATCAAGCCGGGCATCACGGGCTGGGCGCAGGTGAACGGCTATCGCGGCGCGACCGAGAAGGTGGAGAAGATGCAGAGCCGGGTGAAGTTCGACCTGTTCTACATTCACAACTGGTCGTTCTGGTTCGACGTGAAGATCGTCGCGATGACGATGTTCAAGGGATTCATCGGACGCAACGCGTTCTGATCCGGTCTCTCCAGAAGAAAAAAGGCCCGGCGCTGCGAAGCGCCGGGCCTTTGTCTTTGTGCTGCGTGGCGGATTTATGCGTAGTCGATGCGCTCGACGCCCGACTCGGCGCCGAGCAGGCAGAGATTCGCGCCGCGCGCCGCGAACAGGCCGACCGTCACAACGCCCGGCCACGCGTTGATGCTGGCTTCGAGGGCGCGGGGGTCGTCGATCGACAGGCCTTTCACGTCGATGATCTCGTTGCCGTTGTCGGTGATGAACGGCAAGCCGTCCTTTGCCACGCGCAGCACCGGCACGCCGCCCAGCGCCGCGAGCCGGCGGCCGATCGCGGTGCGCGCCATCGGCACGACTTCGACGGGCAGCGGAAACGAGCCCATGACGGGCACGCGCTTGCTGGCGTCGGCGATGCACACGAACACGTCCGCGACCGATGCGACAATCTTCTCGCGCGTGAGCGCTCCGCCGCCGCCCTTGATCATGGCGCCGCTGGCGTCGATTTCATCGGCGCCGTCCACGTACACGGGTAGCGACTCGATCTCGTTCAGGTCGAACACCTTGAAGCCATGGCCCTCGAGCCGCGCGGTGGTGGCAAGGGAACTCGATACCGCGCCGCGATAGCGCGCCTTGGAACGGGCGAGCGCGTCGATGAAGCAGTTGGCCGTGGAGCCGGTGCCGACGCCGATGATCGCGCCTTCGGGCACGTTCGCGTTCACGTAGTCGGCGGCGGCCTGGCCGACCCGTTGCTTGAGTTCGTCTTGAGTCATGGGAGGGTGCTGCTGAAGGGGGGAAACTCGAATTTTATCGGAGTGCGCGCAGGACGCGTGCCGATCATGCCCAGGCGCGCAGGAAGCCGAGCGGATCGTGGCTGTGTGCCACCGACGCGATGAACGCGAACACCACGATCGCCAGCACGCCGTAGATGGCGCGCGCGCCTTTGGTGCGGCCGCGCTTCAGCGCCAGCGTGCCGAGCACGACATAGACGACGAGCCCCGCGATTTTCGCGCCGAGCCATGCGGCGTTGGCGGAGAAGCCGATGATCGCGACCAGGCCGATTGCGCTCAGCAGCAGCAGCGTGTCGATGATGTGCGGCAGGACTTTGGCCGGGCGCGTGTGGAGCAGGCGCGAGCCGCTGAGCATCCAGATCCAGCGCAGCACGAATCCGGCGATGGCCAGGCCTGCGCAGGTCATGTGAAGCGTGCGCAGCGTGAGGAAGGTGTCGCCCATGGTGGATAGCGGGTTAGTGGTCGAAGTACTTGTCGAGCAGGGCCTGGGCGATGGCGTCGCTTTCCGCGTCGGCGTTGCCCGCGTAGTCGGACGGCCGGAAATGCATCTGGAACGCGCGGAAGACGCGGCGCGTCTTGTCGTCGAACACGCCGTCGGTGGCGATGTCGTAGCCGTAGCGTTTCAGCTTGTCCTGCAGCGCCTTCACGTCGGATGGCGCTTTGGGATCGCGGCCCGCGAGATGCGCGGCGACGGCGTCGGCATCGGGCCATGCGCCCACGCCGGCATCGTACAGCGTGCGCCAGGGAAAAAGCGGCCCTGGATCGATCTTGCGCTGCGGCGCGATGTCGCTATGGCCGACGACGCGGGTCGGCGGAATGTGATAACGCGCGACGATGTCGCGGGAGAGTTGGATGAGGGCATCGACTTGCGCGGGCGGATAGGGTTGCCACTTGCCGTCGCTGAGGGGGCCTATCGGGCCTATCGGCCCGAGGTTCACGTTCTCGATGCCGATCGAGGACGCGTTCAGTTCAGTCGCGCCTTGCCATGAACTGACGCCCGCATGCCAGGCGCGCTTGTCTTCCGGAACGAGTTGATAGATCACCGGCTCGCCATGCTCGATACGCGGCGCATCGGGCACGACGTAATGGACACTCACCTGGTCGCCGGTGAGCACCGCGAGCGAGCCGGCTTCGTCGATCTCGGTGTAGTGCATCACGAGGAAGCGAATGCGGGAGTCGGCGTTTTTGGCGGGGTGGGTCAGGTCGGCGATGTAGGTGCCGCGGTCGAGGTGGGTGGGGGTGCAGGCGGAGAGGAAGCACGGCAAGAGCAACGCAGCACAGCAAGTCGCGCGTCTCACGACTCTCCGTCCCAAACCGACTGCACGAGCATCCAGTGTGTCAAAAGCGCGTGGATGCTAGGGCGATGTAGAGGATTGGCCGGCAAGCGAAGCGCACGTCCTTCCAACCCACTGTACTCACTGCCTTTCAAGTGTGATGCGATCGAGACTTTGTGAGTCATCGGATCGATGGCGATCAACGAGCGGTCATAAAGCGTATGCAAGTCTGCGCGCAGCAGCAGGCCATTTCGCACGTCGTTCGTTTCGGGACCCAAGTATCGAGTGATATGAGCAGCTTCTAACACCTCCCCGATATCGCAATGTGTCAACGCGCAACGACCCTCATAGGCGTTCAGTAGAGCGTTGCGAAAGGCCGGTTGACCCTGGCGCATGACAATGGCGGAGAACGTCTTCTTCCGCGCGTCCTCGAGATCGGAAGGGTCGAAGACGCCACTTGCCTCGACGTGTGCTTCTGCTTCTGCTTCTGCTTGGGCCGCCACGTCGAGACCGTCCGAAGCTTCGATGTTCCGTGCGAGCAAAAAGCTCGTCGGCGGCGACGATTCCTTATGCGTTACATAGTCGAACGGACCTTCGTATTTAAACGCTGCACCTGAATGCTCGTACTTCTTGGTCCGATAGAAAACCAGCAGTTCCAAACCGCGCGAACGATGTTCGATGACGAGCGAATCGGTACGTCCCGAGCTTTGCCCTTGCCAATGCAAAAGATCGCCGTCCAACCTATCGACGTACTGCACACGGTCAGCGGTCTTCGACTCGGTAACGAAGAGCAGGACGGACTGCGCGCCTCTTGGGCGGAAGACACCGGTATTGATCGTGGCGTCGTTGGTATTTAGGATCCGTTTCAACGCATCGCGCGTATAAACGTCACCGATAGTCAGAAACTCGGACACGCGCGTGTCACGGCGGTCCTCAACGTCTGACGGCGCGTCGATCGAACGCGCGAATTCGAATCCCAGTGTTTCCAGCCTACGCCGAACGGTAGCCGCGCCACCACTGAAATCAGCCGCCTTGAGCGGGCCGTGGGCCGGATATTGATTTCCGTACGCGACCCCGGCAATTGCTTTCGAGTCGTACAGCTTGCCGCCGATCTGAAGGAAGTAATCGCGCGCTTCCTTGAAGCCATATTTCTGAAGAAAAGCCGCTCGCCCGAGGCGATCGAATTCATCCACCGCAGCAAGCACTGCGCTTCGATCGTCGAGACGTTCCAGTGCCATGGACAATCGATCCTACTTCTTCACCCCCCTCTGCCTCACCGCCTCAAACAAACACACCCCGCTCGCCACCGACACATTCAGACTCTCGACCGTCCCCGCCATCGGGATATTCATGATCTCGTCGCAGGTCTCGCGCGTGAGCCGGCGCATCCCCTCGCCTTCCGCGCCCACCACGATCGCCACCGGACCGTCCAGCTTCGTCTCGTACAGCGACGCGGTCGCTTCGCCCGCCGTGCCGATCACCCACACGCCCGCGTCCTTCAGCTCGCGCAGCGCCCGCGCCAGATTCGTCACGGTGATGTACGGCACGCTCTCGGCCGCGCCGCTCGCCACCTTCGCCGCCGTCGCGTTCAAGCCCGCCGACCGGTCGCGCGGCGCGATCACCGCATGGGCGCCCGCCGCATCCGCGACGCGCAGGCACGCGCCGAGGTTGTGCGGATCGGTCACGCCGTCCAGTACCAGCAGCAAGGGCGTGCCCGAAATGCCGTCGAGCAGCTCGGCCAGATTCTGCGCGAGCGGCAGGTCATTCGCGCGCGCCACCACGCCCTGATGCTGGATGTTGCCCGCCAGCCCCCAGAGACGCGACTCGTCCGCCGCAATCAGCCGCACGCCGGCTTCCTTCGCGGTCCGCAGAAAGTCCTGCATGCGCCGATCCTTGCGCGACGGGTCATACAGCACCTCCTCGATCGACGATGCATCCGCTCGCAAACGCGCGGTGACTGCGTGAAATCCGTAGAGAACCTTGAGACGTGACATGACTAATTCGAACCTTCGCTGGAAAACTTGAAAAGCACGACGCGGCCCGCTGCACGAAGCATCGGACCGCGCGTAATGTGTTGCGGCGCGAAACTGCCCGCCGCCCGCCGCCCGCTGAGCGCGTTAGCGCATCAGCGCTTCTTTCGTGCCGGCCGCCCCTGCGACGCTGACTTCGACGCCGCGCCACGCTTCTTCGCCACACCGCCGCGAGAACCGGCCGGCAGCGTCGCTCCCTTGTTCGTGCCGCCACGGGTACGCGTGCCGGGCACGGCGTCGTCGTCGGCCATCGGGTCGGACAGCGCCCGCACGCGCGCGCCGGACCCGCCGCCGCCCGCCGCTTCGCCCGCAGCTGCCACAGCACGCGCCGACGGCTTGACCGGCACGTCGCGCACGAGACGGAAGTCGATCTTGCGCGCATCGAGATCGACACGGCTCACCTGCACGCGCACGCGATCCGACATGCGATAGCGAATGCCCGTGCGTTCGCCGCGTAACTCGTTCTTGATCTCGTCGTACTGGAAGTAGTCAGACCCGAGCTCGGTGACATGCACGAGCCCTTCGATGAACAGCGAGTCCAACTGCACGAAGATGCCGAACGACGTCACGCCGTTCACCATGCCGCCATATTCCTCGCCGAGCTTGTCGCGCATGAAATAGCACTTGAGCCAGGCTTCGACGTCGCGCGAGGCTTCGTCGGCGCGACGCTCGTTCGACGAGCAATGCAGCCCCAGCTCTTCCCAAATCGCGACGCTGTTGCGCGCACGTCCGCGCGCCGTGTCGTCGGCCTTCTGCATTTCGCGCGCGGCCTTCGTGAGGCCCGTGCTCAGGAACACCTCGTGGCCAATCTCCGGCAGATACTTCTTGCCCTGCAGGATGGCGTAGATGGCGCGATGCGTGAGCAGGTCGGGATAGCGGCGAATCGGGCTCGTGAAGTGCGCATACGCTTCGTATGCCAGACCGAAGTGACCGATGTTGTCCGGGCTGTACACGGCTTGCTGCATCGAGCGCAGCACCATCGACTGGAGCATTTGCGCGTCGGGCCGGTCGCGGATCTGCGCGATCAGCGCGGCGTAGTCGCTCGCGTGCGGCTTGGCGCCGCCGGTCAGCGTCAGTCCGACGCCGCGCAGGAAAGTGCGCAGGTTCTCCAGCTTCTCTTCGGTCGGCCCGGCATGCACGCGGTACAGGCCCGGATGCTTGTTGCGCTTCAGAAAATCCGCCGCGCAGACGTTCGCCGCCAGCATGCATTCCTCGATCAGCCGGTGCGCGTCATTGCGATGACGCGGCACGATCTGCTCGATCTTGCCCTGCGAATTCACGACGATGTACGTTTCAGTCGTATCGAAGTCGATCGCGCCGCGTTTCTGCCGCGCCGCATGCAGCGATTTGTAGACGCCATGCAGGTTCTGCAGTTGCGGCAGGATGTCCGCGCGCTTCGTGGCTTCTGGTCCCTTCGTGTTGGTGAGCACCGCCGCGACTTCGGTATAGGTGAGCCGCGCCGCCGAATGCATCACGCCCGGATAGAACTGGTACGCCTTGATCTCGCCGCGCGCGGTGATGACCATGTCGCACACGAGCACACAGCGATCAACGTGCGGATTCAGCGAACACAAGCCGTTCGAGAGCTTCTCCGGCAGCATCGGAATCACCCGGCGCGGGAAATACACCGACGTGCTGCGATCCAGCGCATCGATGTCCAGCGCCTCGTTCGGGCGCACGTAATGCGAGACATCGGCGATGGCCACCAGCAGGCGGAAACCCTGGCCGCGGCCGACCGTGATGGGCTCGCAATACACGGCGTCATCGAAGTCGCGCGCATCCTCGCCGTCGATCGTGACGAGCGGCACGTCGCGCAAATCCACCCGATGGCGGATGTCCACCGGCCGCACTTCGTCGGGCAGCTTGGCGGCCAGCGCGAGCGCGACGTCGCTGAACTCGTGCGGCACGCCATACTTGCGCACGGCGATTTCGATCTCCATGCCGGGATCATCGATATCGCCGATCACTTCGACCACGCGTCCCAGCGGTTGCGAGTGCCGGCTCGGGAAATCCGTCAGGTCGACGGACACCACCTGACCGACCTTCGCCTTCTTGGCGTTCTGCGTGATGAGAATGTCGTGGCCGATGCGCTTGTCTTCGGGCACGAGAATCAGCGCGCCGTTCTCGTTGATGAGCCGCCCGATGATGCGTTTGTTGGCCCGGTCCGTGACCTCGACGATATGCCCTTCCGGCCGCCCGCGACGGTCATAGCCGACGATGCGCGCCAGCACGCGGTCGTTGTGCATGACCTTCTGCATTTCGCCGTTGGGCAGGAAGAGATCGTCCTGGCCGTCGTCGCGAATCAGGAAGCCGAAGCCGTCGCGATGGCCCTGCACGCGCCCCGCGACAAAGTTCGACGGATGAGTGAGTTGATAGTGGCCGCGCTTGTCGAGGCGGATTTGCCCGTCTCGTTCCATGGCCGCCAGGCGCTTGAAAAATCCTTCACGCTCCTGGCGTTTGATCGACAGCGCCTCGGCGATGTCGTTCGCGGCATGCGGAGTCTCGCTCGTGCGCAGCACGCCGAGAATCTCTTCGCGGCTGGGAATCGGATACGGATATTTGCTCAAGGGCTTGATCGTGTTGTTCTCGTTGGGCTGGAAAGTCGGCCGTTGTGTGTTGCCGTTCGCGCCTGCATTGTTCGCTTGCTCGTTCGCCTGCAGCAGTCGTCTGATTCTAACACCCGTCATTCAGACGCCACGGGCCTCGCCGCCCGGGCCAGGGCGCCCGGCAAGGCTGCGAACGTCGCGGGTGGAAACGCTTGACAGACTTGTTACGGTCGATATAATTGCGTTCTCTGCTGTTGAGCGACCCGCCAAAAACGGTTTGCACCAACGAACTGAAGCACAGTTTTAGCAGAGCACACCCTTGCCCAGGTGGCGGAATTGGTAGACGCACTAGGTTCAGGTCCTAGCGGTGGCAACACCGTGGAGGTTCGAGTCCTCTCTTGGGCACCAGATGTTTGAAAAAGCCACCTTCGGGTGGCTTTTTCTTTTTATGCAGGGATCGTGTTGATCGCGTTCATGGTCGGCTTCGGATGGGTTTCGGAACATCTCAAGTCATCAGACTTTTCGGTTGACACGGTTTCGGTACCCGCTAAAATGGCGGGCTTGCTGTACCCCTTGGCCCAGGTGGCGGAATTGGTAGACGCACTAGGTTCAGGTCCTAGCGGTGGCAACACCGTGGAGGTTCGAGTCCTCTCCTGGGCACCAAGGTCCTCTTTTGCGAGGCGCTGATCGTACACAAAACGAAGCGCATCGCACGCAAAAAACCCACGCACTGACGTGGGTTTTTTTGTTTTCGGCTGTGTTTTTTCGCGGCGCGGATCTGCCTGACTTCCTCCCCGTCGATCGATCACGACGAGGCATGCCCCTATGCGCAGCGCCGACTCAAATTCGCGCCATGGCGCGCCACGCCCGTATCCAAATTCAATTCGAATTTACTTCATGACTTTCATCGCGCAAAGAGTCATGAAAGGGTTTCATTTTTCAAATCGATTCGCCAGATTATCCACAGCATCTGAGTTAGAAGATTTCATCGATTGACACTCAAAACCGCTTTTATCAGAATCCGGCTTCAGAATCATACCGATACAGATCAATACGAAAAAGATTTCGCCGGCTGACGTTTTCCAACGCATGACGTTCGAAATAATAAATCCGACGTTCGTAATTGGCGAACGATATGGAAAAAGCAAAAAGGTGCGTCGCGATTATTGAAGACGCACTTGATCAATAAATAAAAATACAGGAGACGTGGAATGGCGCTCCGCCATGTCAAGAACCGGTTCGCCCTGATCGCCGCCCTCGCCACTACCGCTGCGTGCAGCGACGGGAACGTCAGCGCGCCCGCCGCCATTAACGTGCCGCAATGCTCGGGGACCGCTTGCGGAGCACAGGGGCAGCCCGTTTCCGCACCGGCGAGCAGCACGCCGCTCTGCCCGGCCGATCAGACCATATCCGCCAGCACGTATATCGGTGGGGCCGGAAGCGGCGAGGTGGTCAGTCTCCATATCGACGCAACAGCGATGACCTACACGCTGACGTGGCTCGAGTCGCCGGTGCCGCTGGCGGCCGGCACGCTGGCGCCGACCCGGAAGGGCGTGACGATTTCCGGCAACGTGACCCATCCGCCCGCCGGCGCACTGCCGACCGCTCAGCAGACCCGCTGCGCGTTCGTGTTGATGCCAGGCAGCAGCGCCTCCGGCTATTCCACTACCGCTGACTTCAATCAAGCCAATCCACCGACGATCTTGCTGGGTTTCGGCATTGCGGGAGGCGGCATTCCCGGCGCGACGATCGAATTCGACGGCTATTCGGCCGTCACGACGGTCGCGCAGGATCAGGGCGTCCAGCAGTTTCTGGGTATCTTGACGAATGCGAACGATCTGCAAACCGTCAACGCGTTTCTCAATAATGTGATCACGCCGCCCTTCAGTTTCGCGGGAATCGCCTGGTCGTTAATCCGGGGAGGCTTTGGTCTGGCTGGCATTACTACAGATCAACTAAAAATAGTGCAGCAGGTCCTGATCGCGCTGCAAACCCCGGCTGTACAGCAAACCTTGGCCGAGTTGCGAAGTGCCCTGGATGCAAATGGCCAAGGCCTGAACGCCTTATTCAGCAGCTTCAAAATCCCTTCCATGATCGGCGCGGTTCCGAATCGGCACGTGGATTTTTATCCGTTCCTCGGTTTCTCCAGTGTTTCGAATAATCCGGAACAACTTCAGGGAACGTATAACGGTCTGCTGTACCACGTCGTTCCGTCCGGCGGCTATGCAACCAGCGGCGCAATCACCCACGAGTCCTTCGACAAAGACGGACAGTGCACGAGCACCAATGCTGCCAATCCGAATTACACGTCGAGCGCCACCGGCTGTCTGACCACCGGCGGCGCCTGGGCCGCCAACCCGGCTGGGTATTTCGACAGCGCAGCGGCGCCTCAGATCGGCACGCAATTCAGTGCGCTTTTCAGCCCGTCCCAGATCCAGTCCGTCGTTGCGACGATCAACGGCGTGGCCGGCGCCTTGAGCAATCAAGTGCTCCTTGGCACTGCGGGACTTGTGGACCCGGCCATCGTGCCTGTCCTGCAGCAGACGGCCCAGGCCCTCAGCGGCACGATCCCCTTGCTCTCCGCGTTGACGCTCCCGAAGGCCGGCCTGATTGCATCGGCGCATATGGTGCTGGGCCAGCTGAACGGCGCAACCATTCCGGTGATCGTGCGAACCGGCCTCATGACTCCCGGCAACGCGCCTTTTTTCACCGACGCACAGATCGACGACGAATCCGGCATTGCCGTCTTGAGCCACGCAACCGCATTGAAGAGCGGCGCGCTCGACGGCAACTACGCCGGGGCCGACTCCAACTTCAAGTACACAGGAACGGTCATCAACGGTGCCACCGGATCGTTCATCGACCCGACAACCCAGCAGCCTGAAACCGCCTTCACGCTCGACTATGGGCAGTCGACGCCCGGCCTCATTCACCTCGCAGAGAGCGGCAATGCGTCGTACCAAGGCGACCTGATCGCGGCAGGCGGCCTGTATGCGGCCTTGATCGAAGGCTCGGCGAACGGCGGCCTCGCGTCGTCTTCGTCCGGCATCGGCATGGGCAGCGCCATCACATCGGCTACGGCCACGCCCTACTTCGGCGTAGGCGCGCTGTCCGGCACGGCCGTCCAGCCGGGCAATCCATAAGAACACAAGCGCTTCCGGACGGAAGTGTCGTGGAGGAGATCCATGCAGAACACCATCAGATCGACGATGGCGGGCGCCGCGCTCTTGCTCTCGGCGTGCGGAGGGGCAACCGACAACACGACGCCGCTTGTCCAGGCGGCGCTGTGTCCGTCGTCGCTCGACTACAAGACGGTCTTCACGGGCGGGGCCGGCGACGGCGAACTGGTCAAGATCCAGCTCGACACGACCCGGCTCACCTGGCAGGTCACCTATGTGGCATCGCCGATCCCGCAAACGCCGGGCACCGTGGCGCCGACGCGCGCAGGCTCGATCGATAGCGGCACGCTCACCCCGGAAACGCAGCTCGCGACGCAGAATCTCAACCGCTGCGCGTACCGGCTGAATGGCGCGAGCCTTGACCCTGCACGTCCGGCGCGCGTCTTCATCGGCGACGGCGTGGTCGGCGGCACCATTCCGGGCAAGGAACTCGCGTACGCGGGCAGCAGCGGCCAGGGCGCCATCCCTGACACGACCTTGCCGTACTTTCCGTTCATCGGGTTTGCGACGCTCGATACGAATCTGGCCGACATCGCCGGATCGTACAACCAGATCGGTTACGCCCAGGTGCCCACGCAGAACTTCGCGCCGACGACCATCAACGCCAGCGTGACGATCAATCCGGACGGCAGCTGGTCGCGCTGCGACACGACCGGCCTCTATGCCGGCACATGCAGGCAGCCGGGCACGAACCTGACGGCTTCCTCGAATGGCAGCGGCGCGTTCGAGACGGATCACTACCAGGGGCAGGTCCAGCCGACGCTGGGGCCGGTGCCGCAGGCGAAGGGCTACCTGATCGTCGGCACGTTGCGAGGCCAGCGGGTGCCGATCATGATCCGCACCGGTGCGGCGAACCCGGGCACGCAGCCTGACGCGAACGGCGTCGCGCCCCTGACCGCCGACGACGAATCCGGCATTGCCTTCCTGGCGCTGCAAAAGGGGCTTGCGCCGGGCGCCCAGAACGGCGAGTACATCGGCGCCGACAGCCGGTTCGACTACCGCGCGACCGCGCTCGCCGACACACGGGCCACGCTGTTCGATCCGTTCAATGCGTCCCAGGCCTCGATGGCGACCGTCCTGACGCTCGACTACGCGCAGACGCTGCCGGGCGCGATCGGCGCCACGCACGCGGATGCGGCCAGCGCCGCGCCCACCGGCACGTTTCTTTTCACAGGAGGCGGGTTCGGCTTCCTCGACATGTCCGCCCCCGCGTCGCCCTATTTCCTGATCGGCGCGTTCGTGCAGTGAACGGAACCCGGAGCCTTCGATGAAACGAATCTTCCATGCCGTGGCGTGTGCGGCGTTTCTGATGCCCTGCATCGCGTCGGCACAGAGCGCGGGCAGCAACGTCGTGTCGCTTGGATGGCTGCATGCGTTTCCGCAAGACAGCAGCAGCTCGCTGACCACTTACGTCGCACCCACGCCCATGAACGGCGCACTGGGGCTGCCGCCGTCGTTCAATTCTCCGGGCACCGGACTGAGCGTCGGGCAGGCAGACACGCTCGGCATCACCTTCTCCCACTTTCTGACGGATCAGTTTGCTGTCACCGCATTGGCCGGCGTGCCGCCGAAGTTCCAGGTATACGGCAGCGGCACGATTACTCCGCCCGGCCCGGCAGGCACGCTGGGCACCCAGAACATCGGCCTCGGGGCGGTCAATCCCGTCGTGAAGTCCGCGCGCCTGTGGAGCCCGGCTGTCATCCTGCAGTACTACTTCGGACAGCCTGCTTCCCGATTCCGGCCCTTCCTCGGCGTCGGCGCCTCGTACAACTGGTTCAGCGACGTCCAGCTGGGCAACAACTTCATCGCGCAGACGCGTAACACGCTGGGTCAGGTTCTGGCGGCGGGCGCAGGAAAGCCCGGTCCGACGCAGGTGTCGGCCGATGCGTCGTCGTCATGGCAGCCGGTCTTCAACGCGGGCTTCCTGTTCAACATCACGGAGCACTGGGGACTGCTTGCATCGCTGACCTATATGCCGTTGAAAACCACCACCTCGGTGACGATCAAGGCTGCCGACGGCACAGCGCTCGCCGTGTCCAAGTCCGACTTGAAGGCGGATCCCCTGATCACGTTTCTCGCCGTGTCCTACACATTCTGAACAATCGGGAAATCGCGATGGCAAGCCGACTTCACTTCCTTCGCCAGTGCGGGCTGCTGGCATTGGCGTTATCGCTGCTGGTCGGGTGTGGCGGCGGGTCCGGGTCGAACGGCTCGTCGTCGAGCCCGTCGACCGATACCGGAGCGGCGGGAAGCAACGCCGCCACCACCGCTTCCATCGCGCCTCAGCCGGTCATCAAGGTGCTGTCCGGTCGCGCGGATCTGGTGAGCGGCGGCGACGCCCTGATCCAGCTGGACCTGCCGCAAGGCGCGGACGCGCGGAACATCTATGTATCGCTGAACGGCATCGACGAGCGCAAGGCGTTCGCTTACGACGCCTCCGGCGCCTACCTCGGGGTCGTGACCGGCTTGTCGCCGGGATCCAATACGTTATCGGTATCGGGACCGGGGCTGACGACGGCGCAGCAGACCCTCATCGACCATCCCCAGGGCGGGCCGGTGTTCTCCGGGCCCCAGATCCAACCCTGGCTCTGCCAGCCGGGAGCGATCGACGCCCAATGCAACCAGGCGCCCATGTACAGCTGGCTGTATCTGTCGACCAATCCGTCACTGCAAGGGCTGCAACCCTACGACCCGGCCCGGCCGCCCCAGGATGTCGCCACCGTCACGACCGAGCAGGGCGTGACGGTGCCGTTCATCGTCCGGCTGGAAACGGGATACCAGGACCGCAGCCAGTATCAGATCGCGACGCTTTACCAACCGGCGCTGGCGTGGACCGCGATCAGCCCCCAGCCGCAATTCAATCGCAAGCTCTATATCACGCACGGCAGTCTGTGCGGGGTCTCCTTCGGCGAGTCCGCCAATCCATCGGTCGTCACAGATGGTTCTTCCGCCGCCAACGACAGCGTGCTGTATGCGCTGGGGAAAGGATTCGCCGTGCTGGGCACCGCACTGGCCAATAGTGCTGTCGATTGCGACGTCGCCATTCAGGCTGAATCTCTCGTCATGTCCAAGGAATATTTCATCAAGAACTATGGCCGCCTGCGCTACACCATCGGGATAGGCTCGTCCGGCGGCTCGTTGGCCGAGCAATGGGTTCAAAATGCCTATCCCGGCGTGTATCAGGCGTTGCTGGCGTCCGCCGCATTCCCCGACGCCTGGGGATCCGCCGCGCAAATCGCGGATAACCACCTGTTGCTGAGCTATTTCGGCCAGAACGGGGTCAGCGCCGGCGGGATCGCCTGGAGCCAGCAGGCCCAGCAGGCCGTCTACGGCGACTACGGCAGCACGTGGGGGGCGCAGGACGTCGCAGCGGCAGTGTCCGCACTGAGCGTTGATGCGCCGGCAGCGCTTGTTTCGTCGCTGGCCAATCTGGTAGGCGGCAGCCTGATCCCTGCGAACGTCGATCAAAACATCTTCTTGACGGATTTTGCGTTTTTCTCGGCCGTCTATCCGAATGGCGCGTCTGCTTCACCCACCGCCGTCGGTTCATGCCCGGGAATCACCAACCCTGCCGTCATCTTCAACGCGGCAACCCATCCCGGCGGCGTTCGATGCAGCGTCACCGATTGGGCCGTCAACGTCTTCGGCCTGCGTGCGCAAAGCGTCTGGTCGGCAGACGAACACGCGCTGGGTCACGGTTTCGCGGGCCGTCCGTACGACAACGTCGGGGTGCAGTACGGATTGAGCGCGCTTCAGCACGGTGTGATTTCGCTGGCGCAGTTTCTCGATCTCAACCAGAACATCGGCGGCCTGGACATCAATGCCGCTCCCACTGCATCGCGCGTGACGGCGGACGAGCCGGCGCTTCAGAATGCCTATCGGGCTGGCATGATCAACGAAGCCAATCACCTGAACGCCACGCCGATCGTGGATTGCCTCGGCCCCAACCCGGGTGGGCACGACACCTCGCGCACGTTCGCGCTTCGCGCTCGCCTGGATCACGCGTTCGGGAATCACGCCAATCATGTGATATTCGGTGGGCCAACCTTCATGCGTGGCGACACGACCTGCTTTCTGAAAGCGTTCAAGACGCTGGACACCTGGCTGAACACCATCGAGGCCGACGCCGGTGCGCTATCGCTCGCGCAGAAAGTGTCGGCGGACAAGCCCGCGAACGCCGTGGACAGCTGTTTCGATTCAAGCGGCAACCTTCAGCCCGGGCTGTGCAGCAACAGTGTCATACCGGTCTATCAGCCGCCGCGCATCGTGGCGGGGCAGTCCGATGCGATGGATGTCAACAAATGCGAGCGCAAGCCGCTGAACCGGGCGGACCATTACGGCTCGACGCCATTCAGCGATCAGCAGTGGGCCCAGATGCAGGCGATATTCCCTTCCGGAGTCTGCGATTTCTCTCAACCCGGCGTCGATCAGACCGGGGCCGTTCCCTGGATGACCTATCAGAACCCGGACGGATCGGTGATCTACGGCGGCCAGGCGATGCCTCCCGCTTCCCCGAATTGGAGCGGCGGCTGGGCCAGCCCGGCATTCGCGCTGTCTCTGTATTGATGAAGGGATTCAGTCCGTATGGAAACCAGCGTCGCATTCAAAGGCTCGCCGGAATCTTGCATATCTCAAGCTGTTTTCTTTCATTATTGATTCAGAATTCGCCAAATTGAATTGAATTGAATTACGCGTGTATTGTTTGATTCCATTTCATGGGCAGCCCTGTCTCGACACGGCCAATTCAATCAAGCGCAGGCGCGTTGAGCGCCGTACACTCGCCGGTGCGCGCGGCCGCCGGGCCGTCGCGCCTGCGGGCGGCGCATTTATTGCTGTGCCGCTCTCTGTTAATCGCCAATTCGAATCGAACAATTCCAACGGAGCACGTGGCAATGAACTGGACGCGCGAACAGAGAAACGTAACGATCGCCGCTTATTTAGGCTGGACACTCGACGCATTCGATTTCTTCCTGATGGTTTTCGTATTGAAAGACATTGCCGCCGAATTCAATACGAAAATCCCCGACGTGGCATTCGCCATTACGCTGACGCTGGCCATGCGCCCGCTCGGCGCGCTGATATTCGGACGGCTGGCCGACAAGTTCGGCCGCCGCCCGACGCTGATGATCAACATCGCGATCTATTCGATGCTGGAGTTGCTCTCCGGCCTCTCGCCCAACCTGATGACACTGCTGATCCTGCGCGCGCTGTTCGGCATCGCGATGGGCGGCGAATGGGGCGTCGGTTCCGCGCTGACCATGGAAACCGTGCCGCCTTCGGCGCGCGGCTTCGTGTCCGGTCTGTTGCAGGCGGGCTACCCCAGCGGCTATCTGCTGGCGTCGATCGTCTTCGGCGTGCTGTATCAATTCATCGGCTGGCGCGGCATGTTCTTCGTCGGCGTGATTCCGGCCCTGCTCGTGCTCTACATACGCGCGCATGTTCCCGAATCCCCTGCCTGGCGCGCGATGGAAAAGCGCCCGCGGCCGAGCCTGCTCGCCACGCTCAAGCAGAACTGGACGCTGTCGCTCTACGCGATCGTGCTGATGACCGCGTTCAACTTCTTCTCGCATGGCACGCAGGATCTCTATCCGACCTTCCTGCGCGAACAGCATCACTTTGATCCGCACACGGTGTCGGTCATCACGATCGTGCTCAACATTGGCGCGATCGTTGGCGGGCTGTTCTTCGGATCGCTGTCCGAGAAGATCGGGCGGCGCCTGACCATCTTCATCGCCGCACTGATCGCGCTGCCTGTGCTGTACCTCTGGGCGTTCTCCACCACGCCGGTCATGCTCGCAATCGGCGCGTTCCTCATGCAGATCTCCGTGCAGGGCGCGTGGGGCGTGATTCCCGTGCACCTGAACGAAATTTCCCCCGACGAGATCCGCGCAACCTTCCCCGGACTCGTCTACCAGCTCGGCAACCTGCTGGCCGCCGTCAATGCGACGATGCAGGCTGAGATCGCCACGTCACACGGCAACAACTACGGCATGGCCATGGCGATTGTCGCGGGCGTGGTTGCGGTGGTGATCGCGGGGCTCATCTTCTTCAGCCGCGAACGCAGGGGCATCGACATGACGCGTTCGGCGGAGAACGCGGGCGCGGGCGGCTAGACGGTCGTTCATTGCAAGCCCGGAGTCCGGTGCCGCCCCGTCCTGCCTCGCGCAATGCGAGGCAGGACGCGTGCGCGGACCGGATCCGCGCACCTCGCCCGCTTCCCGCCGCCGCTATGCCTTGATCTCGCCCTTGAGCGCGAGCGTCCGCAGGCTATGGAACGCGCTCGCGTCGGGCGGATGAGCCGCGTACGCTTCCCGCTCGCGACGCAGGCGGTTCAGGATACGCTCGGGCACGCCGAGTTCCTGGCAGATCGCTGCCAGCGGGATGGCCTGCTCAAGACAGACGAGACCGATGAACCGCCCGACCGACGTCAGGCGTCCGCCAGGATCCCGATATAACGAGAAACCGCTGCCGCAGCCGGCGGCCTGGATCGTCGCGATCAGCGACTCGTCCAGTGGCACCCGCACGTAGCGGCACACGCCGTTCGTCCCGCAAAAAATATAGAGCACATAACCCTGCATGCAGGCCCAGTCGGGAAACGTGGCTTCAACCGGAACTGCGCCTATGTTTAGCCTCTCCAAGTGATCCAGATTTTTCGAGTTCAACTATGCTCCTCCAACCACGTGCACGTGCAGGTGGTCGCAACTAGAAGCACTCCGAGTTGTGACTGGCTGTGGTGAACTCCGGCAAGATGAACCCACAGCGCCCTTTTGATCCCCGCCCCGCGCGGGGATCGATATTGACCGGTGGCACAACAGCTGCCTACGTCATGCACCGGACCGCAACCCGGCCATTCTTCCTTGCCCGGTCCCAACCCGAAACGCGAAATTTCCCCATTTTGGTTTTTTCGGAGTTATCTGAATTCAAGGGCGGTCTTCTTCCCTGAACGCACTTGCTTGACGGCTGCTTTCCGCGCCGTTCATCTGTTTAGAGGCACGTATCAAGATGTACGGCACGTGACGTGCTCCTCCCTGAGGATGGACAGCCTCGCCCCCGAGGCTTCGGGTCCCGGAGGTCGTGATGCTGGCTCCGCACGTCGTCATCTTCCTGCTGCTTACCGGCGCGCTGGCGTTCTGGCGGGCACCCGCGCTTGCGTGGGTCGCGGCACTCGCGCTCTGGGTCGGCGTGGGCTTCTTGACCCGCGTGACGGGGATGGCGGCGGCGGCATTGCTTGCAATCGTCTTCGTGCTCCCCGCACTGATACTGACGATCCGGCCGCTGCGCCGCGTGCTGCTCAGCCGGCGCGTGTTCGCCCTGTTCCGCCGCATCCTGCCCGAGATGTCCTCGACCGAGCGCGACGCCATCGAGGCCGGCACGGTCTGGTGGGACGCCGAACTGTTCTCCGGACGCCCGCACTGGGATGCGTTGCTCGCGCACGGCGCACCGACGCTCACCGCAGAGGAACGCAGCTTCATCGATAACGAATGCGCGCATCTGTGCGAACTCGCCAACGACTGGGACACCACCGCGGTCTGGCAGGATCTGTCGCCGCAGGCATGGCGCTACGTGAAGGAGCAAGGCTTCCTCGGCATGATCATTCCGAAGCGCTACGGCGGAAAGGCGTTCTCGGCATATGCGCATTCGCAGGTCATCATGAAGTTGTCGACGCACTCGTCGGCGGCCGCCGTTTCCGTGATGGTCCCCAACTCGCTCGGCCCCGCCGAGCTCCTGCTGCACTACGGCACTGAAGAGCAGAAGAACCACTACCTGCCGAGGCTCGCGCGCGGCGAAGAGATTCCCTGCTTCGCGCTGACGAGTCCCTACGCCGGCTCCGATGCGGCCGCGATTCCCGATGTCGGCATCGTGTGCCGCGGGCTGCATGAAGGACGCGAGACGCTCGGTTTTCGCGTCACCTGGAACAAGCGCTACATCACGCTCGGCCCGATCGCCACCGTGCTCGGTCTTGCGTTCCGCGCGCTCGACCCGGAGCATCTGCTCGGCCCCGACGACGCGCCCGGCATCACCTGCGCCTTGATCCCGACGCGTCATCCAGGCGTGCACATCGGCCGGCGTCACTGGCCGTTGAACGCGGTCTTCCAGAACGGCCCGAACTGGGGCACGGATGTCTTCATCCCGCTCGACTGGGTGATCGGCGGGCGCGCGCAAGTGGGCCGGGGCTGGCGCATGCTGATGGAGTGCCTCGCCGCGGGCCGGGCGATCTCGTTGCCGTCGTCGAATGTCGGCATGGCCAAGCTGGCGGTGCGCGGCAGCGGCGCGTATGCGGCGGCGCGGCGCCAGTTCCGCACGCCGGTCGGACGCTTCGAGGGCATCCAGGAAGCGCTCGGCCGCATGGGCGGCAATCTCTACGTGATGGACGCAGCGCGCCGCCTCTCGGCGCAGGCGGTGGATCTCGGCGAGAAACCGTCGGTCATCTCCGCGATCGCGAAATATCACATCACCGAGCGCGCCCGCAAAGTCATCAACGACGGCATGGACGTCGTCGCGGGCAAGGGCATTTGCATGGGGCCGTCGAACTTCCTGGCGCGCGCCTATCAGCAGATGCCAATCTCGATCACCGTCGAAGGGGCAAACATCCTGACGCGCTGCCTGATCATCTTCGGCCAGGGGGCGATCCGCTGCCATCCCTACGTGCTCAAGGAAATGGCCGCGACGCGCGAGGCCGATCACGCCCGCGCGCTGCGCGCCTTCGACGACGCCTTCTTCGGCCACGCGAGCTTCCTCGCGTCCAACGCGCTGCGCAGCCTCGTGTACGCATTCGGCGGCGGCGCATTGATGCGCCGGCCGGCGCGCGCCGATGCGCGTCTCGCTCCGTACTATCGCGCGGCGACCCGGATCTCCACGGCCTTCGCCTTGTGCGCCGATGTCTCCATGCTCGTGCTGGGCGGCGAACTGAAGCGGCGCGAGCGTCTGTCGGCGCGGCTGGGCGACATCCTTTCGCAGCTCTATCTCGTCTCCGCGACGCTCAAGCGTTTCGAGGACGAGGGCCGCCCGGAAAGCGACCTGCCGCTGGTGCGCTGGGGCGTGGAAGACGCGCTGCATCAGGCGTGCGTGGCGTTCGACGGCCTGCTTGCCAACACGCCCAACCGCGCGGCGGCCGTGTTCCTGCGCGCGCTCGCCTTTCCGTTCGGCCTGCCGCACGGGCCCTGCGCCGATGCCCTCGGCAATGAAGTCGCGCGCCTGTTGCAGACGCCCGGCGACGCGCGCGAGCGGCTGGTCGCGGGCGCGCATGTTTCGGCGCGCGAAAACGATCCGATCGCGCGCGGCGAAAAGCTGCTGGCGCTGACGCCCGCTGTCGCCGCCCTCGAAACCCGCCTGCGCGATGCCGTGAAAGCCGGCGAGATTGCCCCGCTGCCGCAGAGCCCGGACGCGGTCGAGGCCTGGGCGCGGACCGCCGAGGCGCGCGGTCTCATCGACGAAGGCGAGCGGACGCTGCTGGCCGAATGGGCGGGCCACGCACGCGAAGCCGTGAAAGTCGATGATTTTTCCGCAGACTTCGGTATCCTCGAAGCATTGCAAAAGCGTAGCGAGGCGCTCGAACAACAGGCGCCCGAGACGATCGCCTGAACTGCGGCCCGTGCCTGGTGCCTCCGGAAACCTTCTCCGCGCCGCCCGACGACCGAACGCCAATCGATGAAAGACCGCTACCTCGACTTCGTCAATTCGCCTTTCGGCATGAGCATTGCCCGCTCGCTCGGGCTTCCGCGTCCCGCCCTGCTGCGCCGCCTGCGTCCGGGCGAGCCCGAGTTCCACGGTCTGGTCGCGATCGGCGCGGGCCCGTCCCCGGCTCTCTTCGACGCCCTGATGAACGTGCTGGCCGCGCTCGGCATGACGAGCGTCGCACATGCGAGCGCCGCCGGCTGGCTGCCGGTCGCCGCGCGTCACGGCGCGATGAGCGGGCGCTTCGAGCCGCGCGCGAGCGGCGCGCACAACGATGCCCGCACGGATGATCGCGTGCAGGCCTTGATCTTCGACGCAACCGGTATCGAGGACAGCGGCGAACTTCACACGCTGTATGCCTTCTTTCACGACGCGCTGCGCTCACTCGCAGGAAGCGGACGCATCGTCGTGCTGGGGCGGCCGCCCGCCACGCGCGCGCGCGTCGCCGCCGCCACCGCGCAGCACGCGCTGGAAGGTCTGGTCCGTTCGCTCGGCAAGGAAGCGCGCAACGGCATCACGTCGAACCTGCTGCGCGTGGCCGAAGGCGCGGATGTCGACGCCGCGCTGCGCTTCTTTCTCTCGCCGCGCTCCGCCTATGTGTCGGGACAGGTGATCACGCTCGATGCAGCGTCCACACCGTCTGCCGCGCCTGTCGACTGGAGCGCGCCGCTCGCGGGCCGGCGCGCGCTGGTGACGGGCGCGGCACGCGGTATCGGCTCGGCGATCGCAGCGGCGCTGGCCCGGCACGGTGCTATCGTCACCGGGCTCGATGTCGAATCCACCCGCGACGCGCTCGACCAGACCATGCTGTCGATCGAGGACGCATCGCCTTCGGGCGGCGCGCATGCGGCGCTCATCGCGGACATCGCCGCGCCCGAGGCGCCCGAGGCCATCGCCGCTGCGCTGCGGGCACAGGGCGGCATCGACATCGTCGTGCACAACGCGGGCATCACGCGCGACAAGACCATCGCGCGCATGAGCGCGGAACGCTGGGACAGCGTGCTCGACATCAACCTGCTCGCGCAGGCGCGTATCGACGAAGCGCTGCTCGCCGGGGACCTGTTGCAGCCCGGCGGACGCATCGTCGCGGTATCGTCGATCAGCGGCATCGCGGGCAATCGCGGGCAGACCAACTACGCAACCTCGAAAGCCGGCGTGATCGGCCGCGTGCACGCGCTGGCGACGCATCTGCGCGCGCGCGGCATCACGATCAACGCGGTCGCGCCGGGCTTCATCGAAACGCACATGACCGCGCGCATGCCGATCGGCGTGCGCGAAGCGGGCCGACGACTCAACTCGATGGGTCAGGGCGGCCTGCCCGTCGATGTCGCCGAGACCGTCGCCTGGCTCGCGAGCCCGGGCAGCGCGGGCATCACGGGCAACGTGGTGCGGGTGTGCGGTCAGAGCCTGATCGGCGCGTGAGGAGCCAGTCCGCCATGCACGCACCGACCCTGCCGCGCACCCGCACCGTCGTCGTCGAGACCGTGCCGCCGCCCGCCCGGCTCTACGGCCGCGCGCTGCCCGCGTTGTTCCGGCGCAGCCACGCGCCCCAACTGCCCGCCATCCGGCTCGTGCGGCCCGACGTCAAGCTCGATCCCGAGGCCATCGGCCGTTATGCGCGCGTCTGCGGCTTCATTCCCGAGCAAGGCGTGCCGCTCACCTTTCCACACGTGCTGGCGTTCCCGCTGCATCTGATGATGCTGACCGATCCGTCGTTTCCGTGGTCCGCGCTCGGCGTCGTGCATCTGTCGAACCGCGTGCACCTGCGCCGTCCGCTGATGGCGGGACAGGCGCTGCGCATCGAAGTCGAATGCGGGCCGCTGATGCCGCATCAGAAGGGTCAGGCCTTCACGCTGCACACGCGCATTTTCCGGCGCGGCGAAGCGGTCTGGGATGGCGACAGCGTCTACCTGAAGCGCGGCGTGCGCAGCGCGAGCGTTCCTGACGCGCCGGATGCAGTGGAGGCAGCCGTCCGCCCGCTGCTTGCCCGCGAGGCGCGCTGGCAACTGCCGCCGCAGCTCGGCCGGGACTACGCGAAGGCGTCCGGCGACTTCAATCCGATCCATCTGCACATGCTCACGGCGAAGGCGTTCGGCTTTCCGCGCGCGATCGCCCACGGCATGTGGACGCTGGCGCGCACGCTCGCGGCGCTGCATCCGGTCAAGACGCTGGCCGCCGGCCACGCGCACGGCGATTTCAAGACGCCGCTGTACCTGCCCGGCGAGGCGACGCTGTGGAGCGCGGCGCCCTCGCCCTTCGCGCGCGATTTTGAAGTGCGCGATCTCGCGGGCGACGTTCCGCATCTGCGCGGCCACTTCGAATGGGAGTTGCCATGAATGCCGTGCGCCGTGTTGCGATCATCGGCAGCAACCGGATTCCGTTTGCACGCGCGAATACGGCGTATGCGCAGGCGTCGAATCAGGACATGCTGAGCTTCGCGCTGCAAGGGCTCGTCGATCGCTTCGACCTGCACGGCATGCGCGCAGGCGAAGTCGCTGCCGGCGCGGTCGTCAAGCATTCGCGCGACTTCAACCTGACGCGCGAGGCCGCCCTCTCGACCACGCTCGCGCGCGAGACGCCCGCCTACGACGTGCAGCAGGCCTGCGGCACCGGCCTCGAAACGGCGATCCTGGTCGCCAACAAGATCGCGCTCGGGCAGATCGAGATGGGCATCGCGGGCGGTGTCGATACGGCCTCCGACGCGCCTGTCGCCCTGAACGAACGGATGCGGCGGATCCTGCTTGAAGCGCATCGCGGGCGCTCGGCGGGACAGCGTATCAGCGCGCTCGCGAAGCTTCGGCCCGGCATGTTCCTCAAGCCGCAATTGCCGCGCAACGCGGAGCCGCGCACCGGCCTTTCGATGGGCGAGCACTGCGAGCTGATGGCCAAGCGCTGGAAGATCTCGCGCGAGGCTCAGGACGCACTCGCGCTGGAAAGCCATATGAAGCTGGCCGCCGCCTATGCGCGCGGGTTCTTCAACGACCTGATGACGCCCTACAAGGGACTCACGCAGGACAACACGCTGCGTCCCGACCTGTCGTCCGACCGGCTTGCGCAACTGAAGCCGGTCTTCGACCGCGACGCCGGCACGCTCACCGCGGGTAATTCCACACCGCTCACCGATGGCGCCTCGGCGGTGCTGCTCGCGTCCGAGCAATGGGCGGCCGAACGCGGGCTGCCGGTGCAGGCGTTTCTAAGCTTGTCGGCGACGGCGGCCGTCGATTTCTTCGACAAGCGCGAAGGTCTGCTGATGGCGCCGGCCTACGCGGTGCCGACGATGCTGGCGCGTGCGGGCCTCACGCTGCAGGACTTCGACTTCTACGAGATTCACGAAGCGTTCGCCGCGCAGGTGCTGTGCACGCTCGCCGCATGGGAAGACGACGAATACTGCCGCACCGCGCTGGGCTTGAACGGTCCGCTCGGCGCGATCGCGCGCGAGCGTCTCAACGTGAATGGCAGCTCGCTCGCCACGGGCCATCCGTTCGCGGCGACGGGCGGACGCATCGTGGGCACGCTCGCGAAGATGCTGGCCCACGCGCCGCCGCGTGCCGACGGCAAACCGCTGCGCGGCCTGATTTCGATCTGCGCGGCGGGCGGTCAGGGCATCGTGGCGATACTGGAACGTTGAGCGGCAAGCGGCAGCAGAAGCAGAAGCAGTAAAAATAAAAGGCGCGGCGGATCAGTTGCGCCAACGGAGACACGCATGAGCCCGGGACACGCAGGACCGCGCGCGGCGTTCGAGCCGCACGCGACGGACGGCATCTGGTACGCGTCGTATCCGCCGGACGTGGCGCGCGAGATCGATCCCGAACGCTATCGCTCGCTCGCGCATTTCTTCGACGACTGCGTCGCGCGCTTTCGCGATCGCATCGCCTTCGTGAGTCTCGGCTCCGAGATGAGCTTCACGACTCTCGGCGCGCACGCGCATGCGTTCGCGTCGTATCTGCAAGAGATCGGCGTCAAGCCCGGCGATCGCGTCGCGCTGATGATGCCCAATACCCTCGCCTATCCCGTCACGCTCTTCGGCACGCTGCTCGCGGGCGCGATCGTCGTCAACGTCAATCCGCTCTATACCGTGCGCGAGCTCGGTCATCAATTGAAGGACAGCGGCGCGCAGACGGTCGTCGTATTCGAGAACTTCGCGAAGACCGTGCAGGACGCGCAGCCGGGCACGCGTCTGCGCAACGTCGTCGTGACCGGCATCGGCGACCTGCTCGGCGGCAGTCTCAATCTCAAGGGCCGCTTGTTCGATCTCATCCTCCGGCATGTCAGGAAACAGGTGCCGGCCTACGCGCTGCCCGATGCCGTGCGCCTGTCCCACGCCCTCGCGCGCGGCGCGCGGCGCCGCTTCGAGCCCGTGCGCGTGGGTCGCGGCGACCTCGCGTTCATCCAGTACACCGGCGGCACCACCGGCACCGCGAAGGGCGCGATGCTCACGCATCGGAACGTGATCGCCAACCTGCTGCAGGCGCTCGGCTGGGCGCGCAGCCGGCTGGTGGACGGGCGCGAGGTCGTCGTCACGCCCTTGCCGCTCTATCACATCTACTCGCTGACCGTGAATGCGCTGACCTTCCTCGCGATCGGCGCGCGCAACGTGCTGATCGTCAATCCGCGCGACCTGCATGCGCTGATGCGCGCGCTGCGGCACGAGGACTTCACGGCCATCACCGCGCTCAATACGCTCTACAGCGCGCTGCTGGACAACGAGGACTTTCGGCGGCGCGACTTTTCCTCGCTCAAGCTCGCGATGGCCGGCGGCATGGCGACGCAGCGCACCGTGGCCACGCGTTTCAAGGAACTGACGGGACAGACGCTCATCGAAGGCTATGGCCTGACCGAATGCGCGCCGCTCGTCTGCGCCACGCCGCTCGATGCGCACGGCACGCATGCATTCGACGGCACCATCGGGCTGCCGGTTGCCTCCACGCTGGTGCGTCTGCGTCGCGAGGACGGCGCGTGGGCAGCGGTCGATGAAGCGGGTGAACTCTGCGTGCACGGCCCGCAGGTGATGAAAGGCTACTGGAACCGGCCGGAAGACACCGCGCAAGTCATCGACGCCGATGGCTGGCTCGCCACCGGCGATATCGGCGTGATGGATGCGCGCGGCTTCATCCGTCTCATCGACCGCAAGAAGGACATGATGATCGTGTCGGGCTTCAACGTGTATCCGAACGAGATCGAGGACGTGCTCGCCGCGCATCCGAAGGTGCGCGCGGTCGCGGCGGTCGGCATGCCGGACCCGGTGACCGGCGAACGCGTCAAGGTGTTCGTCGTGAAGCGCGATGCATCGCTGACGGTGGAAGAACTGGTGAAGTTCGCCCGTTTACACCTGACCGGCTACAAGGTGCCTGCCTTCGTCGAGTTCCGCGACGCGCTGCCGCAGACGACCATCGGCAAGGTGCTGCGGCGCGAACTGCGCGAAGCCAAAGCACCCAACCCACAGGATTGATCATCGGAGAACGTGATGCCGCACACGCGACGCCGTGGCGCTTCGACCTTGCGAAACGCCTGCGCCGTGCTTCAGGCGTGTGCGGTCTTCGTCAGCGCGCTTTCATGCGCCCAGACGCCTGACGCGCCGCCCGTTGCGTCCGCCACCGCGACCGCCACCGCCGTGCTGCCGGCGAATCTCGACGCCGCTGGCCAGGCGCAATGGCTCGCGCAAGCAGCGGCGAGCGGCACGCTCACGAAGCTCGACGATGCCCCGCTCGTCGCGCTGTTCCGCGCGCTCGATCCAGGCGCCCTGCCGCGCTATCTCGAACAAGGCTTGAGTGCATTCGCATCCTACGAGTTCACGATGGTGCGGCGCGAACGCATCAAGGGCGCGTGGCCGAAGCGTGCCGATCACATGCTCGTGCGCGTCACGCGCGATCCGCTGCGCATCTATGCGCGCTGGCTGCCCGATGGCGCGCACGCGGGCCAGGAAATCATCTATGACGACTCGAAGCGCCCCGACCAGCTCTACGGCCATCTGGGCGGCTTCCTGGGCGTGTTGCCGATCTGGACGTCGGTGAACGGCGCGCTGGCGCGCTCACAGTCGAATCATTCGATCCGCGAACTGGGCGTCGAGGCGATCACCCGGCGTTTCATCGACGAGGGGCAGCGCTTCGCGGAAGCAGGCATCACGCAGCCGGCGGACATCGACGTTAAGACCGTGCGCGGCGTGCGCGTCGTGGCGCTCACCTACGAGACGCCAACCGGCCAGCCGGCGTTCTATGCGAAGAAGGAAGTGCTCGGCCTCGATCTCGAGCGCCCGTTCTTCCGCTCGCTCGAATCGTTCGACAACGACGGCGAAATCTTTGAAAGCGTGGTGTTCGAGCGCGTCGAGTCGATGCCGTTCGACGACCTCACGTTCGACCCGAAAAACCCCGACTATCACTTCTGAGCGCGACGGTCGTGCAGGCAGTGCAGTGCCCGCATAAGACGTGACATTCAATGTAACAACCGCGGCGGGCGCGGAGCGCGATTTTTAAGTCTCGCCTAAGTGTCGGCCGATAACCTGCGCGCATTCCATCGACATCACAGCACGCGCACCATCCCGGCACAGCCGGCCCCGGGCGCCGCACATCGTCATGCACACTTGAGGAAATACCATGAACTTCATCCGTCCGGCTTCGGCTCCCGTGCGAGCCATCAAGCGGCTCCTCAGCCATCACGAAATCGCCACGCTGCTCCTGCTGCTGCACGCACCCATCGACGTCATGGCAGCCACGCCGGATGTCGCCTCGCTGCAGGAATACGGCTATGTGGAAATCGTGTCGCCGGACGCGAGCGGTCCCAAAGTGCGCCTGACCGAAAACGGCAATGCCCTCCTGCGGGGTCTCGGGGTCAAGTAAGCCGGGTTGTACCGGGGAAGGCGGACGCCCCCGTCATGCGAACTCTGCAATAATCGGTCGATCAATTTCACCATCGACCAGGAGTGATTCGCGATGTCCGCCTCTTCGCCCATCTTGCAACGCGTGCTCATCACCAACGACGACGGCATCGACGCCCCCGGACTGGCTGTCCTCGAGGCCGTGGCCTCCGAACTCGGGCACGAGGTCTGGGTGATCGCGCCGGAACACGATCAGAGCGGCACCTCGCACTCCATCAGCCTGCATTCGCCGCTGCGGGTATCGCGCCGGAGCGAGCGGCGCTTCGGCGTGCAGGGCACGCCTGGCGACTGTGTCGTGATGGCCGCGCGCCACATCATGAAGGACGCGCC
The DNA here is from genome assembly GCF_031450975.1 of Caballeronia sp. LZ065. Taxonomy (NCBI): domain Bacteria; kingdom Pseudomonadati; phylum Pseudomonadota; class Betaproteobacteria; order Burkholderiales; family Burkholderiaceae; genus Caballeronia; species Caballeronia sp. LZ065. The sequence continues at coordinate 2,091,118 of NZ_JARUXV010000001.1, forward strand.
ACCTACGCTCGTGCTGTCCGGCATCAATCGCGGCGCGAACCTCGGCGTGGAGACCATGTTCTCCGGCACCGTAGGCGCCGCGATGACAGGCTTGCTGCTCGGCTTGCCTTCCATTGCGCTCAGCCAGACCTTTCGCGATCGCGACAACGTCCGCTGGGACACGGCGCGCATGCTCGCGCCCGGTGTGATCCGTCAGTTGCTGCAAATCTCGCACGACGCGCCCACTTGCCTGAACGTCAACTTCCCCGACTGCGATGCCTCCACCGCCGGACCGCTGACGGTCACGCGCCAGGGCGTGGGTCTGGTCGAGGGCATCGACGTGGTCGCCGAGGTGGATCCGCGCGGCATCGACTATCACTGGCTGCGCTTCCAGCGCGGCCCGCGTCCGAATTCGCCCGATAGCGAGACGGCGGTCGTGAACTCCGGACGTGTCTCGGTGACGCCGCTGCACTTCGACCGCACCGACGAGCGCACCTTCGCCACGCTTCAGGCGGGACTCACGCGCACGGCCTGACGCACGGCCCGGGCTGCGGCTGGCACACGCATTCGCGCGCGCACGTCTAGAACCTTTCCTCTCGAATGCGGTGTCCGGTTTCCTTTATGCTGAGCCGGTCCGGCGGCGTGCGTGGCGCGGCCGGATGCATGGCGGCATGGTCACAAGGTCCCAATCAAAATCAGAACGAGGAGGCAACATGACCCGTTTCATCGGTCCGCGCGGCATGCGTTTCCCGCTCGGCATACTCTGCGCGATGCTGGCCGCGAGCGCGTTCGCGCAGAACGCCACGCCGGTCGGCACCTGGCAGACCATCGACGATCAAAGCGGCAAGCCGAAAGCGATCATCCAGATTGTCGACGAAGGCAACGGCCAGCTGTCCGGCAAGGTGGTGCGCGGCATCGGCGAATTCGATCAGCCGGACAAGCGTTGCACCGCCTGCACCGACGAGCGCCACGATCAACTCGTCAAGGGCATGACGATCATCACGGGCATGCGTCAGGACGGCGACACGTGGGACGGCGGACACATCCTCGACCCGGACAGCGGCAAGCTGTACAAGTGCAAGATGAAGCTCGACGACAACGGCCAGAAACTCGTGGTGCGCGGATTCATTGGCGTGTCGCTGCTCGGGCGTTCGCAGACCTGGCTGCGGCAGCCTTGAGTCAACGGGCCATGCGACGGGCCATGCCAGGGGAGTCATCTTCGAACGGCGTGGCGTTCTTCACGAGCCTCGTGCGCGCCCTGCAATCTCAAGCCGCCTGACGTTCCGCCACTTCGGCCTGCACCTCTTCAAGCGCACACGGCGCCGTGTTCGAATTCCGCCGGCACGCGCATGCGCGACATCATCAGCGTGTACAGCGATTCACCCGATGGTCCGAACAACTGCGTCATCACGCGCAACAACACGCCCGATTCATACCAGGCCTTGAAACGCCGGTGACACGTCTGATATGACGGGTACTTGCGCGGCAACGTGGACCACGACGCGCCGCTGTACATCACCCACAACACGCCATTGAGCACCGCGCGCGTGTTGGCGAGCGGCCGGCCGCGCAACTCCGAGCGCGGCCGTAGTTCGGGAAGCAGCGGCGCCACCATCTGCCATTCATCGTCGGACATATCGCGGTAGGGTTTCACGTTCATCTCTCCAATCGCTGACTGATAACCGGATTCGACAATACCGAGTCCCTGCCAGCCCGCACATCAGAGTGATCCGAATCTTGAAAATACCCTCTAGCCTTACGCCGTTTGACCGATCGCCCTTCCCCTGTTCTCTTATTAATTAAATGTAATATCCGCGACCCGGCGTGGCGCTTCGAGGTATTCCTTCGACTGCATCTCGACGATCCGCGAAACGGTGCGCGTGAATTCGTTCGCCATCGGTCCTTCGACGTACAGCTCCTCCGCAGGCACCGCGGCGGACATCAGCAGCTTGACCTTGTGGTCATAGAACACGTCGATGAGCCAGGTGAAACGGCGCGCTTCCGAGGCCATGCGCGGGCTCATCTGCGGAACGTCGGACAGGATCACCGCATGAAACCGGTTCGCCAGTTCGAGATAATCGTTCTGCGAGCGCGGACCGCCGCACAGCGTCGCGAAGTCGAACCAGACGACGCCATCCGCGCGGCGCAACGCCTTGATCTCGCGCTTCTCGATGTGCAGGATCGGGCTTTCGTCGGGCACTGCCGCGAGCTTCGCGAAATCAGCGCGCAAGGCCTCGCTCGCCGCCGCGCCGAGCGGCGTGTGATACGCCTTCACCTGCGACAGCGTGCGTTTGCGATAGTCGGTGCCGGCATCGACGTTGAGCACGTCGAGATGCTCCTTCAGCAACTCGATGGCCGGCAGCAGACGGTCGCGGTGCAGCCCTTCCGGATACAGCGTGTCCGGCTCGTAATTGGACGTCATCACGAACTGCACGCCCGCCTTGAACAGACGGTCCAGCAGGCGATAGAGGATCATCGCGTCGGCGATGTCGGACACGTGGAACTCATCGAAGCAGATCAGCCGATAGCGCTTCGCAATGCGCTTCGCGACTTCGTCGAGCGGATCGGCCTGGCCTTTCAGCTCTTCCAGCTGACGATGCACCTCGCGCATGAACTCGTGAAAGTGCAGACGCGTCTTGCGCTGCACCGGCACGACCGCGTAGAAGCTGTCCATCAGGAAGCTCTTGCCGCGCCCGACGCCGCCCCACAAGTACGCGCCGCGCGGCAACTCCGGGCGCACCAGGAACTTCTTCAGCGCGTTCGAACGGCGCGCCTTGTAGGCGACCCACTCGTCATAGCAGCGCTGCAGACGCGCGACCGCCGCGACCTGGGCCTCGTCCGATTGATAACTCCGCGTGCGCAGTTCGTTTTCGTAGTATTCGGTGACGTTCATGATGCGGCGTCTGTGCTTCGATGACGTTGAAAATGACGAAGGCGAGCGGTGTGAGCCGCTCGCCTTCGTTGCGATGCCTTGCGTAATGCCCGAAGCCGAGCTTCTTACATGTTCAGCGCGCGCTTGTCGACGGCGAGCGCCGCTTCACGCATCACTTCCGACAGCGACGGGTGCGGATGGCAGATCCGGCCGATGTCTTCCGATGCTGCCTTGAACTCCATCGCCACGACCGCTTCCGCGATCAGGTCCGATGCGTCCGCCGCAATCACATGCACGCCGAGAATCTCGTCGGTCTTCGCGTCCGCGATCATCTTGACGAAGCCTTCAGCCTTGCCGATACCCAGCGCGCGGCCGTTGGCCATCATCGGGAACTGGCCGGTCTTGATCTCGCGGCCTTCGGCCTTGAGCTGCTGTTCCGTCTTGCCGACCCACGCAATTTCCGGTTCCGTGTAGATGACCCACGGCACGCAGTTATAGTCGATATGCGGCTTCTGACCATCGATGATCTCCGCCACCGCCACGCCTTCGTCTTCCGCCTTGTGCGCGAGCATCGGGCCGCGCACCACGTCGCCAATCGCGTAGACGCCCGGCACGCTGGTCGCGCAGTGATCGTCCACGTCGATGAAGCCGCGTTCGTTGGCCTTCAGGCCAATGGCTTCCAGACCGAGGTTGTCGGTGTTCGGCACGCGGCCGATCGACACGATCAGGCGATCCGCGTCCAGCGTCTGCGCGTTGCCGGCGTTGTCCGTGTAGGCGATGGACACACCCTCGTCCGAGGTCTTCACTTCGCCGATCTTCACGCCGAGGTGAATGTCGAGACCCTGCTTCTTGAACTGCTTCGCGGCTTCCTTCGCGAGCGCTTCGTCCGCCGCGCCGAGGAACTGCGGCAGTGCTTCGAGCACCGTCACGTCCGCGCCCAGACGGCGCCACACCGAGCCGAGCTCCAGACCGATCACGCCCGCGCCGATCACGGCGAGCTTCTTCGGCACGGCGTCGAACGACAGCGCGCCTTCGTTGTCCGCGACGATCTTGTTATCGACGGGAATGTTCGGCAGATGACGCGCCTTCGAACCCGTAGCGATGATCACGTTCTTCGCCGTGACCGTTTCCGTTTCGCCTTCGCCCGACACTTCGATCTGCACGCCGGCGTCGTTCTTGCCGGTGAACTTGCCATGGCCCTTGAGCCAGGTGATCTTGTTCTTGCGGAACAGGAATTCGATGCCCTTGGTCATCTTCTCGACGATGCCGTCCTTGCGGGCAAGCATCTTCGATACGTCGAGCTTCACGTCCGACACGGTAATGCCGTGATCGGCCAGATGCTTGGACGTGTTCTCGAACTCTTCCGACGAAGCGAGCAGCGCCTTCGACGGAATGCAGCCCACATTCAGACACGTGCCGCCAAGCTTCAATGCACCCGCCGGGTTCTTCCACTTCTCGATACACGCAACTGTCTTGCCGAGCTGCGCTGCGCGAATCGCCGCGATATAGCCGCCCGGGCCCGCGCCGATCACGACGACATCAAATTCCTTGGACATGACTTTCCTTGATCGTGACTCCGCTCTTGCGGAGACGCCTTCCAGAAGGCGCGCGCGAGCCTATCGCGCGCGCCCGAAGGCACTGAGTTCTTACAGGTCCAGCAGCAGACGGGCCGGATCTTCCAGCGCGTCCTTCATCGCGACCAGCGACAGCACGGCTTCGCGGCCGTCGATGATGCGGTGGTCGTACGACATGGCGAGGTAGTTCATCGGACGGATGACGATCTGGCCGTTCTCCACGACCGCGCGTTCCTTCGTCGCGTGCACGCCAAGAATGGCGGACTGCGGCGGGTTGATGATCGGCGTCGAGAGCATGGAGCCGAACACGCCGCCGTTCGAGATGGAGAACGTGCCGCCCGTCATTTCCTCGATGGACAGCTTGCCGTCCTTCGCCTTCTGGCCGAATTCAGCGATCTTCTTCTCGATGTCGGCGAGGCTCATCTGGTCTGCGTTGCGCAGGATGGGCACCACCAGGCCGCGCGGCGAACCGACCGCGATACCGATGTCGAAGTAGCCGTGATAAACGATGTCGTTACCGTCGATCGACGCGTTCACGAGCGGGAACTTCTTCAGCGCGTGCACCGCCGCCTTCACGAAGAACGACATGAAGCCGAGCTTCACGCCGTGTTCCTTCTCGAAGCGGTCCTTGTACTTGTTGCGCAGATCCATGACCGGCGCCATGTTGACTTCGTTGAACGTCGTCAGGATGGCGTTGGTCTGCTGCGACTCGAGCAGACGCTCGGCGATACGTGCGCGCAGACGCGACATCGGCACGCGCTGTTCCGGACGGTCCTTGAGCCACTGGTCGGCCGAACCGGGTGCGCTGACTTGCGGCAGCGCCGGCTTCGCGGCCTTTGCGGGAGCGGCGGCCGGGGCTGCCTTCGCCGCCGGTGCCGGTGCCGATGCCGAAGCAGCGAGTGCGTCGCCCTTCGTGATGCGGCCGTCGCGGCCCGAGCCCGACACCTGATCCGCCGACACGCCCTTCTCGGCCAGGATCTTGGTCGCAGCCGGCGATGTAGCGCCGCCCGTCGATGCGCTGGCGGCAGCAGCCGGAGCCGCTGCAGCGGCGGCAGCCGGCTCGGCTTGCGGCGCGGGCTTCACTTCGGCGTCGCCGGCAGCGGCGGCGGCGGGTGCTTCGCCGGCCTTCGCTTCGGTGTCGATCTTGGCGATGATTTCGTCGGCGGTGACGATATCGCCGTCATGCTTGATGACTTGCGCGAGCACGCCGGCCGACGGCGCGGGCACTTCGAGCACGACCTTGTCGGTTTCGATTTCGATGAGGATTTCGTCCTGTGCGACAGCCTCGCCCGGCTTCTTCTTCCACTGCAGCATGGTGGCTTCCGAGACCGACTCGGAAAGCTGGGGAACCTTGACTTCTACGATAGCCATTTCTGTATTGTCCTGATGCGTGTTCGTGTGTGTTCGAGCGAAGAACCGGCGAGCGTGCGCTCAGCCGGTTCCTTCAAGCGATGCTTACTTCGCGACGATCTGCGCGCCCTTCAGGCGGCCGAACGCGCCTTCCACGAGCGCCTTCTGCTGCTCGTAGTGCTTCGCGTAGTAGCCGACCGCGGGCGAGGCCGAAGCCGGACGGCCGCTGTAGGCGAGCTTCATGCCGTCGCGCATGCCTTCGCGCAGATGGTGCTCGATGTAGAACCAGGCGCCCTGGTTCTGCGGCTCGTCCTGCACCCACACGACTTCCGTTGCGTTCTCGTACTTCTTGATTTCCGCGTCGAACTGCTTGTGCGCGAACGGATACAGCTGCTCGATCCGGACGATCGCGACGTCGTTCGACTTCGCTTCACGGCGATGCGCGACGATGTCGTAATACACGCGGCCCGAGCAGCAGATCACGCGCTTGACCTTCTTCGGCTCGATGCTTTCGTCCACTTCGCCGATGACCGGCTGGAACGAACCCTTCGCCAGTTCCGACAGGTCCGACACCGCTTCCTTGTGACGCAGCAGCGACTTCGGCGTGGCGATGATCAGCGGCTTGCGGAACAGGCGGATCATCTGACGGCGCAGCAAGTGGAAGATCTGCGCCGGCGTCGTGGGCTGGACCACCTGCATGTTGTGGTCCGCGCACAGTTGCAGGAAACGCTCGATACGCGCCGACGAGTGCTCCGGACCCTGGCCTTCATAGCCGTGCGGCAGCAGCATCGTGAGACCGGAGACACGGCCCCACTTCACTTCGCCCGACGAGATGAACTGGTCGATCACGACCTGCGCGCCGTTCACGAAGTCGCCGAACTGCGCTTCCCACGCGACGAACGTATTCGGCTCGGCGGTCGAATAGCCGTACTCGAAGCCGAGCACGGCTTCTTCGGACAGCACGGAGTCGATCACATTGAACTTGGCCTGGCCTTCCGCGATGTTCTGCAGCGGAATGTAGGTGCCGTCGTTCCAGCGCTCGCGGTTCTGGTCGTGCAGCACCGCGTGGCGGTGCGTGAACGTGCCGCGGCCCGAGTCCTGGCCCGTCAGACGCACGGCATAGCCCGAAGCCACCAGCGACGCTAACGCAAGATGCTCGCCCATGCCCCAGTCGAGCTTGCTTTCGCCAAGACCCATGGCGCGGCGGTCGTTGATGACGCGCTCGACCAGCGGGTGAACCTTGAAGTTGTCCGGAATCGTCGTGATGCGCTCGGCCAGACGCTTGAGTTCCGCGAGCGGCACGGCGGTGTCGGCTGCGTCGGTCCACTTGCGGTTCAGGAACGGCACCCAGTCGACTGCGTACTTGCTCTTGTAGTTCGAGAGCACCGGATCCACCGTATGGTGGCCTTCGTCCATCGCCTGGCGGTATTCCTTGATGAAGTTGTCCGCGTCCGTGGCCGTGATGACGCCCTGCTGCACCAGCTTCTCGGCGTAGACGGCGCGCGTGCCCGGATGCTTCGCGATGGTCTTGTACATCAGCGGCTGCGTGACCGCCGGCGTGTCCTGCTCGTTGTGACCCAGCTTGCGGAAGCAGATGATGTCGACGACCACGTCCTTGTGGAACTTCATGCGGAAGTCGATGGCCAGCTGCGTAGCCAGCACGACCGCTTCCGGGTCGTCGCCGTTCACGTGCAGCACCGGCGCTTCGATCATCTTGACCACGTCCGAGCAATACAGCGTGGAGCGCGCATCGCGCGGGTCCGACGTCGTGAAGCCGATCTGGTTGTTGATGACGATATGCAGCGTGCCGTGCGTGCCGTAGCCGCGCGTCTGCGCGAGGTTCAGCGTTTCCATCACGACGCCCTGGCCGGCGAATGCGGCGTCGCCGTGCACTTGCACCGGCAGCACTTGCAGGCCTTCATCGTCGCCGCGACGGTCCATACGCGCCTTCGCCGAACCCTCGACCACCGGGTTCACGATTTCCAGGTGCGACGGGTTGAATGCGAGCGACAGGTGGACCGGGCCGCCTTCGGTGGAGACGTCCGACGAGAAGCCCTTGTGGTACTTGACGTCGCCGGCCGGCAGGTCATCGACGTGCTTGCCTTCGAATTCGGCGAACAGGTCCGCCGGCATCTTGCCGAGCGTGTTGACCAGCACGTTCAGGCGGCCGCGGTGAGCCATCGCGATGACGATTTCCTGCACGCCGCTCTTGCCGCCGTGACGCACGACTTCGTCCATCGACGCGATGAAGCTCTCGCCGCCTTCCAGCGAGAAGCGCTTCTGGCCGACGTACTTCGTGTGCAGGAAGCGCTCGAGGCCTTCGGCGGCCGTCAGGCGATTCAGGATGTGCTTCTTCTTGTCGTTCGAGAAGTCCGGCGTGGAACGGATGGATTCCAGCTTTTCCTTCCACCAGCGCTTCTGTTCCGGATCGCTGATGTACATGTACTCGGCGCCGATCGTGCCGCAGTACGTGTCGCGCAACGCCTTGACGATGTCGCGCAGCGAAGCCTGCTCGAAACCGAAGTACAGGTTGGTCGCGTTGAACACCTGGTCCATGTCGGCTTCAGTGAAGTCGTAGAAACCGGGTTCGAGTTCGGGAATGGCGGGACGCTCGCGGCGCTTGAGCGGGTCGAGATTGGCCCACTGCGAGCCGAGGAAGCGATAGGCGCCAATCAATGACTGGACGTAGACCTGCTTGCGTGCAGTGGTGAGGTCGCCGGTGCTGGCGCTCTCGCGCGGCAGGAAGGCATTGGCCTTCGCGCGCTGGGCGAACGATTCGACGATGGGGCCGTGGGCCACGTCGTTGTGTGCCGTGCCGTCGGAGGCGGGCACGTTCTGCAACGCGTCGAAATAGGCGCGCCAGGTCTCGGGCACTGACGCAGGATTATCGAGATATTGCTCGTACAACTCTTCGACGTACGGAGCATTGCCGCCGAACAGATAAGAGTTCGACTGGAATTGCTTCATCATTTTACGCTCACCTTTCTTCGAGTTTCTCGAGGAAGTGCGGGTTACAAAACCTTCCGCGCCACGGCCTGACCGTTTAGCGGATTGCGCGAATCAAGTCTGCTTGGAAGGACCTAATAGCACTAGCTAATCTGAGAAGCATAGCACAGAACACCATTGCTCTGAAGTTCAGGAAGCCCGCAAACGCTTGTCCCATGCCGATGACCGGATTTGCAAGCGGCACTTTGCCGTTGCTTGCCGCCGCTTTCGACGCATGCCCGACGCGCATGGCGCGATATCGGATTGACACCGCGACCGACCTCAAGCTTTGCACACTGAACTGCCCGGGCGACTCTGTCGCGACGGGTCGGAACGCACGATGGGCCGGGCATTCCCGGCTCTGACGCATCCGGATCGCAACCAACGCACGCAATGTGCTACAGGAGTGAATATGCTATCCAGCCTCAATTTTTCAAATGCTTCGTCCCAGTCTTATCAAGGCATGGCGGGCGGTCCGCTTGTGCCGCCGGTCTTCACCAGCCGGTCGAGTTCCACGCAGTCGTCGTCTTCCGACACCGGCAGCAACTATTCGACCTCGTCCACCTCGTCGGTCAGCGCGCCGCCGACTTCTTATCCATGGATGGACCGCTTTCTACGGCTCGCACTCCAACACGGATGAGTTCTCGTCGATGATGAACGACCCGAATGTGGTGGCCCAGATGCGGGACGCGGCGGTGGACCGGGCGGGGCAGATTCTCGCGGCACACGGCGCACAGCAGCAAGTTACACCGCAGATCATCCAGCCGCAGATTGTTCAACCGCAGATCGTCCAGCCACAGATCGCACAACCGCAGGACACGCAGGCTCAGGCTCCCGCCGAGCAGCAGACCCAGGGACCGCTGGCGGCAGCGTTCCATGATGTGGCGAACCTGGCGCAACACGCCCTGCAGGCCGTTTTCCAGCCCTTGGCCGGACTCTCTGATCTGGTGAAATAACCCGCCGCGCGACGGCTCGGTAGCAAAGCGATCGCACATGCTTCGAGCCTGAGACAAAAAAACCCGACGGTGCATGACGCACCGCCGGGTTTTCATGATTCGCCACGCGCCGCAATCGCGACGCGCGTCTTGTTACTCAGCGTTGGCTTCGCGGCTCGCGCGGCGACGCTCGTGTTCCTTCAGATGACGCTTGCGCAGACGGATGTTTTGCGGCGTGACTTCGACCAGCTCGTCGTCGTCGATGAACTCGACCGCGTATTCCAGCGACATCGAAATAGGCGGCACGAGGCGCACGGCTTCGTCGGTGCCCGAGGCGCGCACGTTCGTCAGCTGCTTGCCCTTGATCGGGTTCACGACGAGGTCGTTGTCGCGGCTGTGGATGCCGATGATCATGCCTTCATAGAGCGCATCGCCCGGCGACACGAACATGCGGCCGCGATCCTGCAGCTTCCACAGTGCATAGGCGACAGCCGCGCCGTCGTCCTGCGAGATCAGCACGCCGTTGCGGCGCTCGCCCACCGAGCCTTCCTTGACGGGCGCATACGAATCGAACGTGTGGCTCATCAGGCCCGTGCCGCGCGTGAGCGTCAGGAACTCGCTCTGGAAGCCGATCAGGCCGCGTGCCGAGATCTTGTACTCGAGACGCGTGCGGCCACGGCCGTCGGACGTCATGTCGAGCATTTCGCCCTTGCGACGGCCCAGCTCTTCCATCACGCCGCCCTGATGCTGGTCTTCGATATCCACCGTCAGGTTCTCGTACGGCTCGCACTTCACGCCGTCGATCTCCTGCAGCACCACGCGCGGACGCGACACCGCGAGTTCATAGCCTTCACGGCGCATGTTCTCGACCAGAATCGTCAGATGCAGTTCGCCGCGGCCCGACACTTCGAATGTGGTTTCGTCGCCGGTGTCCTTCACGCGCAGCGCGACGTTGTGATTCAGTTCCTTCGTCAGACGGTCGCGAATCTGGCGGCTCGTCACGAACTTGCCTTCCTTGCCCGCGAGCGGCGACGAATTCACGAGGAAGTTCATCGTCAGCGTGGGTTCGTCGACGGTGATCATCGGCAGCGCGTCGGGCTGCTCCGGCGAGCAGATGGTCACGCCAATGCCGATTTCCTCGATGCCGTTGATCAGCACGATGTCGCCGGCCTGCGCTTCCTCGACCTGCACGCGCTCGAGGCCGTGGAACGACAGCACCTGGTTGATCTTGCGGTTCAGAATCGCGCCGTCCGGACCCGAACGCACCGCCACCTGCATGCCGGGGCGGATACGGCCGCGCGCCACACGGCCCACGCCGATACGGCCCACATACGAGTTGTAGTGGAGCGAGGTGATCTGGAGTTGCAGCGGACCGTCCGGGTCGGCCGGACGGACGGGAACGTGCTCGAGAATGGCTTCGAACAGCGGACGCATCGTGCCTTCGCGCACTTCCGGATTCAGGTCGGCGTAGCCGTTCAGGCCCGACGCGTAGACGATCGGGAAGTCGAGCTGTTCTTCGGTGGCGCCGAGCTTGTCGAACAGGTCGAACGTCTGGTTGATCACCCAGTCGATACGCGCGCCCGGACGGTCCACCTTGTTGATCACGACAATCGGCTTCAGACCGAGCGCAAGCGCCTTCTTCGTGACGAAGCGCGTCTGGGGCATCGGGCCTTCGACGGCGTCGACCAGCAGCAGCACGGAATCGACCATCGACAGCACGCGCTCGACTTCACCGCCGAAGTCCGCGTGTCCCGGCGTGTCGACGATATTGATGTGCGTGCCTTCGTATTCGACGGCGCAATTCTTGGCCAGAATCGTGATGCCGCGTTCCTTTTCGATGTCGTTCGAGTCCATGACCCGTTCGGCGACCTGCTGATTTTCCCGGAACGTGCCCGACTGGCGGAGCAACTGGTCGACGAGCGTGGTCTTGCCGTGGTCGACGTGGGCAATGATGGCGATATTGCGGAGGGCGCGAGTCATATAGAGGTATCTTGGTTGTGCGCCGTCGAGCGAATCCCCGAATCCCGTTCAAGGGATAGGCGAGACTTCTTGGCCCGGCAGCCCCTCAAGAACCGTCATGCAAGCATGACTTCGCGGGCTCGGCGCGGTGAGAACCGTAAATTATAGCACGCACAAATGTCGTTCCCTCGCAATAGGACGCAACCCGGGACGTCTCCACGTGGTTTTCGCGGCCCCGCCCTCATGCCGTGCGGCCCCACAATCGTTAAGCATTTTCCGAAAAACATTCTTGCAGCACAAGAGACGCTTACTTATAATCCTGCCTAGTCAACTATTGCAAGCGCACCCAGTTTTTCATGAGCGACGCCCCGAAAGCCATCCCGATCAGTGAATACGTGCTCAACGAGAGCGTCGGGTATCTGATCGGCCGCGTGCGCTCGACCATGGGAAACATGGTCACGCAGCACACTACGTCCGAACTCGGCATCACCAGCACGCAGGCCAGCATTCTCTTCATGCTGGCGGTCGGCAAATGCGTGACAGCGGCCGATATCGCTCGCGAATACGGCATCGACGCCAGCGCGGTCACGCGCCTGATCGACCGGCTGGAGAAGCGCGGATTGCTGTCGCGGGTGCGTAGCGAGGAGGACCGGCGCGTCGTGCGGCTCGCGCTGACCGACGAAGGCCAGGCCACCGCCGAACGCGTACCGGCCATCTTCACGCACGTGCTCGATCACCTGCTCACCGGCTTCACGCCCGAGGAAGCAGGCTTCCTGAAAAGCATGCTCCGGCGCATCCTCGCGAACTCGTGTGATCCGTCGGTAGCCGGACTGGCCTGCGCCGGCGACCGAGCCGGCAGTTCCTTGCGATGACAAGCAAATCGCCGATCGCCAGTCCGCAAACTGATTGCAATGTCCATTATTGATGTTCATCTCGAGAGACGGGAAATGAAACACCTCTCCTTGTCCGCGCTTCGCTCCGGAGCCCGGCCGCTCAGCCGCGCCAGAAGCGCAGCCGCGGCCGCGGCGGCCGCCTTCGTGGTGGCGGGCTGCGCGAACTACGCCGGCATTTCCAGCGACAAGACCATCGCCACGCCCGACAACTTCGCGGCGACCCAGAGCGTCCCCGGCCAAGGCGGCCAGTGGCCGACGCTCGACTGGGCCAAACAGTTCGGCGATCCGCAACTGCCGCAGCTGATCGACGAAGCGCTCGCCGACAGCCCGAGCATCGCGCAGGCGCAGTCGCGCATCGCGAAGGCGTCGTCGTACATCGAAAGCTCGCGCTCGGCGCTGTATCCGAAGGTCAATGGCTCCTATTCGTGGACCCGCGAACTCTATTCGGGCAATGCCCTCTTCCCGCCGCCCTACGGCGGCACGTGGTTCAGCGAGAACAACGTGCTGGCCAGCGCTTCGTGGGATCTCGACCTCTGGGGCAAGAACCGCGCACGGCTGAATCAGGCGGTTTCGCAGCAGAAGGCGGCCGAAGCCGACATGCAGCAGGCGCGCGTGACGCTCGCGGCGTCGGTGGCGCGGACCTATAACCAGCTCGCGCTGCTCTACGCGCTGCGCGACGTCGCCGCGCGCGAGATCGCCAACCGCCAGAATGTCGGGCGCATCACGGACGGGCGCGTCGCGGCCGGCATCGATACGAACGTCGAGCGCCGCACTGCGGAAGGCAATGTCGCGACGAGCCAGACGAATCTCTCCGAACTGGACGGCCAGATCGAATCGGTGCGCTATCAGATCGCCGCGCTGCTCGGCAAGGGTCCGGACCGCGGCCTGCAGATCGCGAGACCCGCGCTCGACCCGAAAGTGGACGTGATCCTGCCCGACAACGTGCCCGCCGATCTCGTGGCGCGCCGCCCGGATATCGTCGCCGCGCGCTGGCAGGTGGAAGCCGCGACGCACAACATCAAGGAAGCGAAGGCCGAGTTTTTCCCGGACATCAACCTCGCGGCGGGCTTCGGCTTCGATGCGTTCGGCTGGGGCCGCTTCCTGCAATCGAGCAGCCGCCAGATCCAGGCGGGTCCGGCCGTGCATCTGCCGATCTTCGACGCCGGCGCCCTGCGCGCCCAGTTGAAGGGCCGTTACGCCGACTTCGAGGGCGATGTCGCGAACTACAACCAGACGCTGATCAACGCGATGAACGACGTGGCCACCAACATTACGGCCATCCGCTCGCTCAACAAGCAGACGGCTGACGCGCAGCGCGCCCTGACGGCCGCGGAGAGCGCCTATCAGCTCGCCGTGATCCGCTACAAGGCGGGACTGTCGCCGCAGTTGCAGGTGCTGAACGCCGACTCGAACCGGCTCGCCAACGAGCAGACCGTGACCAATCTGCGCCTGAAACGCACCGACTTGCAGATCGCGCTGATCAAGTCGCTCGGCGGCGGCTTCGACGCCACCAGCAGCAATCTCGCGATCGACGGCAGCGGCCAGCAGCAGGCGGCGAATCAGGCCACGGCGCCGGCGCAATAAGCGCCAAGTCCCGCACACCGAATACGCATCAGGACATAACAGGAATACTCGGAGTCATTTCATGAGCGACCCTCAACAAAACGCCGCGGCCGCGCCCGCGCAGAAAGCGGGCAACGGCAAACGCCGCCGGCTGATGACGCTGATCGTGCTCGTCGTCATCCTCGCGGCCGTCGCGTACGGGCTGTACTACTTCCTCGTCGCGCGCTTCCACGAGAGCACCGACGACGCCTATGTGAACGGCAATGTCGTGCAGATCACGCCGCAGGTCGTGGGCACGGTCATCTCCGTGAATGCGGACGACACGCAGACCGTGAAGATCGGCGACCCGCTGGTCGCGCTCGATCCGGCGGATTCGAAGGTCGCGCTCGATCAGGCGGAAGCGAACCTCGCGCAGACCGTGCGCCAGGTCCGCACCTTCTTCGTCAACAACAACCAGTACGAAGCGCAGATCGCGCTGCGCCGCTCGGACCTCCAGCGCGCACAGGACGACCTGAAGCGCCGCATGATGGTCGCGCAGACCGGCGCCGTGTCGCAGGAAGAGATCTCCCATGCGCGCGACGCCGTGCGCGGCGCACAGGCTTCACTCGATGCCGCCCAGCAGGAACTGGCGTCCAACCGCTCGCTGACCGCGAACACGACCATCGCCGATCATCCGAACGTGCTGGCCTCCGCCGCGAAGGTGCGTGACGCGTACATCAACTTCGCGCGCAACACGCTGCCGGCGCCGGTGACGGGCTATGTGGCGAAGCGTTCGGTGCAGGTCGGCCAGCGCGTCTCGCCGGGCAATCCGCTGATGGCCATCGTTCCGCTGAACGCCGTGTGGGTCGACGCGAACTTCAAGGAAGTGCAGCTGAAGCACATGCGCATCGGCCAGCCGGTCGAACTCACGGCCGACCTGTACGGCTCGGGCGTCGTGTTCCATGGCAAGGTGGTCGGCTTCTCGGCGGGCACGGGCTCGGCCTTCTCGCTGCTGCCCGCGCAGAACGCGACGGGTAACTGGATCAAGGTCGTGCAGCGCCTGCCGGTGCGTATCGAACTCGATCCGAAGGAACTCGAGCAGCATCCGCTGCGCATCGGCCTGTCGATGGACGTCGACGTGACCATCAAGAACGACCAGGGCGGCCAGCTCGGCAACGCGCAGAACACGGTCTACCAGACCAACGTGTTCGACAAGTACGGCGCGGAAGCGGATCAGGAAATCGCGCGCATCATCCAGCAGAACGCGGGTACGGGCACGGGTTCGCAGGGCACGGCGTCATCGACGTCTTCGACTTCGTCGGCCAAGCCGCGCGGCGGCAAGGCGACCCAGTCCGCCTCGGCCACCAAGCTGATGTAAGCGGGCGCGCGTCATGTCTTCGCAAAACGTCGTCCATCCGCCGCTGTCGGGCGCGAAGCTCGTCATCGGCACGATCGCCGTGTCGCTCGCGGTCTTCATGAACGTGCTCGACACGTCGATCGCGAACGTCTCGATTCCGTCGATCTCGGGCGACCTCGGCGTGGCATCGGACCAGGGCACGTGGGTCATCACGTCGTTCGCCGTCGCCAACGCGATCTCGGTGCCGCTCACCGGCTGGCTCACGCAGCGCGTGGGCCAGGTGCGGCTGTTCCTCGGCTCGATCATCCTGTTCGTGATTGCGTCCTGGCTGTGCGGCCTCGCGCCGACGCTGCCCTTCCTGCTCGCCGCGCGCGTGCTGCAAGGCGCCGTGGCCGGGCCGATGATCCCGCTGTCGCAGACGCTCCTGCTCGCGAGCTATCCACGCGAGAAGGCGCCGGTGGCGCTGTCGATGTGGTCGATGACCACGCTCATCGCGCCGGTCGCCGGGCCGATTCTCGGCGGCTGGATCTCGGACAACATCTCCTGGCCGTGGATTTTCTACGTGAACATCCCGGTGGGGATCGTCGCGGCCGGCGCGACCTTCGCAATCTTCCGCGACCGCGACTCGGCGATCCGCAAGGCGCCGATCGATTCGGTCGGCCTGGCGCTGCTCGTGATCTGGGTGGGCTCGCTGCAGGTCATGCTCGACAAGGGCAAGGATCTCGACTGGTTCAACTCCACGACGATCGTCGTGCTCGCGCTGGTCGCGGTGATCGCGTTTGCGTTCTTCATCGTGTGGGAGCTGACGGCCGAGCATCCGGTGGTCGACCTGTCGCTGTTCGCGCTGCGCAACTTCTCGGGCGGGACGATCGCGCTGTCGGTCGGCTACGGGCTGTACTTCGGGAATCTGGTGCTGTTGCCGCTGTGGCTGCAGACGGTCATCGGCTATACCGCGACCGATGCGGGGCTCGTGATGGCGCCGGTCGGACTGTTCGCGGTGCTGCTCTCGCCGATCACCGGCAAGTTCCTGCCGCGCACCGATCCGCGCCGCATCGCGACGGCTGCGTTCATCGTCTTCGCGCTGTGTTTCTGGATGCGTTCGCGCTATACCACGGGCGTCGATACCTGGGCGCTGACCTTGCCGACGCTGATCCAGGGCATCGCGATGGCGGGCTTCTTCATCCCGCTCGTGTCCATCACGCTGTCGGGTCTGCCGGGGCACCGGATTCCGGCGGCGTCGGGGCTCTCGAACTTCGTGCGGATCATGTGCGGCGGCATCGGCACGTCGATCTTCTCGACGGCGTGGGAGCACCGGACCATCGTGCATCACGTGCAACTGACGGAACAGGCGAACGCCTTCAATCCGAACTTCACAAACTCCATGCAGCAACTGCACGGCATGGGACTCTCGCAGGAGCAGACCTACGGCCTGTTCAACAGCATGGCGACCCAGCAGGCCGCGCAGCTCGGGGTGAACGACATGTTCTATATCTCAGCGGGGATCTTCATTGCGCTGATCGCGCTGATCTGGATCACGCGGCCCGAACGCTCGGGCGGTGGAGATTCAGCAGCGGCGGCATCGGCTGCGCATTGAGCGCGCTGCGGGTGCTTTGAGTGCTGCAATGACAAAAGCCTGGATGAGAATCCAGGCTTTTTCTTTATTGCGCCGTGACGATCAACCGTTCCGGCGCCAGCACGCCCTCGCCGGCGCGCGCCACGCCCAATAGCCGTCCGTCGTCCTGCGCGTAGACCCGCACGCGTCCGTCATCGAATGGCGTGGAGGCAAGGTCCGCGAGCCGCAGCCGCTGGCCGTGCAGGAAGCGCTTCGCCGCGTCACCGTCGAGGCGAATCTCGGGGAAAGTGGACAGCAGCGCATCCACCGGCTGAAGCCGCTCGTCGCGCTGCGCTTCGCTCAAACTGGCGAGCGCATCGAGCGTGACCGCGTGTTCGAGCGTCAGCGCGCCCACGCCCGTGCGCCGCAGCGCCGTCAGATGCGCTCCGCAACCCAGCGTCTCGCCGATGTCCTCGGCAAGCGTGCGCACGTATGTCCCCTTGCTGCACGTCACGCGGAACGTCACGAGCGGCAACGCACAGGCGATCATCTGCAACGCGTGAATCGTCACCGGACGTCCCTCGCGCTCCACCGTCTGACCCGCGCGCGCGTATTCGTAGAGCGGCTTGCCGTCGCGCTTGAGCGCCGAGTACATCGGCGGGATCTGCACGATGTCGCCCAGAAACTGCTGCATCGCGTCGATCACAGCCGCTTCATCGCAGTTCACGTCGCGCGTCTGCACGGCCTCGCCCTCGGCGTCGCCCGTGGTCGTGCGCACGCCCAGGCGCATGGTCGCCTCGTAGGTCTTGTCGGCTTCCAGCAGATCCTGCGAGAACTTCGTCGCCTCGCCGAAACACAAGGGCAGCAGGCCGGTTGCAAGCGGATCGAGCGTGCCCGTATGGCCGGCCTTCTTCGCCAGATAAATGCGCTTTGCCTTGATCAGCGCGTCGTTGCTCGATAGCCCGAGCGGCTTGTCCAGCAGCAGCACGCCATCCAGCGCGCGGCGCGGAAGCTTCGGCCGCGCCTGTTTCTCCGAACCGCTCATGGGTTACGCGCCTTCCTGACCGTCGTCGGCGTCTTTCGCGCGCGTCGCGTTCGCTTCGTCGATCAGGCGCGACATCTCCACCGCCCTCTCGATCGTCTTGTCGTAGTGGAAATGCAGCGTCGGCACGGTGTGGATGTGCAGGCGCTTGAACAGCAGGTTGTGCAGATGCCCGGCCGCGTGATTCAACCCTTCCTGGGTCTGTTGCGGATCGCCGGTGAGCGTCGTGAAAAATACTTTCGCGTGCGCGTAGTCGGGCGTGAGTTCGACGCTTTGAATCGTCACGAGCCCGATGCGCGGGTCCTTCACCTCGCGCATCAGCGCCGACAGGTCGCGTTGAATCTGGTCCGCAATCTGCACGTTGCGATTGGGGGAAGACTTGCGTTTAGCCATGATGTTGTTTCCGTATCTCTTTCGCGCCGCTGCAAATGAAAAAGGCGGAGCGAGCCGTGAGACTCACCCCGCCCTCTATCCAGCGGCTTAGCGCATTACAGCGTACGTGCCACTTCGGTCACTTCGAAGACTTCGAACTGATCGCCTTCGACGATGTCGCTGAAGTTCTTGATCGACATACCGCATTCGAAGCCCTGACGCACTTCCTTGACGTCGTCCTTGAAGCGCTTCAGCGAATCCAGCTCGCCGGTATGGATCACGACGTTGTTGCGGATCACGCGCACCGAAGAGGAACGCTTGACCACGCCGTCCGTGACCATACAACCCGCGATCAGGCCGATCTTCGGCACGCGGATCACCTGGCGCACCTCGACCGTGCCCGTCACCGTCTCGCGCTTCTCCGGCGCGAGCATGCCGGACATTGCCGCCTTCACCTCATCCACAGCGTCATAGATGATGTTGTAGTAGCGGATGTCGATGCCGTTCGCCTCGGCCACCTTGCGCGCCTGAGCATCCGCACGCGTATTGAAGCCGATGATGACCGCCTTCGAAGCCGTGGCCAGGTTGACGTCCGACTCGCTGATCGCACCGACCGCGCTGTGCACGATCTGCACGCGCACTTCGCTGGTCGAGAGCTTGAGCAGCGACTGCACCAGCGCTTCCTGCGAGCCCTGCACGTCCGCCTTGACGATGAGCGGCAGGTTCTGCACTTCGCCTTCGCCCATTTGCTCGAGCATGTTCTCGAGCTTGGCGGCCTGCTGCTTGGCCAGCTTGACGTCGCGGAACTTGCCTTGACGGAACAGCGCGATTTCGCGCGCCTTGCGCTCGTCCGGCAACACGATGACTTCTTCGCCCGCCGCCGGCACTTCCGACAGACCCTGGATTTCCACCGGGATCGACGGACCCGCCGACTTTGTGGGCTTGCCGGTTTCGTCCAGCATGGCGCGCACGCGGCCATATGCACTGCCGGCCAGCACCACGTCGCCGCGGTTCAGCGTGCCCGACTGCACGAGGATGGTCGCGACCGCGCCCTTGCCCTTGTCCAGTTTCGCCTCGATGACGAGACCCTTCGCGGCGGCTTCCACCGGCGCGGTCAGTTCCATCACTTCGGCCTGCAACGAGACGTTTTCCAGCAGATCGTCGATGCCCTTGCCGGTTTTCGCCGACACTTCGAGGAACGGCGAATCGCCGCCGTACTCTTCCGGCACCACGCCTTCCGCGACCAGTTCCTGCTTCACGCGGTCCGGGTTGGCATCCGGCTTGTCGATCTTGTTGATCGCGACGACGATCGGCACGCCACCCGCCTTCGCGTGAGCGATGGCTTCCTTCGTCTGCGGCATCACGCCGTCATCGGCGGCTACCACCAGAATGACGATGTCGGTTGCCTTCGCACCACGCGCACGCATGGCCGTGAAGGCCTCGTGACCCGGCGTGTCGAGGAAGGTGATGACGCCACGCGGTGTTTCGACGTGATACGCGCCGATATGCTGCGTGATGCCGCCCGCTTCGCCCGCCGCCACTTTCGCGCGACGGATGTAGTCCAGCAGCGAGGTCTTGCCGTGATCGACGTGACCCATGACCGTGACGACCGGCGGACGCGGCAGCTTCTCGGCCGTGTCTTCCGTGGCTTCGCCTTCGATCAGCAGCGCTTCCGGGTCGTCCAGCTTTGCCGCGACCGCGCGATGGCCCAGTTCCTCGACGACGATCATCGCGGTTTCCTGGTCCAGCACCTGGTTGATCGTGACCATCTGGCCAAGCTTCATCATCACCTTGATGACTTCCGAAGCCTTCACCGACATCTTGTGCGCGAGATCCGCCACCGAGATGGTTTCCGGCACGTGCACTTCGCGAACGATGGGTTCGGTCGGCGCCTGGAACGACGTGTTCAGATCCTGATGCTTGCCGCGACCCTTCGGACCGCCGCGCCAGCCGCGGTCGACACCGCCGCTGCTGTCGCCGCGCGTCTTGATGCCGCGCCGCTTCGATGCGTCGTCCTGCCAGCCGCCCTTGCCGCCGGCCTTCTTCTTGTCGCCGGCGCCTGCGGGCGCCGTGGATGCGGGCGCGGCCGTGGTGCCGGGTGCCGGGCGCTTGGCAGCCGCCGGACGGGCGGCCTGCGCACCTTCCGGCCTGGCCGGCTTGTGCAGCGTGCCCTTGGCTTCAGCGGCCTTCGCCGCTTCGACCGGCTTCGCGACGGGCGCTGGTTCCGGCGCCTTCACCTGCGCCTTGCGCGGCGTGTTCATCATTTCGCGGATCGCACGCGCTTCGGCTTCCGCCGCCGCACGACGCTTCGCGATGGCTTCCTGCTCGAGACGGGCCTTCTCGGACGCAGCACGCGCGTCTTCTTCCGCCTTCTTCGCAGCTTCACGTTGCGCGGCGCGTTCACTGGCGGCCTTTTCTTCGGCAGCCTTTTCCGCGGCTTCACGCTGCGCGTCTTCGTTCCGCTTCGCTTCGCTCTGCTTGGCCTCGGCCGTTGCCTGGGCGCGCGCTTCTTCACGCGCTTCGTCGCGGGCTTCCTGACGCGACGCCTGCGCGGCACGCGAGAGTTCCGCCGCCTGAGCCGCGGCCGACGCACGGCGTTCGACTTCCTCTTCCTGCTTGCGGCGCTCCGCTTCGGCCGCTTCCTCGCGGGCGCGGCGCTCGGCTTCCTCGATCTCGAGCTTCGCCTGACGCTCCTTCAGCTCGCGCTCTTCGCGCTCGAGCTGCTCGGCGGCATGGCGCGCTTCTTCCTCGCGCCGCTGAAGTTCGGCTTCGTCGACTTCGGGTTCATCGACGTGATTCGCCGCCGCTTCGCCCTGCTCCATACCGGGCTCGTCGCGCTTCACGAACACACGCTTCTTGCGCACCTCGACCTGAATGGTGCGAGCCTTACCCGTTGCGTCGGATTGCTTGATCTCCGACGTATGCCGGCGGGTCAGAGTGATCTTGCGTTTGTCGGCATCGGTGGAACCGTGCGACTTGCGCAAATGATCGAGCAGGCGCGCCTTGTCCGTCTCGGAGAGATCGTCGTTCGCGCTCGCTTTCTGTACGCCAGCCGCCTGCAGTTGTTCCAGCAGTACGCCTGCAGGCATTTTTAGTTCCGCGGCAAATTGGGCTACGTTGTTACTCGCCATTCATTCCTCTTGATGCAAGGACAGATCCTTGCGGTTAGATCGGGGTCACGCGGCCAGACAGGCCGCCATATATCAGTGCGCCATGGTCATTTCTCACTGGAACCAGTGTTCACGTGCTTTCATGATCAACGCCTTAGCGGCATCCTCTTCCATACCGGTCATTTCAACCAGTTCGTCGACTGCCAGCTCCGCGAGCTCGTCGCGGGTCTGAATCTGATGCTCGGCGAGTTTCGCGAGCAGCTCGTTGTCCATGCCTTCGAGGCTCTTCAGGTCGAGCGCGACGCCTTCCACCTTCTCTTCATTGGCGATGGCCAACGTGAGCAGCGCATCGCGCGAGCGATTGCGCAATTCGTGCACGGTGTCTTCGTCGAAGGCTTCGATTTCGAGCATTTCGTTGAGCGGCACGTAGGCGATTTCTTCGAGGCTCGTGAAGCCTTCGTCGATCAGGATGTCGGCGACTTCCTCGTCCACATCCAGACGCGCCATGAACAGGTCGCGCAACTTGCCACGCTCTTCGTTCTGCTTCAACGCCGACTCGTCCGGCGTCATGATGTTGATCTGCCAGCCGGTGAGTTCGCTTGCGAGTCTCACGTTCTGGCCTGCGCGGCCGATGGCGACGGCGAGCTCGTTCTCGTCCACGACGACGTCCATAGAGTGCTTTTCTTCATCGACGACGATGGACTGGACGGCTGCCGGCGCGAGCGCGCCGATCACGAACTGCGCGGGGTCTTCCGACCATAGCACGATGTCGACGTTCTCGCCACCGAGCTCATTGCGCACGGCCTGCACGCGCGAACCGCGGATGCCGACGCAGGTACCGATGGGATCGATGCGCTTGTCGTAGGCGATCACGCCGATTTTCGCACGCACGCCGGGATCGCGCGCAGCCGCCTTGATTTCCAGCAGGCCTTGTTCGATTTCCGGCACTTCGAGTTCGAACAGCTTCATCAGGAACTCGGGCGCCGTGCGCGAGAGTTCGATCTGCGGGCCGCGCGCGGTGCGGTCGACCTTCGCGATGTACGCCCGCACGCGGTCGCCCACGCGCAGGTTTTCCTTCGGGATGAGCTGGTCGCGGCGCAGCAGCGCCTCGACACGGCCCGATTCAACGATGAAGTTGCCCTTGTCCAGGCGCTTCACCGAGCCGGTCATGATCTTTTCGCCGCGCTCGAGGAAGTCGTTCAGGATCTGCTCGCGTTCGGCGTCGCGCACCTTCTGCAGGATGACCTGCTTGGCGGCCTGCGCGCCGATGCGGCCGAACTCGATGGAGGGAATCGGCTCTTCGATGAAGTCGTCGATCTCCGCGTCGGCCTTCTGTTCCTTCGCTTCGAACAGCAGGATTTCCTGATCCGGCTCCTGCAGACCGGCTTCGTCCGGCACCACGCGCCAGCGGCGGAAGGTTTCGTGCTCGCCGCTTTCGCGGTCGATCGCGACGCGGATGTCCACGTCTTCTTCGAAGAGCTTTTTCGTAGCAGAAGCAAGCGCAGCTTCCAGCGCTGCGTACACGACGTCCTTGTTGACGTTCTTTTCGCGTGCCAGCGCATCCGCCAGCATCAATACTTCGCGACTCATTGTTTGCGGCTCCTAAAGTCAACCTTGGGGACGAGACGTGCGCGATCGAGGTCCGCGAGCGTGAAATCCAGCATCGCGGCGCCGTCCTTCCCTTCAAATTCCAATCCGATCGTTTCGCCTTCGGGGGCGTGCAAGATGCCGCGGAACGACTTGCGCCCGTCCAGCGGCTTTTTCAACGTGATGGCGACTTCGCTTCCCGCGAAGCGCTCGAAATCGGCCAGCTTCTTGAGCGGCCGATCGAGGCCCGGCGACGAGACTTCGAGCCGACCGTAGTCGATGTTCTCGACTTCGAACAAATATTGGAGCTGGCGCGTGACCTTCTCACAGTCTTCGATGGCGATACCGGCCGACTGGTCGATATACACGCACAGCAAGCCGCCGCCCGAACGCTCGAGATCGACCAGCTCGTAGCCCAGGCCCGAGACCGTGGTTTCTACCAATTCCGTCAGTTGCACAGTAACTCCAAGGTGTTCGCGCGCTCCACGCCGAAACACCCGCGGGCAGCGCCTACATGCGGGCGCGCACCCCTGCTCCCGAGATGCCGAACCGAAAAGCCAAAAAAAAATGGGCCAATGCCCATCTTTTTCAACCAGGTCGCACCCGGGCAGCAGAAAAACTACGTGCCCAGCGACTTCGTAATTTTAGCCGTTTTTCGCGACGAACGCAAACGTACAGCGCGCTTTCAGGCCCGTTGATGCCCTGTTGATGCCGGTTTCAACGCGCTTGATCCCGATGCTGCAAGCCCGTGCAGTCGCGGCGCGGGAGCACAAAGGCAACGAAGGCGACCAAGGCGAGCCGGCGTGTGCCCGCTCCCGCCCATGCTCCGCGTCTTACCGCCCTCGCGACCGATTGCGCGCGCCGCGATTCACGCCGCCCGGCTTGCCTTGCCCGCCAGCCGGCTGACCGCCGCCGCCTGAACGATTGCCGCGCGGCGCGTTGTTGCCCGGGCGCTTGCCGGCGCCGGCCACGCCCTGCGGATTGCCTTGTGGGCGCGCGCCGCGCGGTCCGGGCCGGCCGCCGTTGGCGCGATTGCCATTCGGCTCCTGGCCGGCGCGGTTGCCGTTCGGCTCCCGGCCGCCGCGACGGCCCGCGCCGCCGCCGGCATTGCCCGCGTTGCCGGAATTGCCACCGAAGCCGCCCATGCCGCCGAGGCCAAAGCTGCTGGCCATGCCACCCGGTTGCCCGCGGCGTCCGCCACGGCCCGGCGTCGTCTGCTGCGTCATCCGCGAATGCGAGCTCAGCACCGGCTCGCGCGTGATGATGCCCATCGATGTCTGCATGGGATCGGGCTGCACGCGCGGCGCGGACTGGCGTCCGCCCTTTTCTTCCGTCGGCAGCTTGAGTCCGACCGACGCCATCAGGCTGCGCACCTGAGTGTCCTCGAGCTCCTCCCAGCGGCCCCGCTTGAGACCGCGCGGCAGCCCGATCGGACCATGGCGCGTGCGGATCAGGCGGCTCACCATCAGGCCGGCGGCCTCGAACATGCGGCGCACTTCGCGATTGCGGCCTTCCGCCAGCGCGACGTGGTACCAATGATTCGTGCCCTCGCCGCCGCCGTCCTGGATGCGCAGGAAGTTGGCGGGGCCGTCGTCGAGTTCGACGCCCTTGAGGAGCTTCTGCTTCATTCCTTCCGACAGCTGCCCGACCACCCGCACCGCGTATTCACGTTCGACGCTATAGCGCGGATGCATGAAACGGTTCGCCAGGTCGCCGGAGGTCGTGAGCAGCAGCAGCCCTTCGGTATTGAAGTCGAGCCGGCCGACGGCGAGCCACTTGGCCGTCTTCATCGACGGCAGCTTGTCGAACACCGACGGACGGCCTTCCGGGTCCGCGTGGCTGACGATCTCGCCGGTCGGCTTGTGGTACAGCAGGATACGCGGCGGCTTGCTGGCGAGCTTGCGCCGGACCGGCTTGCCGTTGATGCGGACCTGATCGGTCGGCATGATGCGCTGGCCGATGTGGGCCGGCTCGCCGTTCACCGACACGCGCCCCGCGATGATCAGTTCTTCCATATCGCGACGCGAGCCCATGCCCGCGTCGGCGAGTACCTTGTGCAGCTTCGGCGCGTCGTCGTCCGGCTCCAGCACGCGCTTTTGCTGCGGGGTCGCGTGACCGCGACGCAGCATCGGCGCGCCGCCGCCGGGGCCGGTGTTGTCCGCATCGAAGGCCGGGGAGGTAACGTAGGCGAAGACGTCGTCGACCGCTGCGGCCGCGGCGCTTTCCACCGTCGCGGGGCCGCCGTCGTTGCGCTTGCCGCGCTTCTGCTGCGGCTGGGCCTGCTTGCGGCGCGCGCCTTCGCGTGCGGGCTGGGCGGGCGCGGCGGTTTGGCCGGCGGCGCCGTTCGCAGCCTCGAGCGACGCGTCGCCGTTGGTTTCACCTGCTTCGGCGCGCGGGTTCTTGCGACTACGCGGTTTCGCGCCTTCCTTGCGCGCGCCCTTGGCGTTCGGATCCTTGCGCGGCGTGCGCACCTGGGCTGCCACGACGCCGTCCGGCGGCGTTTCGGTGACGACGCCCGGCGCGTCCGGCGACGTTTCGCCGCCCTTTGTCTTGGCGACAGCGCGACGCCGCGCGATCAGGCTGCGCGGCCCGCGGCGCAGACCGCGGCGCGGACGATCGTCGCCCTCGCCATGCTCGTCGTTGCGCGTGCGTTCGCCGGCATCGGCCGACTCGGGTGCATCCGCGTCGTGCACGCGGCGTGCGGAATCAGGCGAATCGCTGTCGTGGGAGTGTGTCAAAACAACCTCAAATGTCGAATTGCGCGCCCCTCGCGGGCGCGACAAAAAATCCGCTGATCGGCCCGGCTGGTCGTCTCGAAATGTTCTTTATGGAGAGCCGGGTTCGGATCAGGGGCCATGCGTCTTTGCGTCAGGCGCGGCGCGCCTTCGGTTCTTCGGAGTCGTCGTCCAGTTCGTCTTCATACCCTGGACCCACGTCTTGCGCGTCGTCGCGCGGCGCCGGAGCGGGCGCGGTGTGCGCGTCCTGCGCGGTATTCAATTGCTGCGGGTGAAGCGCGGCGGGGACCGCCTCGGTCGAGTCGATGCCATCCGCTTCGGCCTGCGCGGCTTGCGTGCCCTGCCGCCCGTCTTCCTCGCCCTGCTGTGCTTCGAGAGCCGCGCCAGGCGGCTGCGATTCCTCGTCCGGCGCAGCAGACACGCTCGCTGCCTCCGACGTGTCATCGGCGTTGACCGGCGTCTCGGGCGGGTGTTCCCCGGCGCCCGTCGTTTCCTGCGCCTGAGCGTCCGCGGCGGGCGCATCCGCTGCCGCGCTTTCGGGAAATTCGATCGAATGCTGCGCGAGCAACGACGCTTCGAATTGCGCCGACGGATTATCCAGTGCCGGCAGTTCGTCGAGCGCGCTCAAGCCGAGGTCGTCGAGAAACTGCTTGGTCGTGGCGTACAGCGCCGGACGTCCCGGCACGTCGCGATGACCAATGACTTCGATCCAGCTGCGGTCTTCCAGTTGCTTCACGACCTGCGTGTTCACGGTCACGCCCCGAATCTCTTCGATATCGCCGCGCGTCACCGGTTGCCGATACGCAATGATCGCGAGCGTTTCGAGCACCGCGCGGGAATACTTGGGCGGCTTCTCCGGATGCAGGCGGTCGAGATAACTCCGCATTGCCGGCTTGCTCTGGAAGCGCCAGCCCGAGGCGAGCGCCACGAGTTCCACGCCACGGCCCGACCACTCGGCCTGAAGCGCTTCGAGCAAGGTGCGCACGGTGTCCGCCGAGATCTCGTCGGCGAACAGCTTGCGCAAATCAGGCAGCCTCAGCGGTTCCTGCGCGCAAATCAGGGCAGTCTCGAGGACGATCTTCGCCTCTTGGGTATTCATGCAGCTTGGGTCAACCCTGTATGGTCAATGATTCGATTCAATGCGAGCTTGAGCAGATTCGAACGCCACCGAAGCGGTGCGAACGATAAAGCTGTACGCGGAATTTCAAGACGCGCTCGCCCGATTTCTCGCCCGATCGGAATCGGTCATATTGATTGGGAGCACGCACCGGGGAGAGGCAGCATTGGGCGTTCGGTGAGCGAACGCCGGGCCAGTCCAGCCGGTCGAGGTGGCGCTTTCCAAGACGAAAGCGCGTGACTGAGCGCCATATTACGCAAAAAGAACCGGTGCGTAAAGGTGAAGCAGCATCGCAGCCGAAACTCACTCGACGGCGCCGGCTTGCCGGCATTCCGCCTATTCCCCTCCCTTCCGCTCAAGCTGCGCCGCGCGCCGCCAGGAAGCGCCGCAGACGCTCGACGCCCGCATCGAGGCGCGCCGGATCGCAGGCGTAGCACCAGCGCACGAAGCCTTCGCCCTCCGGTCCGAACGCGCTGCCCGGCGCGAGCCCGAGCCCGGCGTCGCGCACCAGCGACTTGCAGAGGTCGAGGCTGTGCGCCGCGCCCGGCAGCGAGAAGAACAGATACATCGCGCCGTCCGGCGCGCGCACGTCGACGCCTTCAATGCCCCGCAACGCGCTCACGAGGTGATCGCGGCTCGCGCGCAGATCGGCGACGAGCGACTGCGTGAAGCCCTCGCCCTCCGCGACGGCGACCACGCCCGCCCGCTGCACGAAGGACGGCGCGCACGACGTGTTGTACTCCACGAGCTTGCCGAGATCGTCCATCAGTTGAGTCGGCGCGACGAGCCAGCCCAGCCGCCAGCCCGTCATGAGCCACGCCTTCGAAAAGGAATTCACCGCGATCACGCGCTCGTCGCGCGCGGCGAGATCGAGGAAGGACGGCGCGGCGCCGCCTTCATCGCCGTAGTAGAGACGCTCGTAGACTTCGTCCGCGACGATCCAGATGCCATGACGCCGGCAATGCGCCAGGACGGCGTGCTGGTCGTCGCGGCTCATCGTCCAGCCGGTGGGGTTGTTGGGCGAGTTGATCATCAGCATGCGCGTGTCCGGCGTGAGCGCCGCCAGCAGACGGTCGAGATCGAGCGTCCAGCCGCGCGCGCCGTAGTTCAGCGACACGGTTTCGACGCTCGCTCCCAGAATTTTCGGAATCTCGACGAGATTCGGCCACAGCGGCGTCACCGCGACCACGCGATCGCCCGCGCCGACCACCAGTTGGGCCGCGAGCATCAGCGCGTTCACACCGGCGCTCGTCACGGCGACGTGATCCGCCGAGGTTGCGCCGTGCAAGCCACTCACATAGGCGGCAAGCGCCTCGCGCAGCGGGACGATACCGAGATTGTGCGTGTAGAAGGTGTCGCCGTCGGCGAGTGCGCGGCTGGCGGCATCGCGAATGAAGGGCGGCGTCACGCGGTCGGATTCGCCGAACCAGAACGGCAGGACATTCGCGACACCAAATCCCGCGTTCGCCACTTCGCGGATCTGCGACGGGCGCAGCGCCCGCACGGCGTCGCGTGCATTCGGCGCACCGAATCCGTGCGCGCCTCCGAGTTGATTCAGTTCGCTGATCACTGCGCCTTCCGATTCGCTCATTGCCCGCCCCGTTGCGTTGTCGTTTCAGAGAAAGTCAAGTCTAACGCGCCACCGTCCGTTCAGCGGCGCCGCGCCGGTTCAAGCCGGTTCAATTCAGATCCTCCGCGCGCCGCGGCAGCGAGGCGATCAGCGACCAGACCGATTCGGCCGCCGGCGAAAGCGAACGATCGCGCCTGCGCACCAGTTCCACCGTGCGCTCCGCGCGCGGTTCGAGCGGCAACGCCACCAGCGACGACTCCGCCGGCAACGGCAACGCAAGCCACGGCAGCACGCTCACGCCGACGCCCGCCTCGACGAGCCCGAACACCGTCGCCGGGTGCCCCAGTTCCTGCACCACCTGCGCGTCGACGCCGTGCTCGCGCATCACGGCATCGATGAGCGGCCGGCTGCCGGATGCGTGATCGAGCATCACGAGGCGCTCGCCGGCCAGCTGCTCCCAGGGCACGGCGTCGTGACGGCCGAGCGGATGATCGCGGCGTGCCACGAGGCAGAACGAATCTGTCATGACGGCTTCGCCGTACAGGTCATCCGAGGCAAACGGGCCGATCACGACGCCGAAATCCACCTCGCCCGACTTCACCTTGCGCAGGACGTCGGACTGGACGTCGTCGCGCAGGCCCAGCGAGATCAGCGGGAACTGCTGCAGGCACGCGGCCACGACGCGCGGCATCAGCCGGCACGCGATCGTCGGGCTTGCGGCGACGATCACCCGCCCGCGACGCTGCTCGCCCAGGTCGCGGACTTCGCGCAGCGCCTCGTCCAGATCCGCGAGCAGCCGCGACACCGTGCCGACGAGGTTCAAGCCGACATCAGTCAACTGCACTTCGCGGGTCGTTCGGTCGATCAGCTTGAAACCGATCTCGCCTTCCAGCTCCCGCACGCAGCGGCTGACGGCCGACTGCGTGAGGCCGATTTCATCGCCCGCGCGGCTGAAGCTGCGCAGCCGCGAAACCTCGATGAAGACGCGCAGCTGCCGCAGGGTCACGTTCAAGGGCGCGTTCATTCCACTCACTCATCAATGTTGTCGTTTCAGTCAGAATTATAGGTTTTCTTGGCCAGACTGGATGCGCGAACGTACGTTTCGCTGCGGTGCAGCAAATTCTGGAAACGCACGCTGGATGGGCCTATTGCACTGGATTGGTGATTGTCCCGATTTCTTAATTGATTCATTTCGGGTCTGATACGGGCCATGCTGACATCGCGTCAGCCTACTGCCATGCGGGTTTCCCGGATTTAGCGACATGCATGGCACGGTTCTCGCATTTCATTGCGCACAGAGGTCGGAGTTATTACACGGAAGCACGAAATGATCGTTCACCGTCATGCGCTCCGGCCTTTCCTGGGTATTCGTTCATCGGATTCCGACCAGAGTGCGCGGCGCGGGGCAGCGCACCGGGGTTAGCTTCGCTGAGGTGAGATATGGTGCTGTTCGACGATTTGAGAGATAACGAGTGGGCGCTGGTTGAGGCGTTGTTCTGTGCCGAACCGGCGCGTAGCGAGCGGCGCGGCCGCCCGCGCGTCGAAGCGCGTGCGGTGGTCAATGCCGTGTTGTGGGTGCTCTCGACAGGCGAAGGCTGGTCGAAGCTGCCCGGCCGCTACCCTTCCCCGCCGACCTGCCGTCGACGCTTCGACGAATGGCAAGCGGACGGCACGCTGGCCGAGATCGTCAAGCGTCTCTCGGGCAATGGCCGCGAAGTGTCGCTGCGTGGCCGCATCGGCTCAAGCGCTGCCAAGCCGCCCTCGCCGCCTAGCCGCGACCGCCTGCGCGGCGCGTTCTGGACCAACCCGGAATCGTGGCGCGCTCCGGCGAAGATGGCCTGACCGTCTTGCCTTCCCGAGGCCGTCGTCCGGCGGCCTTGGCGCCTCAACGTCCTGCTGCGCAAGCTCGCCTTGCGCCCTGCTTCTTCTCTCCATCGGCTTATCCCTGTGGCTCTGTACGCTAACAGACGCCGTCGGCGCACGCCCGGAGCGAAACAACTCTTTACTATTCCTTACAGCGCGGACGCGGCTCGACGCTTAGCTTGGTGAATGATCGAACAAGCTCCATGAGGGCTTGGAGGGATTTCGCCATGAAGGCATCGACTCTGCTCGCCCCCGGCGCACTGGTTGCGCTGATGAGCACGACGGCGATGAGCCAGGCTCAGCCGCCGCCAGCCGCGTCCGATTTTCATGTCAGCACCAGGGCAGCCATGGAAGCACCGCAAGGCGGGCCGCGCACGCGCGGCGTGACGCCTCCGGCGCCTCGTGGCGACCTGCGCGGCGATATCGCCAGCAATGTGCGCGCACGGCCGGATTCTGGGCGCGACGGACGCCCGCAACATCATTAGGTTTGAACTTGTGCAGGTGTGCGCTCGACCCTGCGTTCGCATGGGGAGACGACGAGAAGGAATGCCGCTCGTCAACGATGGACACGGGTTTTTGCCGTGCCCGTAGCGTGGCAGCAGTGAACTCTGCAATGCCCGTATCTTCCTGATACGGGCTTTTTTCGGCTGCGGCTCCAGCAGGAGCACTGCGCGCTGCGGCGGGCGCATCCGGTCGCCTCGGCGCCGGAAGAACGAACGGGCGAAGCTTGTCCCTCGGCCTGCGCCGATCGGCTTGCCGCCCGAAACAGGACGGCGTCAACGTTGTCCGGCGGACTAGACCTTGGCCTCCACCAGCGTTTCCTGTCCACCGAACGTGTAGCGTTCTGTGCGGCGCAAGTCCCAGTCGGTCGAGCGCTCATCGCGCGAAAGTCTCGAGAATTCGTTTTTTCCCCGTTCGGTCACGACAGCGATGTCGACCGGTGCATGAAAGCCTGGCGCAGGCGCAACGGTGCGCTGACGGGTCAATTCCAGCAGGCCGAGTGCGCGCAGGAGATCGAAGACATTGGGGCGTTTCGCCCAGGGAACCTGACGATACTGCGCTCGGCGAAGTGCTTCGAGTACGGCTTCGTTGGAATACGTGGTCATCTCGTTCTTTCTTCCTATGCAGCCATGACGACGCTCGTGACGGTCGCAAGACGGTCCGCGACGTCGACTAAACGCGGCGCGCCGAATCTCGTTTGCGAGCAAGGCGACTCGCAGCCGAATGTTTGGCCGCCGCTTGCGTTAGGTGCTGCTTTCTATTACAAGCCCCCGATGAAAACGCGCTGATCGCGCGCTTTGCTGCCAACCCGCCGATGCGCTCCGATTTGCGCGATGGCGAAACGATTTGTCTTAAAACCAATACGTTACCCCAATCAAATTGGTTCTATTCACTTTATTCCTGCTTTTTTTTGCATCATTCGCGCTGTGGCGCGACCGCCGCGCACAGATCGCAATCGTCACGATGACGCTGGCGTGGGGCGTCGGTGCGGGCTGGTTCGCCGCGCCGCTGATGGATGTGGCGCAGCGCGGCTACGCCCGCACGGCCGCGCCCCGCTTCGGTCCGGATACGATCATCGTGCTGATGGGCGGCGGGACCCATCGCAGCGACACGGGCCTCGTGCCCAAGCCTGCCTGGATACAGCGCATTGCAGCGACAACAGCGCTTTACCGTGAATGCCGGGAAGCGGTGCGATCGTGCAAGGTGATTGTGAGCGGCGGGGATCCCGAACATCACGGCCAGGCCGAAGCGGACAACTACGCGCCCTATGTGCTGGCCCAAGGCGTGCGGCCCGAGGATCTTGTGCGTGAGAACCGAAGCCTCAATACCGGCAGAACGCCCGCAACGTCGCTGCCATTGTGGGCCGCGCACATGACAGCCGTTTGATCATCGTAACCTCCGCCTATCACATGCGGCGTTCGCTCCGCGCGTTTCAGGCATTCGGCCTCGATCCCCAGCTGTACGTGTCCAACGCCCGGCGCGGCCAGGTCACGCTCCTTCCGCGCCTCGGAAGTGTCGAGACGAGCGAAATTGCACTGCATGAACTTGTCGGGCTGGCGCAACTCAGGGTGTATCGCTGGCTGCATTTGTATTGAATCGAGGTCGCGAAATCGGACGAATCGTCTGAAAAGGGCGGATGATCGACCGTCTCGATTTATCAGTACTGGCAACTGAAACAATCCGTCGATATGATTTCTAACGGTCAAAACGGGCGCGGCGCTGGACATCGCCCGACACGTCCGCCCTGTTCCGCGCCTATCATAGGATGGTCCGGATCGCGGACACGCGGCTTCAAGAAGGATGCTTGCTGATATCAGGAGCGTTTATTGCTCACTCGCAAGCGCTTTTCCACCGGATCGGACAGGCGATTCCCGGGTTCAACACCTACTAGGAGGTAACAATGAAGAAAGTGTCCCTGGCTGTTTTGTTGTCCCTCAGTGCAATCGCAACGGGCGCTTACGCGCAGAGCGATCAAGGCGTGACCATGAGCACTGATCCCGCCAAGATCTCCGATATCGAAACGCGTGCGCAAAACTTGCAGTCGCAGCAGGACAACATGCAAAGCATGCATTCGCAAACGCCGTCGCACAAGTCGATGCATCACAAGAAGTCACACAGCAAGCCGATGAGCGGCTCGAGCCAGTAACGGTCGAACCGCCCTTCAAGCTTCGGGGCCATTCACGCCGCCTTTGACGCCATGTCGCGTCAAAGGCGGCGCGGACATATACAGCAGCGCTTCCTGCGTTGGCTTGCCCGTTTATCGGATTCGGCTGGCGCGATGCGCGACCCAGTCCCCACTCTCGATGCGCGACAGACCTGCTACCGCCTGCACGGTGACGGGATAGATCATGCAATCGATCCGGTCCCTGCGGCCATCCATCTCCACCTCCACGTGCAGCCGGTGCGCCCGGAACAGTCCTTCCACGCCCGGATAAACCTCCTCGATCTCATCCAGCACCGGCACCAGCGCATCCTCGATGCGGTACACGTCGCCATGAACCAGCTGTCCGTCGTCATCGATCACAAGGCCCGGATAGGCGCCGAAATCGAAGAGCTGTCCATGAACGTGCGCGCTGCCGAGACACTGCGGGGCCGCAATGCCGTGCCGTTCGGCCGCCCGGTTGATATCGTTCGCCTCGCCCGCGCGCAGCGTGCCGTACACGAAAACGTATTGCATCGGAAATGCCGCTCCTGTCGTTGAATCCATCGATGGCGAATTATGCGCCGGCTGCGTGCGCCGGCGAGCCGGGCCAAAAAAACCGGCTTTCGGCTAACATCGTCGGCTGATGGTTGCGCGTCGGCGCGCAGTCAATTCGCACCTCCATCCATCGGGCACACATGGCCAACCTTGTCGAAGCGACATCGCCGGACGAGGAAGTCGAACATCTCGACATCCCGCCCGAGCATGCGCCCACGCTCGCGCATCCGATTCGCGTGCGCTCCCGACCCGTGCCGTATGGCGTACGCATCGCCTTGCACACGCATTCGTGGGCGCAAGTCGCCTATACGTCGCGCGGGGTGTTGCGCGTCGCGACCGTCGATTCGACCTGGATGGTGCCGCCCTCCCGGGCCATCTGGGTGCCGCCGAATGTCACGCACGAAGTGGTGATTGTCGAGGATGCCTATCTGCGTACGCTTTACGTCGATGCGAGCGTCGTGCCGGCGGGCCTCGGCGCGTGCCGCGTGGTAGAGGTGTCGGCGCTGCTTCGCGAGGTGATCGCCGCGCTCGACGACGCGTCCATCTCCCCAGAGCGGGAACGGCTGCTCGGCACGCTCGCACTGGACGAGATCATTCGCTCGGAACCCTTGCCGCTCTCGGTGCCGATGCCCAACGAGAAGCGCCTGCGCGCGCTGTGCAACGCCGTGCTCGCCGAACCGTCTCATTCCGATCTTGAGCGCTGGTCGTCCGAGGCGGGCGCGAGTCCGCGTACCATCGCGCGGCTGTTCAGGCGGGAACTCGGCGTCAGCTTTTCGCAATGGCGCCAGCAGGCCGTGCTCGCGCGCGCGATTCCGTTGTTGAGCCAGGGCCGTCCGCTCGCGCAGGTGGCGCGCGAACTCGGCTATCAGAGTCAGAGCGCCTTCTCAGCGATGTTCCGGCGCGCGTTCGGCGAGAGTCCGCGTGAGTTCTTCGCGCGCGACAACGGCGACAGCCGTGAAGATCGGAGTACGCGCGATCCGGACAGCCCATAAGGCCCGGTCAGACGCGCCGCACCATATGACGGATCGCGCCGAGTTGCGCGAGACGCGGCCCGGCCAGCCGATAGCCCATGCGCAGGTAAAGCCGGGCTGCGGGGTTGTCGACGAACACACGCAACTGGCATTCGGCCAGTCCACGCGCCCGCGCCCAGCGATGTGCCGTGTTGAGCAGGAACGTACCCGCGCCGCGACCGCGATAAGCTTGTGCGATCTGTACGTCGCGAATGTGCAGCGAGTCGCCTTCTTCGGTCACGCGCATGACGCCGATGGGCGTGCCATCCGCTTGAAGAACGAAGTTTTCGGATTCGCGCCAGCTGGAAAGAAAGAGATCGCCGCGCCAGATGAGATTGTGGCGTCGATAGTAGCCCGCCATGTTGTCGTGCATGAGCGCTTCGGCAAATGCAAAGTCCGCCATGGTCGCCTGGCGCAATTGATACAGCGAGAGGTCTTCGGTGGGATCGAGCATCGCGGGTGCGGCACGAGAACAAGTGCCTCAACACTAAGTCAGTGCGCGCAGGCTGGCAATGGCCATTACTACGGGCGATCGTCCATTCGGCCAGGTACGAACGATAGGCGACGAGCAGATAAACAGAGAGGCAAACGAGCAGGCAAAAAAAATCCAGCCCGAAGACTGGATTCTCATTACTGCTTGGCGGAGCGGACGGGACTCGAACCCGCGACCCCCGGCGTGACAGGCCGGTATTCTAACCAACTGAACTACCGCTCCACTTCTTGCTATCGGTCCGCCGTGTCACCGGCGCACGTTGCAGCGCTCTCTGGCAGCCGCCGATAATCTGGCGTCCCCTAGGGGATTCGAACCCCTGTACTCACCGTGAAAGGGTGATGTCCTAGGCCTCTAGACGAAGGGGACTTCAACTTCGTGCAATGCTGCGGCGAAAAAAAACCGGCTCTCAATAGCCGGAGTGTTTTTGCTCGCAGTTTTCAAACCAAACCAAGTGTTGGCGGAGCGGACGGGGCTCGAACCCGCGACCCCCGGCGTGACAGGCCGGTATTCTAACCAACTGAACTACCGCTCCACTTTCCTGCTATCGATTCGCCGTGTCACCGGCGAACGCTGCAGCGCTTTCTAGCAGCCGCCGATAATCTGGCGTCCCCTAGGGGATTCGAACCCCTGTACTCACCGTGAAAGGGTGATGTCCTAGGCCTCTAGACGAAGGGGACAGAAACTTGTTGACTCTGTCTTGACTACTGTCTCGCTGACTTATTTGTCACTCGTCAGCGAAGACCGAAATTCTATACAACTTCGTGCTGTTTGTGAAGTATTTCTTGCGGCTTCCAAGCTTCTGGAGAACAACTTCGCCCTACTTCACTCTGCTCGACTGTTCTTGGTGGAGGTAAGCGGGATCGAACCGCTGACCTCTTGCATGCCATGCAAGCGCTCTCCCAGCTGAGCTATACCCCCTTGCAGAACAGAAACGAGATTGTATAGGGCGTTTTCGTAGTTGTAAATACCCTCTGACGAACAAATCGCAAATTATTTGGCTCATACCGCGCCGTTGCGCGCAATCGATGGAGCCCGGCGCTACCCGCGCGCTGGGTTCCAAAGGAGCATCAACGCGCTGCCTTTTCCAGACGATTCACGACCGCGTCGCGGCCGAACAGCATCAGCACGGCATCGATGGACGGCGTGTGCGTCGTGCCGGCCACGAGCAGCCGCACCGGCATCGCGAGCTGCGGCATCTTGAGCTTGTGCGCGCCGAGCGTCGCCTTGAGCGCAGCCGAAATCGCTTCCTTGGTCCATTCGACCTCGGCAAGCGCCGTGCGCAGATCGGCGATGGCCGGACGCACGGCATCCGTCACATGCTGCGCATACGCATCCGGTTCGATCACCGGCTCGCGATAGAACATCGCGGCGTTGTCGGCGATTTCCTTCACCGTCGATGCACGATCCTTCAGCAGGCCGATCACCTGATCAAGCGGCGCGCCGGCATCGAGCGCGGCGGCGTCGATCCCGGCGGCGAGCAGGAACGGCCGGGTCAGCTCCGCCAGGCGCGCGTTGTCGGCTTCCTTGATGTAATGCGCGTTGAGCCAGTTGAGCTTGTCATGGTCGTACTGCGCGGGCGACTTGCCGAGATGCTCGAGATCGAACCACTCGACGAACTGCTCGCGCGAGAAGATCTCCGCGTCGCCGTGCGACCAGCCGAGGCGCGCGAGATAGTTCACCACCGCTTCCGGCAGATAGCCGTTGTCGCGATAGCCCGTCACGCTCATCGCGCCGTGGCGCTTGCTCATCTTTTCGCCCTGCTCGTTCAGCACGGTCGGCAGATGGGCGAACACCGGCGCTTCCCCGCCGAGCGCACGCAGGATGTTGATCTGGCGAGGCGTGTTGTTGACGTGATCGTCGCCGCGGATGACGTGCGTGATCTTCATGTCGAGATCGTCGACGACGACGCAGAAGTTATAGGTCGGCGTGCCGTCGGGACGCGCGATCACGAGGTCGTCGAGTTCTTCGTTCGAGATCTCGATGTGGCCTTTCACCGCGTCGTCCCACGCGACGACGCCCGTCAGCGGATTGCGGAAGCGCACCACCGGTTCCACGCCTTCCGGCACCGGCGGCAGCACCTTGCCCGGTTCGGGACGCCACGTGCCGTCATAACGCGGCTTTTCGCCGGCGGCGCGCTGGCGCTCGCGCAGGGCGTCGAGCTCTTCCGTGGACATGTAGCAGTGGTACGCCAGCCCCTTCTCGAGCATCTGCGCGACGACCTCGCGATAACGGTCCATGCGCTGCATCTGATAGAACGGGCCTTCGTCGAAATCGAGTTCGAGCCAGTCCATGCCTTCAAGAATCGCATCGACCGAGGCGTCGGTGGAGCGCTCGAGATCGGTGTCCTCGATGCGCAGCACGAAGGTGCCCTTCATCTTGCGCGCGAACGCCCACGGATACAGCGCGGAACGGATGTTGCCGAGATGGATGAAGCCGGTCGGGCTCGGAGCGAAGCGTGTGCGGACTGGGGTGGTCATTGCTGTGTACTCGATGATGGCGCTGCCGTCGCGCGCCGTACCCGGTGCGGGTGACGCGCGGCCGAGGCCGGAATGCATGTGTCGGGCGGCCTGCGCGATGACCGTCGGAGACGGCCCTGCGCGCGGCGTGGCGCGCGGAACAGCCGCGCGCGAAGCCCACCCAAAATGAGCCGAAATTATACTCGCCGGCCGCATCGTGTCGGCCCGCGAGCCTTTGCTTTATGATGTGCGCGCCTGATCGTTTCATGTCCACGCAACCTCCCCGACGCCTTGCGCCATCCGTCCGGGACCCGCTGCATCCGGAGCACGCCTTGAGTTCATCGTCACCCCGTCTTTCGCGCCGCGCGTTTTCGCTCGCGGCCGCGTCGTCCGTTCTTGCTGCCTGCACCACGACCAACAGCGGCCTGTCGGGCGAGACCGCATCCGCCCCGCCGCCCCGGCAAGAGCCGCAGCGGCCGGTGCGCATCGGCCTTGCGCTGGGCGGGGGCGCGGCGCGTGGCTTCGCGCATATCGGCGTGATCAAGGCGCTCGAAGCGCGCAATCTGCACGTGGATCTCGTGGCCGGCACGAGCGCGGGCTCGGTGATCGCAGCGCTGTATGCGTCAGGCATGAACGGCATCGCCATCAACAAGCTCGCGCTGACGATGGACGAAGCCTCCATCAGCGACTGGGCCATGCCCTTTCGCACGCGTGGCATCCTGCAGGGGGTGGCGCTGCAGAACTACCTCAACAAGACCCTCGACAACCGTCCGATCGAGAAGATGGCGCGGCCGCTCGGCATCGTCGCCACGGACCTCAGGAATGGCCAGCCGATCCTCTTCCAGCGCGGCGACACGGGCATTGCGGTGCGGGCATCATGCAGCGTGCCGTCGATCTTCGAGCCGGTGAAGATCGGCGATCGCGAGTATGTGGACGGCGGCCTCGTGAGCCCGGTGCCGGCCGCGTTCGCGCACAAGATGGGCGCAGACTTCGTGATTGCCGTCGATATCTCGGCGCGCCCCGAAAGCGGTCTCACGACAAGCTCGTTCGACGTGCTCATGCAGACCTTCACGATCATGGGCCAGACCATCAAGGCCTACGAGCTCGACAAGTACGCCAACGCGGTGATCCGCCCGAACCTCAACGCGATGAGCAGCAGCGACTTCAGCCAGCGCAACGCGTCGATCCTCGCGGGTGAAGAAGCGGTGGCGAAGATGTGGCCGACGCTGCAACGCCAGTTGCAGGACAAGGGCGTACGGGTCTGAACATCTGAACGCAACGGGCACAAAAAAACGGCGGCTTCCTGCGAAGCCGCCGTTTTTCATTTCAAGCCGGACAAGCGTGAGGGATCAGTAATCCGCGTCCTCGATCCACGCTGCCTGGATCGATTCCAGGATCTTCTCGTTGGACTTGTCGAGATCATCGTCGAAGCCATCGAGCTCGGTGATCCAGCGGTGCAGGTCAGTGAAACGCACATATTGAGGATCGATATCCTGATGCGCGTCGGTGAGAGCCATCGCGATCTCCTGAGTATCTGTCCACTTCATGGGCGAGCCTCCTGTCAGTGATTTTCCTTGGCGTGATTGATGGTGTAGCGCGGGATCTCGACCACCAGATCCTCGTCGGCCGGCACCATTGCCTGACATGATAACCGCGATGTAGGTTCCAGCCCCCACGCTTTATCGAGCAGATCGTCCTCGAGTTCCTCGGACGGTTCGAGCGCGTTGAAGCCTTCCCGGATGATGACGTGACAGGTCGTGCACGCGCACGACTTCTCGCACGCATGCTCGATCTCGATGCCGTGATCCAGCAGGTTGTCGCAGATGCTCTTGGCCGTATCGGCGTCGATCACCGCGCCGTCCGGACACAGCTCCACGTGAGGCAGTACAACGATTTGAGGCATTTTTCGTAAGTTCTCGAATGGGGATGATCAGACGTCGTCGAGCTTGCGGCCCGCAAGCGCACGACGAATGCTCTTGTTCATGCGGCGCGCGGCGAATTCGTCGGTGGCCGTGGCGAGCGTCTTCGTCGCCTCCTCGATCTGCTCCGGCGAATCGCCCTGCGCAACCTGCGCCAGCGCCGCGGTGAGCGTATCGACCTCCGCGCGCTCCTGCTCGTCGAGCAGTTCGCCGTCGGATGCAAGCGCTGCGTGGGTCGCTTCGATCATGCGCTGCGCTTCCACTTGCGCCTCGCGCAACGCGCGCGCGCGCATGTCGATGTCGGCGGTCTTGAAGCTCTCTTCGAGCATGCGCGCGACTTCGTCGTCGGCGAGGCCATAGGATGGCTTCACCACCACCGATGCCTCCACGCCCGACGTCTGCTCACGCGCGAACACGGACAGGAGACCGTCGGCATCGACCTGATAGGTCACACGGATGCGCGCCGCGCCGGCGGCCATCGGCGGGATGCCGCGCAGCTCGAAACGCGCGAGCGAACGGCAGTCGGACACCAGTTCGCGCTCGCCCTGCACGATGTGAATGGCCATCGCGGTCTGGCCGTCCTTGAAGGTCGTGAAGTCCTGTGCGCGCGCGGTCGGGATGGTGGAATTGCGCGGGATGATCTTCTCGGTGAGGCCGCCCATTGTCTCGACGCCAAGCGACAGCGGAATCACGTCGAGCAGCAGCCAGTCGTCGCCCTCGCCACGGCGATTGCCGGCGAGCAGATTGGCCTGGATCGCGGCGCCGAGCGCGACGACCTGATCCGGATCGAGATTGATGAGCGGCGGCTGGCCGAAGAACGTCTCGACCGCGCGGCGGATCACCGGCATGCGCGTCGCGCCGCCGACCAGCACCACGCCCTTGATGTCCTGCGCCGTCACCTTGGCGTCGCGCAGCGCTTTTTTCGTCGGCGCAAGCGTGCGCGCGACGAGCGCCTGCGTCACTTCGGCGAACTGCGCCTCGCTCACGGCGACATCGATTTCCCCGCCGGTCGACAGCGTGGCCTGCACACGCGTCTCGGCCACATCCGACAGCGCTTCCTTCGCCGCGCGCACGCGGTCGAGCAGCAAGCGCACGTCTTCGGGCGCGTTCAGTGACACGCCCGCCTGTGCCAGCACGTGGCGATACAGCGCGTGATCGAAATCGTCGCCGCCGAGCGCGGAATCGCCGCCTGCCGCGAGCACTTCGAAGACGCCTTTGGTCAGCTTCAGGATGGACAGATCGAAGGTGCCGCCGCCCAGGTCATAGACCGCGTAGAGTCCTTCGGCGCCGTTGTCGAGACCGTAGGCAATCGCCGCCGCCGTCGGTTCGTTGAGCAGCCGCAGCACGTTCAGGCCCGCGAGCTTCGCGGCATCCTTGGTGGCCTGGCGCTGCGCTTCGTCGAAATACGCGGGCACTGTGATGACCGCGCCGACGAGATCCTCGCCGAGCGAATCTTCCGCGCGATACCGCAGCGTGGCGAGAATTTCCGCCGACACTTCCACCGGGCTCTTCACGCCGTCGATGGTGCGGATCTGCACCATGCCCGGCGCGTCAATGAAATCGTACGGCGCGTTCTCGGCGCCTTCCACTTCGCTCTTGCCGCGGCCCATGAAGCGCTTCACCGAGACGATCGTGTTGCGCGGATCGAGAACGGCTTCTTCCTTCGCGATACGGCCGATGCGCCGCCCGCCCTTCTCCAGGTAACGCACGACCGATGGCAGCAGCACATGGCCGTCCTCGTCGGGAAGCGCTTCGGGGACGCTGTTGCGCACGGCCGCGACGAGCGAATTGGTCGTGCCGAGATCGATGCCGACCGCCACGCGCCGCTGATGCGGCGCCGGCGCCATGCCGGGTTCTGAAATTTGCAGTAAAGCCATCGTTGATCTTATGGGGTGGTGACGGCGAGCGCGTCTTTACGCGTGCTCCAGCCGTTCGATTTGCGCGCCGATTTCCTGCGCCACGCGCTCGATGAACATCAACTGCCGCACGGCTTCGCTCGCGGCCTGGTTGGACTGGCTGTCGAGCAATGCGGCGAGCTTCGCGAAGCGCACGCGCTCCTCGTCGCGTAACTCGTCGAGCAGCGCTTCGAGTGCGCCGACGTTCTTCGCGCCGGCCGCATCCTCGATATTCTCGCGCCATTCCATCTGCTGCATCAGGAACGCGGGCTCCATGGCCGTGTTGTTCTCCGCGCCGACGTCGATGCCGCGCAGCGACAGCATGTAGCGCGCGCGCTTCAGCGGATCGCGCAGCGTCTGATACGCCTCGTTCGCGTGCGTGGCCCATTGCATCGCGAGACGCCGCTGGGCGTCGCCGGCCGCGGCGAAGCGGTCGGGATGCACTTGCGCCTGGACGGTGCGATAGGCGTCGTCGAGCGTCGGCTGCTCGATGGCGAAGGTCTGCGGCAGGTCGAAGAGCGCGAAGTGGGTGTCGGTGAGCGAAGCCATGACGATGATGAGGTTTCAGGTTG
This sequence comes from Caballeronia sp. LZ065, assembly GCF_031450975.1. Taxonomy (NCBI): domain Bacteria; kingdom Pseudomonadati; phylum Pseudomonadota; class Betaproteobacteria; order Burkholderiales; family Burkholderiaceae; genus Caballeronia; species Caballeronia sp. LZ065. Next base: position 2,133,056 of record NZ_JARUXV010000001.1, read on the forward strand.
CGCGAATGAAAAAGGCGGCCCGCGCCGCCTCTTTTGCCGTTGCTGCCGGCGCCCTGCGTGTTACACGCGGAACGATTCGCCGCAGCCGCACTCGTCCTTCGCGTTCGGGTTGTTGAAGCGGAAGCCTTCGTTCAGCCCTTCGCGCGCGAAGTCGAGTTCGGTGCCGTCGAGATACGGCAGGCTCTTCGGGTCGATCACGATCTTGACGCCCGCCGTTTCGAACACGGTGTCTTCCGGCGCGAGTTCATCGACGTATTCGAGGTTGTACGCCAGACCCGAACAGCCCGTGGTGCGCACGCCCAAACGCAGGCCAACGCCCTTGCCGCGCCGCGTCAAATACTTCTGCACGTGTTGTGCCGCCTTGTCCGTCAACGTGATTGCCATGATCTTTCGCTTCTCGTCGCTTTAACCGACCTTCGTCGTTCGGGCGGACGTCATGCTCCTGCACGACGCCCGCGTTGAACCTTACGCCGCGTGCTGCTTCGCCTCGCTGGCTTCCGCTGCCGGCGCCGCGCTGCCGTGACGCTGCTTGTAATCCGCCACCGCCGCCTTGATCGCGTCTTCCGCGAGAATCGAGCAGTGGATCTTCACCGGCGGCAGCGCCAGTTCTTCGGCGATCTGCGTGTTCTTGATGCTCATGGCTTCGTCGAGCGTCTTGCCCTTCACCCATTCGGTGACGAGCGAGCTCGATGCAATCGCCGAGCCGCAGCCGTAGGTCTTGAACTTCGCGTCCTCGATCACGCCGTCCGCGCCGACGCGGATCTGCAGCTTCATCACGTCGCCGCAAGCCGGTGCGCCGACCATGCCGGTGCCGATGGTGTCGTCGTCCTTCGAGAACGAACCGACGTTGCGCGGATTTTCGTAGTGGTCAAGGACCTTGTCGCTATAAGCCATTTTCAAACTCTCCTGTATTCGGTGTCGCGTGCGTTCAGTGCAAGCTCAATGAGCGGCCCACTGGATGCTCGAGATGTCGATGCCGTCCTTGTGCATTTCCCAGAGCGGCGACAGATCGCGCAGTTTGGCAATCTTGCTCTTCAGCAGGTTGATGACGTAGTCGACGTCCTGCTCGGTGGTGAAACGGCCCACCGTAAAGCGGATGGAGCTGTGTGCGAGTTCGTCGTTGCGGCCGAGCGCGCGCAGCACGTAAGAAGGCTCCAGCGACGCCGACGTACACGCCGAACCCGACGACACCGCGACGTCCTTCACCGCCATGATCAGCGACTCGCCTTCGACGAAGTTGAAGCTGATGTTGAGGTTGTGCGGCACACGCTGTTCCATGTCGCCGTTCACATACGTTTCTTCCATGTCCTGCAGGCCCTTCAACAGACGGTCGCGCAGCATGCGGATGCGCTCGTTTTCCGTGGCCATTTCTTCGCGCGCAATGCGGAACGCCTCGCCCATGCCGACGATCTGATGCGTCGCGAGCGTGCCCGAACGCATGCCGCGCTCGTGACCGCCGCCGTGCATCTGCGCTTCGATGCGCACGCGCGGCTTGCGACGCACATACAGGGCGCCGATGCCCTTCGGGCCATAGGTCTTGTGCGCCGAGAACGACATCAGGTCGACCTTCAGCTTCTGCAGGTCGATTTCGATCTTGCCGGTGGCTTGCGCCGCGTCGACGTGGAAAATGATGCCCTTCTCGCGCGTGATCTCGCCGATCGCCGCGATATCCTGGATCACGCCGATCTCGTTGTTCACGTTCATCACGGAAACGAGGATCGTGTCCGGGCGGATGGCCGCCTTGAACTTCTCGAGGTCGATGAGACCGTCGTCCTTCACGTCGAGGTACGTGACTTCGTAGCCTTCGCGTTCCAGCTCACGCGTGGTGTCGAGCACGGCCTTGTGCTCGGTCTTCACGGTGATGAGGTGCTTACCCTTGCTCTTGTAGAAATGCGCCGCGCCCTTGATGGCGAGGTTGTCCGATTCCGTCGCACCCGAGGTCCAGATGATCTCGCGCGGATCGCAATTGACGAGCGCCGCGACGTTCTCGCGCGCTTCCTCGACTGCACGCTCCGCATCCCAGCCGTACTGGTGGCTGCGCGAGGCCGGATTGCCGAACTGCTCGCGAAGATACGGGATCATCTTGTCCACCACGCGCGGGTCGACAGGGGTCGTCGCGCTGTAATCCATGTAGATGGGCAGGTGGGGAATATCGTTGTTCATCAGTCGCTCCGGGAAAATCGGTCAAAGCTCCGGCTGGGACGCGCCTTGCATCATCACGCGCACGGCTCGTGCCGCGCGGCGGCGCAGGTCATCCGGCCAGATTGAAAATGGAATTCGGACCCTTGGGCACCACCCGCGTGGCCTCGACGCCGGACGCATCCGTGCGGCGATCGCGCAGCACCGCCGCCGAACCTTCGCGCGCACGCTGCTGGTCGACCAGATCCTTCAACGAAACGGAATCCAGATACTCGACCATCTTCTGGTTCAGCGTGGCCCACAGCTCGTGCGTCATGCAATGGCCGTCATGCTGCTTGGTGCCTTCGCACGCGCCCTTGCCGCCGCATTGAGTAGCGTCGATGGGCTCGTCGACGGCGATGATGATGTCCGCCACCGTGACGTTTTCCGCGCGGCGCGCAAGGTTGTAGCCGCCGCCCGGTCCGCGGACCGATTCGACGATCTCATGCCGCCGCAGCTTGCCGAAGAGCTGCTCGAGATAGGAAAGCGAGATGCGCTGGCGCTGACTGATGCCTGCCAGCGTCACCGGGCCCTGCTCCTGGCGCAATGCCAGGTCGATCATCGCCGTAACGGCGAAACGGCCTTTCGTGGTGAGTCTCATAATGGGGAGCTAACGCTAATACTCGATGATTTTCGTCAAGTATAAATATCCCACAGTTTTAGTCAAGTATCCGGGACGAGATAAGTAGTTTCTTAATTTCGCTTGCCCGATGCGGACTGCTGCGGCGATCTACGCGGAGAGTCGCGCTTGCAAGGCTTTCAGCAGGCCCTCGCAGGCGTCTTCGCACTGATCGAGCACGGTTTCGAAACCCGCCTCGCCGCCGAAATAAGGATCGACCACGACGCGACTGTCCTTGCGCGTGGCGAAGTCCATCAACAGGCGAATCTTGTCGCGATGCTCAGGCGGGCAAATAGCCGTCAGCGCAGCGACATTGGCGTCGTCCATCGCGATGAGCAGGTCGAAGCGCGCGAAATCCGCGGCGCCGATCTGCCGCCCGCGCAGCATCGAGAGGTCGTAGCCGCGCTTTTTCGCGGCCTTCTGGGCACGCGCGTCCGGCGCGTCCCCGATCTGCCAGTCACCGGTACCGGCCGAATCGATCACGATATGACCGGCCAGGTTCGCGCGCTCGACGAGATGCCGCATCACCCCTTCAGCACTGGGCGAGCGGCAGATATTGCCGAGACAGACGAAGCAGACCGAGATCGGAGTCATTCGGAACCGGAGGAAGTCGTGATGGGCGGTCGTGTCAGCGGGACGCCGCCCGAAGCGCTCCGGATTATACAAAGAGGGAGAATTTCCCGCTCAGGACCGCCTCGCGTGCTTCGCGTGACGTATTCAGGGCTCGTCGCGATGGATGTCGTGCGTGACGAAACGCGCTTCGCCGTTGGGCATCTCGAGCCAGTCGCGGTGCGCGAGCGTGCGGCGGATGTCGGACAGGCCGCTTTCCCAATGTTCCTGCATCGTCGACAGGCCGAACTGATAGTCCTTGAAGTGGCCCTCGTACTCCTTCTGGCGGTAGATCAGGTGGATGATGTTGTAGCGCTTCGAGCACGCCAGTTCCTCCGCGCGCCGGCACCATTCGTTGTTCTGGCGGATGTCCTCGGGCACGAGGTCGAGCACGTGCTGCAACACGTTGCGGGCGCGCTGCGACCGCTGCATCTGGTCGGTGACGAGCCGCGTGCGGCTGGAATACTGCACGTCCTTCACGCGCCCCATCACGTCGACGATGCTGTCCGGCACCGGTCCGCGCGCGCTCCATAGATCGACCTGGAAAGCGAGCGTGTCGCGGCGCGGCGTGGCCATGGCCACCTCGTAGAGCGGCGTGTTCGACATGAGTCCGCCGTCCCAGTAAAACTGCCCGTCGATCTCGACGGCAGCGAAACCCGGCGGCAGAGCCCCGGACGCGATGAAATGCTCGGCGCGCAGGCGGATCTGCGTGTTGTCGAAATAGGCGAAGTTGCCGGTCGCGACGTTCACCGCGCCGACCGACACGCGAGTTTCGCCTGAATTGATGCGGTCGAAGTCGCACAGGCGCTCGAGCGTGGCTTTGAGCGGCGTGGTGTCGTAGTAGCTGGCGGTCTGCGGCGAGCTGGAGGCAATGGGCGACGGCGGCGGAAAGCGCGGGATGAAGAAGCCCTTTTGCCCTTCGACGAGCGCGCCGAAAGCTTGCCAGGCGGTGAACGCCTTGCGGATTTCGTCGGCGGAGTCGAACAGCGCCCGTTCGACGAGGCCGGGAAGCGGGAAGCCGAACGCCGGCTGGCAGATGGTTTCCCAGAACTCGAGCAGCCGCGTCACGCGCTGTTCGGGCGCGTTTCCAGCGATGATCGCCGTGTTCAGCGCGCCGATTGAAATGCCGGCGATCCAGTTCGGATGAATACCTCTCTCGTGCAGGCCCTGGTAGACCCCCGCCTGATAAGCGCCGAGCGCGCCTCCGCCCTGCAGCATCAGCGCGACCGTCTCGTAGGGCGGCAAGGTGATGGCCGAATCCGCGCGTTCCCCGGCTTGCTGCCTGACGCGCCCCCGTGGCACTGCGTTCTGATTTTCGATTTCCGACATTCCGCGTACGCCTCCTCGCTGCATGGAACCGTCATGACGCACGCACGCTTGAGAAACGGCGCACGTGATTGAACGACATCGAAGCAATGACACCATTCATCGGCGCCGCCATCAAGCTGGCCGATCGGCCTAGGACGAGTCGTGTGTGTTCGCGACCCTGGCCATTCGGCCGACTGTCACGACGCGGCGCGCCGGGTTATTGTGCATGAAGGCCGTGACGCGCTGACGCAAACCGGCCTCCGGCGCGGCGGGCAGTCTCGGCTAGAATGGGTGCCCTTTTATGAGCACCTTGTTGCGCTCCGTTTCATTACTGCTTTTCATGCCCTCGCGGGCCTTTCGTCATGCTCAGCTACCGTCACGCCTTCCACGCGGGCAATCACGCCGATGTCCTGAAACACGCCATCGTCATCCAGATGCTTCAGCACCTCGGGTTGAAGGACAAATCGTATTGGTACATCGACACGCATGCGGGCGCCGGCGTCTACGCCCTCACCGAGGGCTTCGCCGCGAAGAACGCCGAGTTCGAGACGGGTATCGGCAGGCTGTGGGAGCGGGATGATCTGCCGCCGCTGCTGGCCGATTATGTCGCTGAGGTCAAGGCGCTGAATCCCGACGGCGCGATGCGTTTCTATCCCGGCTCGCCGTATCTCGCCTGGCGCACGATGCGCGAGCAGGATCGCATGCGTCTGTTCGAACTGCACAGCACGGAGATCGACGTGCTGCGCCACAACTTCCGCGACGCGGGCCGGCGCGCGATGATCTACGCCGGCGACGGCTTCGACGGCATCAAGGCCCTTCTTCCGCCCCCGCCGCGGCGTGCGCTCGTGTTGATCGATCCGTCGTACGAGGACAAGCGCGACTACGCGCGCACGCTGGAATGTCTTGGGGAAGGTCTGAAACGGTTCGCAACGGGAACCTATGCGGTCTGGTATCCGCTCGTGACGCGCATGGAATCGCAACGGTTCGCGGATCAGTTGAAGGCCATTCGGCCGACTGGCTGGCTGCACGCCAGCCTCACCGTCAAAAAGCCGCCCGAGGATGGGCTGGGCCTGTTCGGCAGCGGCATGTTCGTGCTGAATCCGCCTTACACGCTCGCCCGCGATCTCAAGGAAGCGTTGCCTCGCCTGGTCGAACTGCTGGGCGAAGACAGCGGCGCTTCGTTCAAGCTCGAACATCGCGGCGACTGAATCCGTCTGCGCGCGAGTCCTTATGGATGAGGCGCAACCGGCACGCGGCTGCGTCCTCCGTGCCCTTGTTGTGTCGGCACGCTGTTCTGACCGGCACCCGGATACTCGACATAGGGCGAAACGACGATCGGCGGCTGAGCCTCCTGCGGCGGCCCGGGCAAGGTCTGCATCGGCACCATGCCGGGGCCGCCGAGCGACCCGCTTTGCAGCACCGTGCCGCTCACGCCGCTGTGAATGCCGGTTTGCGTATCGAGCACGAGCGGTTCGCCTCCGGCCTTGGCTTGCGCCGGACTCAAGCAGCACAAACCTGCGGCGAACGCGGCGGGGGCGACAAGTGCGGCACAAGCGCGCACCGTGCGCAATGGAAGGAGTGCCGGACGCGGGGTCGTCATGGAATGGCGCATCGCTCGCTCTTTATGTAGACGAAATCGCTTTACATTACCGCGGTGGCAAGCTTTAGGCTAGGCGCCGTTGCCCGAAGCAGCACCGATTGCCCCTTCTCCAGGAGAAACGATGAAGTCAACAAAAATCGCGCTTGCCGTTCTCACCACCTGCCTGAGCGCAGGCGCAGTGGCTCAGAATGCGCCGGCCGCGAGCGACGCCATGCCGGGTATGAACATGGAACAGCACACACAGAAGCCGACCGACGTATCGTCCACCGCCGCCTATCAGGCCGCAGATCAGAAGATGATGTCGGGGATGTCGGGCATCGAATACACGGGCGATCCGGACCGTGATTTCGTCGCGCACATGATTCCGCATCACCAGGGCGCGGTGGAAATGGCGAAGGTGGAGCTGAAATACGGCAAGGACGCAAAGATGCGCAAACTGGCGAAGGACATCATCGCCGCGCAGGACAAGGAAATTGCGTTCATGAAGCAGTGGCTGGAGCAGCATCCACGCAAGCAATAGAACGCAGAAAGCGCGGCGCGGCACGCAGGGCGTACTACGCCAGCCAAAAAACAAAAGCCCCGCAATGCGGGGCTTTTTGCCTTCACGACCGACGCTTACGCGTTGTAGCCGTTGGATTCGAGCGAGCGAATACGCTGTTCGAGTTGGACGATATCCGTCGATTCCGACAAATACGCCTCGCGACGACGCTGCTCAGCGGCTTCAAACCAGATGCTCAACTTTTCGATGATGTACGCAACCATGATGTGCTCCAAGGTATCAAGACGATCCCTGGCGGTTGGGTCAGGGATTACCCGTTAGGGAATACCCGGATTATAGGGAAGTTTTGTGGCGCTGTGTTAGGAAATGCTTGAATACTGTGCATTCTGTTTCGGAATGGTGCGGAACTGGGACCGTCTTCAGGTCGATGTTTTATGTAAGGATTCCGGATTCCAGCCGCAATGCAGCCTATGCTTGAGCACAATATTGGTGCATCACTGAGCCAGCCTGTCCAATATCGGGCAATCCGGCCGCTCATCGCCGTGGCAGTGATTCGCAAGATGGGCCAGCGTTTCGCGCATCTCGGTGAGCTCGGCAATGCGCCGGTCCAGGTCCGCAACATGTTCCATCGCAATCGACTTCACTTCCGCGCTCGCACGCGTGCGGTCGTGCCACAAAGCGAGCAGCTTGCGAATGTCCTCGACGAGAAACCCGAGCCGGCGCGCCTGCCGCACGAAGCGCAACGCATGCACTTCCTGCGCGCCGTAGACGCGATACCCCGACGACGTCCGCCCCACCGGATTGAGCAGTCCGACGCTCTCGTAGTAGCGGATCATCTTGGCTGTCACGCCCGAGGCGCGGGCCGCTTCGCCGATGTTCATCGTGTACTCCCGGAAAAAAGTCACTTCGACTCTACACCTTCCCACAATGGCAAGGTATACGATGTGTCCATCGAACCTTCTCACGAGGAAAATCGCAATGACCGAATTCGAAGTTCAAGGCATGAGTTGCCAGCACTGCGTGGGCGCCGTGACGCGCTCCATCAAGGAAATCGATCCGCAAGCGCAAGTGCGCGTGGATCTTGAACGCGGCCGGGTCGCGGTTGAATCGGCGCAACCGGCCAATGCCCTGAAAGACGCCATCGACGAAGCCGGCTATACCGTGGTAAACGTCGCTTCGGCATGACGGGCGACACGCCTTTCACCGTCGCGCTGATCGGCGCTTCAGGCCTGCTTGGACGGGCGGTCGCCGCCGAACTGGCGCGCGCGGACAGCGCCAGGACATGGCGCGTCGTGACCACCGCGCACAGCCGCGCCGGCTTGCACGACGTCAAACTCGATCTGCTCGACCACGGCGCCGTCCGCGCCTTCCTGAAGGACCTCAAACCCGATGCAATCGTCGTCGCGGCAGCCGAACGTCGGCCAGATGTCTGCGAGCACGATCCCGCGCTGGCTCGCGCCCTGAACGTGGACGCATTGCGCGAGATTGCCCGCGAGGCGCGCGCGACCGGCGCATGGGTGCTGTCGATCTCGACCGATTACGTGTTCGACGGCACCTCGCCGCCCTATCGTCCCGATGACGCGCCCGCGCCGCTCAACGCCTATGGGCGCAGCAAGCTGGATGGCGAGCGCGCGCTGCTCGACTGCGATCCGGCGTCCTGCGTGCTGCGTCTGCCGCTGCTTTACGGGCCGTGCACCGACTGGAACGAATCCGCGGTGACGAGCCTGACGCCGGCCATCGTCGCATCGGCGGATGCAGTGCACCCCGGCGCGCCGATGGACGCCTGGGCAACGCGCTATCCGACCTTCACACCCGACGTCGCCGTGGTGATCCGCGGCATGCTCGAACATCACGCGCGCGGCGCGACGATTTCCGGCATCACGCACTGGTCCGGCGATGAACCCATGACGAAGTTCGACATCGCCGGGCGCATTGCGCGGGCCCTGAAGCTGGACCCGCGGCTCATCGCGCAGCGCACGCCGACCGACACGACGCCGCGTCCGCGCGACTGCCATCTCGATTCCGCCCGGCTGGAAGCGCTGGGCATCGGCAGGCGCACGCCGTTCGATCATGCGATCGCCAGCCTGCTTGCCAACTATCCGAACCTTCCAGATCAGTGAAAATCGCGGCTCGTCGCGGCAAGGCGGCCGAGCAGCGCGCTATGGTCTTCGAGCCGCTGCGCCACCAGGTGGCGCACGTCGCCGTCCTTTTGCCAGACGCCGTGCACGCCGAGCAAGGACGCGCCCAGCAGCACCTTGCGCTGCTTCTCGACGAGCCCCGGCCACACGATCACGTTGATCGAGCCGCTTTCATCCTCGATCGACACGAAGATCGTGCCGTTCGCCGTGCCCGGCCGTTGCCGCACCGTCACGATGCCGCACGCCCGCACGAAGCGCCCGTTGGCGGTCTTTTCCAGCTCGGCCGCGCTCTTGAAGCGCATGCGCGCGAGCCTGTCGCGCAGCAGCGCCAGCGGATGACGATTGAGCGTGAGCCCGAGACTCGCGTAATCGTCGACGATCTCGCGTCCCTCCGAAGCCTCCGGCAACGCGAGCGGCGTTTCGCTCATCGGCGCGTCGCGCAGCAGTTCCGGCGCGCGCTGCTGCGCGGTGACCGCCCACCACGCCTGACGCCGGTGCCCCGCGATGCTCGCCAGCGCATTGCCGGCCGCCAGCGCTTCGAGCTCGCGGCGGGAGAGCGCCGCGCGGCGCGTGAGGTCGTCGACATCCGCGAACGGCGCCTGCGCCCGCGCGGCCATGATCCGCTCGGCCGCCGCCTGCGACATGCCCTTGATCTGCTGCAAGCCGATGCGCACGCCTGGCCCGGTTACGCCGTATTGCCGTGACGGCAGCTTGACGCGCGCAGTGAGTCGGCGCGCCCCACGCCGCATCGTCTTGCGAAAGATCTGACCCGACGATCCCGCCCCATAGAACTGCTGGCGGCGCTGCTCCTTGCCGGCATCGAAGACGAGACGCTCGCCGTTGCCCGAACGCGCCTCCAGCACGGATTCCCAGTCGCTCAGCGAGACATCGGGCGGAAACACGTTCACGCCGTGACGTTGCGCGTCCTGCACGAGCTGCGACGGCGAATAGAAACCGAGCGGCTGACTGTTCAGCAAGCCCGCCAGGAACGCCGCAGGTTCGTAACGCTTGATCCATGCGCTCAGGTAGACGAGCAGCGCGAAGCTCGCCGAATGGCTTTCCGGAAAACCATATTCGCCAAAGCCCTCGATCTGCTTGCACACGCGCGCAGCGAAATCGTGCTCATAGCCGCGCGCCAGCATCTTCGCCATCAGATCGGCCTGATATTTCTCGAGATGACTGCCGCGCCGCCAGGCTGCCATCGCGCGCCGCAACTGATCGGCTTGTTCGGCGGTGTAGCCGGCCGCGACCATCGCGAGCTTCATCACCTGCTCCTGGAAAATCGGCACGCCGAGCGTGCGTCCAAGAACCGGTCGCAACTCCTCTTTCGGATATTCCTCTTCTTCGAGTCCTTGCTTGCGCCGCAGATACGGATGCACCATGCCGCCCTGGATCGGTCCGGGGCGCACGATCGCCACCTCGATCACGAGGTCGTAATATTTGTTGGGCCGCAGACGCGGCAGCATGCTCTGCTGGGCGCGCGATTCGATCTGGAACACGCCGACCGTATCCGCCCGGCAGCACATCTCGTAGACCGCCTTGTCCTCGCGGCGAATGTGCTGGACGCCGAAATCCGGAATGCCCCGGCGCAAGGCGACGAATTCGAGCGCGCGACGGATCGCCGACAGCATGCCGAGCGCGAGCACATCGACTTTCAGAAGCTTCAGCTGGTCGATGTCGTCCTTGTCCCACTGGATCACGCAACGGTCCTTCATCGCGGCGTTTTCGATCGGCACGAGCCGCGACAAGCGTTCCCGCGCAATCACGAAGCCGCCGACGTGCTGCGACAAATGCCGCGGAAAGCCGCGCAACTCGCGCGTGAGCCGGATCAGATGCTTGGTCACATGGGAGTCGTCGCTGAACCCGGCTTCGCGCAGATAGCCCGCCACCGCCGACGGTCCGTCCCACCACTGCTGCGACTTGCCGATCCGCTCGATCAGCGACGCATCCAGCCCGAGCGCACGGCCGACGTCCTTCAACGCGCTGCGCGTGTGATACGTGATGACCGACGCCGCCAGCGACGCGCGATGCCGTCCGTACTTCCGATAGATGTACTGGATCACTTCTTCGCGCCGCTGATGCTCGAAATCGACGTCGATGTCCGGCGGCTCGTTGCGCGCCTGCGAAATGAAGCGTTCGATCAGCAGCCCCATGCGGACCGGATCGAGTTCGGTGATGAACAGGCAAAAACAGATGATCGAGTTCGCCGCCGAGCCGCGTCCCTGACACAGGATCTTCTGGCTGCGCGCGAACGACACGATGTCGTAGACCGTCAGGAAATACTTTTCGTACTTCAGCGCCGCGACGAGCGCGAGCTCCTTGTCAATCAGTCCGATCGTGTCGGCATCCAGTCCGTCTGGCCAGCGCACGCGCGCGCCTTCCATCACCCGTTTGCGCAGATAGCTGGCGGGGGTTTCGTCGCGCGGGACGAGTTCTTCGGGATAATCGTATTGCAGCTCGTCGAGACTGAAGGTGCAGCGCGCGGCCAGCCGGAGCGTTTCCCGGATCGCCGCCGCCGGATACAGCGCCCCGATGCGTAGCCGCGTGCGCAGGTGCCGTTCCGCATTCGCTTCGAGCGCGTAGCCGCATTGCGCGAGCGGACGGCCGAGGCGGATGGCGGTCAGCGTGTCCTGCAAGGGCTTGCGCGAGCGCGCGTGCATCAGCGCGCCGCTGGCCGCGACAAGCGGCAAGCCGCTCGCTTCGGCAATCACGCGCGACGCGGCGAGACGTTCGTCATCGCTGCCGTCCTGCCAGAGTTCCAGGGCGAGCCACGCGCGCCCGGCGGCGAAACCGGCCAGCCAGTGCGCGCGGTCAAGGGTTTCGGCGAGCGTCGCCGAACGCTGCGGCACCAGGATCAGCAGGCAGTCGTGCAGATGCTTCAGATGCGCGATGTCGCCGCGCAAGTCGGTGGCGTCGAGCGCACTCGACGACGCCGCCGGATTCGTGAAATCCTCCGGGCCGAGTTGATAGCGGCCCTTCGGGGAACGCGAGCGCGCCAGCGCAATCAGTTCGGACAGGTTGCCGTAACCGTCACGATTCGTCGCCAGCGCAATGAGTGTGCAGAAGGGATTGCCATCGGCGTCCGTCAGATGCAGTTCGCTGCCGATGATCAGCTTCAGGTGCTGCCTTTTCGGCGGTGGCTCGCCGGCCTCGCTGGCGGCTTTCGCGGCCGCGTCCGCTTGCGCTTCGATGTCCTTGATCGCCGCATGCGCACGCACGACGCCCGCGAGCGAGCATTCGTCGGTGATCGCGAGCGCGGTATAGCCATGCTCAAGCGCGGCGGCAGCCAGTTCCTGCGGATGCGACGCGCCGCGCAGGAACGAAAAGTTGCTCAGGCAATGCAGCTCCGCATAGTCGGGCAGCAGCGCGGAGGCCGACATCGAACCGAGGAAGGTCCGCTTTTCGTTGCCTGCGCCCTCGCCCTCGTCGCCTTCGTCGCCTTCGCCCAAGCCGATGATGTCGTTCAGATCGTCGTCCATCGCGGCATCATCCAAAAAATCCGTGCAGGAACCAGAAGCCGGTCAGGCGCTCGCGATAGACCCAGAACATGCGGCCTTGATCGTCCCCGGCGACGTTGTAATCGCGCTGCACGCCGTTGCCGTCCCACCAGCCCGCCTCGATACGCTCCGTCCGGCTGATCAGCTTCAACGGCCGCCGGTAAAACGGCCGCTCGTTGCGCAACATCAGCTTCTGCGGGGTATCGAGGATCCACGCCGGACGCGGCTGCGAAGGCACCGCTCGATCCGGCAGTTCGAGAGGCGCGTCGGGTTGGGTTTCGGCTTCTGTGTCGGCTGGCTCGACGGGTTCAGCAGTCTTTTCAGTTTGCTTCTTCTTGCGCTTTGGCTTGCTTGCGCTCGCCGTCTTGTACGCCTCGACCGTCATCGCCGCCTCCGGACGATGATCGTCATGTTCGACCAGCTGCACCACGTTCTCCGCGCCCAGCCGCGCGCTCAGACGCTCGAGCAGCTGCGCCAGCGAATCGCTCTCGGAGCCGGGCAGCGGAAACAGCGTGTCGGGCGGCGGCGCGTGCTCGCTGACCTTGTCGGCCAGCAGCTTCATCTCGATCACCGGCGCGACCAGCGTCGTCTGATTGAGCTTTTCGCGCAGCAGCCAGAGGATGTGTTCGGCATCGCGTGTCGGTACGGCCCACGTCACCTTGAAGGTCGATGTCTTCGGCGCATGACGTGCGGCCAGTTCGTGTTCGAGCAGGAACGAAAACTCGCTGACCGCCGCGTGATGCGCGCTCAGCCAACCGGCCAGCTGCAGCACGAGACGGCGTGCGGCGAACAGCAAGGCATCGGCGCTTTCCACGCGCGCCTGCAACTCGAGCCGCGCCTCGAACGATGCCGGCGCGCAGAACGCCTCGCGTGGATCGGGCGCCTGCCCGTATGCCTGCGCGAGCCATTGCAGGATGCCCGGCCCGAAGCGGCGCGCGATGCCCTTGCGCGGCAGCTGGCGCAAATCAGCGAGCGTTGCGCAGCCAATCTGCTCGAACACGTCGCCATGCGAATGCGCCGACGGCACCAGCGATACGGGCAAGGTATCGAGCACCTGCACGAGCGTCGTTTCCTTCACGATGCGCACCCGCCGTGCGACCCGCCGCGTGCGGGCGTGCGCGAGCAGCCACGCGCCCCAGGCCGTCGGCGCGCAGCCCATGCGCGAGGTGAAACCGCAGCCCTTGATCGTCGCCGCGGTCTTCGACAGCAAGGCGCGCAATCCGCCGAAGAGACGCATGCTCGCGCCGACTTCCAGCAAAACGGTGTTCGCATGCGCCAGCACGACCTTGGGCGTGAACGCGAGCAGCGCCAGCGCCACGGCTTCGAGGGCGTGCTGCTCGGCGTTCAGATCGACGGCGAGCAGGGTCAGGCGCGGCGCGAGCGCGAACGCATGCGAGCGCGTGCTGCCGGGACGCACGCCGAGCCGGAACGCGGCGAGATCGGGCATCAGGATGCGGGCGTGATCGGCGAGCGCGAAACAGGGCTGCTCGGGATCGTCGAGGCCGCCGGCATCATTCGCCGATGCCGCTCCAGGCGAAATCGGGCTGGCCGATGCTGAGGGCATCGAGGGCGGCCTGACTGCTTCGAGCGATAAAAGCGGCAATGTCACCGCTATCCACAACATGTTTGACCTCTCGTGCTTTCCTGCTCAGATGTGCGCGGCGAATGTGTTCGGGCAGCGCGGGCAACTGCAGCGGCAAGCTCAATTGCAACGGCTTGCCCAGTAATGGACCTCGCCGCTTGATGATGTCGATTTCCAGCATGACGGCCTGCATCCACTCGCGACGGTTCATGGTCTGGGCGTGCGCGGGAAGGCACGGCTTGCAGATCATGCGCAATGGCGCCGCCGACGATTGCCGGGCCGCCTTGAGCGGCCGGAACAGAAACGCCAGCGACTGCGCTTCCTGAGCCGCGACCTGCAGACGCCGCAGCGCCTCGGGACGCACTTGCGGCAGCCAGACCAACACGGCGCCGATGCCTTCCTGTTTCAGCGATTGCTCCGCTGCCCACAGCGTGTGCTCTTCCGGCGCCTTGACCCAGACGAGCTTGTTCACGGCGATGTTCATTGCCTTGAGGGCAGCGAAGTTGGGTGTCCAGGGAGGAGCGACGAAGATGACCGACCGGCCTTTGCTGACTGTCAACTCGCGGAGCGTGCGCGCGAGCAGCCTGATTTCCCCGATGCCGCTCTCTTCGATCAGCAGTTCGGTGACCATGCCCGGCATCCAGCCAGTGCCGGGCAAGAGCAGATCGAGCATCCGATGGCCGCTCGAAACGACGTTCGATTCGGGATCGTTGATCGGACTGCCCTGCCAGAGTTGACGCTGCAGATGCGATGTCAGCCCGATATCGAGCAATGAAAGTGCGGCACCCATGAGCTTTCCCCGTCCGCAAATGCTCGGATCTGCCCAGGGCTTGAGCATCCGACGGCCTGTGGTTTTACTGTATATTTATACAGTATCTGTTGCGGGAAGGTAAACGGCAAGAGGCGTGCGGAAAGCGCGCTGAGGGGAGGAAATGTGGGATGAGGTGCGGGGAAAGTGCCGACATCCAGGCGGTTCGAATGTGCGCGCTGAAACGCAAAAACCCCACCTTGGTGGGGTGGGGTTTTTGTTTGTAGCATGAGGAGCCTGACGATTACCTACTTTCACACGGGTGATCCGCACTATCATCGGCGTGGAGTCGTTTCACGGTCC